>JAUBOM010000015.1:0-94111 GCA_036700245.1 Microcoleus vaginatus BM001213989
CTTCGCTCGTATAGGCTGTTTGATCCATCGTCTCGGGTGGGTCGTTGACCAATTACATTCTAATATAAAGCCGTCCTAAAAGGACGGGGTTTCTACCCAAATTTGTGATGACTACAGAATTAAATAGTGGTTCTCAAAGATCGCCAAGCACTCTCCATGCTTGGGGTATAGCAGTTTTGATCCTTGTCACCCTAATCTGGGGTACAAGCTATCCAGTTATCAAGGGAGCTCTCAGCAGTCTTTCTCCTTCTGCAATATTTGCAACCCGCTACGTAATAGCAGCGTTGCCGTTTACCCCCTATTTGCGCTTCCTGAATTTTTCTCTGCTACGGGATGGAGTCTTCTTATCACTCATACTGTTTCCTGCATCAGTCCTCCAAACCGTTGCCCTTGAGACGACTTCTGCCGATCGTGCTGCATTCATTGCCAGTTTCAACGTCATCCTAGTTCCTCTGCTAGGGCAACTGGTAGGTCGGCAGGTGTTCCCAAAAACTTTCCTCGCCGCAGGAATTGCCATCTTGGGCATTGGAGTGATGTGTTGGGAGAGTGAACAGCTAGTGATCGGCGATCTGTTGATCTTGGGCAACGCCTTCCTCTACTCGGTCTACACTCTTAAGCTTGAGTCCACCACGTTGCGCCACCCCATTTTGCCACTCGCCGCGATCCAGCTTTGGGTAATAACAATATTTTCTTTAATTTGGGCCGCTCCAGATCTGGTTGCACAACAGGAAGCAATTGGCGCGAATGTTGGTATTCTTTTATATATTGGCTTATTTGATACTGCTGCTACGATTGTGCTTCAAGTATTGGCCCAACGATGGGTTAACGCTTACCAGACGGCGCTAATTTATACGCTAGATCCGATTTTCGCAGCGATTTTCTCGTTTCTACTACTAGGAGAGAAACTTGGAATACGCGGTGTGATTGGCGCATCTCTTGTAGTGGTGGCAATGGTTTTTGGTCAAAGCAAATCTCAGGACGCTGAGCACAATGGCGAAATCCAGGTTAACGAGTCGATTGTCGCAGCGCTATCAGATTCGGATACTGAGCCCACTAACGCTCCAGTGTCGCTTCCGAGCCCTAACGTCGTGGAATTTGAATTAGATTTGTAATTTGTATTAAGAGTGAGGAAAATGGGTTTCGATATTTTGATCCAGCAAACAGAGAAAGGTAGAGGCGTTTTTGCCAGCAGAGGCTTCCGTAAAGGTGAGACTGTGGTGGTTGGACGCCGAGTCGATATCTTGCCCGAAAGAACTACTCACTCGATTCAGATGGACTTTGACCTGCATATAGAATTAGATGAACCGGCATTATTGATCAATCATTCTTGTAGCCCAAACACAGGGGTGAGGAATAATCAATTCGGAGCCTACGATTTTGTGGCATTGGTTGATATTCCTTCGGGAAGCGAGATTACCTGGGATTACTCTACAACAGAGTACAGTTTCATTGACATTCCCAAATGTTGTTGTGGCTCCACCGAATGTCGATCGCAGATCCTTGGATATAATTTTCTCCCTGACGAAATCAAGAAAACGTATGGTGAGTTTATCGCCGATTACCTCAGAGTAACGCCACCTGAAACGGAACTTCCCCCGCGCGATCTTAAAGTTCCTAGTATTGCCCCCATCAGTAGGGCGATCGGGCTTTAGCCCCCGCCGGATACATGACTAGAATGTCAGCGAAACCGCCAGCAAATCGAAGGCTTTCTGCTGTAAAGGAGTGGCCGTTGTCAGGTCGAAACTAACTGAAACACCCGCTAGTTTAGACTGCACTCGATTTTTAGCGATCGTCGATAAATTAGTCACTAACGTCCGAAAACTTTGAACGGGAAACTTCTCCAAAGTACGCTTTGTTGAAGCTTTCCGTTTCGCCGGAGTGCCAGACAAAACCTGGACAACCACCGAACCAGACTCCCAAGGATCTAACCACTCGTCATCCTCGAATAACAACAATGCTAATGGCGATCGCATATCCCATCTAAGTTTGCTTCCATTTCCATCTTCTGGCTGTTTCGTTGGTAGCTGATTTTGGTTCGTAACAAGGACTAAAGTCCTTAACCCCTAGAAATTCCCACTCCAAGGTACGGATGTTAAATCGTAAAAATTAACTTGACGCAGCCGCTCTAATTCCTTGAGCCATTCTTGTTCGGCACAGAATAGTTGGTGATATTCTATAGCCTCTTCGCCACTGCTAGCGGTCTTGGCTTTTTCCCACATATTGAGGGCAATCCGGCGCCGCTTTATACTGATAATTTGCTCGATACAGGCGAGGGCAGATCTAATTACTAGAGGTGCGCGATAAACGTTTCTTTCTGAGAACTCATTTAAGTGAAATAAATGCGAGATTTGATTGAGTTGATTGGGATATTCAATGAAGCTATCTTGCAATTTCAATATTAACTCAGAAGGCGCTACTTGTAAAGACATTTTGTGCAAAATTTCTGCATTCACAATCTGGTGCCACAAAAATCTGTGGTGAGAAAGGCTAAACTGCACGTCTCTAGCTGCTATTGCTTCTATGACATCTTGGCGGTATTCGGGACAGTGCAAATAAATCTGCAATAATTGCGCTTCTGCTTCTTCTAAAAGACTGCGGGCTACGGCAGATAAGCTTGATTTTGAGCTTTGGTTTTCGCCGCTTGCACGCTGCTTTTTATAGTGTTTGTTCGGCTTCAGCTTGTTTCTAATTAACAGGGGCATTGTCAAAGATTCGTCTTGACTCTGCCGCTTTGCCCAATCGCTGACTACTTGATTGAGCAAGTTTTCAGCGAGCATTTTTGTGAGTCGAAAATCTCCTTTGCTGAGAATTTCGGCGCTTTTTTGCAAATAATGTGCTAGCTGATTGTCGTCACTGATATTGGTTAATAATTTTATAATTTTTTTTGTGACTTGCTGGGAAGTATCGGCTTGCTTCAAATCTTGATTGACGAGCATTTGTTGCAGTTGCCAGTCGATCCACAACGGAGCATTTTCAAGCAATTCTCGATATTGTTCTGGGGAGTATGTTTTGAGGTATTCGTCGGCATCTTTGCCGTCGGGAATGTTGAGCACCCGCAGTTGCACTTCTCCTTGATAAGCGAGTTTTTCTATTTCTCCAATAGCGCGTTCTGCTGCTTGAGTTCCTGCTTTGTCGGCGTCGAAGTTGAGGATAATTTGTTTGGAATCAGTGTAGCGCAATAACTGCCGCACTTGGTTTAAACTTAAGGCTGTGCCGAGGGAAGCGACGGCGTTGGAGATGCCGGCGGCATGAAGTGCGATCGCGTCAAAATACCCCTCTACAACCACTGCTCGATCGGCTTTGCTAATGGCTATTTTGGCTGTATCTAAGGCAAATAAAGTTTTGCCTTTATCGAAGAGTTCTGTTTCAGGAGAATTGAGGTATTTCGGCTGTTCGTCGCCGAGAGCTCTGCCGCCGAAACCGATGACTCTGCCTTGGGTATCGCGAATGGGAATCATAATGCGATTGCGGAAGCGATCGTAATAGCCGCTGCCTCCTGATTTGCGCGGTACAATTAATCCAGCTTGTTCTACTAATTGCGCCGGATAGTTTTTCTGTTCTACCAAATAAGTATAAAGTGCTTCCCAACCTTGGGGTGCATAACCTAATTGAAATTGTTGGATAGTTTCTTCGCCCAGCTTGCGCTCTGATTTGAGATATGCTAAGGGTTCTTCTCCTTGGGTTTGCCGCAAAGCGTGTTCGTAAAACTTGGCTGTTAGTGCTGAGATTTCATACAGTTGTTCCCGCAAAGAAATTTGGCGCTGCAATTCTTGGCGGTGTTCTGGTTCGACTGTTTTGACGGGGACTTGATAATTTTTAGCTAATTCTAATACTACTTCGCTGAAAGGGCGTTTCTCCAATTCCATGAGAAACTTAAAAGCATTGCCGCCTGCACCGCAGCCGAAACAATAGTACATTTGTTTGGCTGGGCTGACTGTAAAGCTGGGAGATTTTTCGTCGTGAAAGGGACACAAACCTACAAATTCTTTGCCGCGTTTTCGCAACACGACGCGCCCGGAAATGACATCTACTATGTCGGCTCTTTGTTTGACTTCTTCTATTGTTTCTGGATGCAGCCGGGGAACTTGCATAGGGCTATTTTAGGCAAATTGAAATTATGTTTATTTTGAGCGATCGCACTTTAGTAAAGCACAGGACTGAGTTTCAAGACTGGCGCACAAAAACTCAAGCGTTCCCGGTTTTTATACCAGGGCTAATGGCTGTCACCAGGTTTTTTCCTAAAAAACTAGGTTTTTCCGTAAGGCATAACTTTATTGTAAGATATTTACACTAACTGTAAGGAGCATCGAAAATAATGCGAATTTTAATGATGGGCGGTACTCGGTTTATCGGGGTTTATCTTACTAAGATTTTAGCAGCACAAGGACATGAAGTGGTGTTGTTTAACCGGGGCAACAAGCCTGCACCGGTTTCGGGCGTGAAACAGATTCAGGGCGATCGCACAAATGTCGAACAACTAAAAGAAAAGTTATCGACGGTCGAGTTTGACGCTGTTTTTGACAACAACGGCCGCGAACTCAGCGATACAAAGCCTTTAGCTGAAATATTTAAAGGGCGGGTGCAGCACTTTGTTTACATGAGCTCTGCGGGGGTTTATTTGAAGTCGGATCAAATGCCTCATATTGAAGGGGACGCTACTGATCCTAAAAGCCGGCATTTGGGTAAATGCGAAACCGAAACTTACTTGGCCGAGTCCGGTTTGCCTTGGACTTCGATTCGCCCGACTTACATTTACGGGCCACAAAATTATAACGATTTGGAGGCTTGGTTTTTCGATCGCATTGCGCGCGATCGACCGATTCCGATTCCCGGTAACGGAATGCACTTCACGCAGTTGGGACACTGTCAGGATTTGGCTAAAGCAATGGCGGCGGTTTTGGGGAACGAAAGGGCGATCGGGCAAATTTACAACGTTTCGGGCGATCGATTTGTCACCTTTGACGGTTTAGCCCGCGCCTGCATTCAAGCCGCAGGCAAATCCCCTGATGCTATTAAGATTGTACACTACGATCCGAAACAATTTGACTTCGGCAAAAAGAAAGCTTTTCCGATGAGATTGCAGCACTTTTTCGCTTCAGTTAATAAAGCTGTCACCGAGCTTAACTGGCAGCCGGAATTTGACTTACTTTCTGGATTGAAAGATTCTTTTCAGAATGATTATGTAGTTTCGGGGCGGGACAAAGCTGAGATAGATTTTTCAGTGGATGATGAAATTTTGAAGTCGGTTCAAAGTTAAGTTAGAGTGGGAGCATCCCAGGCCCGCAAAAATCTAGAACCCCACCCTAACCCTCCCCTTAGTAAGGGGAGGGAACAAGAAAGAAAGCAAATGGAACTAAATTAATGATTGAAGAATTGCACAAGAGATTCCCACCTGTAATCTATTTTATTGAAATCCGGATTCCCCAGTTCTAGCTCGACCAATTAAAAAATTTAGATAAATTATGTTAGATTTTTCTAAGGCGGAACATTTGACATCTTGGTGGGAAGCTAATTCTCCAAAAGACTAGGAAATATTAGGTGAATTTCATGCTTGGAATAACACTCGGCAATCGCTACAGTATTATCCGTCACTTGGGAGGCGGCGGATTTGCTCAAACTTATTTAGCTGAAGATAAGCAGCTACCAGGCAATCACCTCTGCGTCGTCAAGCAGCTTAAACCTCAAGCAACAGATCCCGAAACTCTACAGGTAGCTAGACGTTTATTCGATACCGAAGCACAAGTTTTGTACAAGTTGGGAAATCACGATCGCATTCCCCGACTTTTTGCTTTTTTTGAAGAGAATCAAGAGTTTTATCTAGTTCAAGAATTTATAGAAGGTCACGATTTAAGTCAAGAAATTATACCCCCCCAAACCCCTCCTTACCAAGGCGGGGCTGCGGGAGTCATGCAGGAAGATGCAGTCATTTGTATATTGCAGGAACTTCTCGAAATTTTAGACTTTGTACACCAGCAAAATGTGATTCACCGCGATGTCAATCCCCGCAATATCCTCCGCAGAGATAGAGACGGAAAATTAGTTTTAATTGACTTCGGCGCAGTCAAAGAAATTACTACTCAAATCAGCAATCCTCAGCCCAAGAATAGCTTGAGTGTCAGCATCGGTACTCCCGGTTATATGCCCAGCGAACAAGCTCACGGCAACCCGAAACTCAGCAGCGATATCTATGCCGCAGGTGCGATCGCAATTCAGTTCCTCACTGGCATAAATCCTCACCAAATGCCAAAAAACCCCGATACAGAGGAAATTATTTGGCAGGAAAAAACATCAGTCAGTCCTGAATTTGCGAAGATTTTAGATAAGATGGTAAAGTACGATTTTCGGCAACGTTATTCTAGTGCCGGCGAAACGCTGCAAGCTATTAAAGAATTGAAAAATTCTTTCAGCGGTACAGTTCCTGTATTGCCTCCGGTTGCTGCTGCGAAGGCGCCGATCAAATCCCGAAAAAAACTGTATTTAAAAATATTGTCGATCGCCAGTTTAGTTGGCATCAGTATTATAGCATCTATTTATGGTGTAAATACTTTTAATGCGGCAAATGCAACTGACCTGTACAACCGAGGCAATACTCTTTACAATTTAAGCCGATTTGAAGAAGCTCTGGCAGCTTACGAGCGAGCAATAAATCTCAGGCCGGACTACGCGGAAGTGTGGCAGGAAAAAGCCAAAACTTTGTACGAATTGAAAAAATATGGAGAATCGCAGTCAGCTTATGATAAAGCCATAGAATTAAAGCCGGAATACTTGGAAGCTTGGACGGGACGCGGTTATGCTTTGGAGAAGTTGCAAGAGTCTCAAGAGGCGATCGCATCTTTTGATAACGCTTTGAAAATCCAGCCCGACTATGCCGCAGCCTGGGAAGGCAGAGGCGATACTCTGTTAGATTCGCAGCGGTACGAAGAGGCGATCGCCTCCTACGAAAAAGCGGTACAATTTCAGCCTAACTTGTACCGTGCCTGGTACAACCGGGGACAAGCTTACCAAAAATTAAAACAGTACGATCGAGCCGTAGAATCCTATCAAAAAGCAGTTGAAATCAAATTCGATAATTATGAAGCTTGGTACAACGTAGGCAATGTTTTCCTAGAAGTTAACAAAAATCAAGAAGCTTTTGAAGCCTACGAAAAAGCCGTGCGGTTTCAGCCAAATTTTTATCAAGGGTGGTACAGTAAAGGCATCGCTTTGCTGAAAATGCGGAGGCATGAAGAAGCGGTAGAAGCTTACGAAGAAGCTGTTAAATTAAAACCGGATTATTATCAAGCGTGGTATAAGTTAGGCTGGTCTTACCACGAATTGCGCAGGTACGAACAAGCAATTGAGTGTTACAGCAGAGCCTTAGATTTAAACCCGGAAGAATATCAAGCGTGGTACAATAGAGGAAATGCTCAGTACAATTTAAAGCGGTACGAAGATGCGCTAGTCTCTTACAATGAAGCCGTCTATGTCAAGCCTGACTACTCGGAAGCCTGGTACAGCCGCGGCAATGCACTGGTGGCGGTAAAAAGATACGAAGATGCGATCGCCTCCTATGACAAAGCAATTCGCTACAAACCGGATTACGGAGCGGCAATGGAAGCAAAAAAGCGGGCAGAAAGTCAGCTAGGAAGCAGCCCGCTAGAATCCCAACAACAACAACAACAACAATAATTGTTATTAGTCCCCCTCTGCTAGGACGAGAGTTTGTGTAGTAGCGATTTCACGATCCGAACGATCGTGGGGGTAGGTTATCTTTTAGCGAACAGCGGGAGCAATTACGGTAACTCGGCGGCTGTCTACTAACATCGGCCAAAAACCTCGATCGCTCAATGTTTTTACAGCAGCAGTAGCGGCGTTTTGATCCGTTGTATAAGCGACGAATAAAAAGGGACGCTGGCCGTAGGAAGCTAAGCCTACTTGCGTGCCTAATGCTTCCCTGACTCGGGCGGCTAATTCCGGTTGGTTGAAGTAATCTACTAACACTGCATAACCAGGGCCCAGGGGTTGGGGATTGAAGGCAAGATTGCCGCTGGGAGAATTGGTGATTGGTTCAGAATCCGGAGCTGGCTGAGGGTTGTAGACTGGCAAATTTTGGGGTAGTGCGGCTGCGGGCGATCGTACTACGTAAGCTTGCAATCCGACAGCATCTTCGATGTATTTAACCCAATCGCTGGCGATTTGCGAGTCGCGAAAGCCGCCAACTCGCGTCACCGTGTCGTTGATGTACCGACAAACAGTGTTGTCAGTATTTCCGGGGAATGAGCGTTTTGCTCTTTCTTGCTGTTCGGGTGTTGGGGTGACAATTAACAGTAGATATTCATCGGACTGGGGCGGTTGGCAGCTCGACTCAGCTTTAACAGAAGTCGATAAAATTGTCAAGGCAAAAAAGGCGATCGAACTAGCAGAAAATAGGGGTAGAGACAAAATAAATTTGTACAATTGACTTCTAATTTCTGTGAGTTGTTTTGTCGGATTTTGGGCAAGTTTATTCATGCTGTCTGTAGGGATGCAAGGGCATCGGGAATAGTTGGTGATGGTGCTTGAAATTCACCTGTCAGTACATATTCTAATCGCAGTTTCAACCAGGTGATGAAGACTGGATCGGTAGAAATAATAGCGGCGGCTGGCTGAGGGCATTTTGCTTTAACTTCTGCCATTGTCGGTGCTTCTAGGAAAGCGGGCTGTTTGACCAACCAGAAGTCTATTTGTTTTTCTTGTTCGTTGTAGTTGCGAGTTCTTTCTTTAAACACTTCATCTAGGGCTTCTTCTTCTAGCAAAAAGCGTTGGCTGGCTAAAACGTAGTAGTAGGTTTGCATTTTTCTCGGTTGTTAGGGGTTGACGGTTAGCGGTTAATGCCGCCTGTACCGGCGAGTTTTGCTGGTCAGGGGCGGGTTTGCCGAGTTGCGGTCGTTGGAGAGTTCTAGACTCTTGTGCCGTTTACTTTACCTTATTTGCTGTCATCTTGGGTAGATGCAGAGCAAGTCGCCTCACAAAAATCTTTGGTGGTGAGTGTTGGGGGAGTTGTGAGAGTTGCGAGAGTTGCTGGTTGTTTGGGGATTTGGGCGATTATTTTTCGGGCTGGCGATTTTCGGGAAAATTTAGGTGACAATAGGAAATTAGATGGAATTGCAGGTTGAATAATTACCAATTATTGAGGCAATCTGGGGGCTGTTAAACCTGATTGGGAGTGGTTTGCATATGAAAAGTTGTTGGAGTTCGATCGCGACTGGTATTGCTTGGTGTCTGGCTTGGGGCGATCAACGCGAACCTCAATTTGATATCGGCGTGTTGCAGGAAATGCGACGGGCTTTGAATTCTGGGGAGGAAGTGCCGGAAAATGTGAGAGAGATTGTCGATCGGGTTCGGGAACTTCTGAATATTCCCGATAATATCCCCAAAGGAGAGTTTCCCGAAACAATTACTGATTTGCAAAATCAATACCAAAATTTGTGGAATCAAATCGGGGAAATTGGCTTAGTTTACGGCGGTCCAACTAAGATTAAGCAGTATATTTTTGACGAGGCGAAACTACCAGATATTCGCGGTGCATCTGCACTTCTAGATCGGATAAATTTAGTTGATTTGCCTGCTTTTTTTAACAAAAATCCTGAATCCAACCGTTACAATATTCACTTTCAAAAAGTAAGAGGTTGGCTGGATGAAAACTTTGCGGGTGAACCCAAGCTTTCAGCAGCTTTGATTTCCGAAATGATTGTTTATTCTACTGGCGACAATATCTTAGCTTTCTGTCCAGCAGCTTTTGTGAATGAGTTAGCTGATGCCATTGAAAAACGCTATTCCTATGTAACCCTAACTGCTAATTCATGCGCGGTTGGAGACAAGTTTAAGCTTTTAGAAATTCGATTTGGTTTGCTGCGAGACTCGATAGAACAAACCTTGGTAGTGCTTTTATGTAAAGGATGGAGAAAATTGAGGCGGTTGAACTTTCAGCATTCCTAATTGGATTTGGTGATTGTAGTCATTAATGAAGTTCCAAATAGCACCCTTGTGATTCTCCAACTTTTTAGAAAACGATAACGTCTTCCTGACTAA
Organism: Microcoleus vaginatus BM001213989; assembly: GCA_036700245.1. Classification (GTDB taxonomy): domain Bacteria; phylum Cyanobacteriota; class Cyanobacteriia; order Cyanobacteriales; family Microcoleaceae; genus Microcoleus. Next base: position 10,051 of record JAUBOM010000015.1, read on the forward strand.
TCGCGAAATTCGTTGTCTGAGAGTATTGTTCAATCGTTCAATGTAACTGGTTAATCCGCTTTCGGAGCCGACGGACTTATGCCTTTTACTTGGTAAAACTACGGCATAGGCTTCCCAGTGATCGGTATAAATCTTGGCACTGCAGGCGATAGACACCTGGTAGTGAATCCCATAATACAAGAGCCGATTTCGAGGATCGGTCTCCAATATGACATTCGATCACTTCCCGAGTCTTGGTATCCATTGCTAACCAGACCCATCGTTTATTCCCTTTGACGTCTACAAAAGACCAGAGTTCATCCATTTAGACTGTGTGTTTTCCAATTTCTTTCGGAATGACTGTGGCGCAAGAGTTCTATTGCACCGTACGAGTGGTTCACATAATGCAAGGAGCCAGCTCTGGTATTGCCCATGACTCGGGCAATACCAGCCAGGGAAATCCGCTCCAACAGAAGTAACTCAATTTTTGCCAAAGTGTCGGTGTCTTTGAGTGTCCAAGTTCGGATTTTCGACAAACTGCCGACCACATTCGCGACATTTGTGGTTTTGTTTTCCCCGACGAGTCATCCCATTTTTCATCACATTGTCAGAACCACAAGTGGGACAAATTAGATAGGGTTTTATGATGACACTCCTCAAAAGACTGGACATAGAGGTATTATCCTCCATCCTTTACATAAAAGCACTACCCCAAATTTTTGTTAGAATACTTAAAAAAGTTAGTGATGGGAGATGAAACAGCTTATGAAGATGCGGCAGATTATAAAGATGAGTGGGTACAAAAGCTGATCGATCGACTGACTCGTAAAGAAACTAAACTATCTGAAACTCAAACTCAGGCACAGTGAGGTAAATATGGCTTTTAGCAAGTACGAAAAGCTCTGTATACACTTTTTCTGCTGTCAATTATGTATTTCAAGAGTGTGAATTGCAGCTAAATGCTTTAGTAGCTGCTTAATTTTTTCAATTTGTTTCAATCTAATTTAACTATGCACAAACGACTTGTCAACCACTGTACAATTGACTTAACTCTCATTCCCGACGGCCCAATTCTCATCAAATCCGGCAAATAAGGAGCCGATCCAACTAAACCCGATATTGGAATTTGTCGAGACTTACCATGCAGGAGGAAAGTCAATTTATCTACCAAGAAGCAGTTTAAAAGGTGCTATTCGCGCTCATGCTGAGAGAATTGTCAGAACCCTAGGAAGAGATAGTAATCCTAACGATCCGAAAGTTCTCTGGGCTAACGATCCATTGAATGACAAGTATGATTACTTGAAAAATAAATCATCCAGCGATATTTACAAGTTCTCTTCTTTTACCGATCGCATTTTCGGCAACACTTCAATTGCTAGCAGACTTAGAATCCAAGATGCTCACCCAATTGATAAGAAACAGCTCAAAATTCAAGAACGCAATGGAGTCGCGATCGATCGCGTTTTCGGTTCCGTAGCCCTCGGGTCCTTTAACTACCAAGTCTGCACCGCCGGAGAATTTCGCACTAAAATACATCTCAAAAATTTTTCCTTAGCACAATTAGGCTTAATTGGCTTAGTTTTGCGAGACTTAAATAATGGCTGGTTTGGAATCGGTTTTGCCAAATCTCGCGGTTTGGGGACGGTGACAGTCAAATATAACGAAGCCGTAGTTCAATATCCCGGTTGTCAATTAGATGAAGATAATCGCCAAATTCAACAAATAGTCAAATCCGGTCGATGGGGACACGCTTTCTTGCTGGGTGCAGGAGAATTTTTAGAGACTGAAGAAGCCGCAAATTATGGCTTTTCTAAACCCGATCGCGAACAAACTCCAATTGCTGCTGAACCGATGGATTTGGGTTTTGGAGTGCAGCTAAAATGGCAAGGCGACGGTGAGACTGGTGTACCGAATTTATTTAAATGTGCAGTTCATGCTTGGAGTGAATTTTTAATAGGGGCCGCAGCATGACAGGATATGTTGGTTTTAAACAAGTTTCATCATCAGCAGAACTTAAGAACTTGCTAGACAAATTAGCAACTGAGAAAAGTTATTATTTTGTGCGATCGCCCCACGCAGTCAGCGGCATTTGCATGAAATTACCCGAAGAGTTTTTCCCCGGTTTTGAAGGGCAAATGTTTAATGCCGATCGCGAATTGCGCTGGAAAAAGCAGGGAAGTGCATATCAAGCGTTAATCCTGAGTCGAGTTGAAGCCGATTTAGAAGGATTTGAGCCGATCGATAAAGATTGCGAGTGGCAAATTTGCGATCGTGCGGCTTACTTTCACCGCCTTGACGAACCAAAATTCCCTAAAATTTTTGTCTATAAAGGAGAAAAGAATGAAAAGATTGTCTCTAACAATATTAGCATAGATCAGCGATACTTTCAAGAAAAAAGAACTGCTACCGTTCATTTTGTCGCCCTCACAGTCAGGAGTTAACATGACTACAAATCTCCCACCCAAGCCCCGACGTTCTACACCGCCGCCTAGTAGTCCGGTTTCTAATAATAATCCCGCTGAAACTGGAGAACCTAAACCTTATGAATTAATTAGTTTTCCCAAGGAACGACCGCCAAAAAATCCTCCAGCCGGACATCACCAATATTTGGGCGATCGCCTGCACGGAACTTTGTTTCTAACTTTGAAAGTTCAGACTACTTTGCACGTCTCTACAGGCGTAGTTGTCATGGGTAGCGACATAGGCAGTCGCGTCCCTTTAATCAAAACAATGGTTCAAAATATTGACCAAAAGTTATCAATTCAAGGTAGTTCTCTCAAAGGCTGCATCCGGTCAGCATACGAAGCCATTACTAACAGCACTTTAGCAGTAATTACATCAAGATACAGAGATAAAATTCCGCCAGAACGCTTGCCATGTAAAAACAAACAAGAACTCTGTCCGGCAAGTCAAGTATTCGGTGCCTTAGATTGGCAAGGGCTAATTGAATTCAGCGATGCTAAATGCGAAAATACGGGCTTTGCTACGGGATTTATGCCATCTTTATATCGTCCCCGTCCCGATCAAAGAGGAGCATATTTTGACGCAAGAGGCAACGTAGCAAGCCGCAAGTTTTACTATCACACAATTCGGGCGATCGACAAAGGTCAAAATCAAGGCATTACTGTTCAGCAAGCGGCTAAAGAGTATACTTTCAAAACACAGATACAATTCAAAAACTTAACAGCAGCAGAGTTAGGAACGCTTTTGATTGTGTTGGGGCAAGATCCAAAGTATCCGATCGCCCTCAAGGTAGGCGGCGGGAAGCCGATCGGCATGGGAACAATGACTGTGGAGGTAACAGCAGCAAGGGTGTTGCAGAATAAGGGAGATTTGCGCGATCGCTATTCCTCCTACAATCCTCCAGAATCTGACAGCATGACTGCTACAAAATTGCAACAATTTATGCAAAAAAATATTCAAGCTGCTCATTCTAGCTTAGTGCAAGCAACTCAACTGCAACAACTAGCTGGAGTGTTGAAATATCCGACCGATCGCAAACCTAAAGAGGGAATGTATTAAAAATGTTGAATCCTGAATTATTGACAGAATCTTTGACTGAAAACCAGTGGGAAATTGCCCACGCGATTGCAAAAAAATTAGCTGATGAACAAGTGAAAGTCAATCAAGAAATTGGGAAAAACTCAGATGGTATTGCTACTGAATTTAAAAATATTGTTACTTATTTTTCTGCAAATCTTCATCGCTCTGATGCCTGTTCAAATTTTTTCAAATACCTAAATTTTCTAGTGGGATACGGTAAAGAGGTTGGGCACAGCAATCAAACTAATCGCTACTATCGTGCTATTAAAAACGCTTGCAATCAATACCTTGACGAGACTGAAATGAATCCTTCTATCATGCTGCAAATTCTAGGTTGGGCAGTACGTCTAATAGGGTATTATAAGCAGGAAAACCCTATGATAGAAACTGCTGCTACAAAAAATTTCACTGAAAAGCCTAAAAGAAAACCCGAACAACCCAGGAAAAATATCCCTGGGAGTGATGCAGATGGCAACAGTGGCATTAACCCAGCCTTAGCTAGACCACCTAAACCGCCTAAACATAAATAATAGATTACAAAAGCGATCGCACCTCTCAATCCCCATCCCACCAGTAAAGAGATAGTTGATGAAAACAAAGCCTTTTAGTGAATTGCGAAATCGGATGACACCAGAGCGAAGAGTAAAGAACGAAATTCGCGCTCAACTCGCATTACTCCATCTCACTCTTTTGGAACAGCGAAAAGCGTTGGGTTATACAGATGAAGAACTGGAAAAAGACCTCAGCAATTTTGATTCTGCTTTTTCTGAGTGGGATACGAGAGAGGATATTAATGACAGCTATTCTACAAAATAAATAAATTCACCCAAAATAATTCCTTGACTTCGATTGATTAGAGGGTAAACTAATCTAAGTTTTACCATAAAAGTTTCTCCCCGTTCATGAACATCGCTTATTTAGTCAACCAATATCCCAAAGTCAGCCACAGCTTTGTCCGCAGAGAAGTTATAGCAGTTGAAACTTGCGGCCTGAAAGTCGCACGCTTTTCGATCCGATCGTGCGAGTCAGAACTCGTGGATGAAGCCGACAAACTAGAGCAAGAATTGACTAAAGTAATCTTAGGAGTTGGTGTACAGGGGTTAGCGTGGGCTTTGCTCCGCGTTGCCGCAACTAGACCTATTCGATTCATCGAAGCTTTGCGCCTAACATTTCAAGTAGGCTGGCACTCGGAACGGGGGATTTTGCTGCATCTAGCTTATTTAGCAGAAGCTTGCATTGTTTTAAATTGGTTTGCAGAATCGGGTACAGCACACGTTCACGCTCACTTCGGGACAAATTCCACAACAGTCGCAATGCTGTGCCGCGTGCTTGGCGGCCCGACTTACAGCTTCACCGTTCACGGCCCTGAAGAATTTGATAAAGCCACACTTCTTTCCTTAAACGAAAAAATTAAGCGATCGACCTTTGTAGCAGCAGTTAGTTCCTTCGGTAAAAGTCAGCTTTTTCGGTGGTGCGATCGCACTTTTTGGTCAAAAATTCACGTCATACACTGCGGCGTAGATGCTTCATTTTTAGCTGCACCCTACGTCCCCATACCCGCAGCACCCCGCTTAGCTTGCATTGGCCGACTCAGCGAACAAAAAGGTCATTTGTTATTGCTAGAAGCTGCTAACTTGCTAGCAGTTCAAGGCTTAGAGTTTAAGTTGGTACTCGTAGGAGACGGGCCGCTGCGATCGGATATTGAAAAGCAGATTCTGCAACTCGGCCTGCAAAATCATATAGAAATTACCGGCTGGGCCAGTGGCGATCGAGTTCAGCAAGAGATTTTAGCTTCACGGGCAATGGTATTGCCGAGTTTTGCTGAAGGTTTGCCCGTCGTAATTATGGAAGCCCTCGCTCTCAATCGGCCCGTAATTAGCACTTATGTTGCTGGCATCCCGGAGCTCGTAGAACCCGGTGTTTGCGGTTGGTTAGTTCCTCCCGGTTCCGCAGAAGCATTAGCGGTAGCGATGCGCGCGGTATTGGAAGCACCTTTAGAAAAGCTAGAACAAATGGGGAAAACAGGAGCCGAGAGAGTTGCTCAACAACACAATGTTGATTTAGAGGCAAAAAAATTGGTCGCGCTGTTTGAGAGTGCTTCAGAATAGTTCAAAACCTATTGATTAACTGAAATCAAATCTGTTAGCATGGGAATTCTTCATATATCTCTTCTCTTTATCTGCGTGAATCATCGTCAATCCCTTGTCATCTGCGGTTCAGAAATTCTCTTTTTTTAACCGCAGATACAGGCAGATTAACACAGATTAACGCAGATGAATTATATCAATTCCGGTTGCAGCGTCCGTGATTGTTGACTGTTGACTGGATTTTACAATTCCGATGCTAACCGGATTTGATATGACATCTTGCACGATTATTAATAAGTCTTTCAAGGGCGGGTTCTCCTGCTCACCCACAGGAAAATTAATTGTTTGTGGAACAGGCCGTCGGGCCTGTTCCTTTAATTGAAGCAACGTACTTACAAACTTTTTAAGGAATAGGAACAGACCGCAACAACTTGTCAACGATCGTCTTAGCCCTCCTTCCCCCCGCCGGAATCAACCTGTGAGACAGTACGTGCGGCGCCAACTCCTTCACATCATCCGGGGTAGCAAAATCCCGCCCCGAAATAAACGCCAATGCCTGGGACGCCCGGTGCAAAGCCACCGCACCCCGGGGACTCACCCCCAGAGTAATCTCCTCATCCTCCCGCGTCGATCGCACCAAATCTACAATATACTGTTTCAAAGAGCTTTCCACCTTCACACCAGCGCACAAACGACGCAATTCCTGCACTTCTTCCAAAGAAATACAAGGCTGCAAATCTTCAACAGCAAAACTATCAGAAAGCTTTTCCAACATTTGCAACTCTTCCAACGCAGCGGGATAGCCCAAAGTCAAAGACAAAGTAAACCTATCCATCTGGGCTTCCGGCAGCGGAAAAGTGCCTTGATATTCGATCGGGTTCTGAGTCGCAATCACAAAAAACGGCGCCGGAACATTCCGAGAAACTCCATCTACTGTGACCTGCTTTTCTTCCATGACTTCCAGCAAAGCTGACTGAGTTCGCGGCGTCGCCCGATTGATTTCATCGGCAAGCAAAACATTAGCAAAAACTGGTCCAGGCAAAAACTCAAACTCTCCGCTGCGCGGATTCCAAATATTAGTACCCGTGATATCCGTCGGTAACAAATCCGGAGTGCACTGAATCCGCTGAAACTTCCCATCGATCGATCGCGCCAAAGACTTCGCCAGAAGCGTTTTTCCCACACCCGGGACATCTTCCAGCAGCGCGTGCCCGCCCGAAAGCACGGCTACCAGCACCAAGCGAATAGCATCGGCTTTGCCAACAATAGTCTTGCCTAGATTTTGTTTGAGCCGCTCAATATTTTGTCTCATATCCCTGATTTTTAATTGTTAATTGCTAGTTGCTAATTGTCGAAAAGATATCAAGATTGCCAAAATCTTGAGTCTTCGCCTTGCGGACTTCGTATTTATACAACTAGAATTTAGTCTGACTCATGTTGTACCATTTTTTAAACAGATCGCGTTCTATATCACATAATTATTAGACTTTAGCAGCTAATACGCTTCTAGCAACATCACAATCTGCCTGAATCTGAGTTTTGAGAGCATCCAGAGAAGCGAATTTTTGTTCCGGCCGCAAAAACTCTACCAAACTCGCGCTCAAGGTTTTACCGTACAAATCCCCAGACCAATCTAACAGGTGAACTTCCACAGTGGGTTGCAGCCCGTCAACCGTCGGGCGGCAGCCAACATTCATCACCCCATTGACAAAAAATAAATTTGATGATTTGCCGGGGATTAGAGATTTGGGATTTTCCCGCTGATAGGAAGAACTTTGATTTTTCATCTTTTCCCCTCCATGCTTCACCGAGACTCGCACCGCGTACACGCCAAAACGTGGCAAAAATTTTTCCGGCGGCAGTTCGATATTAGCAGTAGGAAATCCGATCGTCCTGCCCAGCCGCTGCCCGCCAACCACAGTCCCCACCAAACTGTAAGGTCGCCCCAGCAACTGATTCGCTCTTGTGAGGTCGCCGGATGCCAGACCTTCGCGGATTGCAGAACTGCTGATGCGCACCGTACCGCAATTGTGCAGGGGTACAAGAGCAACATCAACACCGTAACCCGAGGCGATCGACTGCAAATCCACAGCCGTCCCAGCGCGTCCCCGTCCAAACCGAAAATCAACCCCCACACTAATTCGACTCGCTTTTAGTTGTCGCACCAGAATTTCCTCGACAAACTCCATAGCCGTCAAAGTCGCCAATTCTCGATCGAACGGCAGCAGCACAAGTTGCTCGACGCCCATTGCTTCGAGCAATTCTACCTTTTCTGCCAGAGGTGTCAGCAGTTTTTTCGGTTGACCGGTAAAGAATTCTTGCGGGTGGGGATCGAATGTCACCACAGTGCTGTAAGATTTATCGCCCCCATCAGATTCGCGACCAGAGAGGCTGTTGCCCTCTGCCCTTGTCTGCCCTATCAAACCATCGAAATTATGGCTGCTGCAGGCTCGATCGGGCGGTGCTGCTGAGTCGTTGTCGCAGGTCGCCGGATCTGCGCTTTCCAAATTTTGAGCTCTGCCAGCGTTTGAGCGCAAGTTTTGCCCCGTCTCCGAAACCGTCGCAGAATTTTGCCCAGGCGATTTATTTAAAATTGGCTGCACGACTTGTCGATGCCCTAGGTGCAAACCATCAAAGTTTCCCAAGGCAACAGAAGTTGGAGTCAGAGCAGCGGTACAAGAAGAAGTTACCCACACGCTTAAGATTTTGACACACTTAGCCAGATTGCGATCGCCAGTCGATGTTAGATTTTAGATTTTAGATTTTAGATTGACTCCACAGATGCAATCTGGAAGATTGAACTTTGGTCTAAACTTTTTGGTTTTCCACGACTTAAGCCGGGGGCTTGTATCCGTCTTTGAGGTCAGCCCTAACTTAAATTTGAGATTTCCGACCTCAAAATGTAATAAGCATCTGGCAATCTCAAATCCATCAGACAGGCACTTTAGGCGCTTGCACCGACGCTTCAGGCAAATCTTTCTCAGGAGGCAGCAACTGTAACGACAAACCTTCCCGCGCCATCAAACTGTTCGGGAACCTTTGAGCCACTTGTTCTCCCACCCTGTCTAAAAACTCGTCATTGTGCAGCGGGTCGTGGTGAAAAATCACCAACTTTTTGACATTAGCAGCCTTTGCCACCTTCACCGCTTCCTGCCAAGTCGAATGCCCCCAGCCGACCTTGCTGCTCTTCTCCGCATAATACTCCTCATCAGTATAAGTAGCGTCGTAGATCAGCACCTCAGCATCCCTGGCCAAATACAGCACATTTTCGTCCAAACGGTCGGGAAAATGTTCGGTATCAGTCACGTAAGCAGCCGAATACCCCCGCCAGTTCACGCGGTAGCCTATAGCTTCCCCGGGATGGTTCAACAAAGCAGTTTCCACCTTAATCTCTCCGATTTCCAGCGGTTTGCCCACTTCTATATCGTTAAATTTCAGGTCTGCCCCCATAATTTGCAGTGGCACCGGAAAATTGGGGTGCAGCATCTGGTCGTGCAGCCGCTGCTGGATACTAGCCTTATTAGGAGCAATAGCCCCATAGATGTGAAAACAATTGCCCTGAATAAAAGCTGGGACAAAAAATGGGAATCCTTGAATGTGATCCCAGTGAGAGTGAGTAAAAAATATATGAGCTTTTACGGGCATCTGCGACAGGAGACTTTGTCCCAAAACCCGCAATCCAGTACCGCCATCGAAAATTAGGCGACTGTCACCCACTCGCATTTCTATACAGGGCGTGTTACCCCCGTAACGTACTGTTTCAGCCCCGGGAGACGCTATGCTACCTCTAACGCCCCAGAAGTGAACCGTGAATTGGTTTTGCATACTAGACATGGGTTTTCCTGCAAGATTGTTCCGGCGAGCCATCGATAAGGTGTTTACATACTGGTAAGGGTTTTACAATCAAACCCAAGCTCTTTGACCGTCGAGAAATGCACTTGTTGGAAGTGCCAAGAGTCTCGCTTGCCAGAGAATGCAAAACTGTTGGGCTTGACAACTGAGTAAGAAATTACAAGGTAGATTAATCAAGTCTCGATCGTAAGTATTCTTTTCTTCTCTTGACTAGCCTAACCTCCGCAGACACAGTTTGGGGCAGCTATTCTGCCTGAGTCTGGTCAAAACCCGCTGTTTTCCCAGTCTCCGCACTTGCCGAACAGGATCGCGCGGTTGGTTGTTGGCGCTGCTGCTTTACGGGTTTGAACCCGGATGATGCCCTAACTGCTATCTAGTTCGGTCTATCGACCATAATATCGAGGCTCCTGGGCTGGTTTACGGCGATATCTGGTTGATATTGCCGATCGGGCGTGACCGGACGGCCCCTACAATAATTACGGTTAATTTACCGGACTTGATATGCTGCTTTATAAAACCTACTCAAACGTGAACAAACCTGACGGTCAACTCGTACCGTTAGACCGCAGGCTTCTTTTTCCCTCGATGCCAGGGTTTTTTTGAGTGAAGTAGAACCACCGCCACTTTCTTCATTACTGTTTCAACGTGCCAGAAAGTACATTGAAAATCAGGATGCTCCCGAAATATAATTAGCGCGATCGCCAACCTCCGACAGCCACCCCTTTCATCAAGAGGCGTGGATTCGGGGTACGGAGACGAAGAAAGCCTCCTTTAACTCCCCTCTAAATACACGCCTTGGACGAACCGGCTGATTGTTAACTTTAGTTACCTAAAGCCAGTTGAAGTTGACTGACAACGCTATGAGATAGTCGACTCTCCCAAGATAAGTCGGCTATCCCCCGATCGCCAAAGGTTATATAGTTAACTTTAGCGCCTAAACCTAAATTAGTCTATCTAGAAGAACTTATCTTTCTAGATGAAGAAGAGGTAGGTTTAGTCAACTATTTGCCCCCTCGTTAAGCAAACGCCACCGAACCCCTGCCCCTGACGATCGGGGACTCAAGCGTGAACAAACCTGAGGCTCAACCGAGTAGCGTTAGACCGCAGGCTTCTTTTTCCCTGGAGGCAAGGGCTTTTTTGAGTGACCCAGAACCACCGCCACTTTCTTCATTACTGTTTCAACGTGCCAGAAAGTACATTGAACATCAGGATGCTCCCCAAATATAATTGCCCCGCTCGGTACCTGGAAGCGCCACGCTTTCGATCGAAAGGCGTGGATTTGGGGTAAGTAAGGCTAAGAAGGCCTCCTTTAACTCCCCTCTACATACACGCCTTGGACGAACCGGCTGATAGTTAACCAGAAGCCAGTTTAATTAACTCAATTCCCATTAATCCCAAAATCTTAGCAGTTTAGGAATGATCCTGCTATTAATTATCAGGAAATTGGGTCTAAAACCCCGTCCTAAGCTTGACGGCTTTAATTGTAAAGTTTGGGTAACTTACCGAACATCCTATGCTAGATGGTGTAGCATAAAAAGCGAGCTATAACAATGCTAGTTTTCGAGCTCAAGGCCTACGAAAAATTAAATCAGTTGGCGGCAGTAGATGAAGGAATTCGTACCGCAAAATTTGTCTGCAATAGTTGCATACGAAGAGTGGATGGATAACAAAAAGCTGGGTAAATACGATTTGAATAAATACGGTGCTGTACGGGAGCGTGATTTCCCCTTTGCTGACGAACTCAATGGGTAGACTTGCCAGCGCAGAACGAGCCTGCTCTTCTATCTCCCGATTCTACGACAACTGTAAAAAAGGATATCCACAGTTCCAGAAAAATTGCGGCTCTGTTGAGTATAAGTCAAGCGGATGGAAACTTGCGTCAGACCGAAAATCAATCAATTTAACCGACTAAAAAGAGATTGGACGGTTAAAACTCAAGGGGGCACGCGATTTACATTTTTACTCCTTGGGCCCAATAAAACGGGTGAGATTGGTAAAACGTGCAGATGGTGTATACGTTAAAGTCTGCATTGAAGTTGACAAACAGGAAAACACAGAACCCTCTGGTAATACCATCGGCTTAGACGTTAGACCCTAGGAATATTACACAGACTCAAACCGGGTAATGGTTGAGAATTCTAGATTCTTGCGTCAACGTAAAAAAGTCCTCAAACGTTCTCACGGGATCGTGTCGAGGAGGATTAAAGGTTCAAAAAACAGAGGCAAGGCTAGACAGATTCTCGGGTGACGCCACCTCAAAATAAGTAGGCAATCGTATTGCATCATGCAATAAAACTTCCACCGTGCGTAGTGAGCGTCCAACGACTTGAGAGCTTCGGTCGATTTGAGGATTAAAAATATGGTGAAATATCCTTGTCTGGCTAAGTCTATTAATGACGCATCTTGGTATCAGTTTCGTGTCTGGATTGAATACTTTGCAAAAGTATTTGAGAAAGTAACGGTTGCGGTGAATCCGCAGTAAACAAGCCAAGAATGCTCGAGTAGCGGTGCAATTGTGAAGAAAACGCTATCTACTTGAAGGCACGTCTGTAAATGCGGTTGTGTGATGGAGAGAGATGAAAACGCAGCTAGAAAAATCCTCTCCTGAGAGGATTAGGTACGGTAGGGCATACCGGAACGCAATGCACGCTTATGCAAGCAACGCTCTCTTGAGATGAGGCCTCTACTTTTGTTGGAGAAATCCTGCCAAAGCTTGCCACGTTGTAGATTAAAGAATCAAGAGTGCGTTTGCGTCCGGGAGTGTCAACAAACTATACTGTCTGGATTCTCGGTCGGCCCGGACGGCTGGTGTCAGTCCAGCTAACCGTCAGTCGATTTTAAATTTTAGACTTTGGCGTGAGACGTTCGGCGAGGGCGAGGTCGAGCCGTCGAGCCGTCGAGTCGCCGTCGAAGGATTTTAGATTTTAGATTTACTCCACAGATGAATCTGGGAGTTTGAACAAGAGTCTAAAATTTTTGCCTCTCCACCACGAGTGTCGGAAACTTGTATCCGTTTTTGAGCGGGGTCAAGCTGTGAACCCAGCATCATTTGAGACCCGGGAACAGCGAGCACCCGGGGCTGCAGGCAAAAAGTTAAATTTTCGTCGCGCATGAATCGGCGGACGAATTCAATCACTCAAAATTCCCCTATTTTCTGAAATTAAAAATTTTTCGATTTTTTGCCCCGATTGCCAACTCCGATCGACCTTCTGTCTCAAGAGTGATTCAGAAATATTCGTAGTGGAACTGTTGTGCTTTTCTCAACAATCTTCAATTGCTCTATATTTGGTAATGATTTATCGGAATTATAGCAAGTTGCCGTACTCCCCACGAGTTTAAATTTCTGGTATTATAGAGTCTAAGACTCTTGTTGGCCGAGTATCTAAATCAGTGCTAAGAAAGCCTGGCTCATACCATTTTAGAGGTGAGATTTTAGATGTGGGATTTTAGATTGCGAAAGACTGATTATGTAATGGTTTGAAACTGGCCGACAGTTGCAGAGTTTATTGAAACTGGTATAAGTTTAAGTTATTTATCAAAAAACTCAGTATGAATCAAGTAAAAAAAACTACAACCAAGAAGCTGAATAGATCGCCAGTGAAAGTGTCCGATCGCACTTTGGAACTCGATAAGCTCCCGTCGATCGAGCTGTCCTTAGAAATGAATGATCCCCGAGCATTGACGGAATTTAGTTCGGACGATCGCCCGCCGGGAACCCCAGCAGCGACAGGCCAGACTGCCGAAAAAAGGCGCCTCCGGGTTGATGCCAACAGCTCTCGGGCCCGATCGCCTGTGGTTTCTACTGCCTTTCTCAAGTGGCTGCTAGAGCGTTTGACTCGATCGAAAGGTTGGCTGGCCGCTTTCACCCTGGCAGCAGTTTGGGGGTGGTGGAACAGTCAGTTACTGTTTTCCACAGGGCTGGGGATAGCAGCGATGATGCTGGCTTACCGAGGGCAGTCCTGGGACTGGCAATTGCTGCGATCGCTCGTCGAGCAATTTTGGGAGGGTCCGAACCGCCGATTCGTTTTAGCCGTGGGTACCGGCGGCATTGCTACCTTGGGCGCTTACATGAGTTTGGCGATTTGGGCGGACTCCGAGAGCCACTGGATGGCTTTGAGCCTGATTTTGCAGAACTTTGGCACGATCGCGATTGCAGGGCTGTTGCTGCAGCAAGCGTTGAGTCTGGGGGCCTCAAAAGATGAAGTGGCGCTCGATCGCATCCTGGCAGATTTGACCGATCCTGACCCCGTGAAGCGTTTGATTGCAGTGCGGCAAATGACCGATTTGGTGAATAAGGGTGGGTTTGGCGCTGTGAGCTCCGTCAAAAGTTCGATCGCCCGTTCCCGAGCTGCCGAGTGCTTTCGCCTGATGCTGAGTCGAGAACCCGAAGCTTTAGTCCGCAATGCCCTGATCGAAGGTTTGCAGACTTGGGACGCTACTTATGGCGGAGCTCTAAAATCCAAACATCAAGTCATCGACTACTAGCTGACCGTCAAAAGCGTAAAAAGTAATTCGATGAATATTCGGAGCTTTTACGCGCAGGGGAGCGCTAGGAGGGATCGGAGAATTAGACCCCGCCAGATTGGGACCCGGCATTTCATCCTGAACAATTGAGTTGCCGTCGATGTCCCAAGCAGATAAAACAGTTCGCCGCGAACTGGTGACAAGTCCTGACACCCAGTGAACTGGATACTTAAAAGTTATTTCTATCTGTCCGCTTTTGGGGGCTCCCATTAACACTGTTGCCCCAGAACCTGTGAAAAATGCTGGGTTTGAAGGTTGGATGGCGACGGCATTGCTAAAAGTCACCCCCCAATGTGCAAACTGGTGTTCTACTACTTCAAAGCATTTTAACTCTTCTAAAGCTACGCGGACGATCGCCGGTACGGTGGCGCGCGATCGCACCTCTGACCCTGCGCCTGAGCGTTCTGGAGTGGCAACAAAAGCCTTTTTGCCGTTTAAATCCATGCTTGGACAGGCTGTATCAAATTCTGCAAACCCATCAGATTGAAGACTTTTCGCATCAACCATAAAACCCTCGCGATCCCGTTTCCTGAGCAGTTGCATTTTTAGTAGACCTCCCTGAAATTACTTGTTTCTTGTGTTTTGGAAGTGATAACGGCGAGGCCCGTGATTACCAAACCTGCAACGCCGGCATCGACACCCGCTCGCCCGCCCTCGAACAAAGACTTTCGACCTCAAAAGCCACTGATCCGCAAAATATCGTAATTAATTATTCGTGATGGGCGAGCGTCGGCACACCTGCCGCCTGACTGAAAAGCGAGTTCTAATACTCCTGCTTTCCGAGCGCCTGCTTTCCGGGTTGGCGAACAGACTCTAGTATGTTGAGGGGTCTTACCCATCATTTTGATATTATCTCCCATCGGCGGTAGTTTGCAAGGGTGATAATAACTACACAGCGGAATTGCCCAAATCCCAAAACTTACTTGCTGTGTGTTGTTTCACGCTTCACCTGTAGTTAAATAGATTTAACTATCAGCCGATTTGTCCAAGGCGTGTATTTAGAGGGGAGTTAAAGGAGGCGCTTGGGGGGCCTCCGTACCCCGAATCCACGCCTCTCGATCGAAGGCGTGGCGGTTCCAGGTACCGAGCGGGGCAATTCTATTTCGGGAGCATCCTGATTTTCAATGTACTTTCTGGCACCTTGAAACAGTAATGAAAAAAGTGGCGGTGTTTCTACGTCACTCAAAAAAGCCCTTGCTTCGAGGGAAAAAGAAGCCTGGGGTCTAACGGTACGAGTTGAGCGTCAGGTTGGTTGACATCATCGAAAATTGTGGGTGGAAACCCCGTGCTAGAAGCACGGCTTTACATTAGAACCTAGATATCTCACGGAATAATTGCTATAATGTGAGACATGACACAGAGAGCCTTTAAGTACCGCTTCTATCCCACGCCTGAGCAAGAAACCTTGCTCAGACGCACGATGGGCTGTACTCGTTTGGTCTACAATCGCCCCCTTGCTGTGAGAACACAGGCTTGGTACGA
The DNA here is from genome assembly GCA_036700245.1 of Microcoleus vaginatus BM001213989. Taxonomy (GTDB): domain Bacteria; phylum Cyanobacteriota; class Cyanobacteriia; order Cyanobacteriales; family Microcoleaceae; genus Microcoleus. The sequence goes on from JAUBOM010000015.1 coordinate 25,518, forward strand.
CGAGAAAAAACGAGTCGGTTACAGCGATACTTCGGCATTGTTGACTGAATGGAAAAAGCAAGATGACTTGCAATTTCTGTCGCAGGTTAGCTGTGTACCATTGCAGCAAGGATTGAGACATCTTCAGAAAGCGTTCTCGAGTTTCTTTGAGGGACGGGCGAAATATCCAACCTTCAAGAAGAAACGAAACGGTGGGAATGCAGAGTTTACCAAGTCTGCCTTCAAATTCAGAAACGGGCAAGTGTTCCTTGCCAAGTGTTCTGAGCCGTTGCCGATTCGCTGGAGTCGAGAGTTGCCCAAAGGCGCAACACCTACAACTATAACGGTCAAGCTCTCGCCTGCTGGAAGATGGACAGTTTCCTTGCTGGTGGATGTGGAGATTGAACCATTGCCGAAGTGCTCCAATGAGATTGGGGTTGATTTGGGTGTCACAAGTCTGGTTGCTTTGAGTGACGGTGAAAAGATTGCTAATCCCAAAGGCTTTAATGCAAAACGCCGCAAACTGAAGAAAGCTCAAAAGGCATTGAGTCGAAAGCAGAAAGGGTCGAACAATCGCCACAAAGCACGGCTCTTCGTCGCCAAGGTGCATCAAGAAATTGCTGATGCCAGAAAGGATTTTCTTCACAAGCTGACGATTCGATTGGTACGTGAAAATCAAACGATTGCCGTCGAAGATTTGGCCCTCAAGAATATGGTCAAGAACTTGAAGCTTGCTCTTTCTATCACTGACGCAAGTTGGGGTGAGTTGGTCAGGCAGCTTGAATACAAGTGTGAGTGGTACGGTCGCACCTTGGTCAAGATTGACCGATGGTTTCCGAGTTCTAAGCGATGCGGCAAGTGCGGTCACATCGTTGAAAAACTGCCGTTGAATATTCGTGAATGGGACTGCCCGAATTGTGGCGCACACCATGACCGAGATATCAACGCGGCACAAAACATTCTTGCCGCAGGGCTTGCGGTGAAAGTCTGTGGAGCGAACGTAAGACCGGATAGGCATAAGTCTGATGGCAGTTGCGATGAAGCAGAAAAATCTAAGAAGTGATTCTTGGAATCACCGTGGCGTAAGCGGGCGTAAGGATGTCAATACTCAATCTTTACAAAAACGCCACCAGCTTGGGAAGTTTTTTAAACAGAGACCCGGCGACGGACAAAAATCTAAAATATAACAGTGATTGAGGTTTATTTATGCTTGTACCCCTCGGCTTCGGCCAGCGATCGACAGTTACTTCTCTTGGCAGAATGGTATACTACACTGCTGAAAAAATGCCTTGGATCGGATTGCCGACCTCAACTTCGGAAAATAAACCTAATTTGGTATTTTTTCACGGTTTTGGGGGTGGGTCGAGTGCCTACGAATGGTCGAAAGTTTATCCGGCTTTTGCGACCGAATATCGAATTTTAGCACCTGATTTAATCGGTTGGGGACGATCGGAACATCCGGCGAGAAATTATTTAGTTGAAGATTATATCACAACTTTGATCGAATTTATAGAAAAAACTTGCGGCAGTCCGACAGATGTGATTGCTTCTTCGCTGACGGGGGCGATCGTGATTCGAGCTGCGATCGCGCGGCCGGATCTCTTCAAATCCCTAATTTTGACGATACCCAGCGGTTTGTCGGACTTCGGACAAGATTACGGCCGCAGTTTCTTCGCTCAGCTAGTAGCCACGCCGATTTTAGACCGCTTGCTCTACAGTACCGGAATCGCCACAGACGGCGGCATCCGTAGCTTCCTAGAACAGCGCCAATTTGCCGATTCCCGTCGCGTTTACCAAGAAATTGTAGATGCTTACCTCGAATCTGCTTTGGAACCAAATGCAGAATATGCCGCCCTGTCTTTTGTGCGGGGAGATTTGTGCTTTGATTTGTCGCTGTACATCACTCAGCTAACAACGCCGACAGCGATTATTTGGGGAGAAAAATCGCAGTTTACCGGCCCTGATATCGGGCAGCGCTTGGCCAACCTCAACCCCGAAGCAATCAAAGTTTTTCAACCTCTGGAAAACGTAGGTTTGACTCCGCAGTTAGAAATTCCCGCTGTGACTATTGGCTTAATTCGGCAATATTTAAAGTTGCTTTCGGAAGGGTAAATTACCCGCCACTGATTGTTTCGCCTGACGGCTCACAATACAGTGGAAGCTTGCATCTAAGCTCCACCGCAACTCTGAGAACCTTTGCAGGATTTCAGCTTTGGTTTCATCACCCGACACCCTGAAGGCACATTGACAAAGTGCCTGTACTCATCCAGTCTTGCCGGACGAGCAACGTTCTTAAAGCAATATTTCTGCTTCCCAATAAATCAGAGTGCAACTCATAGCCACAACATTCGCAGCGGAATAATAAGCCCTTATTAGGTCTATTGGCTTTAGAAGTATGTCCGCATTTCACACAACTTTGCGAGGTGTAACGAGCAGGTACTTTTGTAGCCATAGAGCCGTTTAGGTCTGCTTTATAGTCTATATAGCCATGCAGTTCAGCGAATGACCACTTTGCCTTATTACAATTAGCTCTACGTTGTTTCTTGCTAGCCCTTTTACCCGTTCGGGACTTGATTCTGTCCCGTATTCCGGTTAGGTTTTCCAGTCCGATTAGACTATTAGGGTTAGCTATTTGCTTACTGATTGTATGGTTCATATCAGCGGTAAACCGTCTTTCCCTTCCAGATATCGCGATTAACCTACGAGTAGCCGAACGGGTGCCTTTGCAAAGAGTTTTTCTAGCTTTTTGATAACGATTAGCCTTGTGTATAGCTTCCTTTCCCGAATAGAATTTAGACTTTTTTTGTAAGTCTGTTTCTACTGCTAGGTATCGCCTTCCTACATCAACACCAGAGACTCGGGTTATTGTCATTGGGTCGATATCAGGAGTTTCTAGCTCCATACTGACTATCAGATAATAGGTCTTAGAAGAACGTTGATATACAATCTCCGCTTCCCCTATTTTCTTACAGCTAGCAATTAGGTGTAAGTAGGTCGGCGCAAAAAAACCTCACTATGTTAAGATAAGTAAACAAAGAGAATATATCTACTGGGGTAACTCAATAAATGGGCGCTAGATTAAGGGTATTCCTAACTCAACAGCAAGACAAAACTCTATTAAAACTGAGAACTGCTGCTGTACCACAAAAAGTCAAAGATAGAGCAGAAGTAATTAGACTAAATGCACATGGCTGGTACGTTGAAAAAATAGCTGCTCATTTTAACTGGACTCCACAGACAGTGAGAGAGGTTTTACATAAATGGTCGCATCTAGGCATGAAAGGGCTTTGGGAGTCGCCTGGTCGAGGGGCAAAAGCCAAGTGGAAAGAGGAAGATATAGAGTTTTTAAAAGAATGCCTCAAAAACGAATCACGTACATATAACAGTCTTCAATTAGTCCAGAAATTAGAAAAAGAACGTTCTGTCAAACTAAGTGCCGATCGATTAAGACGGATACTAAAAAAAAAAGTTTATTTGGAAACGAGCGAGAAAAAGTCATAAAGGAAAACAAGACTCCATAGTACAAGAAACGAAGCAATCCGATTTAGATATGCTGGAATTAGAGGCAGCGACGGGAGGAATTGACTTAAAGTATTTAGATGAATCAGGTTTTTGTGCGTGGAGTGAACCCGGTTATACTTATTACCAAATAGGTGAGCAAAAACGGTTAGAACAAACGAAACGGCGTGGTCGTAGACTAAGTATTGTCGGACTTCTTCAACAGGGAATCAGTTTTGTTTACGGTTTAGTCATTGGGGGTGTTGATCGAAAAGCTTATATCAAAATGATGGAGCGAGAAGCCCAGGAAGCTGCTGAGATTGGACGACGGAGAGTAATCGTACAAGACAACGGCCCAATACACCGATGCAAAGAAGTCCAAGAGTTATGGCCGCATTGGGAAAATCAAGGTTTATATATCTTCTTTTTGCCCAAGTATTGTTCGGAAATGAACCCCATTGAATTGGAGTGGCAACACATTAAAAAAGATGAATTGGCAGGACAAATGTTTGATGATGAGTTAGAACTCGCCTACGCCGTAATTCATGGAGTAGAAGTTAGAGGACAAAGGGGAAATTACACTACACAACGTCTTAAGTTTAACTCCAATTAGGTAACTTAATGTTTTGTTACATAGATAGGTTTTTTCCCGCCTACCTACTTAGGTGTTTATTATAGACATCGTAAGAGAGTTTGATTCGCCCATCCGAGCTCCTCATCCAGCCCCGTCGCGACGCTCTAGCGTTGAAGAGTCAACACGCAATACGGCTGGAATCGTCGCTTCGATCGCATTCCTCCCACCACTGACGAGCATCGCGAGTACGATCGCTCTACAGTGGGGGCATCCTGCTGTTTCAGGAGAAGAAGTTCGCAACGGATTCGCTCAACCGATGTAACGGAGGTCAGGAAGGAGGAAGGAGGAAGAGGGAAGAAGGAAGATTAATTCCCCATTACCAATTCCCCATTACCTATTAGCAATGACTAATGACTAATGACTAATGACTAATGACTAATGACTATTCTTTGACTCTCACGTCGATGACGCTGGCGTTGAAAATGTACTTTTTGCCTTCCAGCTCTAGCGTAGTACCAATTTTGACTTTCGTATTCCCTAAAACCGGGCCATTTTCAGTAAGTTGACCTTTTCCCTCTAAGGTAAACATCATATTTTTGCTGAAGGATTCTTCTTCTCTGGGATCGGGGAGAGCTTTCAGAGTGCCGTTGGGCTGAGGAACTGCTAGGGTTCTGGTGAGAGTTTTGACAGATTTGATGGTAATCTGACCGGAGGGTTGATTGCGGATTACCACATTGATCGTATCACCGGATTTGAACAAATCTTGAACGTTTGTCCCTTTGAGACCGATCGCAATTGCATCAATCTCTACAGGTTTGTAACTGGTGCCGACTTGGGCGACGGAACCGCCAGAAGTGCCGGGAAAGAAGAAGATTCCGACTGCAACTAGCAGTACGATCAGAGCGGCACCTAGGTCTAGGATGCTGAGTTTGCCGAACAGCCGGCCTTGAGAATCCAAAATTTTCATAATAAATCGCTTAATTAACTGATAGCTACAGGAGTATGTTTACAAGCTCAGGACTTACGCAGACATTGATGAAAAACAGATGCTGCCAAAGATCCGCTACCGCTGGCAATGACATACGTGATTGATGGGTAAGTCTTGAAGCTAAAAGATATTACCACAACGATCGCCCTAAATCCGCAGGACTTGGGATCGATCGGCAGAAGGCAGTTGACGGCGGTTGGTTGGCCGCGGGCCCTGTCGCCCGGAAGCTGGCGGGGCGGTTAAAAATGGGGAAAAAGCTAGAATAGCAACTAAGCAGCCTCAAATTGCGTCTGCCTATTTAATGACTTTTTGAGTTTTTCCTAAACTTTTGTCTAACTTCTCCCACGTATCAATCATGTTAAAAAGTTTTTGGTTGACTTGCCGGCGTACCGGAGGCCGGGGGATTTATCTGTTTCTGTCGCTGGTTGTGGCTGCGGGTATCTGGGTGGTTTCCCCGGAAGCGACTCAAGCATTTTCTTTGCCAGAACTGATTTTTCGGGGCATTCAAGTTATTCAATTGTCGAATATGTCCGATCGCCAAGAGGTGACTATTGGCCGACAAATTAATCAGCAGTTGGCCAATAGCGAGTTTAACATTGACCGCGATCGCGACACTACACAATATATCAACCGCATCGGTCAGCGGCTGGCTCAAGAAAGCACTCGCCCGAATATTCCTTATACTTTTCAAGTGATTGACGACGACAAGATTAATGCTTTTGCGACAATGGGCGGTTTTGTTTATGTGAATAAAGGTTTGATGGCGGCGGCGGACAATGAGGCTGAATTGGCAAGTGTGATCGCCCACGAAATCGCTCACATTACTGCTCGCCACGCGATTCAACAAATGCGTCAAATGGCAATCGCCAGTGGTGTAGCTTCGGCGACTGGGCTCGATCGATCTCGGGCGGTTCAGATTGGGGTGGAATTGGCTTTGCGGCGCCCCCACAGCCGCCAAGCTGAGTATGAGGCGGATCGGTTGGGATTGCAAATGATGGGGCGATCGGGCTACGCTCAATCTGGAATGGTTGATTTTATGAAAAAATTGCTCAACAAACCTTCTCCTCCGAGCATTTTGAGCACTCACCCGGCTACTGGCGATCGCATTGCTGCTCTGGAACAGGCCATCGACCCGGATCTCGAAAGCGGTGAAGGTTTGAATAATGCGGCTTACAGGCTAGAAATCCGCAGGCTTTTGGGATCGTAGCAATTTTAAATCGGTCAGGCGCTTTCTTGCCTTATTTTCTCTTTTCTTACTTCGCGATCTTGGCGTCGAAAGCAATTCGTTAAAAAATAAATCCAGTTAGTAGGGTGCCACGGAAGCAGGTCAATTTCGATTTTATCGATCGAACTTAAACTGACGCACCCTACAACTACAAATTGATTTAACGCTCCTTTTGAAAAACACGGTCGATCGTAGTAGATTTTGGGGGTGCCATCTGCTGCTGCTTCAAGGGTCTGACAACTTCGTCAAGCGGCAAAATTCGGACTTGATGGTTAAATACATTTACTTGATAAACTCTGCGGTAGCTGAGGTCAAGTCCTGTCAGCCAGCCACTTTTGTGATGATAAGCACCCGTGTCAATATCCAACCACCCTTGGCCCCTGACTAATTCCCCGGGTCTGACGCCATCAAAGGTAAAAGTGATCGTGTGACCCGTAATAATCAATTTATTGGGAAAATAGGGTTTCGATATGGTGTGAAATTCCTTGCGAATCCAACAGAGTTGTTCGCTCGACTGCTTGTCAATTGGCATATGGGGGTGGACGCCGGCGTGAACCAACCAAATGTCCCCTAAGTCCCGGTGGGTGGGGAGCGTTCGCAGCCACTCTAAGTGTTTGTACGGCATCATCCCTGTATCTCTGTAACTCGCTACTGTGGCATCGCCCCCGCTGTACAGCCAAGATTGCCACGCTTGCATATCCATCGGCACCCCCGACAAAGCCTCCAGCATCAGTTGTTCATGGTTGCCCAGCAGAGTTTGGTAGGGGCTTTGCTGGACAAAATCTAATACTTGAGCACTTTTGGGACCACGATCGATTAAGTCTCCCAAAAAATAGACGCGATCGTCCGAGCCGGGGGCAAGTGCCTCTAGCAGGGTCATTAAGCCGTCGTGATGCCCGTGTACGTCTCCGATAACAATGCGCCGGTGCTCCATTGTGTTTATCCGCTTCCCTGAATCAAAAGCCAAATCTTTAGCTTATAGCCTCTGATGTTGCTGCTATTTGCCTCCCCTCTTTTGCGGTGGAGGGGTGTAACCCATTATACTGCTTTATATAAAGATACTGTAAAGCTTACCAGTATTTGTTTGCGTACCTAGTGATATGAAACACAGGCAAGCTGTTAATTGTGGTTCTGCAACTGCTGTTACTGAGCCAAAGCTTTGAGTTATTTCACGCTGTAGGATGCCTCAGCGATTAGCCGATGGATTAAGTCGAAAATAATCCTAGCTGAGGCACCCTACTATACGATCGAGCGTCGGGGGCTGTCACTGAGTCAAAGCTTTGAGGAATGTCTGGAGTTCCGCCAAAAAACCTTTCTTCTTGAGAGGTTTTGCAGGTGTCGTGGAGTCAGGATCGGCGCTTGGGAGATAAGCGACTAAAATCCGCTCTAAATCGTCTCCCACAGGTTTTTGGGCGGTTTCAGAAATTAGTTCGTATTCGTCGTTTGTTTCCACCCAGACTTGCCAGGATTGGGGGTAGCAGCGGAATAAAGCCGCAGTGTCTAGGGGTCTGATGTAGTAGCAGGATTCGATTTTGCTGAGGAATCGATCGCGCAGTTGACGGCCCGCATAGCCTATACCTACGGCGCCAACATCTTCGAGGCCCGGGTTAAGTAGAATTACTGGGCGACCGGCCGCAGCTATGTAGAGTTTTTCGACTTGGGCCACTTCTACAGACGCCGGGTTCACCAGCAGGAACAGTTCGTCTTCCGGTGCTATTTTATCTTCAACAGGACTGCGACTGCTGCCCAAATCAGTGACTTTAAACGGTGTTTCTCCCCAGTCGCGGCGGGCGAGGGCTGCAGCACCGGTGTCTGGAAAAAAGACTTTGACTCCGGGGTAGATTTCCTCAAATTCTGGGAGGAATTGTAGGGTGATAGACTGTGCTTGCAGTGCGATTTCTGGAAATACTAATTCGACTTGCAGTAGAGTTTTGCCGTCCGAGAGGGCGGCGGCGGTTGCAATGCGCGATTGGGCGATCGCGTCGTTGAGATCCTTGGGCAGTTCTGTCATTAATCTTATTGTTTTTACTCGACTTCTCTCAATCCAATTTTACCTGAGATATTGCACCATTCTCAATTACCTGTTTAGGAACAGGCAAGATGCCTGTTCCACAAGAAAATTCACTCTTTGTGGAACAGGCATCTTGCCTGTTCTTGAGCAGGGTGCAAGATGTAAGTTTTACCGCATCAAGCCACAAAAGCTAACACCGATACAGGCGACCCGGAACCTCCCAAAAGGCGCAATATTCCGATAACTAAAGTGATGTCAGCCGCAGGTAAAAAGTGGAGATTTGTCAGATTTTCCAGAACTATTCGCTGCTTTTCCAATACCAGTTTGTTAACCGCAAAACTTTCATCTCGCCCGGTATCTACTCCGTGAGTGTCGGTTCCAACTCCGGCGATCGAGCGTTCTTCTAGCAAAAATTGAGTTGCTGCTTTGCCAAATCCGGGAAAGTGGCAAATCCCGCGATCGTCTCGGTTAAAAAATGCTTCCTCGTTATCCCATTTCTCTTGCCAGCCAGTATACAATAAAACTAGATTTCCAGGTTCTATAAGTTTGTGCTGCCGTTCCCAAGTCAATATATCATCAATTGTTAAAGTGTAGTCGGGATTGGCAAGGCTTTGCTCTCGGATGTCGATCGCAATTGCAGGGGAAACTAGTGACTGCGGCGAATAACTATCTATGCTGGTGCCTCCTGGATAAAAGCTGTTGGGTGCGTTGATGTGAGTGCCGCTGTGTTCTCCCATTGAGAATTTTCGCAGGAAATAGCCGTTTTTTTCTATTTGAGAGACTGTGGCAATTTCTGTGGCTGGATCTCCGGGCCAGATGGGAATATTTAGGTGGATTGAATGGGTTAAGTCTACAATTTGGCTGTAGGCGATCGTTTTTAACTTATTTGAGTTAAAGTTGTTTGTCATCAGGTAAAATAGATATATTATTTATTAAACACAGTTAATTTTTGGATTTTCTGCGATCTAAATCTAAAATCTAAAATCTAAAATTCGCTTAGTCGATCGAGCGTTGCTTCCATCACATCCTTTGTTTGCCCGGAAACAGTATACACCAAAGCTTCTCGATAAACTCTCCCGGCCGGGTGAACAATACCGTTAGCAGCACCGCTAGAAACTGCAACCGCAGCGTGCCCGCAACGCACCGCTAAATCAATGGCTTGAGCTCGCAGCGCTAATTGTTCTGCTTTCGAGCTATGTTGAGATTGTTGGAAATTCTCTTTTAGCCGATCGAGCTTTTGCTCTAGTTTTTGGCAAGCCGCCACTATAAAAGGTGAATTTTTAGCAGCCGCCGCTGCTGCAATTACATCCAATCCCGCTCGAATACAGCCAAAAGTAGCCGGAACAAAATTCAGTATATTTTTGCTGTCGTTTTCCGAAATCCACCCGACAGGTTTAACCGAAATTATTTCGGATTCATGCAGCCACCAATTATCGAGAGTTGCTGTCACAGTATTCGTCGAGTTCATGGCGATTAATTGCATGATGTCGCTGAATGTTATTTTACCATCTTCGCATTCAATATTGACAAAAGGCAGCAAACCGAAAACAGCGCGATCGTCAGGAAGTACCGCAGCTACAATAAACTGTTGAAACAATCCAAAACCTGTTACCCAAGGAACTTTTCCTGACAGTAAATAGCCATCTTTTGCGGGAGTGGCGGTGACGGCCCGATTGCCCGATCGCCTCAGATGCGAAAACCCAACACCCAAGCGTAACTCTTTTTGGGCGATCGCGGGCAAGTATCTGCTTTTTAGCATTTCATTGTCGCTGTTGGCAAGCATGGAAGTTGCGCTGTGGTGCTGAGTTTGCAGAAAACACAAAGCACCGGAATATCGAGCCGTCAATTCCTGATATTGGTAAAAAATCTCCGGTGTAATTTCGGCGCCGCCCCATTTTTGGGGAACTCGCAACGCTAAGAGCGATCGAGCTTCCAATCCAGCAAGTGCTGTTTTCAACGCTTCCGAGTCGCTGTCGATAATTTCCGCGTCGGGTGCAACGCACTTTTGTAAGTAATTTTCTGTGCAGTTGAGAATATCTTGGTAATTCATTTTTATAATTATTTTATAGTGATTTTTACCATTAATTCGGAAAGTTTCATAGCCCACCCATAGGTAGCTAGAAACCCGGTTTCTACAAGTTTTACCACGAGTCACGATAAATCTACGAAGAAACCCGGTTTCTGAGGTCATCTTATAGTTAGTTTTATTCAAACTTCTGTGTGTGGGCAGAAAATTCCGCCCCAAAACTAACTCATTCCCACACTTTCCCAGGAGCCTTCCCTTCCTCCCAAAGATCGTTTAAATACTTGTATTCTCGATAACTACCCATCGCAAAGAAGAAACCCTCATGACGGTAAGCCATCAACAGTTTCTCTGCCGCCAAACGCTGCATCGGCTCCTGTTCTAAAATACAATTATCTCCCCTCAAATACTCAAATACCAGGCGGTTAAATATCATATACCCAACACTAATTCAGCCGTCTCTGTGAGGTCGCTCAGAAAATTATACTACGCGGCTCTCGCTGTCTACCTCCAAAATTTCCAAGCGAGAAATCGGGCGAAATACAGTGACAGTTGCCAGCTTACCGTGAGACTTGTGAAAATCGATTAAAGCATCAATATTTACATCAGCTACTCCATCACCGTATGTTACAATGAAATTATCGCGATCGATATATTTTTCTATCCGTTTTACCCGCCCTCCCGTCATGCTTTCCGCGCCAGTTTCAGCCAGCGTTACCTGAAAATTTTGTTCTCGACGTTCCTCGTGATAAATGATGTTATTTTTGCGGCCTAAGCAGATAGTAAAGTCATTGTTCATCGCTTCATAATTGAGGAAATATTTTTTAATCATGTTGCCGCGATAGCCCAAGCACACAATAAAGTTTTGGAAGCCGTAGTAGGCATAGATTTTCATTATGTGCCAAATAATCGGACGCCAACCGACATCAACTAGAGGTTTGGGCCGAAATTCTTTTTCTTCTCGCTCGACGACTACCGAGACCACCTGCTAGGATAACTAATTGCATTTTATCAAAAATTTAAAGATAATCAATTAATTAATCATCAATTTTCAGGAATTTCTTCAAATAATTATTAACATTTTATCATAGTCAGTGAAGCTTTGTAAACCACTGAAATCACGAACTATTATAAATAATGGTAGAGTGCTGCGTACTCCGCGTGTAATTATGAATAATCCTAGGGTGCGCAGCACCATATATTTAAATACTGCGCGCAATTTCCAGCTAACAGTAGGGCGCGCACTGCGCACCGTATATTTGAATGCTGCGCGTAATTTCTAACTTACGAATGGTCTATTCTAAAATAGACAAAAAAAACAGCCAACACCTATACTAAATATAAGAAATAGATTCAACAGCAATGAAAACTCAACTCGATCGCCGCCTAAAAAAGTTTTTAGGTATCCTGTGTGCGATCGCCTCAATAACAGTCTTATTCCACTCGACAATACCGACTGTAGACGGCGCAGTTTTTGCAAAGAAAAGCTCAACTATACCCGGACAAACCACCGTAGCTTTTGCACCCAACATACCGGGCGGCGGATTAGACTTTCACGAAGCAGCAGGAGGACACACTTTAGAGAAACACGTTTGCAAAACAGAAGTACAACTAGCACAGCGACTCGCAAGCGAAACGAGAATTTCTGCCGCATCTTCCTTTACTAACCGTTCCGTCGCCGAAGTGGCTATTGGGGAAGCAATGAACAGAAATCAAAATGCGATCGACTCCTGGGTGAAAAGTCGCGGCAATCGTTATACGATCGACTACAACGCCAACAGAATAATTGGCATTACTCTGCATCGCCGCGCATCCAAAGCAACTTCAGCATCTCGCCTGAGAATCGTCCTCCAGCGCAGCGCCAAATTACCTCCCGGATACTTTATTCTCACAGCCTATCCCGAATGATAAATCAATTTCCTCATTTAACCCAATTTTTCAGTTCCTACTTTCACCAAGACTGGCCCCTAGAAGCTGACATTCCCAGCGATGTAGTGAACAACTACCGCAGCAGCGAACCGCCCGCAAGTGTTGAAGCTGCATCGCAAGAACTCAGCAAACTGCTCGAAATGCCGATCGCCCCAGCCGATTTAGAAGCATTCATCCTCCATGAATTAGGCTGTTACTACGACCCCAAATCCGAAAATCAAACAGTCAGAGAATGGTTGGAATCCGTGCAAAAGTCTTTGACAAATCCCAGCTAAACTCTATATATTTGTAAGAATGCGGCTATATAATATTTGTAAGGACAAGGCAGTGCCGTGTCCTACAAGCTATCCACAATTCAATAGGATAGCTAGCTCACTTGCTAACCGTCAATAAGTAGCCTTCGTGGACCTTAAAATTAGGGATAACATAAGCTAAGCTGCCGCTACCAACCGAAAATTTTTCTTCTTTAACGGTGACAAGCTTTTGCACTGCTCCTTCTTCATTGTTGGGAATCTTTTCTAATTTTAGAGTGACTTGCTGACCCCTTTGAATACCTAGCTGCTCCAAATTCCCCAGGCTTAATGTTACCGTTGTTGCTGAGGAATAATTGGGGTCGAAATAACCTAAAAGTATCTGTGCTTTACCTTCAGGATTTGACTTGCTGGCTAAAGCGACAAGGCGATCGTTATCTGACCGACTCCGCACCCGCGAATTAACTCCGTCAGCATAAGCTTTGTAAGTCCACCAAGCCGCTCTCGGCTCAAAAGTATTAGGCGTGACCATCCCACTTAGCGTATTGTTGAAGCAATTGCTAACTTTATTTGGCCCTTTAGCATCCCAACAAGCCCTGCAAGCACCGTCAGCTTTTGCATACTCTAAGTTATACAAATAACCTAAGATTTCCCCCGGCTGGTACTGCGCTAAGTTCCCGACAATTTCGTTGACGTAAATTTTTTGCAATTTCAGTTCCTTGTAAAAGGGACTTTGCTGAAAATTGCGTTTAGCCTCAATTACGTGATCGTCAATAAATAAAATCATCGTGTCGTTAAGTTCGTGCCATGAGAGGAAGTTTACTTCAAGCTTGTTAGCCTTGCAGTAATCCAAAAAAGCGGCGAGATATTCTTTGCTGTAGCGGCCGAGACTCGGCCCGCCAATTATTGCTGACGGCCCCAATTCTTCCCGCAAGATTTTGTAAGCTCTTTTGTAAGTTTCAAAGAATTGTTCTCTGCTTCCCTGCCAAAAGGGATCTGCCCAATCTGGCTCATTCCATACATCCCAAATAATTTTTTTGCCTTTATTTTGCTGGGCTAACTGTCGGATGAAGGCTTCCCATGCGGGGTAGTTTTGATAGGGCCAGCCATTGGGATTGCTACCGTAGCCCCACAAGTCGCTGACTACTAACTGAAACTCGGCTCCGCTGGCGATTACTCGATCGTAAATATCGAGTCTCCCGGCCCGCCAAAGTTTCGGCTGCAAGGGTTTGATAGAACTATCCGGCGGTTTTGCGGTGTCGATTCCGTGCAGGATGCCGCTCATAGAAATTGTACCGGTGGCTGGCTGTCCAAAATCAACTGCGACGTTCGATCGAACTTGGGCGATCGCTCTTGGCTGTCCAAAATAGGCTATTAACAAAACAGTGACAATAGCTAAACAAATTGGCAGCAGTTTATTAATAGGTTTGAACTTGAATGTCAATTGCATATCTTTTCTTTTCTCCCTTCTGCGAAGGCGGACTTTGTATGTGTAGTAGCGATTTCACTCGCCGATTTGCTTTCCAACCGAGGCCGAGCCTCAGAACCAGTTAAACATTAGTAGATTCCTAGTGAGGAGTTTAGTCCTCTCTTTAATCAATCAGAACTAAACTCCTTACTGCCAACTTACCCATAATAATTTTAACGCACCGAGGAAAACACTTCAAAACCCTGTATTGATTCTATCACTTGTTGCCACGATCGGGAGTTTATCAGCTCGTTGGCATCGAAATTAACTCCTTTTTCCGCAGCAAAAATCCCAAAATTTTTCACCCAATCAAAGATAGTTTCTGTGGTGAAATAAGGTGTGCAAGCCCAAGCAGATTGCAAATTATTCACCATCTCGGACAGATCCCCGTTATAGTAAGCATCCCCAGCTTTCCACACTAAATAATAGTATTTCAGCAGGCTATCCACTTGCTGTAGCTGCTTTTTGAGTTTCGGACTAATAGAGAAACTGTCGCTCTCACCGTCACTTACAAATGCCTGTTCAATTATTTCTCCATATTCCCGAAGCATCCGTTCTTCTTTGAATAGTTCTTGGGCTCGTGCTTTGCACGCTTGTCCTGCAATTCGGCGCAATTCGGGATTTTCTGCCCATATTTCCACCGTTTCTACCAACTCTTTTACTGTTCCTTTTAAGTCGATTGTAGGATCGGGGAGCAACTTTCCTGTATCTCCCAATTCTTCAGGAATGCCGCTGACTGCTGTGGCAATTACGGGCAATCCTTTCGCCATTGCTTCCATAATTGCTAGCGGCATTCCTTCTGCTTGAGAAGATAAAATAAAGATGTCGCTGGCGTCGAGCCAATCGGCAATATCCCAGCGCTGTCCTAAAAATTTAACCTGTTCTTCTACTCCCAATTTGCTCACAGTTGCTCTTAATTCAGGTTCCAGATTGTCGTGAGTAGTACACCCAGGCCCGGCCCAAACAAAGTAAATTTGGGGCCAAATTGGACGATATTTCAATTCGGCGATCGCCTGCAATTGATACTGATATCCTTTAATTGGAGTCAATCTCGCCGCCGTAAAACAAACGACAGCATTTTCGGGGATTCCTTGTTCTTGACGCAGGCGTTGGCGAGTGGAAAGATTCGGCGGCTCAAAATAACTATTTGGTCTGCCATAATAAATAACTTTGCCTCGTCTTAGAGGCACTTTAAAAATTCTTTTGAACAAGTTTAAATTTTCCTGGCACACTGCTACTACTGCTTTGGCTAAATCGTACTGATAGGAGACAGCCTCAAAATAGGGAATTTGATCGCCCCGATCGAAAGTTTCATAATTGCGACCGATATAACCGAGAGTAACTATGTACGGTATATTCTGCTTAATAGCAACTTGTTTTGCCGCAAAATTGGCCATCGGCGAGCCGTCGCTAAATATAATTAAATCCGGTTGAGCCTGCGCGTAAATCTTTTTAGCATCATCTAAATTGTAAGCAACTCGCAAAAACTCTTTCATCGTGTCAAACTCCAGCCAAATATGTTCTATACCTAACTGTTTTTGTTCCGCAATTAAAGGGTGAGACGCTTTAGTTTGAACGCTAATAACGTGGTATCCTTCGGCTACTAATTTACACATCAGCGAGTGGTTAAACTGAGCTAAACCTCCCACTCCGTGGTCTTCGGCGTACAGTAATAGGCGGGTTTTTGGCGGTTGGTCAATCGAAATATGTGCAGGTTGAAATTGAGGAGTATTGTTAGCAGCAACCACTACAATATCTTGCCATTCTTTTAAATTGGTTAAGGCATAAGTATTAAAGTCGATACCGTAATTTTGCGAAACACTCCTAAAAGTTTCTAACCATTTAAATACCGTTTCCGTACCAGTAAAAGGAGTGTAATTAAGAGATTTCTCCAAACACTCGACCATCTCTGCCAAATATCCATCACGGTACATCCGCCACGCTACCCATACTAAACACCTGTAACGTTCCCCGCGTTTCAAGTCGCGGATGTACTGAGGTAAATCTAGCCGCGCGAAAAATTGCTCCATCACAATTTCCATATTTTTCATTACTTTGGAGCCGCTGGACATGAGATTACTGTCGTGCTGGCGATAGCAGGTTAATATCTCTTTTAACCAAACTGAATTGCAGCCTTTTAAAGCTAAACGTAAGACAAAATCTAAATCTTCAGTTAGCGAAAAGCGAGGATCAAAACCCCCCAAGCGTTCCCACCACTCTCGCCGCAGCATCAGGGCACTGGAACGCACTGATTTGTACAAAACTAAGCTTTGTAAATCTAATTGGGGTGCTTCTTCCCAAGGCTTTACTCCATAGATGCCTTCGTCCTTTTTGTCAACTATCAGCCAACCTGTCTGCACCAAATCTAATGTGGGGTCAGCGTCAAAACAAGCAATTTGTTTTTCGAGTTTTTCTGGGAGGAAGAAGTCGTCGCTGTCGAGAAAAGCTAAAAATTCGCCTTTGGCTAGTTCGCAGCCGCGATTCCGAGCTATTGCTGCCCCTTGATTTTCTTGATAAACGTACTGAATTAAATCGCAGTAAGGCTCTAAGATTTGGCG
Source organism: Microcoleus vaginatus BM001213989 (assembly GCA_036700245.1). Taxonomy (GTDB): domain Bacteria; phylum Cyanobacteriota; class Cyanobacteriia; order Cyanobacteriales; family Microcoleaceae; genus Microcoleus. The sequence goes on from JAUBOM010000015.1 coordinate 42,022, forward strand.
AGTGTTGTCGGTCGAGCCGTCATCTACGACAATAATTTCCCAGTCTTGGTAAGTTTGGTATATCACACTTTCTACTGCTCTAAGTAGATAGCAATCGCAGTTGTATGTCGGGATAATTACGCTGACTCGTACTGCTTTTTTGGGAATTATACTAGACATTAAGTCTTGCCATTCTGGTAAGTTTCTTAATAATTGCATATTTCGGGGAAATCCGTAAGCTTTACAGCACCAACCCAGACGATTTATCCAATCTCCTACGGTTTTTTTAGCAGAGTAAGGAGTATAAGCGAAAGATTTTTGGTAATACTCAACCGCTGACGCCGGATAGCCGGTATAGTACAAATGCCATGCCATCCATGTCAGTGCTTCGTAGAAAGCAGGATTTTCTAAGTCGCGGATGTGCTGTGGCAAATCGGGTTTATTGAATAAGTTTTGTTTTAATTTAATATAGAGATTTGCTTGTTCGAGCGATTTTTTAATTGACACATTTTTGTCATGCTGGCGATAACATACGGTCACCTGGGGTAGCCAAGCAGATTCGCAGCCTAACAATACTAAACGCAATACTAAATCGGCATCATCTACGGAATCAAATTCTGAGTTAAATCCCCCTACATTTTCTAACCACTTTCGCGAAAACATCATAGCGCTAGGAAGTACGGGCATCTGTACTATCCATGTTTTTAAGTTTAATATCGGGAAATATTCCCAACTTTTGATATCAGAAATTGTCTCTCCTTGCTCGTTCACTAAACGCCAGCCGCTATTGACAATTCCTAGTGATGGCTGAGCGTCAAATAACGCAACTTGTCCAGCTAACTTATCGGACAAGAAAAAGTCATCTTGATCTAAAAAAGCAATTAATTCACCTCGGGATTCCTTAATTCCTCGGTTGCGGGCTGCAGCTACTCCTTGGTTTTCCTGATAAACATAGCGAATTTTTTCAACATAAGGCTGCAATGCTTGGCGGGTGTCGTCGGTTGAGCCGTCGTCTACGACGATAATTTCCCAGTTTTTATAGGTTTGGCTGATGACGCTTTCTACCGCTTGCGCGATGTAGCGATCGCCATTATATGCAGGTATAATTACGCTGACTTGTGGTGTCGAATTTGCCATTGACATGAGTTTGCTCGGTGATAACGAATGGTTTGGGAACACAACACAGATTTAGACGCCGATACACAGATCTTTGATCGTTGTTGGGCCCGTAAAATACAATTTTACTGATATTTATGGCTATACTGCTGACAGCCACCTCAATTTAAAATGTCAATCTGGTGTTTTAGGGTAGAAAAGATACACATTCAATGCCCTATAAGCCCTCTACCAATTGTTGCCATTCTGCTGAGTTAGTCAGAGAATATGTATCTAAATGATGCCCTTTTGAGGAGGAAAAATTGCCAAAAGATTCTATCCAGTTTAACACCGTTTCTGTACTCAAAAAAGGCGTACACTGCAAAGATTCTTGAAGCCTATTTTGCATCCCGATTAGATCTTTTTGACAGTAAGCGTGCCACGCTTTCCACACTAAAAAGTTGTAGCGCACCCCGCATTTTACCTTCGCCATCCAGCCCTGCACCTGTTGTTGAGTAACAAGTTGATTTCTTTGGCAATCGGAAAGTAAAGCTTTTTGGATTGCCTCAACAGACTGGGCGAGCATCCGCTCCTCTTTAAACATTTTCTCGGCTCGCTGCTTGCAAGCTTTGCCGATTTGGCTGCGCAATTCTGGATTCATCCCCCAAGCTTCTAAAGTTTCCGCCAATTCCCTCGCTGTTCCCTCCGGATCGGTATTCGGATCGGGCAACAACTTCCCAGTATCGCCGAGTCCTTCTGGAATCCCGCCCGCTGCCGAAGCAACTACGGGCAATCCTTTAGCCATCGCTTCCATGACTGCAAAAGAAGGTGCTGCATCGCCGAGAGATGTCAAAATGAATATGTCGCTAGCATCCAGCAAATCTAGGATATCCCAGCGCTGTCCGATCAACTTCACGCGATCGCTCACTCCTAACTCTCTAACAGCTTCCCTCAATTCTCTTTCTAGAGCCCAATACCTTTCCTCGCCATTTCCCGCCCAGACAAAATAAAGTTTAGACCACACCGGAGACTGCTTCAACTGTTTGATTGCTTCGATCTGATATCGATGCCCTTTAACGGGTACCAATCGAGCAGATGTGAAACAGACAATCGCATCTTCAGGAATTTCTAACTCTTGCCGCAGGCGTTGGCGAGCCGAAGGATTAGGAGGTGCAAAATATTCAGGAGAGCGCCCCAAGTAAATCACTTGCCCCTTATCTTTGGGTAAATCAAAGTCATCGCACAATAAATTCAAATGTTCATAAGCGCCAACAATCACCGCTCTAGCTTGCAGGCACTGATACAGCACTCCCTCTCGATAAGGCACTACATCCCCGTAGGCAAAATTTGCGTGATCTGGCATCACTAACCCGATTACCATCATGTATGGTATTCCCATTTGAATAACTACCTGTTTAACTGCAAAATTGGAATAGGGCCAGCCATCGCTAAAAATAATCAGATCGGGTTTATTAGTAGAAAAAATCTCTTGTGCATCCTCAGTATTTCTTAACACCCGCGCTAAATCTCTCTGGCTGCTAAAATCCAGCCATAAGTGCTCTATACCTAACTCTCGTTCTCGCTCAATCAAGGGGCTAGAATGTTTGGTTTGCACGCAAGTGACTCGATAGCCTAATAGGGCTAACTTACAGAGAATGGCATGATTGTACTGCGCTAATCCTCCCACGCCCGGATCGTCCGTGTTGTAGAGTAGAATGTGCGATTCCCTAGGGGATAGCGTCGCTTCACGCGCTTTTGGAGCTGTGGAAATAGAACTCTGTTGGGATTGGGGCGGGTTAGTCATAAGCATCAAAATTATATCTTGCCATTCCCCTAACTGGCTCAGGGAATAAGCGTCAAAATTGTCACCGTATTCTTCAGAAACGATCTGAAAAGTTTCCAGCCAATTCAAGACTGTTTCCGTGAGCGAAAAAGGGGTATATTGCAATGACTTTTCCAAACACTCCGCCATCTCTGCTAGATGAGCGCCGCGATACATCCGCCATGCCATCCACACCAAGCATTGATAGCGTTCCTGGTTTTTTAACTGGCGGATTGACTGAGGCACATCAAGTCTAGCAAAGAATTTTTCCATCAGAATTTCTGTATTCTTCATTAGCGGAAAACCGCTTGACATGAGATTGGTATCATGCTGGCGATAACAGGTAAGTATTTCTTCTAACCAAATAGCTTTGCACCCCTTTAAAGCTAAACGCAAGGCAAAGTCTAAATCTTCTGTCGGCGGAAGCCCAGAATCAAAACCCCCCAAGTATTCCCACCACTTACGCCGCAGCAGCATCGCACTTGGGCGCACACATTTATATAAAATAAAGCTTTGTAAATCTAATTTGGGCGCTTGCTGCCAAGGCTTGACAGCAGAAATCTCTCGCCCGGTTTTATCGACCATTAGCCAACCTGTTTGCACCATATCTAATGCCGGGTCAGCGTCAAAGCAAGCTACCTGTTTCTCTAGCTTGGATGGTAGGAAATAGTCATCGGCATCTAGAAAAGCTAAAAACTCGCCTTTGGCTAGCTGGCAAGCATGATTTCGAGCTATTGCTGCTCCTTGATTTTCCTGATATATGTAGCGAATTCTGTCAAGATAAGGCTGCAATACTTGATGGGTGCTATCTGTCGAACCGTCGTCTACAACTATAATCTCCAAATTAGTAAAAGTTTGATCTAGGGCGCTTTCAACCGCTTGCACGATGTAGCGATCGCCATTATATACAGGTATAATTACGCTTACTTGCGGTGTCCGAGTGGCTGTTGACATTATTTAGCTCGCTGTTAACCTATGATTATCTAGTTTATATTAATGTCGCGGACATTCAGCACTATTCTGTGCTCGGCAGCTCTACTTACAGAAATTTGAAGTTTGGCAAATTCTAGCATATAATCTTACAGGTAATCATTACTCAAAAGGAAAAAAAAATGAATTCAGAAACAGTGCAAGTGAATTTCCAGCAGCAGGCAGAAATTTATTTAGCTATGGGGAACTTCGATCGGGCGATCGCACTTTGCCAACAAGTTTTAGAATTGCAGCCCAACTCTGCCGAGGCTTGCAAAACCTTAGGAAAGGCGCTGCAAGCTCAGGGTAAACTAGAAGACGCCCGGTATTGGTATAAAGTTGCGATCGCCTACCAACCGGATTTTGCCGAAGCTTTTGCCAACCTCGGTACTCTCTGCGCTACCTTGCAGCAATGGCAGGAGGCGATCGGCTGTTACCAAAAAGCCATCTCCCTACAACCCGACTGTGCAGGATTTTACCGCAATTTGAGCCGGATATTTACCCAAGTCGGCAAAGCTGAGGAAGCTGCTGAATGCTGGTATCAAGCACTCATGCTAGCACCCGTAGAAATAGCCGAAGAATATCTCGATTTAGGTAATACTTTATTGGGGCAAAACAAAACTAAATCAGCATTAATATGTTACCGTCGTAGCATTCATTTAAACCCCAGTTGTTGCGAAGCTTATTATAAATTAGCCGATGCTGCTAGCGAGCTGCAACAGTGGGACGAAGCTATTACTAACTACCGAAAAGCTATTAAAATTCAGCCCGACATTTCGGAGCTGTATTACAAACTAGGAAATGCTTTGCAAGCAACTGGGCTATTAGATGAGGCGCTTACGAACTACCAGGAAAGTATATACCTGAATCCCAATTCTTCATTTTGTTACTACAATTTAGGCAGTGTCTTGCTCAAATTAGAAAGATGGCAAGAAGCGATAATTGCCTATCGCACAAGTGTTGAAATCAGCCCGGGTTTTTCTTGGTCTTACTATAGCATCGGTGAAGCTTACGACCAATTAGAAGAATGGTCGGAATCCGCCGCAGCTTACCAGCGCGCTACTGAATTAGACCAAAATTTTTTCGCAGCTTTTCACAAGTTAGGAGATGCTCTTTTTAAACTAGAAAAATGGTCAGAAGCTGAGGCTGCATACTTCCGCGCGATCGCAATCGATGCGGATTTATTTTGGTCTCATTATAACTTAGCTTTGACTTTAGTTAAACTTCAAAAGTTTGCAGAGGCAACACTCGCTTATAGGCGGGCGATCGCACTCAATCCAGAATTCTCTTGGACTTACCACAATTTAGGAGAGTTGCTGTTAAAAACCCAACAGTGGAAAGCAGCAGCTACCGCTTACGAACGTGCTCTTAAACTCAATCCCAGAATTTCTTGGTCTTATTACAATTTAGGCGATGCTTTGACTGGAATTCACAGGTGGGACGATGCTGTTTCTGCCTATCTTGGCGCACTTCAAATTGATCCCTCTCTCCCGAATCTTTACACAAAGTTAGGTGAGGCTTTAACAAAAAAAACTCGGGTAACTGTAGACTTAGCAACTAGCTATTATCATCAGGAAATGCAGCCACTATACCCTCCTGAATTTTACTGTCAAGTAGCACAAAATTTTGCAGAGGGCGATCGGCCCAACGAAGCGGCAGTATTGTACTCGATGGCATTAGAAATCAGACCAAAAGATCCAGAAATATCCCAGAAATTAGAGGATATTTTAGAAAAACAACGTCAAACAGGGGAATCTAGTGTATTATTAGAGTTAGAGGCTCATGACATTCGCGATCGCTACATTGCCCGAGTAGTCAAAGGCAAGACTTTTGCAGAAGTCGGCGGCTTGTGGGGAACTGTCAACGAAAAAGTATCTGTAGCTAGCAAATACGGTGCAGTTTCTATGACAATGATTGATGCCATGCCGACATTCCTCCACTGGTGGCAAGATTTTCACGATCGCATGACAAGTTTAAATATTGCTAATTATCAGTGTATCAATCAAGATATCACTCAGATTCAGCTTGCAGACATTGGCGAGCCTTACGATGTAGTTCACTGTGCAGGAGTTTTGTACCATCACCCCCATCCGTTGCAGATTTTAGTTGCTTTGCGTCAGATAACTCGCGAGCATTTAATTTTCACTTCAGCTATTACCCAAGAAGTTATAGACAATGAGTTTGGACGCTATGAAATTCCGGCTTCTGGAGTAATGTTCGTTCCCGCTTTGGACGACGCAGAACGAGCTATTTTAACAGCTTATTGGCGGCCATACATCAACAACAACCAACTTATAGGGATAACTGAGAAAGCAGTTTTTGACATGAACGATTTTGCGCCGTGCTGGTGGCTACCTACAGCTACTGCTTTAGAATCTATGTGCAAAGTCGCGGGATTTAAAGTTTTAGACAAAGGATTGACTTGGAACAATAATGCTTTGACTCTCCTACTGGGGATTTGAGGATTGGTAAACGAAGAGTAACAGGACTTGCTTGTGAACAAACGGCTAAACACCCGGTTTATGACCGGATTTCTGGTTTTATTTACCCAATATTCCTACTATCAACCGGGTGTTTGCCGTAAGTCCTAAATAAAATAGCTGCAAACATCTTTTGTGAAGAAAACAGAAGAAAATAATCAATGAACAATCATCAATCAGGGATGCCCTTAGGAAACATTTTAGTAGTAGACGATACAGCAGAAAACCTGCGTTTGTTGTCTACGATGTTGACTCAGAGCGGGTACGCGCCCCGCTGCGTGATTAACGGGAAAATGGCTCTGAGAGCCTGCAATTCTAATCCGCCGGATTTGATATTGCTCGACATAATGATGCCGGAAATGAACGGCTACGAAGTCTGTCAGCACTTGAAATTAGAAGCTAAAACTCGCGAAATTCCGGTAATTTTTATCAGCGCTAAAGATGAAGTATTCGACAAGGTAAACGCATTTGCTGTGGGAGGAGTTGACTACATCAGCAAGCCATTTCAGTTTGAAGAAGTGCTCGCCCGCATCGAAAGTCACCTCAGCCTGCGGAATTTACAAAAGCAGCTAAAAGAACAAAATTTGCTGCTGCAAGAAGAAATCACGAGCCGCTTAGCCGTGGAAAAAACTCTTCAGGAAAAAAACCTCATCCTGCAACAAGAAATTAGCACCCGCCGCGCCGTTGAAAAAGCCCTGCAAGAGCAAAATTTGGTACTCCAACAAGAGATATCGAACCGCCAGCGCGCCGAATCTGCTCTCTTAAAATCTAACCAAGAATTGGCGCGTTCAAATGCGGAACTAGAACAATTTGCTTATGTGGCTTCTCACGACTTGCAAGCGCCTTTAGCAACCATTGCCAGCTACGCGCAACTTTTAGAAAAACGCTACAAAGACCAACTCGACAGCAAAGCTAGTAAGTTTATCGGTAATATCGTTCAGGGCTGCACGAGAATGCAAACTTTAATTGACGATTTGCTCGAATATTCGCGAGTTGGCAGGAGTCGGAAACCTTTTCAACTGACAGATTGCAATCACGCAGTCGAACAAGCACTCGCGAACCTGCAAGGGGCGATTCGCCAGACTCAAGCAGTTGTCACTTACAGCGAATTGCCAGGGGTAATGGGGGATATTTCTCAGCTAGTACAGCTATTTCAAAATTTAGTCGGCAATTCGATTAAATATCGCCACGATGAACCACCGGTGGTTCATATTACTGCTTGTAAACAAGAGAAAGACTGGTTATTTTCTGTCTCGGATAATGGAATTGGGATTGCGACGCAGCATCAAGCACGCATCTTTCAAATTTTCCAGCGCTTGCACACTCAAAAAGAATATTCTGGGACAGGTATTGGTTTAGCAATTTGTCAAAAGATTGTGGAACGTCACGGCGGATCTATTTGGGTGGAGTCGCAACCGGGTCAAGGTTCAACTTTTTACTTTACTCTGGCTTAATTGACACATCCTTTCGGCAGAAGGTAGAAGCTAGAAGGCAGCGGAAGCTGAATTAAATCTTATATTTTAAGGCAGAAGCTAGAAGCTACAAGGTAGGAGTTAATACCATTTTATATTTTAGATTAAAGAATTAAATAATTGAGAATGACTGTGACTATTTGGGTTGGAATCACGGGCATACAGTTGCATTCTTTTTTTTAAATGGTATAAATTGCAAGTTAGAATAAAAAATGTTTTGCGTTGACAGTCTAGTTAGTGCGTGATATAATTATAAGTCTTAAACACAATTTTTGTAGTGCTCGCTCAGACCGCAATAGAACCGCCGATGTAGGTGTAGGTACAATTGAATAACTGCCCCGGAAATAAAATGTAAAATCCAAGTTAGTTTAACATTTTTTTGCTTAATAAATATTATGAAAGCAGTTTTTAACTTAGCTTTGCCTCCTATCTGCTTTAAAGTTCTGTTAGTAGAAGACAACCCTCAAGAAGCGGAGCTTATTGAAGATTTGCTGTCAGAAATTGGCGGCGTGCAGCGTATAGTGCTGACGAAAGTAGAGCGCCTCAGCGAAGCGCAGCAGCGATTGAATGAAGAAATTTTTGACATAATTTTATTAGACCTTTCACTGCCAGACAGTCGCGGAATCGAAACGGTTGCTCGGGTACAAGAGTACGGAGTAAATGTGCCGATCGTAGTTCTGACTGCCCAAAACGACGAAGAGCTTGCCCTGCGGTTGATTTCGGTCGGCGTACAGGATTATTTAGTCAAAAGAAAAATCGACAGCGAACTGTTAATTCGATCGCTCCGTTACGCCAGAGAACGCCAGAATAGTCAAGATGCTTTGCGAAACAGCGAAGAAAAATATCGCTCGGTGGTGGAAAATTCCCTGATCGGAATTGCCATAATAGCTCCAATTATTGACCGCGAAATTCCTCAAAATTGCAATTGGATAGAAGTTAACGATGCGCTGTGCAATTTGCTCGGCTATGACCGCTACGAACTCGTGCAAAAGAATTGGCTGGAGTTGACTCATCCAGAGGATTTGGATGCCAACTTTGAAAAACTTTCTCAGATGCTAGCAGGTAGGATCGACGGTTACATCTTAGACAAAAGGTGGCTCAGAAAAGATGGCGAAATAGTTCACACGCGAGTTTCCCTGCGCTGCATCCGCCGCCAGGACGGGTCGATCGACCGGATGATTGAAGTAGTGTTGGACGTGAGCGATCGCTACCGCTACGAAGCCAAACTGAAAGCTTCAGAAGAATTTTTAAACCACACCATAAATGCTACGCCAGACCCAATTTTTGTCAAAGACGAGCAACACCGCTGGATGATATTAAATGATGCTTTTTGTCAGTTGGTCGGCAAATCGCGGCAAGAACTGCTCGGCAAATCAGATTATGACTTTTTCCCCAAATCAGAAGCTGCTGTTTTTTGGACAAAAGATGAAGAAGTATTGAGAACGGGTATCTGCTTGGAAACTGAAGAAAAATTCACAGACACGGCAGGGAAAGAACACATTATCTCTACCAAGCAAAGCGTATTTAAAAGAGCCGACGGCAGTAAAGTAATAGTAGGCACAATTAGAGATTTTACCGAATACAGACGGCAGCAAAGAGCCTTGGAACAAAGCGAAGCTCGATTTCAAAAACTCGTAGCTAATCTGCCGGGAGCAATTTATCAATTACGAATGTCAGCAACTGGAGAAATATCTTGTCCCTACGTCTCTTCAGGCAGCAGCCAACTGTACGAATTAGAAGCAGAAGCAATAGAGCAAAATGCCAAACTGATGTTCAGCGGAATTAACGCAGACGATCTCTTAGATTTAGAAGCATCGATCGCAATTTCAGCCGCTACTCTGGAACCTTGGCAGCAGCAGTGGCGGCAGACTTTGCCATCTGGAAAAGTTAAGTGGCTGCAAGGAGCGGCGAGACCCGAAAGGCTCAATAATGATAGCAAATCTGGGATCGAAGGCGATATTCTCTGGGACGGTTTAGTGATGGATATCACTGAATTAAAGCAGGCACAAACAGAGCGCGATCGCTTTTTTACGATTTCCTTAGACTTGCTTTGCATTGTCGGTTTTGACGGCTATTTTAGACGATTAAACCCGGCTTGGTCTAATGCCCTAGGCTACAGCATCGCCGAACTTTTTGCCAAGCCGATGCTCGAATTTGTTCATCCAGACGATCGACAAGCCACCGCAGCCGAAGGGAAAAAACTCCTAGCCGGTACGTCCAGTATCTCCTTTGAAAACCGCTATATCTGCAAAGACGGTTCTTACAAATACCTGCTGTGGACGGCATCCCCATTTAGTGAAGAAGGTTTAATCTACTCAGTCGGTCACGATATTACCTGTCGCAAACAAGCCGAGTCCAAACTCCAGCGACAAGCAGTAGCAATGGCCGCTGCTTACGACGGTATCGCGATCCTCAATGCTAGTGAAGAATATATTTATTCAAATCAGGCTTATCTCAAAATGTACGGTTTTTTAAATCCCTCCGATTTATTGGGGAAAAGTTGGAAATTTTTTTATGACGCAGCAAAAATTCAACAAGTTGAACGAGAAATAATGCCTGAGTTACATAAAAAAGGATACTGTAATATAGAAGCAACTGGTCAGCGGCGAGACGGTACTTTTTTTCCTCAAGAACTTTCGCTGACCATGCTTGCAGGTGGCGAGATAATTTCTATAGTCCGCGATATCACTAAGAGAAAACAGGTAGAATCAGCACTGCGAGCGAGCCGGCGCCGCTACCAAACTTTAGCAGAAGCATCGCCAGTTTGTATATTCCACACCGACACCTTGGGAAATTGCCTTTATGTGAATCAGCGGTGGAGCGAAATCACGGGATTAAACGCAGAAATAGCAGCAGAAAGTGGCTGGATGAATGCCATACATCCCGATGATGCGGATCGGGTAAAAAATGAATGGGATCGAACAATTATTGAGAAAATTCCTTTTAAATCAGAATACCGCTTTCAGCGTCCAGACGGTCGTGTAATTTGGGTGATCGGTCAGGCAATTGCAGAAATCGGAGACAAGCAGGAAATTAAAGGCTATATCGGCACTATTACTGATATTAGCGATCGCAAACAAGCAGAATTAGATTTGCTGCGAGTTACTCAAGCCGTAGAAAGCACCAGCGACGCGATCGGCATTGCTGACTTGACAGGGCGATCGATCTACCACAATCAAGCCTTTATTCAGCGGTACGGCTACACAGCAGAAGAACTGAACACAGCAGGCGGAGCAGCGGCACTTTACTCCCAAACTCAAGTGCTGGTAGAAATGTTTAAAACGATCCGTAAAGGCAAATCTTGGCAAGGCGAACTCAAAATCAAAACTAAAACTCACGAACTGGTAACGACTTTATTTCGCGCTGACTGCATTAAAGATGAAGCTGGCAATTTAATCGGGCTAGTGGGAGTAATTACCGACATCACTGAACGCAAACAAGCCGAGCTCGCGCTGCTGCTGCAATTAAGGCGAGAACGGCTGGTAGTTGCGATGCTCGATCGCATTCGCTCTTCCCTCAATTTAGAAGAAGTCCTCACCACTGCTGTCGAACAAGTGCGGCAATTTTTGCAAACAGACCGCACAGTTATTTACCGCTTTAATCCCGACTGGAGTGGCTTTGTACTTGTGGAATCAGTGGCAAAAGATAGAATTTCAATGCGAAGTGTGAACAATCTCGATATGTGTTTTAGAGAGAAATTTGTTGATATTTACCAGCAAGGCTATACTCGCTCTGTGGAAGATATTTACAGTGAAAATCTGAGCGAATGCCACCTTGAATTTCTCGAACAATTTGAAGTGAAAGCTAAGTTAGTAGTGCCGATTTTAAAAGCACGAGAAAGCATTTCCCAAGCCCAAGCGACTGCTGAAAATCAGCTCTGGGGACTGCTGATCGCCCACGATTGCAGCGGCCCCCGTTCCTGGGATGCCTCAGAAATAGAATCCCTCCGGCAATTGTGCGTGCAATTGGCGATCGCGATCCAGCAATCGACGCTATTTCAACAAGCACAAACCGAAATTGCCGATCGCAAACTTGCAGAATCTGCCCTCCAACAAGCCGCATTAGTCGCAGAAAGCGCCAACCGCGCCAAAACCGAATTTCTCGCCAACATGAGCCACGAACTGCGCACGCCTTTAAACGGCGTTTTAGGTTACGCTCAAATCCTCAAAACCGACAAAGACTTAAGCTCAGATCACCAAGAAAGTCTCAGCAATATTCAACAGTGCGGTCAACACCTGCTGATGTTAATCGACGATGTTTTAGACCTTTCCAAAATCGAAGCTAGAAAAATGGAACTCTACCCGGAAGAGTTAAATTTTCTACATTTCACAAAAAACATTGCCGACCTCTTTCAGATGCGAGCCACTCAAAAAGGAATTTCCTTCACTTACGAACAAGTATCTCCCTTGCCTAGCTGCGTCCGTGTCGATCAAAAAAGATTGCGCCAAATTCTCATAAATTTACTCAGCAATGCCGTTAAATTTACGGAAACCGGCGGAGTGACTTTGAAAGTCGGCTATGTCGGCACGGGGGCCTGGAGTCGAAGTCAAGGGGAGAATTATGAATTCTCTATTTTGAGTTCGGAACTGAAAGAAAATTATATGCGCTTCGCCCACAATGCGAAGGCAGCAAAACACGCTTTAAAAATCCGCTTTCAAATCGAGGATACCGGCACTGGAATAGACCCAAGCAAGTTAGAAGAAATATTTTTGCCCTTCCACCAAGTAGGAGGCAATACATTTATTGAAGGTACAGGTCTAGGACTCTCGATTAGCCAGAAATTAGCGAAACTGATGGGAAGCGAAATTCGCGTTAACAGCACTTTGGGAAAAGGCAGCACTTTTTGGGTAGATTTAGAGCTGCCCTCCGTCAAACGGTACTTGGAGGTGTCTCCTTTGCGCGAAAAACGCTGGGTTGTCGGTTTTGTCGGCAACAAGCGTAAAGTCCTAATCGTGGACGAAAATCAACTAAATCGCGATTTGTTGTGCAGGCTGCTGGGGCGTTTGGGATTTGAACTTGTAGAGGTCGAAAACGGTCAAGAATGCCTCTGCAAAGCTGTTGAATTTCAACCGGATGTGATTTTAATCGACTTGCGGATGCCTGTAATGGATGGCTTAGAAACTGCAAGGAGACTGCGGCAGTTGCCGGAATTAAAAGATGTCGTGTTAATCGCTATGTCAGCTAGCGTTTTCGAGGCTACGCAGCAAGAAAGCATCCTCGCAGGGTGCGATGCTTTTCTTCCCAAGCCGATCGAAGCAAATCACTTTTTGGAACAGTTACGCGTGTACTTGGGACTAGAATGGATTTACGAGGAATCTTCGGAAACCACCCAAAAACGCAAAACTCCCAGTTTGTCACCAGCATCTGATTTTCCTGCTTATTCTTCTCTGTTACCTGCGGCTTCTGAGTCGGTAGCAAAAATTTTGAAACTCGCAGCTATGGGCGACATTGAAGAAATTTTTGAGGAGAGTGCTAAGCTGGAAAGTTTAGAGCAAAAATTAGTGCCGTTGGTCGAGAAGCTGCGCCAACTTGCTAAGGGATTTCAGCTCAAACAAATTCGGAATATTTTAAAGCAATATATCGAGGGAAAATAGTAGAAATATCAGGGTTTAGAGCTTGCCTGCAACAGATAATCTAGATGCGCAGCAGCTTACCGCTGCGTTATGAAAGCCGGAGATCGGGCAATTGTCGATCGGGCAATTGTCAGTGCAGGCGGTCGTAAGTCCCCACATTAAACAAGTTGTTTTGCCGCGGAAGAAGTTGCCCTCTAGCGAGCCCGAGCAACTGCTGTTAAATGCCAGATATATTTGGGTACAGCAGAGATTTTGATCGGCGCCGGCTCGGGTTCGCTATTACCGTGTTTTGTACTATTTCAAACAACAATTTTCTGGTAAACTAAAGTGTAAAGTTGCCTTCGATCCCTAGACTGAAGTCCCAGGGTTTGCAGGCTATTTTTTGACAATAGAGTTTTTGAGAGAGTTGGGATTGAAATTACTTTGCCTCAGTAACGGCCACGGAGAAGACGCGATCGCCCTTCGCATCTTGCGGGAACTGCAACAGCACCCACATCCCCCAGAATTAGCCGTGTTTCCGCTAGTGGGCGAAGGGCAAGCTTTTGCTCAACTAGAAAACGCCCGCATCATCGGCCCGGTGCAGCGGATGCCTTCGGGCGGCTTTATTTACATGGACAGAAGGGAATTTTTGCGCGATGTCAAAGGCGGCCTGATTCAGTTGACCATAGCTCAGTTTAAAGCCATCCGCGCTTGGGTGCGGACGCAACAACAGTCTGGGAATCAAAACGGCGTTATTTTAGCCTGCGGGGATATTGTACCGCTGCTGTTTGCTTGGCTCAGCGGCGCGCCCTATGCCTTTGTCGGTACGGCAAAGTCTGAGTATTATTTGCGCGACGAGGAGGGGCCTTTGGCTCGCAAATCCCGCCCAGGATCTGGGTGGAGTTGGTCGCGATCGGTTTATTTGCCTTGGGAACGCTGGTTGATGACTCGATCGCGCTGTCGGGCCGTTTTTGCCAGGGATGCGCTCACCGCCGAGACTTTACAAAAGCTGGGAATTCCGGCTTACAATCTCGGAAATCCGATGATGGACGGACTCGAACCGGAAAACCCAGCGGGTTTTTACGGCCCTGACGCAGAGTTTCGGGAAAGGTCGCGATCGCTCGTCATCACCTTACTCCCCGGTTCTAGAGCGCCGGAAGCCTATGCTAATTGGCTGCTAATAGTAGAGGCTGTAGCCGGAATTTTGTCGCTGTTTGCCGATCGCAAATTGTTATTTTTCGGAGCCATTTCTCCAGAGTTAAATTTAGAAGCTTTGCGACCTAGTTTAGAATTTTTCGGCTGGCGACAAGACGGCGAAGCTAGAACGCACCGGCGAGAAGGAAGTATTTTGCGACCTGCTGTTTCTAGTCATCAAGAAATTCGCAAAGAATCTCCTAATTTGCTATTGCCCTTGACATTTGTGCAGAGAAACGCCACGATGATTTTGACTCAGCAAAGTTTTAACGATTGTTTGTACGAAGCCGATTTAGCAGTAGCAATGGCAGGAACGGCTACAGAACAATTTGTAGGTTTAGGAAAACCCGCGATCGCCATTCCCGGAAACGGCCCGCAATTTACTCCCGCTTTTGCAGAAGCTCAAAGTCGCCTGTTAGGCCCGTCATTAATTTTAGTCAAACATCCCGCCGAAGTTGCCGGCGCCATGCAGTCTTTGTTACGCGACCCCGACAGGTTGCAGCTAATCGCTGAAAATGGCTGGCGCCGCATGGGAGAACCCGGTGCAGCAGCCCGAATTGCCAAGTGTTTAATTCAGCGCTTGGGCGGTGAATCCAGCAATTCTCAATTGCCTCCAATACACTAGCAACACAACATTAGTGATGTCCCTACCGAATATCTTTAATTCTACTTTTTTAAATAAAAAATCTCGTTCGCTAACTACTAATTTCCGCTGTATGCAGTGAGGAATGCAAGTCCTCTGATTTTTATGAGGACTTGCATTCCGATACTCCAAACCAATTTTATTGTGGTGTATTAGTAGGGTGCGCCGGGCCGCGCACCTTACTAATACACCACTCGCCGAAAAATTTAATTCGCCGTTTTTTCCGAAGATGGCACCCAGAAATTAGCTTGAGGAATTTTAAAATCCGACTTAACCAAAACTCCCGGTTCTCGCTGCACCGGCAGCACATCTAAAGTATCCGTTTGCGCGCAATATTTTAAATCTTCAATAACACCTAAACCGAGGAGGCGCTGGCCGTGACTGGCTCTTTCCAACAATTCGTGCAACCGATCTTGCCAGTGCAGGTAAAGAGCAATAGCCGCAAATACTTCATCGTTACCAGCAAAATCGCTCGCAGGAATACCGCTTTCTGCCAGGAGACTTTGGGCGATCGCACCAGCACAAACCGTATCTTCCAACGAATAACCCCCTTCCCAACCAGAACCCACAATCCAAATAGTTTCCGGCTGTTTATTCAACAAAAACTGCACCACGGATTTGCGGTTAATCAAAGCCGCCGTTAACACAGTTGCAGCAGCTTGCACTCGCTGCAGAGCGCGAGTACCGTTAGTTGTGCTGATAAAAATTCGCTTCCCAGTTACCTTTTCTGGCGTGCAGTCGAAGGGGGAATTCCCCATGTCAAATCCCTCAACTTTGCTGCCGCCGCGCTCTCCGGCGCGAATCCGCTTATCTGCAGGCCATTTTTCGCTCTCGGCCATCAGCTTATCTAAGTCGCTGAAAACTTGGACAGCTTCCGCCCCATTATTCAGGGCCGTTGCCATTGTCGTAGTCGCCCGCAGCACATCAACTGCGATCGCGCAAGCCGGCATATTGTCGGCTGGCGTAAGTTCCGGGGTATGGTAAATAAAAAGCTTCACTTTTGGGCCACCTGCGATAAATCCTCATCAGCAATAATAATGGAAAGTGGATAATAGAAAATAAAGTCGAGTCCTCAAAAGCAGCAAATATGTCAAAACAGCTAAATTCAAACCCCGCCCGCGCCGCCATTACCGCACCAATTCGACTCCTCGCAGGTTTCACCTATCCTTTTCGAGCTTTCACGCTGATTTGGCAAACTCCTAAGCTGTGGAGTTATGTATTAGTTCCCGTAGGGCTAAATTTTATAATTGGTATCGGTCTTTATTTAAGCTTGCTATTTCCCAGTTTGGCAGGCATAGACGTTTTAGTTGCCGATTTGTCCGTCAGATTTAATGCTATAATTGCGAGTTTTCCAGCTTGGCTGAGCTTTCTCGGCGTGTTAACAGTCGCTTTCGGCTGGCTGCTGCGCGTACTCCTAGTGTCAGGACTTTTGCTGATAATCGGATTTTTGTTAGTGCAGTTTGGCGTTATTTTAGGTTCGCCCTGGTACGGCAAACTTTCCGAACAATTGGAACTGCTGCGGAACGGTCAATTGCCCGCAGAAGCACCAATGAATTTACGCAGTAGTTTTGGGGATATTCAAAGGGCGATCGCCTTTGAACTGCGAAAACTACAAATTTTGTTGAGCATCGGCATACCGCTGCTGCTGCTGAATTTTATCCCGGGCGTCGGCTCTATTCTTAGCAGTTTGGGTGGCGTAGCTTTGGGCGCGACTATTGTCTGTTTGGACTTCTTAGATGCACCTTTGGAGAGGCGGAGGCGACCTTTTCAGGAGAAATTGGAGATAATTTGGGCGAGTTTGCCGGCCAGCGGGAGTTTTGGTGTGGTTTGTTTGGGTTTGGTCAGTATTCCCCTGTTGAACCTGTTGGCGATTCCGCTGTGCGTGACGGCGGGAACTTTGTTTTTTTGCGATCGCATTTGGCCGGCCCGCTTTGCCCCACAAGAGAGAAGTATCGATCGAGAAACTAACATTACAAATTAAAAACTAGGGAGATGCTTCTACATTCTGCCCAATGCCTTCTCCCTTCGGCTGACTCTGGGAGTTAAGACCCAGAAAAGGGCTTAAAAAGAGCCAACTAAGGAAAAAGAATGAAGCTGTAAATAGCTGGACAATATCGATCGCCGACAAATATCCGTCAGATAATAGTGCAATACTTCTATCTGTCAGCCCGAATATCCAAGAGAGAATCCCAAACAGCCAAATGCCTTTTTGGAGGATTCGCAAAAATGCTGAAACTTCGGAGTTTTGCTGCTTGTTCATTGATTTAGCCCTTGTTTGCGAAGAATCTGATTAACCGGGGCACGCCAAGGGCTTAAGGATTTTTGGTGTCTCCTCGGATTCCCCTTGTTATCTATATGTTAAGAAATGTTTCCCGATATGACAAGCGGCCTCGGGGGGTATTTGTGCATCTATCTGAAGAGGTAGTCGCAGCCTGAAAAACAAGTAAACTTTCCTACATTTTGGTTAGAGGATATTTCAAAATACGGAGACAGGCAAAAAGGCTTAGGCAAGTCTGCTTAGCATCTGTCAAATCATGCCAATATGGATAAAACCTTTTTTTGATGCAGGTAATCGCTCACAATCGATATTTCGGCGGCCAGAGCAATGGAATTAACCGTAGGTGCGCTCTACAGTCCAGCCTTTGGGAAGCAGCACAAAACCTTGAGTGCCCTGAGGTGTTTTGACGACACGGGCGAATCCATCGGTATGTATCCATCACCCAATCGAGAAACTCCGCCCCAGAAAATATTCCATCGGCCCAGATGCGGACGAGTCGCAGCAGGCGATGTCCTGGTTCACTTATTTGAGCAATTGCTTTGCTCCTTCGTCCTCAGGCAAGTTAGTAGAATTGGGCCGAGACTGAGTTTGTACAGCAATCCTAACTGATTGGAAAAATCCTCTCTTCTCTCTGTGTCCTCCGCGACTCTGCGGTTTAAAAAAAAATTACTAATAAAAAATGATTCAGCCATTGTTAATTAACACTTACGATCCAAAAGGAGGAGCCGGAGCCGCCCGCGCAGCTTATCGGCTGCATCAGGGGTTAATTCAGCTAGGAGTTGACTCCAAGATGCTAGTTCAAGATCGGAGAATTGACGACAGGACAGTAATGAGTGCTCCTAACAAGGTAGCTCAAAGAATGTGGAAAGCGCGTCCTGTTTTGGATGCTTTGCCCCTACAATTTTACAGGAACAGACAAAGCCCTCCGGTACATTTCGCCGTGCAATGGCTCCCCGATATAATTACGTCGCGAATTGCTGCTCTCAATCCAGATGTCGTTAACTTGCACTGGATAGGTGAGGGATTTGTTGCGGCAGAAGCCCTGTCTAAGTTTAATAAACCAATTGTTTGGACGCTGCACGATATGTTAGCATTTACGGGTGGATGCTGTTACAGCCAAGAGTGCGATGGCTACACCAAATCCTGCGGCAATTGTCCTATACTAGGCCATAATAAAAGCTGGGATTTGTCCCGCTGGGTTTGGCAGCGAAAAGCGAAAGCCTGGCAAAATCTAAAACTCACAGTTGTCACTCCTAGCAAATGGCTCGCTGACTGTGCAAAGTCCAGTTCGCTATTTAAAAATAGTGACATTAGAGTGATTCCATACGGATTGGATACTGACACATATAAACCCTGCGATCGGCAAACAGCCAGAAATATACTAAATCTCCCGCAAGATAGGCAACTAATTCTTTTCGGTGCGGTGAGTTCAACAAGCAACAAAAGGAAAGGTTTTCCTTTACTTATGCAGGCTTTAAAGCAGCTAAGTAATTATGAAAACTCACAAAACTGGGAGTTAATTGTATTCGGTGCCTCTCAACCAAAGGAAAAACAGGATATAGACTTTAAAACTCGCTATCTTGGTACTCTAAGCGACGAGATTTCTTTAGCACTTATTTATGCAGCAGCAGATGTTTTCGTTGCTCCTTCAGTTCATGAGAATTTACCCAACACAGTCATAGAAGCCTTAGCTTGCGGCACTCCTTGCGTAGCTTTTCAAATTGGAGGAATGCCAGATTTAATAGAACACAAACAAAATGGCTATTTGGCTCATCCCTTTGCTACAGAAGATTTAGCGCAAGGAATTGCTTGGGTGTTAGAATCTCCGCAGCGTTGGCAAGTTTTATCAAGTCGTGCCCGAGAAAAAGTTGAACAGGAATTTACTTTAGAAAAACAAGCACGTCGATACTTATCTGTCTTTGAAGAAGTAAGTACAACAACCTTTAAACAAAGCTAGTAACTCACAGTTACCGAGCTAATTAAACAGTAAAAACGTCAGCAAATCTGAGTCAAATACTAACTTCGGAAACTTTATTTACTCTTTCCCAAATTCAGCAGTATAATTGGTTTTTGCATCAAGGATCGCCAGAAGGTTTAACTGAGCAACTTTCTGGGGCACTGCAGATTAAATCAGCGGTCGATATTGGTGCCGTAAAAGCTGCATTTCAAACTTTGATTCACCGCCGGGTATGAGATGGGTAAAAAGACCTGCAGGACGCAAATGCTTCACGCTCGTCAATACCCTGGGGTTACTAATTGCTGTGCGGGTTGTCGCCGCCCAAATGTCGATTATCAGCGATTACGTGCATCAAAAGAAGCCTTTCTCCACATTGCCATGATTCGACTGATGCTACGCAGACTTGCCTGGGCCTTTTTGTCTCTCTCCGTATTGTCAAACATCCTCAAAGAGCGAGATCCTTTTAGCCGGAGTCAGCTCTTGCCATTACCGCAGCTACTTGGTATAGTGGGTCACAAGCGATGTAAAAGAGCGAAATCACAAACTATGTTATTTAACAGTATTGAATTTTTAGTATTTTTTGCGATTGTTTTCACTATATATTATTTCCCTCCCTTACAAAAACTGCAAGTTCCCATCCTCATAATTGCCAGCTTTATATTTTACAGTTGGAGCGCACCCGCACTGCTGCTGCTCCTGCTGCTATCAATTATTATCAATGCTACGGCTAGCTTTCAAGTTGCTCGAATTTCCGACAAAAAACAGCGATTATTTTGGGCATTATCGGGAGTATTTCTGAATGTATTAATTTTGAGCTTGTTTAAGTACGCCGGTTTGCTGACTAACTTTGTTGCGGATGTTTTTAATATTGCTCGAACCGAAGGCAGCGTAGCTTATTTATTCTTAAAATTGCCTTTGCCGCTCGGCATTTCTTTCTACACTTTTGAAGGCATAAGTTTAATCGTAGACGTACTGACTCAAAAAGATAAAAGCGAAACAGAATCAAACGCTTACGTCTCGCCCAACTTCACCCAACACCTGCTAAATACTTCATTTTTTATTAGTTTTTTCCCCACTTTACTGTCAGGCCCGATTTTAAAATTCAAGACATTTTATCCGGAGATTGCTCCTAAATACTTTAAAGACATTCCTGGGAGTTTTATTTTTCGCTCGCTCGTTGTCGGCTACTTCCTAAAAATGGTCATCGCCGACAACTTAAAAGACTATACCTTCTGGATCAGCTTTCCCTACTACCAAGCAGTTGGAACTTATACAAACCTGACGCTGCTGTTCGGCTACTCAATACAAATCTTTGCCGATTTTGCCGGTTACTCCTTAATTGCGATCGGTTTGGCAGCCGCTTTGGGCTACCAAATTCCCGACAACTTCGACTTTCCCTACATCTCTCGTTCCCTCTCCGAATTCTGGAGAAGGTGGCACATTTCCCTCTCTACTTGGCTCAGAGACTATCTATACTTTCCCCTCGGCGGAAACCGCCAAGGAAAAATCAGAACTTATGTTAATTTAATGACAGTAATGACTTTAGGAGGATTATGGCATGGGGCTGCTTGGAGTTATGCAGTTTGGGGAATTTATCACGGATTTGGTTTAGCCGTAGAACGCTTTTTTGGGTTCGATAAATCAAAAAAAAAATCGCAAGAACCAAATCAAACAAAAACCAAACCAATGTGGCAGCAATTATTATTTGACACCCTTAGCGTTTTAGGAATTTTTTCTTTTATTTCCCTGGGATGGCTGCTTTTCAAACTGCCTCGATTTGAAGAAGCGGTTGACTTCGCAGTTACTTTAGTTCGCAACCATAAAATCAAGCCCGCTTGGAGTCAAATTATTCCGACGCTAATTTTTTCCCTACCAGTAGTAATTTATCACATTCCTCATTTTCCCACGTGGCAAAATCTGATGAAAAAGGATTCAAATAAAAACGGTCAAAAAGTCTGGACCCTTTATCAAGATTTAGCTTTAGGAATTATGCTAGCAATGATATTCCTCAACAGCGGCAGCTCGAAACAATTTATTTATTTCCAATTCTAGAAGGTGTTCTATGTTTGTCAAATTCCAGTTGCGATCTATTTTGCGCCCGGTACTAATTTTTCTGTTTCTAATGAGTTTTTATCACGTGCTTGTCAGCGGCGGAGTTTTGCCAGGTTCTGAAGGAGTTAGCATGAGTCAAAATAATATTGTCAAAGCTCAAAGGTATGTATATCAGGATGATTCTAATCTGAAAATGGTACTCGTAGGTAGTTCCCTAGCTGGCTACCTTAATGTAAAAGACATTGGAGAGGGCGTAAAAAGCATAGCTTTGGGGGGAGGAGCCAGCCAAACAGGTTTAGAAATAGTTAAAAGGAGTAAAAGCAAGCCTCGGATCGTTTTGGTAGAAATTAATGATACTATTCTCCGCAAAATAGATTCAGAGTTAATTGATTCTTTGTATGACCCTATTTTTTATTCGATGCGTCAGTATCTGCCGATGCTCAGACAGGAATACCGTCCGGTTAGCGTTTTTATTGATTTTTTTAAAACTCGATCGCAGCCGAATAAAGAACGGATGAGTCGAAAGGAACTAGATAGCTTAGAAGTCCGAAATATTACTCCAGAAGTATCGCAAAAAGCTATCCAAAAGGAAGTTGATATTCAAAGCAAACCTTTGTCTGAAGAAGATGCAAAAAATATGATACAAGAAGCTGATTTGATTAAAAATCAAATCGCAGAAATAAAAAAAACTATGGGGGCAAAAGTAGTTTTATTTGACATACCGCGTGACTCGCGAGTTAATGCTACAATCAGCATAAAACAAGTACAAGAATTGGCGAAAAAGCTGTTTCCGCCCGACCGTTTTGAATGGCTACCGTTCCCGAAAGACCGAGGGTGGCGCACCAATGATGGCACCCACTTGATCCGCAGCGACGCTAGAGATTTTGCCGAGTTTTTGAGGGATAATACCATTTTAGATTTGAGGTTAAAGAATTGAAGAATTGGGTATGACTTATTCCATATCGGTTTGGAGCACGGGCCTACAGTTGCATTCTTGTTTTGGATAGGTATAAATTCCTGGGCACGGGTAGCGGCGGGCTTTCTTGGCAGCGCGCCTACAAAAAAAAAGTTGTAATTTGCATTGAAGTATGTAATACTACAAGGAGCAAGTCTGGTTAAAGAACGATCGCGAGGTTTGTACTGAGGACGCAGAGTCCTCAAAGCCCTAAAAGCCACAGGACAAACAATTCGATTATCAGTATTAACCCGGCTTGATATGAGTTCAGCGTCAATAACCTCGAACAATGGCACGCTTAAATCAGATTATCGCGATCGAAAAAGGCATCAAAAGCCGCTCGGTCCAAGAACTAGCAGAGGCTCAAAAAG
The DNA here is from genome assembly GCA_036700245.1 of Microcoleus vaginatus BM001213989. Lineage (GTDB taxonomy): Bacteria > Cyanobacteriota > Cyanobacteriia > Cyanobacteriales > Microcoleaceae > Microcoleus. The sequence goes on from JAUBOM010000015.1 coordinate 64,841, forward strand.
CACTTCAGAAGCCCGCTGTGCTTTCTGGAATATCGCGCACTTACCGTCCCAAGGACGAAGAAGGCGAACAACTGCCGCCCGAGTCCAAAAAAGTTGAAGTCAAAGCCGAAGAGATTATCCGCAAAACGACTGAAGTTTTGACCAAACTCTTCGACGTAACGGCAACCAAAGATTGGACAAATTGTAGCGCCCGCGCTGACGTAATTGTAGACGGAAACGTGCTTTTGAGCCAAGTACCCGTCAGCTATTTGCTATTCATTGAAAAGCAGTTGGTCGATTTGCAAGCATTCATCAAAAAACTTCCCGTCTTAGATGCTTCCGAGACTTGGAACTTCGATGCTTCGGCGGACTGCTGGGCAACAGAACCGGTGCAAACTCTCAAGACTTTTAAAACTCCGCGCAATCACGTTAAAGCTGAAGCTACCGAACACCATCCTGCTCAAGTCGATGTTTATTACGAAGATATTACGATCGGCTATTGGCGGACTGTAAAGTTTTCTGGAGCTTTGCCGGCGCGGCGGATCAATGAGTTGCTGCAAAGGGTGGAAATCTTGCAGCAGGCTGTTATGTTCGCCCGCGAAGAAGCTAACAATTCTGAAGTTGAGGAACAGAGAGTGGGAGAGCGAATTTTTCAGTTTATTTTTCGCTGATTGCTTGCTTTTTTGATAGTTATGGTTTAAGATATAAATAGAGTACAAGTTAAAACTCAAACTTCAACTTAAACCGTACAAATGTGATAGTGCAGGTTCGACTCCTGTCCCTCCTACCCAAAAAAGGGGGGTAGCCCAATTGGCAGAGGCAGCATTGCGTACAAATTCAACAGCAAGTTATTACTCTAAACTCAGCATTCACCGCCGATCGCTAAAACGAATCCCCACCATTAAACAATGTGCTATTCTAAAGAAGCTAGGGGGCTTGAGTGCATACTTTTAAGTCCCCCTTGCGCCCCTAAATCCCTATCAGGGATAACCCAAAGAAAAAGAACCCGTCGCGACATAGGCGTGACGGGTTCTACTTTTCTAATCTTCAAATCAATATTCAACTTTTAGCGAAAGACTCTTCACTCCCAGCGAAGCAATTTTTGCCATGCGACGGCAAAACCCGTCCCAACCTTCCGGATTGATAAGGCCGATGCACCCCGAGGTGCCGGGCACGTTGGCATCCCAATGGATGCCTAGTTCACTCCGAATCCGATCGCCCGAGCCGACTGGATCGGGTGTGATATGGAAGAAGTATCCTTCCACGCCCCGAGTGTCCAGCCAATAAGGCTTTGTTGGGATTTCATATTCTCCAGCCGGGATTGGTCCTTTGCCGCGCACCCACTCGTCTGTAGGTCTTTGGTAATCAGGAAGCCCCGAAGTTGCAAGGTAGTCGATAACTTGACCGTCTGGGTAGATTAATTCAAGACTACCTAATATCAATTCCTGAGAAATTGCCAAAGGCATCGTAAAAATCAGTTTGTGTTTTGGCATTTTTCCTCTAAATCTTTAATGAGAGCAGAAATTTCGTTAATTGCGGCTTGTCCAGAATCATAATCACGCAAGCCAGCTTTTATACATTTCCTGATATGGTCTCTGTCAGTGTTTAAAGCTGTAATGCTCTTCGCTATTTCATCAGGATCGGGATTTGACTGACTTAGCAAAGCTTTACCTCGCGATACTGCCATTTGTTTAGTTTGTGGGTGAAATGACTAATATTTCGGCAAATAGTGGCAACAGGATCTAAAGTAGGCGCTAGTTGCTTCTACTTGCAACCATATTACTTATTAACAAACAATTAGGTTATGTAAGGCTTGTATGATGAGATTCATACTCACTCAAAGCTTTTTGTTCTAAACTTGCCAACCCCTCACTAGGTTGAAAATTACTGGTTGCAACCAAATGTTTTTCAATCGCTGATGTTCGCTGATTTTGAAAAATGGCAGCTTCTGCTAACGAAGTGATGCGACCATGTTGCGCTTTGTTTCGTGCTTTATTAAACTTAACTCCTTTCCAAAGGTACACTAAAATAGCAATGGCTCCAGCAACAATCCCTATTATTAAATTAATTGTTACTAAGTTCACTTGTTAACCTACCTCAATTTTTAAAGAGTAAACTGGCTTTGTGATTATTTGCCTGCTTATTATTCCGGGGTTTTAGAGAGCAATAAGTTTATTTTGTTTTCTAGTCCTACTAACTTATTTTTAACTTCAAAGATTTGATTCTCTGTAGTGTCTGCCTCGGGACCCCAATATTCCCAAATTGTGCAACTTGCATTTTGGAACCATTGAGGAAAACGGATAGATAAAGTGTAAGTGGTTGTTAGTTTAGGAAATATCAAAAGCTGTGTCCTTCGCAACCACAACCTTCTATTGCTAATAGATTCAGCTCCCAAGCTAGGCCCAATACCCAATCTAATTTTTTGGCTGAGCCACCCGGCGAAGTTCCAAGTGTCTTTAGCGTCAGAATTATCAACGTACACAGCTAGAATGTGCTTTTCAAATTGAAAAGGCGGCACATATTCTGGCAAAGGAAACCCAGTAAATGATTGAGAATCACTTTGCAACCAATTACTAGAATTTCCTAGCTCAACAAGTAAGGTCATGCCGAGTGCCGATTTACAATATTTGGAAGCTTCCAGCCTCGAACCGCGGCCCCCCGGGTGCAATGAAAACTGCGGCAAACTTGAGGACGGCTATTGTAAATGCTGCAAAGCTTTGTCTCACGATCTAAATACGTACACGCTCCATCAGCGTCTCGCCGGAGTTGTGGCAATCCGGTTTCAGGGTCGGCGAAGCAATCAAATTGACCAGAGTGAGCCTCGGCTTCTGTTAAATAAGTACCCTTGAGGCTGCAACATTGCGCCCGGCAAACGGGCAAAGCATCAGTGCACTCACAGTCGAATTGTAACCATGCTCCATCAGCACCATCACTGCTGGTAATTTGCCCTGTTACCTCACCAGCTTCGTTTCTGAATTCTTGGATTACGGTGATCCTGGAAATTTTATTCATAGAATGCCCTTTGTGGCTTCTACAAATGCCGCGACTTGTTGTACGCCGAAAACATTTCGCAACCGCAATGTGATCACATTGTCTTGATAGGCAACGCCTTGATTTTCATCTAAAGCAACAGGTTGCCTATCAATTTTCATGATGGTATTCACGAAATTAGGATTTTCTTCCTCCTCCTGGACCGCGTTGTAATTCCTTTGGGCTAGTAAATAAGCTTGAATTACATTGTCAAGCAACACTTCGGGTGAAATGTCTTTAAGTGCGGCAAGTGAACTCTTAATTTCAGGATTTTTAATACCCTGAATCACATCGGTAATTTTCAGCATTTAGCTTTTAAAGAACAGAGAACAACAAAAGTTGACAACCATCTAAAATTAGTTAAGGCGCATTCTCTTCGCGTTACGAATTGCTACAACAGGGCCGGAAAAAGACCCTGATAAAGCTTTAGCGCTATCTAAAATTAGTTAAGGCGCATTCTATTCGCGTTACGAACTGCTACAATAGGGCCGGCAGAAGATCCTGGTAAAGTTTTAGCGCCATCCGGCCATCCTCTGGCGTTAGGAGTTTTGGTAGTGGAAACCAAAATTCTTACTTGAGTTGAAGGATTTGTTGCAGTTGCCTTAGTTACAGCGGTCATGCGGGTTAGTTGACCGCCTCTGATTAGATTTTTAATGGGCATAGCAGGCTGGCTCAGCTCACCAGCGGGGGCGACACTAATTCCTACTGCTGCCGCAAAATCTCCAGTATAGAGGAGTGTATTGGTGCGAAAATAAACGGTTTGGTTAGTAGTTGTATTTCCACTAACCACAGGAACTTCTGCTTTGCACAATCCCATTTTTGCTGGTGGCATATTTCTCTGTGACTATTTTGTTGAACGTTAATTAGACAAAAGAAACTTAGTAGAATGTGGCTTTTCGGGGATAGCCAGAACCCACAATAATCCAACCAGTTCCAAACTCCTTACCAATGACGCTCTTTGGCGCCTCTTCCATCTTGTCCAAGGCGCAAAGAACAGAGACGCCTTTGCGGCGCTTACTTGTGCCATTCCGCAACTGAAGCCGAATCCGGCCGGCCTCCTGTGCTTTTTGAAGTACACCTGAGCCGAGTAAAGTTTTGCCGGTGATTGGAGTTGCGGAACCTCCCGAAAGTCCCAAATCAGCAGCAATGGCTTTGTAATTTTCGGTTAAGCGAACTGCTGCCGACGGTCCGATAGCGAAATAGGCGGCGGGTACTGCCATAAAACAAAAATTCTTGTACGAGTTCGATACAGACAAGCTACTGCAAGCGATCGCAACTCAACAACCGTGTAAGACTCCCCGAAACCCTATGGGTTTCCGAAAAGAACATACGTGTTGGAACTACTCGTAAACAATTCGAGCTCTCTCGTTAAGGTAAATAGGCGTCCGAAGCTTGGATAATTTTATCTCTGCACGATAAAACTTGACATCGACGACGGGGCGCTCGCTAGGTTGCCCAATCACCTCTCCAAGCACTGTAATATCTGGCGCATTAGCCGGGAATGCAGCCTCTGGTGCCGACGTAAATCTTAGACTTGCTTCATCCAAAGAATGACCGGCAACTGCCAGCATCCTTTGGATGAGGGCGCGACCAGCCGCTTGATTTCGGGATAAATACCATCCCTCAAACCCCTGCCACCTATTGCGATAACTCACTACTTCTTTCCCTTTTTGCCAAGTAAAGAGTTCAGGTAACGCGAAATTGTCTTTTATTAAGCGAGCGTATTTAGCCAAATCTGCTTTACCAATACTTGGCAATGGACTTTTGGGGTCGTCGCTCCGATCCATGATCCTAAAAGAAATCTCCCCGCTGGCCTTCCCTTCCCCAAGAAAGTACAACTTAATTTCTGGCTGACCTTTAAGCAAAGGCCAAGTACGATTTAAACTCTTATTGGCACCGGCTCCTCCCCCTTCGTATTCAATTTGAATGACGTGATTAATCAATTGTAAATCTGTACCAGCTAAAACAATTGAATCGGATTCGGCAGAACGAACGCGCCAATATTCAATTACCCGAAATCCATAATCTAATCGCTGCTGTGGTGTTGTCCACTCTTTAAATTTGGGCTTGTTTTCTGGCTTTCCGCGCCAAGGATCTTTACCAGTCAAGGAAAAATTTGTGATGATCCTATTTTCTCGAAATCCAGGAAAACCGTTTTCCCATAACTCAAACCATTCCTCAAAGTTAATATGCCGACCTGTTATTTCGCGAGTAACCCTTGCAATTTGCAGCAGTATTCTCAACTCTGCGGGAGTTCCCGCCAAGCGATAATATTCCTCTTTGTGGTCTCGATTGGGGTGTAAATCTACTAACCTCCAGCCGCGCTCTTGAGCTTTTAAAGGTTGATTTACTTCGTGAACTTTTGGTCTAGCGCCAAAATTTCGGCCCCACGGGCGATTTGAATTTGCTCGACGAGATTCCGGAACCCAACCCTCTATGTCTGCTGAATCAGGCATAGGAAACTCATCTTCAAAATCATCAACGAAAATATCAATTCCGTAGTTATCAGGAGTGCTGTCCCTTTCTGAGCCATTTTCTTGGCTCAAATAAGAACTAAGAATTCTAGCTGCTCCGGTATACTCTGCCACACCTTTCTCCTATAAAGCGTAAGAAACTTTAACCAACGACTCAGCGCAGGCATCTTGAAATGCTTCTGTGCCTTCTTCTACTGTTTCTCTTCTCCATCCTTCAGGGAATCGCTCTATCCACTCTTCCTGTTGCTTAGCGAAGCTCCAAGGTTCGCGCTCTTCTTCACCCCAACTTTCAATCCATTGGCCCATGTTAGGAAATAAAGCTTTGAGGTTAATTAATTTAGCGCCCCCTCTAATAATTTTGCGAATATTGAGAAAGGCTTCCAGTCCCAAAAGTTGTGAACCCACGCGCATTGATGAATTTACAGCGGAGTTGAGATTTTCGAGCGCCTCTTCCCAGAAATCTGAATCTTCGCTAAAGCTGTTCATATTCAATTCGTTTAGTTTTGCTACAACTTGTGGATTAAAGCGAATTATTTTGTGTTGATTGGCCTCAGCCAATCTTCCGAGGGTAAAACCACAAAAAGTACCCAGAATAGATCCAAGGGCTTCGCCCCACTGTGGCGCCAAATTTTCCAGCAATTGTCCTTGCTGTTTTCTGATTTGCATATCAGATTGATTCCAGTCAAAATTCCAGATCCGTTGAATGCCTCCCACGCCCCAGCGCACCATGGCACCTAATGCTACGCGTTGAACTATTTTGCTTTTTAACAATTGCAACATTGGGCGTAGTCTATTAAACATTCCTGTAATGCGACCTCCCACTCGCATTACTGCTCCACCGCCTTTGAGTATCGCGGAAACTCCCTTTAATGCAGCGCCAGTAACGAAAAACTCAACCGCCCACCGCAAACCTGCTGCTAATCCACCCGCAAAGGCTCCTAGCGGATCTTGATCGAGCCAGTCGCCAAAGTTAACCGTTGTACCAGGGGCAAAAACATTACCTATTTGTTGGCTTCTAATATAATTTTGAAAATTTTGCCAAACCTGAGAAGCCGTATTAATAATGCCACCAAAAAAATCTTTAACGCCTTTCACCATTTCTCCTAAACCTTCGCCGTTTACCCAAGATTGCGGCAAGTAGGCAGCAGTCAAATCCATAATAAAAATCCTATTTTTTCTTTTTGCGTGTAGGGTATCGTGAAGCTGTTTGAGATTTTTTCATATTCGCTCTTTCCAATGCCCCGTCAAGTTCAACGTTGAATTTGGCTTTTTTGAATTCTTCATCTACTAAATTGACATCAACGGCCCTTCCTCCTTGTTGTTCTGTTAACTTGTTGTACATCTCTATAAAAAGATCTCTCAAATCATTGGGATCTTTCTTGTTGTCCCTTTGCGAGACTTTAACTTTCATCTCAAAGTTTTTCAGAGTTGCTTCTAATAGTTTCTCGCTTGCTTCCTCTGTGTTTTCGTCAAGTTCTTTGCTTGGCTCAAATCCTTTGCCTTCCTTGTAGCAACCAGCGTAAGGATCTCCTTCTAGTTTTACTTTGATATACTTCTGTTTTTCCATCATTCCGCTGTCTTCGTACAGCGCTCTGACGAGTTCGGCGATTTGGATAATTTGAACGCGATTGGCTAAGTTAGTACGAAAATCTCGAAGCGCAAGATTTAGCTGAGAATCTTGATCTCCTTCCATGTCAACGATATATTTGAAAGTTTCTCGCATCAGATGCGACAAACTAAAAGGTGTAACTGTGATAGCTTGATTGCCCTCTTTCCCTGGGTTTGTATCGGCTATGTGAATGGGCTCGCGGGGGTCGCCCAGGGAAGAATTGAGGTATTGAAATAATACTTCAAGTGTTTGAAAATTGTTGTGAATTTGCATATCTCCTGTTTTTCCAGGGGCTATCAATGACTTGTCTATTTTAAAATCTTTAAATTCTCCACTAGGAAACATATATTCAAGTCTTTTTAACGCTTCAAACATATATTGTTGTTGCTCCAGAAACCCTCCCATTTTGGCTTCTGAGTCTTCGTTTATCTCGAATTCCCGCTTCTCGCCCGATTTGTCTCTATTGGGTTGCTGGTTGTTTTTAAGGGAATGTTCAGAGTCCCTGCTGTATTTTGGATTTTGAATGTGTCCACTGGGTACTTGATAAGACTTTGGATCTAACGCTCTATCTAAGTCGTTAGCTTGTCTAAGACCGTAAATTAATAGTTGATAAATAGTAGGAAACGAAATATCAATTTCTTTCGGGTTCTTCCCATCTTTTATGGGCGTTTCAGTTCTTTTTATCTTTTCTCCTAAAAAGCCAGGTGCGCCAGTCATGGGCAACAGTCCTTTGGGTCCAACAGGGCGACCAAGTAATCGTAAAATTTCTCGATTGAACTGTTTGATTTCCCTAAGTAGTTGCATACTATCGTGACAACAATTGTCCATTTTTTGTTTTCTTGGGGGTGGGTTTGGAAATGATGTTTCAAGGTTTGGGTTTGGGCTTTGTGGATTCTTAATGACTGGTGTAAGTGGTACTGGTGGTGAACCGCGTGGTTTATCCGGACATTCGGTTTCTATTACGCTAAACTCCCACGCGCCCCCGCTTTTAACAAAGTCGCTTATCCATTGTTTAGCGTAGATTCCACGACTTATCGTATATACAGTGGTTCCGGCAGCAAAACTCACTGCAGTTGCGCCGCCAGTGATTACCGCCGGGGAATTTGTAGAGCTACCGCTTAACTGAACAAAACCATCTCTATCATTTATTTTAAATCCCGCTCTATCGGGACGAGACGGGTAATCGTGCCACATTATATGCCCCGGAGAAAGATATCCCAATGGCATACCTTCTCGTAAAATCACTTTCCCATCACTACCCCAAGTGCCAAGTGGAAAATAAGGGTGCGGCCCGACCTGCTTTAAAGGTTTATCCCATGTTTGACGAATTGCCGTACCGTGTTGAAAACCTATTATGTAGTAGTAACAATTATTGTCTAAAAGCGGCAAAACATCCGCGGCTGGCGAACCTACACCTGGTCTTGGAGTTTCCGGAAAAGTTGGCGGCTCATTATTATTATTTTTAGACTTGGGAAAGCCAAAACCTAAACTTAATTCGATTGGAGTGCCGGGAATTTGTACAACGAATTCTACGCCTATGCCACCTTTTTTAGAATTAGAAAGATTGATTCCAATGCCACCCACTTCCCCCCCAATGCTACCACCAGTTATTTCGCCAGTATTGACGTCAACTTCAATTCCTCCCGAGATGCCAATCAAACCTCCTGGAACTTCGGCACCGCCAGTAACTGAAATGGTGTTTTCTGAAGGATCAATAACAATTCCAAAATCTAGTGGCGTGATGTCTACTGAAACGCCGCCCGTCACACCGATGCCACCAATATTGGTAATTTCTTGGGTAACGCCGATGCCGCCGGAGGTTACGGAAGGCTGGGTTTTCTGTCCCATATCAACCCCACTATTCTTACCAAGGTCGATCTCGTTCGATCCCCTGGTAAAAGAAGGGGATAATTGGGATTTCTGCGAAACCCTAGACATAGCTCGCTTCTATCCCGCATATGCGGGAAGTGGCGCCATCTGCGATCGCCCATAACTCGCCAGTCAAGACTTCTTCGGAAAGGTTGCCTCCCCCGTTGGCCCCTAAAAATAAACCATTGCCGACGGCTACGCTAGAATTACCGGCAATCCAAATATCCGAGTTTCCCGTATTGGTTGCGTAAAGTATTGCACGGTTTTGATTGGCGAGTCTAAACCGTGTAGGGGCTAACGGGGGAATTTGTACCCCATAGGGTAAAGCAGCACCGATCGCCCTCACTTGTGGTTTTTCTATCAGGTCGATGGTGAAGCGAAAGTCCCCTTCTAGATTTAAGTAATCTCCAATTCCGAGAACGCCGTGACCATAGTTTATGATTGAGATTCCGAGACTATCATCCGGACTGAATATTTTTAGTTGATTGGTCGTAAGGTAAGGGATAACAAGAGGGTAAGAAGTTTCTCGTCCTCCTCTATTTTGAAATCTGGTTGTAGCAAGGGGAGTCCACGGGCCGCTACCTTTGCGAGCATGAAACCTCACACCCACAAAGGGGTAAGATTCTTCTATTTCAAGCAAGGCAGCAATTTTTTCTGCCGAGTTCATTTCGGGATAGAGCTCGGGAAATGATGCTTTTTGATAAGAAGGGAGATTGACTGCAGCTGTTAAAGCTTCTAGGAAAAAACTTCTACCCAAGATGTAGCGGCTTGACAGGTCGCCATACTCTGCAAAGCTATCGGCAGCGCTCAGAATTTGAATGATTCCGGTGCCGTCTTCGGCCGTAATGCTTCGTCTAAAAGTCCTGCTATTTTCAATTTGGTTTTGGCCCATCAGGTTAGCCACCCTTTGCCTTCAACGACGTTGCCGCCTCCGGGGAGTGTAATTACTTCAACCGGAAATTCCAGAAAGGCTGTAAAGGTGGCATTTGTTCCGCCGCTTTCACTCACTACGTGCGTACAGCGGGTGATCACTGTTTTGTTTTCAGGATTTCTATTCTTAGTGAGTTCGATCATTTTTAAACCAACGACGGCATCCATTGCTGCTTGAGCAAGGTTTCCTGGATTACTATTACCACCGGTGCCGGCGGTAAACATTGAGCCGACAAGGTAATGAGTCGCGTTGAAAATGACACCGCCTCCTGCTGTGCTGCTTGCAACGACGTTTAGCAATAAGTCGATATTTGCAACTCTTGTGGACAAGTCAACGGAAATTGTTATTTTGTCCGTTCTTTCCGGGACTTTTGCTAAACTGTTTTCTTCACTCTCCAGAAGCGCTAATATTCCCCAAACGTACCTTTCCTTACTTTTTTCGCCTGAAGGATTAAGGTAAGAAGCGCCGCTTACCGAAGCTCCTTCTCCCGGGGTGTGAGTGGCCATAAATAATTAAAATAGAATCTTACTTTCTCATCTTAGGCAAGAACTTGTAGCTCTGTATTGGGCTATAAAATTCTTAAGAAGTTGCTCAAATACATATTTCAGCAACCTTTTCTAAAAACAGAACAACGAGACAGCAAGGGATTCACCTGTTAAACTGAAATCAGCAGCGAAACAGTTGCTGTTTGCCTTTGTTCTTGACAAAATTAGCAACCGTGAAAATTTGCAGAAATGGACAGGCTACACCCTTGACTCCGCAGACTTACCAAGAAATTAGCAACCATCTTAGACTGGAAAAACATAAACTTTTTTTAGGAATTGCTTGGTACACTGGAGAGAGGCCGGAAGCAATCCTGAGTGTAGATGTTGGGCACATTTACGAAAATCCTGCCCAACGCCAACCACGAGACACCATAATTTATCCGGGTGCTAGCCGAAAGGATAATAAAACTAGAGAAGTCCCCACCCACTGGGCGCTTAAGTTGATGTTAGCGGCGTATCAGCCACCGGAAAAGGGGTTTTTATTCCCTTCTTTCTATGACAACGAGCAACACTTAAGCCGTCAAGCAATGGATAAGGTTTTCCGTCTCGCTGTTCAAAAAGCGGGGCTAGAGCATAGGGGCTTTTCCCTGTACTCCGCGAGGAGAGGCTTTATTACTCATCTTAGTGAGAAGGGTTTGAGTATAAAAACTATTCAATCTTTGACTGGTCACAAGAGCCTGTCTTCGCTGGTTCAGTATATTGAAGTATCGGAAGAACAACGCAGAAATGCGATCGCTATTTTTTGATTTCTAACTATGCTTGTTAACCTCAATCCTTCCAATGTGGCTGTCAACATCGCTGAGGATGTTCGCGGTTCAGATACACCCACGGCGGTCAGTGCAACCGCAACATCAAGTGTAGCCCTTGCTGCCAATGCTCTAAGAGGAGCTTATTCAATTTATAATGCCGGGACTCAAACGGTATTCGTAAGAGAAGCGGCAACCGTTACAGCGACTTTGTACAAGCACCCCATTCCTCCGGGCTACTTATTTGAAAGTGATTTTTCAACGTCCCGTTATACGGGGCCAGTTGCGATAATCACTGCTACTGGCACATCGAGCCTAATGGTCACTGAAAGCGCGATCGCTGCATAATGGGCAAACTTACAAACCTAAACCCAGTTGCCCCGATCGCCGATGGGGATTTGCCCGCGTCGATCGCGCGTGATGTTGAGTACATTGCAGCAGACACGGCCCACGCAACGGCGACAGACCCACACCCTGGACGGTATCGGCAACAAAACACAACTCAAACTTTTAACCCGACGATTAAAGCAATAGGGCTAAGTATTGGGGGCATAAAAGAAAACTCGACCGCGACAATTGGGAGATCGGGATTTGATGTGGTAGCAGACAACACTGTATCCGCAGCCTACCTAACTTTCCATCGCCCCAATATCTTTGCCTGTCATTTTGGGCTAGATACAAACAGCGCTTTAAGTGTCGGAGGTTGGAGTTTTGGCAATTTCAGTTATAGGGTCTGGCACGAAAACTACGGCACTCCCGTATGGCAAACGCCTAGCGATCGCAAGCTCAAGAAATCCATTCGCCCCATCCCTTCGGCTTTGGAATTTATTCTGGCCTGCCAGCCAGTAAGCTTTCAATACAATAGCCTCCTGAGCAAAGAGCATTTTGGAGATAGGTTTCAGCGAGAAAAAATTCATTACGGGTTTCTTGCGACCGACTTTCCGCTTCAGGATTTAGTAAGCGAAAAATCTAACGGTTACTTGGGACTCGATTACTTGGAGATAGTCCCATTTCTCTGCCGCGCTATGCAAGAGCAGCAGGCACAAATAAATCGAATAGAATCGTTACTTCTTGAACGAGGAATCACGGAGTAACCGGGCAATCTCGGCTGGCGACACCCCTGCAGCCAATAGCGATCGCACTTCCTGCACTTTCGCCTGTGCGATCGGGCTATCCGTGTTGCCCCCGCGAATATGGCAATGTCTTACTTTTCCGCCGGATTTGTAAGACAGCCTGTAATACTTCTTGCCGCGAGCCGTCCCCCGCGGTGTGTAGACAGACACGGCGCTAAAATAATCAGCAGACTCGGGTGTTGACGATTCTGTAACGGCAACCTCAACAGGGGTTACAGAATCATTTTCACTGTGCAGGCAATTTGATTCTGTAACCGCATCAACAAGGTGAATAGTCTTGGTTTCACTGTGCTGGCAATTTGATTCTGTAACGGCAACCTCAACAGGGGTTACAGAATCAATAGCAGACTCGGGTTTTGATTCTGTAACGGCAACCTCAACAGGGGTTACAGAATCATTAACGGAAACGGATTGGAGAATAGAGCCCATCTCGTCTGGATGGATAAATTCCCAGCATTCACTGCGCTCGTTCCAAAATTCGATGCTGCCGTCGATCGGGTGAACGGCCGCAATCTCGACAATATCTCCTTTCTTGACGTATGAAGCAGCGATCGGCTTTTTACGCAGCTTCACCCGATCGCCAATTTTGTAGGTCGGCTTAACAACAGCAGCCGTGTCAAAAAGTGAAAGTTGAGCGCTAACCACCATCGTTGCTAACTCCTTCGACTCTCAGCAGCCCTTGAAAAATGCAATTCAATTTCTCATTGAAATAGTCGATATTGTAGGGCTGCAATTCCATCCGTTGCGATCGGTGGCCGTTCAGCTCGCGAAAATCGATGCCGCGGGCGAGGTTTTCTTCGCAGACCTTGCAATATTCCCGAAGCAGTCCAGTAAATTCAATGAATGCGTGGCAGTTGGTGTTAGCCGCGCATTCATTGAATTCGTCGGCTACTAACCACATCCGATCCAATGTTTCTCTAGCTGATAAAGTCATTTGTTTTAGGTATTGAATCTGGCTCTACTTCTAACCTCTAACCCTGATAGAGAACAGGCTCGAAATTTCCAAAATCTTTGGATACCCAACCCTTACTTAAATGCTGAGCAAGCAAAGAGGTCGGATCTAATTTCTCTTGGATTTTTTGCGCGGCAGCTTTGCCGCATTCGCCGAGTTCTCCCAATGCAGGGTTCGAGAGATAGGCTAATTGAGCCAGCGCGACTAAAGACAAAACCTCTTCACCAGTCAGGCTAACTGTTATGTTTACCCCCGCCATTTCTGTTTTAAGTTGGGCGCGGGTTTCGTGGTCAGAATTCATAAAAGCTCCTTGTGTTTGGTGTTTGGTTACTATCTAGTTAATGTCTGCAAGTCTATCTGTTGGACAATTTTAGTTCCGTCCACCGACTTTATAAGTGCCTCATTGGTGGAATACCTTCCCATCCACGTCTGTCTATCAACGATGGGTTCGTCTTCGATTTCGTAGCAATTCTCTCCCACTTTATAGATAAACAATTTCACACACCGACCACGCACGTAATCGAAAATCAAATATTCTTCATTTAACTTTAAATCCTCTGGTTTGACTCCGAGTTCTGGGCAATATTCGTAATGACCATTTCCAAATGGATTAGAGGCATCTATTGCATTGAAAATTATTTGCTTAAGCTGCTGTTCTGTGGCTATAAAATGCATTTTTACACCTCGACAATATTCTAAGAGCCGATCGCCCTATCAATCGTGGAATCTACAGTAGGTTTACTTGCCAAATATTCAGATCTCTCTAAATGAAGCATGGCGAAACCGATCGCCTGCTGCGCCTCAAACATGGCGTTATCGGTTATATCGTTTCCATCACCCAATCTTTTTGCAATCCATGCTCGCACTCCGTTGAGCTTGACCCATTGTTGTGTGATTGTTTGTTCTTCCATTTTGCTTGCCTAGTAATTCTCTAGTAATGGTCTAGCCAATTGCCCTTTTGGAGCGATTGGCTAAATTCTAAGGTTTTGCATCAAGGGTACTTGAAATCGATTTCAGTCGCGTGGATATACTCGCAATGAATTTCGCGTCATTAGAATCAATAGAACTCGCTGCCTCTAAATCTTCTGCCTTCTTCTTGATTCCTGCGACCTCTCCTGAGAGTCGTTCAAGATGATTTTGATGATTAGCAAGAATTTCATTGTGTTTTTCTAGTGCATCAGCTATTTGGGTAAGAATAGTTGTAACTGCATCACCACCATCATTCATAATCAAACTCCTTCTTAATTACTGTTTAGTTGCCGATCGCCCTTTTGGAGCGTTCGACTAAATCTCTACATTCGCTCTCTAAATTTTCCCTTGTAATTGATTAGCTTCGTACAGCAATCGGAGCATCTCTTGATTGCTTAGGCTATCTTGATTGCGAGAGTTGAGGTAGTCTGCCATGTAAGCAGCGCTTACATAACTAGAATACATAGGCATGACTGAATCTTCTACAATAAAAGGCAAAAACTCGGCGTCACTTTTTCCAACACTGAAAACGTGAGTGTCCTCGGGATTCCCACAAGGACTTTTCATTGGTTCTTCTTTCATTGCAATAAAAAGAACCCGATATTTCTTTTGAACTGGTGGTTTAAGAATTTCAATGTGAACACCGGCAGGAGGTTCGTCACGATAAGGGTCATGGCCTTGTGCTATCCACTCTAAACCTAGCCTCGTATTTCCCGATAATTGGCAACTTGCATCGTCAGAAGAAAGCTTGCCAAAAGTATCGTGTATGACACTTATGAACTTCCGAGTAATTTGGTCGTTGTCTTGATTGTCGTGATACTTGAATCCTTGTAGCACTTTCTTAGCCTGAGATAAAGACTCCCATGCATCTACAATGCTTAGAAAACTGTCCAATTGTCGAAGATCTACTTCTTGACCTCTTCCAATTCCCAAGTAAACAGCATGAGCATCACTGATTTTGGATCGAGCAATAAAACATTCAAGACGTACACGAGCTGGAATCCGACCGGCCAACTTTCTCCGCTTAGCTTCTCCCATAGAACTCCTTACTGATAAATACTGTGGTAACCGATCGCCCTTTTGGAGCGATCGGCATCGTCTTAAAAATCTGTGCTCTCGATTGGGGGAACTGCATCGTCAACTGAGGGCAGAGGAAGTCTCGTTGTTTGATTCCATCCGTATTCGAGCGCTTTGTAAGTTTCAGAATCTTCACTGAACAAGCTTTGCAGTTTCCGGGCTCCCGCTACGGCAATTTGTGTAAATCCATGCTGGGCTATTCCCCGATCGCTCATCATTCCGGCTTGAACGAGGGTTATTAATGCCAGGGCTTCCACCGGGGGGATTTCTATGGTGACGGGGGGCAGCGCCGCCAATTGATCAACTTCTGCTCCGTACTTTGGCAAATCAGGTTCCTTCATTGGGCTCGGCTCCTTCGCCTGGCATAATGACTATCTCTTCAGCTTCGGACGGGTGAACTGGTTCAGGGTTTAGTTCTCGCCGCACCCTTCTGAAAAAACCATCTCTTTCTGGTGGCGAGGAAGTATTTTTTTCATCAGGAGCTACTGGCGAATTTTGTGTTTCTGGTGTGGGTGTTGGTTCAGTCATATATTGCTAGTTTTTTAAAAATGGTCGTGGTCGTCTGGTCTATATGGTTGTGGCCTCAGCTTTTTTTGCCGTTGCGAGACGCTAGTAAAAATTCGGTGAGGGACATCTTCGCCGCTCACTTCGGGTTCATTCCAGCCGAGTTCCAGCACCTCGTGAATAGCACTTTGGGGATTGAAGCTCGATTGAATTTGCTTGGCAGCGGCGATCGCACTTGACAGCAGTGGGTTGTACTTCACGGCCGGATTAGCCGCGGCGATCTGCATATGAGTGATCAACGCCAGGGCTCCTTTTGCATCTAGTTCGATCGCCGCTGGAGGCAAAAACTCAATCTGCTGGAGCTCTGCATCGTACCGCTTCAATAGTTCCAAATCCTGTGATTGCAGAGGGTCTGTCACTTGTTTACTGCCTCCCTAAATGTTTTCCCTGCTGAGAAAATGGGAACTCTTGCAGCAGGAATTTGGATTGTCTCTTTAGTCTTGGGATTTCGCCCCTCCCTAGCCGATCGCTTTCTCGGCTCAAACGAGCCAAACCCTACCAGAGTTACTTTGTCGCCATCTGCAACTACTTGCATGATGGTTTTTAACAAAGCTCTTACAGCATCTTGGGTTTGCGCCTTCGTTAGATTGGCGTCATCAGCCACTTGTTGAATCAGTTCGGCTTGGTTCATTGGGCGATCGGGTTTGGATTTTAGTTATCAGTCATCAGTCATTAGTCATTAGGCCGCCGTCACCACCCAGCGGCCTGTCAAAATTTCCCGATGGTGCGGGTGCTTGTTAGTTTTGCCCTCGCATTAGATCGCGCCTCCGTTTCAAGATTCGATAATCCTCCGGTAAATCCTCAATCCTTTCTATGCCTAGTTCTGAGGCAATAAGCTTCAGGTCGAGCAGGCTGTAGTCATCGGGAAGTCCGGTCACATCTATTCGCATAGATTTGGCCAGAGATTTTAAGGAAACCCCAAGTGCCTTAGCTACTAGAGTGGCGCTATCCAATTTCGGACTGTACTTGCCGGCAACCCAAGAATTAATCGTCACTTCAGCAACGCCTGAGTCACGACTTAACTGTCTTTGATTGGTGCCAGCTTGTTCTATCAGTCCTTTCAATGTGATTTCTGGGTCGTTGATGTGGTCGTTGATTTCTGGATTCATATTAGCATGAATCCATAGCGCGCTATTGACATATTGCCGAAGTCCATAGTACGCTATGGACAGGTAGATACAACAAGGGGCTTGGTTCACCCTGATCTGGTTTTGCCAAGTCTCTAGTTGAGTCTCTCACTATCGATACTCAACAGGTGAAATTCCCTCCCTCACAATTTCTAAAGAAATATGTACACGCTGGAACAGCTACAAAAGAAGAGTCTCAAGGAATTGAAGGAAATTGGCTGGGAACTCAACGTGCTCCCAGAGGGCGATCGGCGTTATCGCGAGTCGTGGATTAATGCCATTGCCGGCGTCAATCCCCCGCTGCTGCAACTGCTGGAAGTTCCCCCCGCAGCGGACGATGTTCAAGCCCAGGAGCCGATCGAATCTCCCCCAGCGGCGCTTGAGTGTCCGAGTTGTAGCGCTGTCCACGGCTTGTACACCGACAATGATTACTTGGACAGACCGGTGATTCGTTGCTTGCACTGTAGCTACTGCAGGATCAAAAACTATCTCGGCCCGATCCGAATTGAAGCGCAGGAGCCGATTTCACAGGTTGCCAAAACTTCCCCCGGTGTCGAAGTCGATCTAGTCCACGACCCGATTTCACGGGTTGCCAAAACTTCCCCCGGTGTCGAAGTCGATCAGTTGCCCGAATGTTCTCATTGCTTCGACCACGGGTACTTTGAGGATGAATCGGGACTGATTAAGTCTTGTGTTTGCTCAAGTGAGCCAAGATTGAGCCGCCAAAACGCTCAACGTGCGATCGTACCAGCGGCCAAGATTTCCGAATCTGATCAGAATCCGATCTTGACGGGGGTATCTCTGTCTGATAGGTTTCTCGCTCGCTATGCGCCGCCTCAATCTGAGACTATCCACTATGAAGTCACCGACGGCTATAACGTGGACACCGATGGGCAATTAAGCCTGTTCGATGTCCAAGTTCAATCACCGCCTGAGCCACCAGACCCGGATGATTTTGAATCCCTCGATGCGTTCCGAGATGCGATCTCACGCTGGGACTGGGAACATCCGAGCACCTTCGATCATTGCTCCGATTTGCCAAGCTCCGTGCATTGCGAGCCAAGCTCCGTGCATTGCGAGGAGCCGCCGCCAGACCCGGACGATTTCGGCAGCATCGATGCTTTTCAAGAGGCGCTGGCTCGCTGGGATGCCGAAAACGCTGAAATGCTGGCGGCATCTATGGATTCAATGTGCGAGTGGGCACCGTGTCCTGATGAATGGTACGAGCCAGAACCTGAAAGTTTGCCATTAAAAGCTTCATCCATGATGGAATTGTCACCACCGGCGATCGAAAGTTCCAGCACTTCGGACTTTTTTATTCCGACTTTTGGCGCTTGGTGCGATCGCGCAAACAGACAAACTGATACCGACGAACCGCCCGACACAGGGATTTTTGCTCGGTTGCCGGGGCCCAAGCCGCCCAAATTTCCTCCAAGGGCAAGTCAGCCTAAGTCAGCCCAAGTCAGGCGGGCATCCCGAAACTATCCCGAAACTATCCCGAAACAATTTTCTCGCGTCGCCGCTGGCAGCAGTACCCAGCCAGCCCGATCGCCGCCGGGAGGTGATGCAGGTTTTTAAATGATTCCTCCTTATCTAATAGTTTGCTTTTTCTGTGATCGCTCTTTGAGCAAAAGGCGATCGCTTCTTCCCTACTTTTTACCATCCTCCCTATCCTTTACCAAAAATCAAAACCATGACGACTCATCTATCAATCTCTATCCCTGTTTACAAAAAAGACAGATGGGACAGAACCGAGCGAGACGGGAAACTGGAAGTTAGCAGCGATGTAGATAGCCTCTCTGAAGGGTACGAAGAATTGAAGCAACAGCTAGACAAATTGCTAGCAGAGTTAGACGCTCAAAACCGTTTGGCAGAGTCTGCATTAGTGCTAGAGAATCAAATTGCACAAAAAGCTCACAAACTCAAAAATCTCACTGAAGATATTGAGCGGGCAACACAACATTACAAAACTCTCAAAGTATTCCTAGAAGCTCTAGGCATTGACCCTAGAACGCCTCGCTTTACTTTTGACCAGCAACTAATAAGTACAGCATCAGTTACAGAAGTTGAGGCGCTTCCAGAAAACTACGGCGAATTTTAAAACAATGCAACTCACTCTAAACTCTGATTTTTCAGACGAGTTGTGGGAGCCACCAGAAGCAGAATTTCAGCCGCTTCTGGACTTCCAGAATGAAATTTTAAGTGAGATACCTCACAACGACATTTCGATTCTCACACAGCGAATTAAGCGTAGTTTCCTCGACTACGTTCGCCAAGGCATAATGCTTGACGCTGTGCGCCGCTACCGCTTATATAAACGGCAATACAGAGACTTCGCCGAATACTGCAAACTCGGTTTAGGGCGATCGCCCTACTACTGCAAGCGAATTATTGACGCGGCCCAAATCTGCTTGCGCCTTATAAAATCCAAATTCAAAATACTCCCCACCTCGGTAGCGCAAGCGCTGCCACTCCTGAAGTTTGCCAAAGTTGACGAGTACGGCGAATCGCAACTTCAGGACAAATGGCAAACTGTCATTGACGAGCACCGACCCGAATCCATCACGGCTAGCAAAATTCAAGAGGCTCTGGACGAAAACCCAGAGGACAGAGCCAAGCAAGTCCGCATTGGCGGCAAAGCTTACCAGTTGCTGCAACAGAAAGCGGCAGCAGCAGGCATGGCAATCTCGAAATATCTCGAAATGCTCATCGGCGGGGGCGAACCCCCTGACGAAGAACCGCCCGACGATGAAGAGACGACAGAACTGACGGCAGAGCAAGAGCAAATCTGCGATCGGGCAGAAGCTTTCGTCAAAAAAGCTAAGCCCGCTAGCCATAGGCGAGGATTTGCTATCAAAAAGCTATCAAAAAGCTATCAAAAAGCTATCAGCGCCAGCGGTAGATCCGATCAAGTATCGGACTCATCCTAATTTTTAAAAAACTAACCATCATGAACAATCAAAACGAGGATTCGCCGAAGTTCCCCCCAGCGAGGCCAGAAATTACAGCGGAAATAGTGGCGATCGATTACTTGCTAGCCGATCTAATTGTCAAATGTCAGGACCATGCGCGCGAGCTGGACAACCTAGCAGGGGTATTAGACAACCATCTAGGAAGTTGCGAAATATCTAGAGACTTTCTCCTGGGTATTCAAGAAAACGAGCCACAAAAATTGACAATGACAGATTTGCCAATGCCCCAGCAAAGAATGATTTTTGGGGCCGGCTTGTCCAACGCTTATTTACTGGAAGAGCTGGGAGCAGTTACCAAAACAGATCCAAAATTGATAGGAGAAAGGATTTCGCTACGAATCAATATAGCAATGGCTGATGTCTCGCCCCAGCAAGTCACCGACACTTTGAAAAAATATTTAACACAACACGAGGAGGCGATAAGGAAACACAAAGAGGCAGTAAATGAATACCTAAACAACAGCAGAGTGCAAGCGCCAGAAGATAATAATTAGTCACAAATAAGCAAGCAATCAATAGATTTATCAACTGCTTGCCGTCCAAGCTATCTCGACCCGTGTTTCACTATCACATCCAACAGCCTACCATGAAAGCCCAAGCCCACACTAAACACATTGCCGAGCTAATCAAGTCAGCACAACAGCAGTTCGGCGATTTCAGCGAAGATAAAAAGCAACAAATTTTCTTAACTATCAAAGAAGCAAAGGGTCGAGGATTGTTGCGAAAACAGCCTTACGACCGATGCTTGAGCGAGTATGTCAACGCCGCCAACTATTTACTAAGAAGCTACGCAACGGATGAATTTACAGCGGCGGTGAATCAAAGTCTCGACTATATATATGTGTACGTTGCCCTAGTCAGTACCAATTCGATCACCGTTACCGCCTGACGATGGTCGTCTCGACTCAGCGACCGAAACTCCCCATTATTAAGGGGGGAGTAGCGGATCGAGTCCAAATCATCCGTCAATTAATTGAGTTGTGACTCAGGGCTTTCAAAACGAAACAGGCTCCTAGTGGCTTTTTGACATTCATAGGCTCGGTTGCAACTTAATTAATTGCTATTCCCTGTGCAATTTTTCGCTTTAAGAGTGAAGTAGGCTCATTGTGGCCTTTGGGTGATTCATAAGCTCTGCTGCGGGGATTTGGAAAAACTGTCACCCCAAAAAATTTATGCAAATTATCGGACTTGACATCAGTAAAGCCTCAGTTTCTGCTTGTCTTTTGACAGAGAAACCAACTGAACCTCGACAATTTTATTACGATTGTGACTTCTTCAAATTTCAAGCCACCGCCGCTGGAATTAGTGGACTGTTGACCTTAATTGGTGATAATTTAGCTAACACAATTGCTGTTATGGAACCCACAGGAGTTAACTATCAATTGCTTTGGGGGACTCAACTTGCTAGAGCTGGTGTCGAAATTAGGCTCGTCGGGCATAAAGAGCTGCGGTCATTCCGCGAACATCATTTAGGACTTCCCGATAAAGACGACGACGCCGACGCTTTAGCGCTAGCCATTTATGGATGGGATTATTTGGAATCACCCCGCCGATTCGTGCAGGTGCGATCGCAAACGATTGTCGAAATCCGCCGCTTAGTTCTGCGACTATCTCACCTCAACCGCGTACAGTCGCCAATTATCAACCGCGCTCGCCAGGATTTAGCGTGGCAATTCCCAGAAGTAGCGCTTGTGCGATCGGTGCGAGCCGGTGAAAAAGTGCCGCTGCTGTGGGGGTGGTTGTGCGGGCAACGGCCGTCAGTTAAATATGATTTGATGCTGGAGAAGTCGATCGGACTGGGAATAGACGAAGGGGTGCGACTTCACGCTGCGCGAATTTGTGATCTCCAGCGCGAAGAACTGGCAGTAGAATTTAGACTTTCCAAGCTTGTAAGCGAGCCGCAGTTTCTGCCGTACCGTAAAGTTTTTGCCCGTTTTGGCTTTGGCCGCCGCGTCGAAGCGCTGTTGCTTTCCCAAATTTACCCCCTCGAAAATTATCTGGCAGCCGACGGCAAGCCTGAAATCAAAATTCGCAAGGGTCGCAATTCAGGAAAGGCAACCAAACGACCTCTCTCACTTCGCCGATTCTGTAAAGCACTGGGCTGCGCGCCGTCGCAAGAGTCCAGCGGTGATATCAACAGGTCAAGAGTTAGCGGCGGCTCTGATTTGTGTCGAAAAGCTTTGTGGCAGTGGATATTTACCAGGATTGAACCGCAGCGAGCACGCCTAAATAATGACATCGGCGATCGGCTCGGCGAGATTATGGACGCCGAAAAAGCGAGCGGCCGGCCGGTGCGGTTGGTGCGATCGCGCGTGGCGGCCAAAGCAGTCAAACTCTTGTTTAAGGAACTGGTGCGCGAACTCGTCCAGTCTGAAATATAAAAGGAGGAAATCAAAATGATTTATGAGAATATTCGGAAGCTTTACGAGGCAGGGCAGACAATCGACGAAATAGCTAATCATTTAGAGGTTAGTCCAACTTATATTTATACCCGTCTTAAAAAAAGTGGCGTAACTATGCGTAGAGCTATAGTACGTAGGACGGAAACACAGCAGGCGCGACACAACGAAATCGTCAAACTTCGCGATCAAGGTCTATCTCTAAAAAAAATAGCTGAGGCTGTCGGGATTTCTCCCGAGGGAGTCCGACATTATTTAAGACCTAAAAATCTGACATCAAGCAGCGACCAAGAATTGTTAGAGTGAATGTCAGGAAAAATCACATCATCGAGGTTGCTGGCTCATATCCAGCCCCCTCTACCAAACGCAGGGGGGTAGCTCAATCGGTAGAGCGCGATGCTATTAATCTTAAATCCTTGACTTAAATGTGATAGCGTGCCCAAATGGGCGGTAAATAGAAACCCAGTAGTAAGGTCAGAACTGCTGGGTTTTATGCTAATAATTGAATAAATCCGTTAAATCCGTCAGTCCTGGATGTATCAAGGCCGATGATTTACTGCATCAATCCTCAATGCGAACAACGCGAAAATCCTGCTGCTGCTCAAAATTGTCAGGCTTGCGGTACGGCCTTGTTAATTGGCGATCGCTATCGTATCCTTAAACCAGTGCGATCGCCAAATCCCGCACGCCCCACAGACATCTTTGAAGTCGAAGATTGGGGAACAGGGGAAAACGAATGGGGAACTGTCAAAGTTTTAAAAGTCTTGAAACACACCCACAATCCAGATTTAGTTCGCTTGTTCAAGCAAGAAGCGCGAGTTTTGATTTGGCTGGCGGGAAATGGCCGAGTTCCCCAAGTCGAACCTGACGGTTATTTCCCAATTAAACTCCCCAATAACTTCCAGAAATTGTCTTGTTTGGTAATGGAAAAAATTGTGGGAGAAAACTTGACCGAATTCTTAACTAAAAACCAGTACGTGTCTCAACAACTAGCTCTTGATTGGCTGCAACAAATGCTTCGTATTTTGCAGGAAATCCACAAATATCATGTAGTGCATCGGGATATTAAGCCATCCAACCTGATGGTTGAAGCCAATGGAAAATTGAGATTAATTGACTTCGGGGCAGCCTCAGAAGCAGAGATGGATACCGCACCCATAGGTTCTGCTGGATACGTCGCACCGGAACAAATTCTAGGTAAAGCAGGCGTGCGATCGGACTTTTTTGCCCTGGGGCGTACTTTTGTACATTTATTAACAGGCATACAGCCGATCGACTTTCCCGTTAATGAAAAAACTGGTAAAATTAATTGGAGGAACCAGGCTATAGATATTGACCCGTTACTCGTAAACTCGATCGACCAATTGATGGAACCGCTACCAGAAAACCGACCTGAAAATACCCAAGTTATTTTAGAAAAATTAAAAATTCACGACTGATCCCCCCTGAAAAAGGGGGACGCAACCTCGCTTCAATAAATCTGTTCCAACCTGCGAAAATCCCGCTCAACTTCCGCCCACAAAGCCCGATTGTGAGGGTCAGTTTTCACAGCCTTTTTCAAATAGATTCTTGCCTTATCAACCTGCCTTTCTCCGATCAAATACCGTCCCCAGCGCTGATAGGCGATCGCCTGCCACTGACGCACCTCCAAATCTTCGGGAATCCGCTGTGCCAAACCCTCAATCAAGGCGATCGCCCGTGGGAACCTCTGATATTTCAGCAACTGCTGCAACTCAACATAAGCATCTTGCTTTAACTTTTCTTCCGCAGCCGATAAATCTCCCTTAGATTGCCCCGGCTGCTCTTTTCGAGTCACTTTAACTGCCTGCGGTTGAGCTTTCACCGCCCGATCCGGGGGTGTCGAAGTAGGCGGCACAGTGGAATTGCCAACTTTCGACTCCGCAACATCGGGGGGGGCAATATTCACCAGGAACTTATAAGCCTCAGTAATAGCAATAAACTTATTCTTAGCCTGTTCGTTTCCCGGATTCACATCGGGGTGATACTGTCTGGCTAACTGCCGATAAGAAGCTTTAACTTGCGATAAACTCGCACCAGACCTCAGTCCTAACTGTCGGTAATAATCTGCAATATCCATTTAGCATGAATGAGCGTTGATAGTACCATTAAATATGGCAGAATCCTTAAATGTAAAGATTCTGCCAAAATTTACTGCGAACTAGGTTGTAGTGCGAGGGTTGCCCGCACTACTGAAGCGAACAAACAACTTACGGACGCTCTTCGATCACTCTGTCAATCAAGCCGTATTCCTTGGCTTCCTCAGCGGACATGAAATAGTCGCGATCCATGTCCTTCTCGATTTTCTCGATCGGCTTGCCAGTATTTTTAGCGTAGATATTATTCAGTTGGTGGCGCAGCCGCAGAATCTCTTTCGCCTCAATCTGAATATCCGTTGCTTGTCCCCGCGTGCCCCCTGAAGGCTGGTGAATCATGATTCGCGAGTGAGGCAAAGCTAACCGTTTCCCCTTGGCACCTGCAGCTAACAGGAAAGAACCCATCGAAGCAGCTAAGCCCACACAAATCGTCACCACGTCCGATTTAATGTGCTGCATGGTATCAAAAATAGCCATGCCTGCCGACACCATCCCGCCTGGGGAATTGATGTACAAAATAATATCCTTACCTGAATCTTCCGAATCGAGATAGAGCATCACAGCGATGATTTGATTGGCAATTTCATCGTCAACGTCCCTGCCTAAGAAAATAATCCGTTCCCGGTAGAGGCGATCGTAGATATTAATCCACTGAGTATCATAACCCCCCGGCATTTTGTAGGGAACTTTTGGCACACCGATAGGCATAATTCGGAACTCCGTTTAGTTGGTAATTGGTGATCGGGCAATTGGGCATTGGGCATCGGGCATTGGGCATCGGGCATTGGGCATTGGGCATTGGGCATCGGGCATTGTTAGTTATAAAAAGACTATTGAATAACTAATCAGGGTAGGAACTACTAGCCATTAACCCTTAATTCTTACTCATTCCCCATTCCCCATTCCCTATTCCCTATTCCCTATTCCCTATTCCCAGTTAGATGACTCCAGCGGGCAGCGGTTTCGGCAATTCTTCCGAACTTTCAAGAACGCGATCGATCAAACCGTATTCTTTAGCTTCCTGGGGCGTCAGGTACAACAACCGATCCATATCTTTAGTAATCTTTTCGATCGGTTGGCCAGTACAGCTTGCAAAAATATCAAGCATCGTCGCTTTATTTGCCAGCACTTCCTTAGCCCGAATTTGAATGTCGCTTGCTTGACCCCGCGTGTACGCCTTGGGTTGGTGCAATACAATCGAAGCGTGGGGCAAACTCGCCCGAAAGCCTTTTGTACCAGCCGCTAACAGCATCGCA
Organism: Microcoleus vaginatus BM001213989; assembly: GCA_036700245.1. Lineage (GTDB taxonomy): Bacteria > Cyanobacteriota > Cyanobacteriia > Cyanobacteriales > Microcoleaceae > Microcoleus. The sequence goes on from JAUBOM010000015.1 coordinate 90,587, forward strand.
GCCATGCCCATTGCCGAACCGAGGCAAATAGTGTGTACGGGCGGCTTAATGTACCTGATCGTGTCGCAGATAGCGAAGGCTTCCGTTTCAAAGCCGACTGGTTCGCCACTGTAACCAGAAGTGCCGGTCGAGTTGATGTAGATTTTGATCGGCTTATCTGGGTCTTCGTACTGCAAGAACAACAGTTCAGCGATAATCAGTTCTGTTACCGCAGGTACCAGAGGCATACCCAGATAAACGATCCGCTCCTTCAGCAACAGGGATGGCAAATCGGGAGGTGGCGTCCGAGAGTTCCCTTCCCCGTAGTATGGCGATTGCACAGCTTTAATTGGTGTGTTCATATAACCGAAATGTTGCCTGAACTGATGGAGCTATTCTTAAAGAAATACTAGCGCAATCTTTAGGTATCCCGCATGAAAGTTAGTCTGCTCCCGGTTTTAAACGACCCTAACCTTGACGCTGCCGCGCCCTCGACTCAGCGCCAGCTAGCGATTTCAGTATCTGCGATGGCAAGGGAGATCGACTCCAGCGTACCCTTAAACCTGTGCCTGATTCTCGACCACAGCGGCTCGATGGGCGGACGCCCCTTGGAAACCGTCAAACAAGCCGCCGGACAGTTGCTGGACAGGTTGAAGCCCGGGGATCGCTTTTGCGCGGTGGCTTTCGACCACAAAGCCAAAGTCCTCGTCCCCAATCAAATTGTGGGAGACCCCGCTAGCATTAAACGGCAAATTGAGCAATTGCGCCCGGCCGGTGGCACAGCAATTGATGAGGGAATTAAGTTAGGTATTGAAGAGTTGGGCAAAGGCAAAAAAGAAACTATCTCTCAGGCGTTTCTGCTGACTGACGGCGAAAACGAACACGGCGATGACAGCCGCTGTTTGAAGTTGGCTAAACTGGCAGCCGAGTATAACTTGACTTTAAATTCTCTGGGATTTGGCGATAACTGGAACCAGGATATTTTGGAAAAGATTGCTGATGCTGGCGGCGGCGCTCTGGCTCACATTCAGCGTCCGGAAGATGCGGTTGACGAGTTTGGCAAGCTGTTTAGTCGCGTCCAAGGTGTAGGTTTGACTAATGCTTATTTGTTATTTTCGCTGATGCCAAAAGTGCGGTTAGCCGAACTCAAACCGATCGCCCAAGTTGCCCCAGACACGATCGAATTACCGGTACAGCAGCAGGGCGACCGCTTTATGGTGCGCTTGGGAGATTTAATGAAGGATGTAGAGCGAGTAGTTTTGGCTAATATTTATATTGGACAGTTGCCCGAAGGTACACAGGCGATCGGGCAATTGCAAATTCGCTACGACGATCCGAGTGTCGGTCAAAGTTTGCTTTCGGATCCTGTTGCAGTTTCCGCTAATGTCCTCAAAGTTTATCAGCCGGCACTTAACCCGATGGTGCAGCAGCACATTTTAGCTTTGGCTAAGTACCGACAAACTCAACTGGCAGAAACCCGATTGCAACAGGGCGATCGGGCCGGTGCGGCCACTATGCTGCAAACGGCTGCTAAAACTGCTCTGCAAATGGGTGATAAAAGTGCCGCAACTGTGCTGCAAACTTCTGCTACTCGTTTGCAGTCTGGTGAACAATTGAGTGAAGCCGATCGCAAGAAAACTCGCATTGCTTCTAAAACTATTTTGAAGTAGTAATCCGGTGATTTAAAATTTTAAATAATTTTAAATTGGGCGATCGAACAATTCGGCGATCGCAAATCGATCCTACACAAACGAAACCCGCGCCCAGGCGGGTTTCAATATTTTGAGTCTCGCCTGCAAAAAGCGAGACTCTGTGCAGTCCGATTGTTTCAAGCCGTGGATCGACAAGAAGCTGGATAGTTTAGAATGTTTGTATCACCTATCAAGAGTGCTTGTATGAACCAAATAATATCTGATAAAGTACGCTGGACTACCGCCGATTTAGAACTATTGCCTGATAACGGCGATCGTTATGAAATTATTGATGGGGAGCTATTTATGACTAGAGCACCGCATTGGGGGCATCAAGAAGCTTGTGGTAACATCTACTTAGAGTTAAAAACTTGGTCGCGCTCGACTGGTTTGGGACGAGCCGCCATCAATCCGGGTCTTATTTTCACGGATGCGGATAACGTCATTCCTGATGTAGTTTGGGCGAGCAATGAACGCTTGGCTATCTTGCTAGACGAAGCCGGCCATTTAACCGCCGCACCCGAGTTAATTGTTGAAGTATTGTCCCCCGGTGCAGACAATCATAGACGCGATCGAGATTTGAAACTCAGACTCTATTCGGTGCGAGGAGTGCAGGAATACTGGGTTGTGAATTGGCAATTGCAGCAAATAGAAGTTTATCGCAGGGAACAAGCAAGTTTAAGGATCATTGCTACGCTGTTGAGCAATGATGAACTAACTTCGCCTTTGTTGCCCGGTTTTAGTTGTTCTGTAGCTCATATTTTTGCCTAGATTATGAAATCATCATTTTACAATTTAATTGCTACTCTAGGAATTTTTACTATCTTTGGTAATATATCCCCTGCTATCTCTGCTCAATCATCAGCAATATTAATAGCTCAAAAAACGATTGTTCAAAATCCGGCAGAAGACTTATTTAACAGCGGTTTAGCCAAGTCAGAAGCAGGGGACATTGAAGGTGCGATCGCCGATTACACCGAAGCCATCCGCCTCAACCCCAACTACGCCAAAGCCCACAACAAACTCGGCATAATTCGCGCCCGCAACCTCAAAGATTATCCAGCAGCCAAAGCAGATTTCGATCGCGCCATTGAAATCAACCCCAACTACGGCGACGCTTACTACAACCGCGCCAGAGTCCGCGAGTTCTTAGAAGACAAACCGGGGGCGATCGCCGATTATCAGAAAGCAGCCGAACTCTATGAAAAAGACGGCAATACCAACGATTATCAAGATGCCATCAAACATCTTCAAATGCTGCAAGAATAGAGTGCTTTTGAAAACATAGTATAATATGCTTCGATCGGCGTTCATCTGCGTCCATCTGCGGTTAAACATTCCAAATCCACCATTCAAAAAATGCCCGAAACTTCCACCGTCACCGTTACCGTACCCGCTACAACCGCCAACTTAGGCCCCGGCTTCGACTGCATCGGCGCCGCTTTAAGCCTTTACAACCGCTTCCAATTCTCCCGACTCGAACCCTCAGCAACCGAGAAACTAAAAATTACAGTTACAGGCCAAGAAGCGGCCAAAGTCAAGATAGATGACAGCAATCTCGCTTATCAAGCATTTATAAAGTTATACGGATACCTGAACCAATCGCCGCCGCCCGTAGCCATACATATAGATATGCAAGTGCCGCTGGCTAGAGGTTTAGGAAGTTCCGCCACAGCTATTGTCGGTGGGTTAGTCGGTGCAAATGAATTAGCCGGAAAGCCTTTGAGTCAGGTGGAAGTGATGCAGTTGGCGATCGAAGTTGAAGGACATCCCGACAACGTTGTTCCCGCTTTATTGGGAGGATGTCGCCTCGCTGCTAGTAATGCACCCCCCCAACCCCCCCTTAGTAAGGGGG
>JAUBOM010000160.1:0-14293 GCA_036700245.1 Microcoleus vaginatus BM001213989
AAGACAATATAAAGCCGTCCTAGAAGGACGGGGTTTCTACCCATTTTTTTGATGAAGACAGAAGCTTTCAGTGAGCTATTCCCTCTATTTAAGGGTGCTAACCCAGAAACCTTGGGAGGGCTGCTATCAAATGCCGTCAAGCATGAGTATCCCCCGGGCCGAGCTGTGGTGATGGAGGATTCATGGGGCAACGCGATTTACTTTGTCGTGTCTGGCTGGGTAAAAGTCCGGCGCTTGTCAAACGATCGAGCTGTATCAATGGCTATTTTAGGACGGGGTGCGTTCTTCGGCGAAATGGCAATTCTTGACGAATCTCCCAGATCAAATGACGTACTTGCTCTCTCGTCGGTGCGGCTGCTGAGCGTCACAGCTCAGCGATTTATCCAAACCCTGTTTAAAGATCCGCAATTGCACCACCGGATGCTGCAACTGATGGTGCGGCGGCTCCGCCAAACCAATCACCGCTATCAACTCCGAAACCGCCAGCCAGCGGTTAAACTAGCAAATACTTTAGTCGAGCTGGCAGAAAACTACGGTCAGAAAACTGCTGAGGGCAAAGATATCTTCAATATTCCTTATGAAGATTTAGCTGATGTAACAGATATCACCCTCGAGGAAACCAGCAAAATTATGGAAAAACTCGATAGTAAAGGTTGGATCAAAATCGATCCCGACCACCAAACTATCCATTTGATCAACCTCAAGCACTTGATTAATTTGGCAAGTCAATGACTGATGTTACTTCTTTGGGTGCCTCGTCCGCGGCCGGCAACCGTGAGGGGCAACTAACTGCACCGACAATTCAATATTTGGTGGCGATGCCCAATCCTGAATCCCACCTGTTTGAAGTGACTTTGCGCGTGCAAGGTTGGTCAGAGCCGGTTCTGGATTTAAAAATGCCTGTCTGGACTCCCGGTTCTTATTTGGTTCGAGAGTACGCCCGCCACCTGCAAGATTTTAGCTCGCTATCCGGCGATCGAGCTTTACCTTGGCGCAAGACAAGCAAAAATCACTGGCAAATCGAGACCGATTCGGTGTCAGATATCACGGTTCGCTACCGCATTTTTGCCAACGAACTGACAGTGCGAACCAATCATTTAGACTCGACTCACGGTTATTTCAATCCAGCGGCTTTGTGCTTTTTCTTGCCCGGTTTTGAGCGCCACTGCTACACCGTGACAGTTGTGCCACCTCAGCCCCAATGGCGCACCGTTACTACTTTGCCGCCTGTTTCTGGCCAAAATCTTACTTTCGCTGCTGCGGATTTTGACACTCTCGCAGACAGTCCTTTTGAGATTGGCTATCACGAAGTGTACGAGTTTGAAGTGATGGGAAAACCCCACCAGCTAGTTGTGTGGGGAAAAGGCAATTTAGAACCAGAGCGGGCGATTCGAGACATCCAAAAAGTTATCGAAGTCGAGGCAAAAATGTTTGGCGGTTTGCCTTACGAACGCTATGTGTTTTTGCTGCATTTGTCCGGCTCGGGTTTTGGTGGTTTGGAACACAAGGAGTGCTGCACTCTCAACTATCCGCGTTTTAGTTTTCGGGCTAAGGAAAAGTATGAGCGCTTTATTCAGTTGGTGGCTCACGAGTTTTTTCACCTCTGGAATGTCAAGCGCATTCGACCGAAAGCTCTGGAAGTATTTGACTACGAAAAAGAGAACTACACTCCTTCTTTATGGTTTTCTGAAGGGACGACCAGTTATTACGATTTGGTGATTCCTTATCGAGCTGGTCTCTACAGCGTGAAAAGTTATTTCCAATGTATGGCTAAGGAAATCACTCGCTTGCAGACGACTCCGGGGCGGAGCGTGCAGGCTGCGAGCGAGTCGAGCTGGGATGCTTGGATTAAACTTTATCGCAGGGATGCTAACAGCGACAACTCGCAGATTTCCTATTATTTGAAAGGGGAAGTTGTTTCGTTTTTGCTCGATTTGTTGATTCGAGCCAGACACGGCAATTCGCGATCGCTCGACGATGTGATGCGTTTGATGTGGCAGCAGTTTGGCAATGCTAATTCTGCCCAAAATGGCGATTTTGAAAAGAAGTCGGGAACAGACGCCAAGCCGGCGCATCTGACATCAAACGGACAGTTAAATGCTCATTCGCTGCCAGCAGAAATAGGCTTTACTCCCGAAGAGTTGCAAAGTGCGATCGAGTCCGTCGCCGGCATCGATTTGAGCGACTTTTTCGCGCGCTATATTGACGGCACAGAAGAGTTGCCTTACAACAAGTATCTGGAACCTTTCGGGCTGGAACTCATCGCAGGTGAAATTGACCAAACACCTCGTATCGGTTGGACGTTAGGAGCGGAAAACGGGCGGGAAATGGTGAAATTTGTCGAAGCTGAATCTCCGGCACAATTGGCCGGAATTGATGCTGGGGACGAGTTGCTGGCGATCGAAGGTTTCCGGGTCAATGCAGAGCAAGCGGGCGAGAGACTAAAAGATTTCAAGCCTGGGGATATCGTCTCGGTGACAGTTTTTCACCAAGACGAACTGCGGACTTGTCGCGTTACTCTCGCCCCGCCGCGACCGACGCGTTACTCGATCGTGCCCGTGGAACAGCCCACCGCTATTCAGAAACAAAACTTTACTGGATGGCTGGGAGTTCCTCTATCGAAACTGTGACCGAAAAGCGAGACGCAAGCCCCCGGCTTCAGACGTGGAGATAAGTCGGTAGCGGTTTCAACAGCCTTGAATATTTGGCTCGTGTCCTATTTCTTGAAAAAGCGTCTGGTTGGTAGTTCAAGGATAGAGTATAACAGAGTAAAGGGGTAAAGCAAGTGTTTAATTTAACCTACGAATTTAAATTGAAACCAACAACAACACAAGTGGCAATCTTTGAAGATTGGCTAGAACAGTGTCGCCGTGTTTACAATTTTGCATTAGCAGAGCGTAAAGATTGGTTGAAATCTCGTAGCTGTCAAATTAATGCTTGCTCTATTCGTTCTGAATATATCATCCCAGCCGACAAACCTAGACCAACTTACGCTTGCCAATGTAAAGCTCTAACTCAAGCCAGAGCGATAATACCAGCACTAAATGCAGTTCAAGTACACGTTTTACAGCAAACTATTAAACGTCTTGAACGCGCATTTATAAGTATGTGGGAACAAAAACACGGCTTTCCTCGCTTTAAAAAAGTTGGGGCTATGCGCTCTTTTGTATTCCCTCAGATGGGCGTAGAGCCGCTCAAGAATAGTGCTGTCAAGCTGCCTAAAATCGGTTGGGTCTTTCGCCAAAGTCGCGAAATACCAAGTGGTGCGACCCTAAAGCAAGTGCGCGTAGTTAGGCGTGTATCTGGCTGGTATGCAATGCTAACTTTACAATGGGAGGTATCGATTCCCGATGTTATTCCACATGGCAACCCAGTGGGGATTGATGTTGGATTAACTAATTTTGCAACTTCTAACGGGCTTTTGATCGAGCGTCCTAGGTTTTTTATTGATGCAGAACGCAAGCTTAAATTGCTGCAACAGCGTGTTAGTAGAAAACGTATTGGCTCGAACAATTGGAAGAAAGCTCAGAAAAAAGTTGCTCTGTTGCACGAGTACGTCGCTAACTGCCGGAAAGATTGGCACCGCAAGCTATCGCACAAAATCTGCGATGACGCGGGGATGGTGTTTGTCGAAGACCTGAATCTGGTCGGACTGTCGAGGGCGATGTTAGGTAAGCACTGCTTAGATGCTGGATTTGGGCAATTTTTCAACATATTCGAGCAAACTTGCTTTAAGCACGGTGTATATTTCCAAAAAGTAGATGCCAAAAAGACTAGCCAAATCTGTCCCAATTGCCTCAATGAAACAGGCAAAAAAAAGTTATCAGAACGAGTCCATTCGTGTCACAATTGCGGCTATACAAGAGACAGAGACGTTGCAGCAGCCCAAGTAGTTTTAATCAGAGGACTTGCAGCCGTAGGGCATACGGTCAAGATGCTTGCTGAGGGTAAATTCGTCGGAATCCCTGTGAAGTAAGAATCCCCGTCCCTTTAGGGATCGGGAGTGTCAAATAAATGAAGGGGAAGGGGAAAGAAAAGATAAGAAGGAATCAGGCTCAATTCCCAATTCCCAATTCCCAATTCCCAATTCCCAATTCCCAATTCCCAATTCCCAATTACCCCCATTTTGATTATGCAAACCCCACCTCCTCCATCAATTACGCCCCGCCAGATGAATCTGCTGAGAATTGTTGCTTCTATGGCCTGGGCTGACGGCGAACTCGCGACAGAAGAAGTTAATTTAATGCTCGATCGCTTTTGCGGTTTGTTTGCCCCTGGTACCGACGGACAACAAATGCAAGAAGAACTGCGGGATTACATCATGCAAAATATCCCCCTTGACGAGTTGATCGGTCAACTAGAAACTCAAGATGAAAAAGAATTAGTCTTGCAACTCGGCTATGAAGTGATTTCCTCTAGTTCTCGCACTCCCGACGAACCAAAAATTAACGCTGAAGAAGCCGCAGCTTATCAAAAGTTAGTGCAGTTGCTGAATCTTCCAGAGGATACGGTCAAGCGTATTGAAGCAGAAGCAGAAGCATCAGCGGGAGATAGTTCGGAGGGAATTGTCGAGAAGATGGCTCAAAAATTAGAACAGTTCATCAAAGGCTAGTTCGGGACTTGCACGCGCTTGGCTTAAAAACCCGGTTGATTCCTAGATTTCTCGTTACTAAACCTGGAATTTTTCGTAGAAACCGGGAATAAGCCCCCCATGCCTAAGTCTTGTTAGGTAAGTATCGGAATAATATTTTTCAGACTGCAACTATTTAGAACTAAAGCTGAAGGGAAATCAAGCGGATTGTGAGTCCCAATTTCCTAAGATATAGTAACAAATAAACACGGAAAAGTCGAGAATATTTTTCATCGCCGAGAACGAGAACCGAATTTGCGTGAAGCGAAGCTATCCCGCTCTTAATCGCGCTTCCCGCGGTCCGCATCCCCCTTAACGCCAATTAGGGACTTAGGCGCCTAACTCCCTAATTGAGCTACGGATTTTGGGCGATAACTGAAAGTGAATTCAACCTACTGTTGATTATTTGCTAAGAAAATTCTCGCAAAGCTGGAATTAAATACTGTGTCAAAGTAAAGGCATCTACTCCTAATTCTGTCCGTTCTTTGGCTGCCATGATTCCGGCTTGAGCGTGCCACCAAACTGCTGTTGCTGTAACAGATTTCCAGGGAGAATTGCGGGCGATCGCTGTTGCTAATAGTCCCCCTAACAAGCCTGTGAGAACGTCGCCGCTGCCGCCTCTGGCGAGGGCTGGGGTGCTTTCGGGATTGAGGTAGGTGATGGTACGCGAAGCGTAGTTATCCCCTAGGGAATCGCCCTCATCCTTCCAGCTTATGCAAACTCTGGCTCCTTTGAGCAATATTGTTGCACCGCAAAGCTGAGCTGCTGCTTGAGTTGCGGCAATTCGATCGTCGCCTGTTTCGTGGGCTAGTTCGGGAAATAAACGCTTGAATTCGCCCGGGTGAGGGGTGATAATTGTCAGTGGACAGCGTTCGGACAAAATCGGGACTGTGCCGAGTTGAGCGAGGATATTTAAACCGTCAGCATCTAAAACCAGAGGTCGATCGCTCTCCAGTACAGATTCTACAGCTATTGCCGCTTCCAATGTCAGACCTGGCCCTGCTGCGATCGCATCATAGATGCTCAAATCAATTGCTACTGGCAACTCGCTAATTGCACCGCTGTGGGTTTCGGGACACCCTATAACTAATGCCTCTGGCAACTGACTGCTCAACATCGGTTTAATCGACTCAGGAACAGCAATTGACAGCATTCCGATGCCGCTTGCTCTTGCTCCCAATGCTGCCAAAACTGCTGCTCCGCTGTAGCGGCGGGAACCTGCAATAATTAGTAAGTGACCGTTGGTGTATTTGTGCGAAATTGGCGATCGGGGTAACTGCAAATGCTGAGTTGCCGATGCTTTTGTAATGCGTTGTATTGCTGGCGTTTCCCCCAATATTGCTGCAATATCTGCTGCGGGAATATCAAAATCAATTAATTCTGAACTGCCGATATATTCTAACGCTCTGTCTTGCAGAAATGCCATTTTCCACAAACCCAAACATAATGTATGTTTGGCTCTGATTGCCGTCCCCAAAACTTCTCCGGTATCTGTATGAATTCCGGATGGAATGTCTATACTGAAAACGGGGATGTTTAAATTATTTATTTCGTCAATTGCGGCGGCTGTGTGGTTAGTAATTTCTCGTTCTAATCCAAATCCAAATAAACCATCCACGAGCAAATCACAGTTTTTCAGCCGTTCAATATTGTCAAGAAAGGGAATGTTTAAAGAACGCGCATAATCAGCGTGACTTTTTGTGAGTTCTTTGAGTTTAGAAAACGGGCAGTAAATAACTACTTGGAATCCTTGAAAGTGCAATTCGCGGGCAACAACCAAAGCATCGCCGCCGTTGTGTCCGGGCCCAACCAATACGCCGATAACTGGCAATTGAGAATTAACAAGATTTTTCCCTTCTGGGCTTTTCCCTCTATCCGTTAAATCCCGTACACTGCTCGTTGCCGAACTTCCTTCCGCCTTCAAAAGCTGCTGAATGCGTAGGGCAATCAGTCCCGCGACTTTTTCCATTAAAGCTGCTACTGGCATTCCAGCGACAAAGATTCGGGTCTCTATTTGCCGCATTTGGTCGGCGGTGACAACAAATTTTTGAATAGTCATTTCGATTACAGTGGTGGTAAGCTTTCAGCTAACAGCAGGAGTGGCAGTTTGTAGTATTTTAGTGCTACAATAAATTAGCTCGATCGAACAAAGTAACAGTAAAATAGCAATTTCTCCCCAACCGTCAACGACCCAGCTCTAAAGACACTGGGCTTCTAGCCTAAGACTTAAGTCACAGTTGACCAGACTCAGTACCTCGCGTACTACGTTAACGGTAAGAGTTCAAGACCTACCAGGGGATGCGAAGCTAGTTCCTTGAATCGCCAAATCTAGGATTAAACAGACTTATTGGGTTAAATCAGTGTCCTAGATATAGTACCGACCGTTAACTTTGGCGAAGTACACACGACCTGGCAGGTCGTCTCTTCTACCCCGAAAGGGAGGCTCATAAAGGAGCAAACATTATGCGTACAGGGTTGCAAAATTTAAGATGGTAATTGTCCCATCGAAAGTACATAACAAAAGTACACCGAATCTAGCAATCCCCGTGTAATGGAAAGATTCACTCGCTTATTGAAATCCCCGAGCGATGCCCAGAGCGTAGCCGAAGGGTGGTTTCCCTCTCAGCGCTCTTTGTGACGCTCGTTTCCCACTTACCGATTTTTTTTATGAACAAGATTGTTGTAGGCCTCTCCGGGGGGGTCGATAGTTCCGCAGCAGCCGCAATTTTACACCATCAGGGATATGAAGTGGTGGGTTTAACGCTGTGGTTGATGAAGGGCAAAGGTCAGTGCTGCTCTGAGGGAATGGTCGATGCAGCTAAAATTTGCGAAGATTTGGGCGTTCCCCACCACATTGTTGACAGCCGCGAGGTCTTTCAGGCAAGTATTGTGGATTATTTGGTGGAGGGTTACAGTGCAGGAATTACGCCTCTGCCTTGTTCGCAGTGCAATAAAACTGTGAAGTTTGGGCCGATGCTCAGGTATGCTCGCGAAGAACTGGGAATTGAAAAGATTGCTACAGGGCACTACGCTCGCATTACTTACGATGCTGCTACGGGTCGCTATCAGTTGCTGCGGGCGATCGACCCGGCGAAAGATCAGTCTTATTTCTTGTATGATTTAACACAGGATTTGTTGGCGGGTACGGAGTTTCCTTTGGGGGAAATTACCAAGACAGAAACTCGCAGAATTGCGGCGGAATTTGGCTTGAAAACTGCTGATAAGCCGGAAAGTCAGGATTTGTGCTTGGTGGAAAGTAACGGTTCGATGCGGGCTTTTCTGGATAAGTACATTGCGCCCCAAAAGGGTGACATTGTGGACAAGGCAGGGCGGGTGCTCGGACAGCACGACGGCGTTCACCACTACACCATCGGTCAGCGGAAGGGACTCGGGATTGCTGCACCGGAACCGCTGTACGTAATTGAACTTGATGCTCCTGGCAATCGGGTAATTGTGGGCGATCGGCAGTTGGCAGTAGAATCTGAATGTAATGTCCAGAAAGTGAATTGGGTTTCTGTGGCCCAGGCGATGGCTCCGATTCGGGCTCAGGTACAGATTCGGTATCGATCGCACCCGGTGCCGGCTACCATTATTCCTGTGGAACCCTCGCAAGCAGAGGAAAAAGCTGGTAGTACAAGAGTTAAGTTGATTTTTGACGAACCGCAGTTGAGCATTACCCCCGGACAAGCGGCTGTTTGGTATGACGGGGATGTGCTGTTGGGCGGCGGCATCATCGAGAGAAACCAACTCCCAGGTTGATGTAAGGGGCACGCGAGCGTGCCCACCCCACCAGAAAGCTCCCACAAGAAAATTCACTCTTTGTGAAACAGGCCCCAAAGCCTGTTTGTGACCCCCACCCCACAAGAAAATTCACTCTTTGTCGAACAGGCCCGAAAGCCTGTTCCCAAAAAAACTTATTTTTCATTTCACAGGGGTACATTTACCTAACTAACTTTTTTTCCAAACGCCAGATATTCCCCCTAGCATTAGTGCGGTAAACCCAAGTTTGGCTGCCATCAGAAACCACAACCCGCCAACCTTCGACAATCATTTGACCGCAAATTTCCTCAGCTTTCCCGAGTCCTAAACAAGTATCCGACCAACTTTGTCGGCTCGATTCAGTTACTTTCAACTTGTCTGCTGCAATGCCAGTGGAGCGCGACAACTCTCGGCGAATTGCTGCTGCTACGGTTGCGGGCAATTGGTTGGGGGGATTTTGGCGCGTACCCTCGGCCAAATTTCCCGGTTCGGAAGTTAGACTATTGAGTGCAAATACCGAATAGCTGATTTTTGGGGGCACCGCGGCTGAAGAAAATTGCTGCGCGGTTTGCTGCTGTTGGCTTTCCAACTGGGCAAGGGAATATTTGAGAGCGCCCGCGTTAGCAGCAGCGGTGTCTCTTAGCGCCGGATACATTTCAAGAGCCAGAATTCCTGTTAGCACCAAAGCCAATATTAAAGGATTTGGCTGCTTTTCGTCTCGGTTTTTATTGTTTTGAGAGTTATTTTTGGAGATTTGTTTCATCATACGCCCTCTGCCTCACTTTACACAATGCGCGATCGCTCCTGAACACTCTACTGCCAATTTTTATTTAGACACTGTTGTTAGTGCTGTTAGTTCCTTTTGGTAGAACCAACTTGACGGATAGTGCGACGTAAGTATTTCCTACTGGCTGCCAGCACTTGTGTTTCAGGAAACTTGCACTACCCATTTATGACTTAATTTTTAGTCAGAGTCTCCGGGTATTAAGAAAAATTTATGTTTAAGTAAATATTCTTAAAAGCATCTCATTCTGCCCCACAATCTCAGTAGAAATGACTATTCATTGTTCCAAAACTGCTAAAGGTGTTTTAGACTGTGGAAGGCGAGCTGAGCCAGTGAGATCAAATGGTTGCCGCACAATTTGTTGCAACAGGACCAAAACGCATTAGAAATTAAGCCAGCTATCGCTGATTAATTGTACCATTCTGGTTTTCAAGAGCGATCGTTCCCGAAGCGATTTTAGTAGCGAGCGCTACTTTTATAGTAGATTATTGTTGAAATGTATCAATTATGAACAGAAAATCCCTAGGAATCCATCTAATAAATCTGCTAAGGTATCCTCAAAAATTTACCTTAATCGGTTTTCTATTTGCAATACCTTTAACCTGGGTCATGTACCTGCTGATTTGCGAAATTAACAGCCTGGTTTATTTTTTTCACAAAAAAACTACGGCAATCAATACCTGCGCCCGCTGCGCCAGTTGAGGGAATACATACCGAACTTCAACTGTTAAATTATCAGAGTTTAAATCCCAATTTAAGCTATTCAGCATCCCGGGCAAATTTAGAAGCTAAGATAGACGCGAACTTTCAATCCCTGGCAAATACAGATCCCCAGCTCGGAAACATATTAATGTCCTGTGAAGACTTAAATAAATTTAATCAAAATTGGCAAAACTTAAAACTTCGCCGCAGCCTGTGGAGTTTAGAAACTTACGATTTTGTATATCAACGTTTAGTTCCCGACATTAATAGACTGAGCGCTCGCGTCGGCGATACTTCCCATCTGATTTTCGACCCGGATTTGGATATCTATTATTTAATAAATGCTACTTTGCTGAATCTTCCCGAAATGCAAAAAGTCTTGTCAGAGATTAGGCTAATTTCTCAAAAAATTAGCCTGCGTTCCGATGCCACACCAGAAAAAAGAGCGCAACTGATTACTCTTTCGAGCAGAGTGAGAGAAATCAATGATGATTTGGCTAATATGGAGGTAGCATTTAGCAATAATCCTCAGGGTAATCGGCGACTGAAATTAACACATAATTTAAAAAAAATTAACTCTCTGGTTGAGCAGCTAACTAAGCAACTAGCTCAAAGGATATATCAAAGTGTATTAATTAAAAATGACGCCTATATCAACGGGAGAGATTTTGCTTTTGATTCAAATTTGAGACGCTGGGCTAAAACTGTAAGCGAGTTAGAGTTCTCGCTACAAAACAGGATTAATTTTTTTGTTAAGGCGAAACAATTAATTGTTGTTTTGGTATTAAAAATAGGCATTTTTATTGATATATTTCTTTGTTTTTACAGCGCCTTTATACAAACTATATTTGTTCTTGACGAAGCGTCAAAAAAAATGGCAAGCGGCAATCTAGCCAACAAAGTTATTTTGGATAACAGAGATGGACAGGGGCAAGTTGTGGGTGCGTTTAACAAGATTGCTGAGGCCTTAATTGGTAAAAATCAAGAAATTCCTGTTCTCAACGATCGCTTAAAAGCTGAAAATAAGCGAATGATATCCGAACTAGACCTTACTAGCAAAATTAAGCAGATGCTGCTGCCAAAAAAACGAAAAATTAAGGAAATTATCGGCTTAGATATTGCGGGATTTATGGAAGCTGCTGAGGACGTAGGCGGCGACTATTACGACGTACTCCAGCACAAAAGTCGGGTGAAAATTGGCAGAGACGATGTTAAGGGACATGGATGGGAAAGCGGCGTTTTAATGATTATGGTTCAAACGGCATTCCCACCTTGGCTCGCTGACAATGAACCAGAGCAGGTTAAAATTTTAAGCGCTATTAACAGTGTAATTTACGATCGTCTGCAGCGCCTGAAATTTGATAAAAACGCCAGCCTTGCTTTGCTAGACTATCAGCAGGGAATGCTGAAGTTGAGCGGCCAGCAGGAAGAAATAATTGTCGTGCGGTGTAACGGTTGTGTCGAGTGGTTTGATACGATCGATTTGGGTTTCCAGCTCGGGCTGGATGCACAGATTGCTGAATTTTTTGTTGAAACAAGTGTGCAGTTGTATTCAGGAGATGTGGTAGTGCTTTACACTGACGGGATTACAGAAGCTGAAAATATGGATAAACTGCTTTATGGTTTAGATAGGTTAATTGAGGTAATAGAGATTAATGGGCAGCGTTCGGCTACCGAAATCAGGGACGCTGTAATTAAGGACGTGCGATCGCACATCGGCGAACAAAAAGTTTTTGATGACATCATATTGCTGGTACTCAAACAAAAATAGCTAATTAAATCTCACTTCTTAAGTTTAAAATAGATTCAGTAATGTTCCTGGGCTCAAACTTTACCTCTCACATCGATATGATTCAGACTTTCGGCGATTTCATCGAGTTGCCAGCTAGCCAAGAATACTTAATAATTGGATTTTCCCCGAGTTCGATTCCCCTGAAGCAGCGGTGGCGGAACAACGGTTTGTCGGCGGATTTTATGGCTGATTACTTGGCGACTTTTTTTCCTGGCAACGAAGACGACACCTCGACAATTGAGAGACAAGCTGAAATTAAAAGCGCTGTTAGCTACATTGCTAACGAGTTATTAGAAAATGCGATGAAGTTTAATAATGAAACCTCGGAGTACCCGATCGACATTAAACTGCAATTAGAGAGCGACGGAGTGATTTTCTCAGTTGTTAACAGTATCTCTCCGCAAGCTGTGGACAAGTTTCAGGCTTACATTCAGCAGTTGCTGGCCTCCGAACCCAGCGAGCTTTACATTCAGCAGTTGGAAAAAAATGCTGCTGACGAAAGCTGTACCGATTCTGGATTGGGTTTGTTGACCATGCTCACCGATTATACCGCCAAAATCGGCTGGAAGTTCCAGACCGTGCGCCAAGACCCGGAGGTAATTGCGGTGACAACTATGGTGCAATTGAGAGTATAAGTAACACTGGCGATCGATAATATCTAAGGGAGTTTTTTTGCGAGAATGGAAATTAAGACAGAAGATTACCGGATCTGTTACGATCCAGCAACGGCAACCGTGAGTTTTGTTGGCTCTCTCAGGCTGAGGGGGCCTACGGAGTACGAACCGATAGTGCAGTTACTGGGCAAGGTTGCCGACGTGGAACCGGCAAAAATTACCCTCAATTTGCAGCAGTTAGAATTTTTGAACAGTGCTGGCATCAATATGCTGTCGAAGTTTATTATCGAGGAGCGCAAAAAAGCCCGGGTGGAAATGGCGGTACAAGGTTCTCAACGCATAGCTTGGCAAGGTAAATCTTTGAAGAATTTCCAGCGCCTGATGCCTGGTTTGCAGTTGGAATTAGTATAGACACACGATTACTTTTAGGGCGCGGGCTGTTGAGCAATTTTCTGTTAGTCGAGGCGCAAATTCTCGCGTTATGCTGGAAGAACAACCATCTAGAGAACACCTACTTTTAGAGATAGAAAGATTGCGCCAGCAAGTGAAAGACTTGAATGAGGAAAAAGCGGATCTGGAAATCTTGCTGGAAACTACTGCTGAACATTCCGATACGGTTGAGACTGAGTTGCGATCTCGGGCATTCGAGGCGGTTCGGGAAGGGGAAATCAAGCTGGCTCAATTTTTGGAAGCGATTCCGATAGGCGTAGCGGTACTCGATTCTCAAGGCAGACCTTACTACATCAATCGCGCCGGACAGCAGTTACTCGGTCAAGGGGTTTTACATTTAAATTCTGTTGAGGATTTTTCAGAAAGTTATCAAATTTATATCGCGGGAACTGATACTATTTACCCTTACGAGAATTTGCCGCTCGTCCGAGCTTTGAGGGGCGAAAACGCGACGGCTGACGATCTGGAAATTCATCGACCCGACAAGAAAGTTCCCCTTGAGACTTGGGGAACGCCAATTTTTGACGGTGACCAAGTTGCTTTTGCGATGGCAGTTTTTCAAGATGTCGCGGAACGCAAACAAGCTGAAACCGAGCGCCATAAATTTATTGAGAAACTCTTTGAACTCAATCAAAATTTGGAAAAATCCCTGGATGCAGAGTCAGAATTAACTGATGCCTACGGGCGATTTGTGCCGCATCAATTTCTAAATTTGTTGGGATATGAAAGTATTATAGATGTCAATTTAGGCGACCAAGTGCAGGAGGAAATGTCGGTGCTATTTGCCGATATCCGCGACTTCACGACGCTTTCTGAAACTATGACACCGCAAGAAAATTTTAATTTTATTAATGCTTACCTTTCGCGGATGGAGCCGGCTATTACTAGCAATAACGGGTTTATTGACAAATACATCGGCGATGCAATTATGGCTCTATTTAGTGACTTTGCAGATGATGCAGTGAAAGCGGGTATTGCAATGCTAAATATCCTGACTAATTACAACGAAGACCGTCAACGTGTCGGCTACGTCCCGATTCAAATTGGCATTGGCATCAATTCGGGTTCTCTGATGCTGGGGACAGTCGGGGGTAAAAGCCGAATGGACAGCACTGTGATTAGCGATGCTGTTAATTTGGCATCTCGCATTGAAGGATTGACCAAAGATTACAGCGTACCTCTGTTAATTTCTCACCAGACTTTGGAACGGTTGCGAAATCCTGCTGATTATGCTATTCGGATTGTGGATAAAGTACAGGTAAAAGGAAAATCTCAATATGTCGTAGTCTATGAGGTATTTGATGCCGATCCGCCGGAAATTAAGTCGGCAAAGCTAGCAAATTTGGCTGTATATACTGAAGCTATGTTACTGTGCGATCGCAAGCAGTTCCGAGAAGCGGGAAAATTGTTTGAAGAGTGTTTGCGGACAAATCCGAGCGATCAGGTAGCTCGTATTTACCTGAAACGCTGTCGGGATTGGCGATCGCTCCTCAAAGGAATTTAAAGCAAGTCAATCGATTTTAGATTTTAGATTTTAGATTTTAGATTGAACCATTGACCCC
>JAUBOM010000161.1:0-14003 GCA_036700245.1 Microcoleus vaginatus BM001213989
CTTCTCGCTAATAGTAGCTTAAGTTTACTCCATCCTTTCCTTCATGGCACTACCAAGAAGAGTTACTAGAAATTGTAAACTTCCAATTTGTTGGTGGAGGTGAAGGGGCTATGTCACGTAGTGACATGATTCTTCATGTTGTTAATCATGGAACCTATCATAGGGGTTTAGTAAGTGACATGATGTATCAGGTGCCCGCAGTACCCCCTGCGAATGACTTAACTGTTTACCTAAGAGATGTGATATGAAGCCACTCAAGTAGTTCTCGGCGGTAGCAATGATGAACGAACTGTGTTTGCCGCCTTTGACGAGTATTGCGAGGAAAATCCCGAAGCTGCTGAAGCGCGGATGTACGAGAGTTAATTTAGTTATTAGTCATTAGTCATTAGTTATTAGTTATCAACTCTTATTTAGAAATTGATAACTAATAGTTAACGATCGGAAATAGCTTTTTTTCGGCTCGCCTCACGAAAAATAAAAATCTTAAGTGTTTGGCCCAGCCATACAAAACACGTTCAGCTTATTCCCATCAAGATCCCGAAAATATCCCGCATAAAACCCCGGCAACACGCCTCTTGGTCCTGCTGGTCCTTCATCCTTAGCCCCAAGTTCGATCGCTTTGTTATAAACTAAGTTGACTTTTTCTGGACTATCAACTTTAAGAGCTATCATTACTCCATTGCCAACAGTTGCCCTGTTACCATCAAATGGTTTTGTAATAGCAAGTGCTGGTAGCTCTGGAGAAACGCTCCATGCGATAAATCCGTCGAACTCCATGAATCGTCGAGCGCCAATTTCAGCAAGCAAAGCATCATAAAACTTGGCTGCACTTTCAATATCGTTGGTACCGAGTGTAACGTATCCGATCATATTTTTTGTCTTCTAACTGATGTTAAGATTAAAAAAATGTTTGAGCAAATAACAACTGAGTTAAACTGATCCTTAGAAAACCCAAGCTACCACTCAAACATTATTTGACATCATAACTCAAACTATCTCGGTTTTGTCCGCTCCAATGATTTATTGCCGATCGCTAATACATTCGGGACTGTCTCTACTTGGACTGTTGACGATCGCACTTACCGCCTTTGCTTTCATAGCTTCGGAATCATAGGGCTTTAACAAGGGCAAAACTTCCTGAGCATTTTTAACAGAAGGATCGAGCCACTGTTCCCAATCGCTGTCGGGAAGAATCACTGGCATTCGATCGTGCATCGGCTGCACTGTTTCGTTAGCAGCGGTAGTAATTATACTGCAAGATACAATGTTTTCTTTTTCTGGAGATTCCCAATTTTCCCACAAACCGGCAAAAGCAAAAGGTTCGCCCTCCGCCGTTTGAAAATAATAAGGCTGTTTGTTCTTTCCCTGCTGTTGCCATTCGTAGAAACCGTCAGCGACTATCAAACATCGCCTGTGCTTGATGGCGCTGCGAAAAGCAGGTTTTTCGGCTACTGTTTCCGATCGCGCGTTAATCATGCGGCTGCCTATTTTCATGTCTTTTGCCCAACTAGGAATCAGACCCCAGCGCATAAATTGGAACTGTCGCTGCATTTTTTTGGCAGCAACTGTGACTGTGGCAACTGATTGAGTTGGGGCGATATTGTATCGCGGTTTGATGTCGGGAACTTCCGACAGTTTGAAGAATTCGGCGATGATTTGACCTGAAGTAGTTAAAGTGTATCGTCCACACATAATTTATAGTTGGTATTAACAAAAAGGTATAGCCTTTCTCACAAAGATGAGGTACTCATGGGCATAGGGCATAGGGCATAGGGCATAGGGCATAGGGCATACCTCACTTTTTTGAGAACCGCTATAGATTGGGATTTACTGTTGGGCGGGGCGGGTTTTCGAGATTATGCGTGTTAGGCAAAGATGGTTTGTCAAACCCGCCCCTAGGAGACATTGCTAAATTGTGGAACATTCGCAGACAACCATTCGGCGCGCAACTTTTCAATAGCTAATTCTTTAAATTTAGCTTCTACTTCAATCCAAGGAGCTTGATAATAGCAATTAGGCATTTCTGTAATTAAATCGCTGTGGCGCGGATCGGCAAAAAAATCTTTTCCATTCGATATGTGTACTAATTGCCATTCAGGAACAGACCAAGTTGTGCGGGCTGCTGCAAGCATTTCGGCAACGCTGGGATCGTCGTAAGTTTCTAAATGTTCGTGAATGACGTGGTGGTGGGCGTCAAAAACCATTGGTACGCCGGTATCGAGACAAACTTCTAAAATTTCCGAGGAACTGTAAGCGTATTCGTCATTTTCAAAGGTTAAGCGCGATCGAATGGATTCTGGCAAGTCGCGGATGACTGATTTGAGTTGCGAAGTGCGATCGCTCTTGCCGCCGTGAATGTTCATCAGTGCCTGGGGCGATCGGGGCTGTCCCAACATATCTAAAATTAAAGCATGAGCCGCGAGAATTTTAATGCTGTTTTCAACCACAGAAAGCTTGTCGGAACTGAGGACGACAAATTGATCCGGGTGGAGTACCAAGCGGATGCCCAAAGAAAGAGCGCGATCGCCCGTCTTCCGCAATTCCTCAGTCATGGACTGCAGCACTGCTTCCCCCAAATCTGTATCTGCAAAAGGAAACAGTGCAGAAGTCATGCGGTAGAGCTTAATCTGATTAACGCAACAGAAGTCGATCGCTTTGTCAAGCCGCTTTAAGTTGTCTGTATAAAGCTCGCGCAATACTGTTTCTTGTTCAGTTTCCGAAAGCTGTAAAAGTCGCTTCCGCGTGACAGTGCGAAAGCGAACTGCATCGGATGTTGTAATGCAGACTAACCCCAATTCCGGCAATTTGTCCTTTTCCAATACTTGGTTAATCCCGCTCATTTATCAATAATTCCTAACTTGAATTTTAGGTTAAATAGTTTTGTCGGAAGGGCTTTAGTCCTTTGTTCTGAAGCTGTGATATCAATTCCGGTTGTATTGGAATGATTAAACCACAGAGGGCACAGAGAAAGAGAAGAGAGAGATGCATAATTCCGATGTCAACGGATTTGATATCAGGTACTACTGAACCTGCCCGAAGAGTCCGCCAGAGATTTAACTTCCTGGCGGACTCTGGGGGCAGGTGCAAGATGCAATTAGTACAAACCTACTTTTTATCAAACCTCTAATCAACCGCATCGCAGATAGCATATCGATGACAATTTAATCGATATAACTATTGCTGTTCTTCGCCAGACTCAGCCTCTTCGCCGGGCCGCGCGGTGGCAACAGGATTTTCTATTGCTTCGTTATGGAACGGATAACCGGATGTTTCTTGATTTAGCGGATCAGCGGGTTGGTCCTCAGGGGATGTAATTTGACCGTTAGTGTTGGTATTGGGTTTTGTGGAAGAGCCTTTATGGCTGGCGTGACCGCTACTCATCTTTTTTTCCTCAATTAGGTTTATGGAACAATTTCTAGCTTAGACTTAGCTGCTGCGGGCGATCGCCTATCTTAAGTCAGAGATGTTGCTTAACAGTTGAGGATGCTATAGCACTCCTCGCATCAATTGTGAAACCTTTACTCTTCTTTTCTCAACATTCGTGTCAATAGCGTCTTCGCAGTTCGTTCACAAAAAAAGCCAGTTGCGAGTTTCCCGAAAGGATTGCTATATCTCCTGATTTTCCCCATTTCCTCTTTTCCATCAACTCCGTAAACGGCCGGATCGCATAATGCTAATAATTAACCAAAAACCCAAAAAACTCGCCGCCCCAAACAAACCGTTGCTCAGAAAAGATAGCTGAGCAGTTTGGGCGTTAGAAGAAATAATTGCCGCCCCCACAATCAGCGAACCCACCACAATACTAAAAGAAAGTCGGTTCGCAGAATCCCCCAGAGTGCGGCGTAGCGGATCGAGTTCTTTTAGTGTCAAGTTCCACTTCAAAGTTTCCGAAGTAACCCGGTCTAAAAGCACTTCCACCTGTCGCGGAGATTGCAAAGACAAGCTTTTCAGATCCAGGGCAGTTCTCAACAAAGCTTGTATCGGGTCATCTCCTAATAACTGACGCCGAAACATATCGGTCATCAGCGGTTTCACCTGCTCTACAATATTAAACCTGGGATTAAAAGAGCGCGCTAGTCCCTCCAAATTAGCTAGAGTTTTTGCATACAAACCGAGATTGCTGGGCAGTCGAATTTTATTTTTGCGGGTGATTTCCAGCACCTCATAAAAAATTTCCGACAAGTTCATTTGCGACAAGCTCACATTGTAATACTTGCGCAGCATTCGAGCCAAATCGTTCTCGAGAACAGCTAAACTTTTCGGCTGAGCAAATTCTGCCATTTCCAATGTTAATTGAGTGCAGCGCTGAGCGTCTAAATCGACAATTGCTAGCAACATTTCTGTCAAATTTTGCTGAGTGCGCGGGTCTAATCTGCCTACCATGCCGCAGTCGAGCAAAGCTATTCGACCGTCTTTGAGATAAAATAAATTGCCGGGGTGCGGGTCTGCGTGAAAGAATCCGTCGATATACAACTGCTGGAAGAAAACGCGGCAAAGCAGTGTTGTAATTTCTTCGCGTTCGGCATTTATATCTCCTTTGTGGCGAATTCCTTGCAAATCGCCTAACAAAATCGGCACTCCGTTCAGCCACTCCATTACTAAGAGTTTTTTTGTGGTCAACTCCCAGTTGATTTGTGGCAAAACAACTTGTGTGGGGTCAAACCATTTACTTTTAGATAAATTGCGGCGCAGTTCGTCTGTGTAGCTGGCTTCTTGAATGAAGTCTAGTTCTGCACGCAGGGCGATCGCAAATTCTTCTGCTAAGGCAACAATATCGTATTGTTGACCGAACTCTGTGAGCATCACAAGTTCTGCCAAACCTCGGAGCACGGCGATATCTTGTTCGATGACAAATTCAATACCGGGCCGCTGAACTTTCAGGGCGACTTCGCGACCGTCTTTTAAAGTAGCTTTGTGGGTTTGGGCGATCGAGCCTGCAGCGACAGCTTCAGTGTTAAATTTGGCGAAGGTATCTTCGAGAGATTGTGTGAGTTCCTTGCGGACGATTGCTTCTACTTCCGACCACGGTACGGGCGGTACTTCCGCTTGTAGCGTGGAGAGGGTTTCGATGTAGGCGGCGGGTAAAAGGTCGGGACGGGTACTCAGTAATTGTCCCAATTTGACAAAAACTGGGCCTAATTGGATGAGGATGTTGCGGAGAACTGCTGGAGTTGGGAGACTGGGTGCGTCGGTTTTGCGGCCGGTTAGGAGGCTTTTCATGTAGTCCCAACCGTTGCGGAAGACGACCTCTAGAATTTCTCCTTTGCGAGAATTGTTTTGAACTAGGCTGAACAAGGGGCCTCCGGGTCGATCGGGTTTAAGGGCTATATAACTACTAGGATAGCGCTGTTAACCAAGCTGACCAGTGTCTTGAGGAATAACTTGGGTGAAAGGGTGCGATTCCCTACGGGATAGCTTCGCTTCACGAATTTTGGGATGTGGGGGCGATCGGTTTTTGGCTTTGGCATTACTCCTCATCGTAATATACACAGGAATTACGCCCGCACACTACATATACCGTCCCGAAAAAGAGCGATCGCGTTTTCTCTCCGACAAGCGCGATCGTCCGTACAATTTAAAATTTAACTCATCAAAAAATCACCCGATCTCCTATTAAACAACAGCTCAACTTATCACGGGATATTTAAGTTCATTCGGAAAATTATTAATTATTTTGATGAGTTTCCCTGATTTCAGTTCGGATTCTCTCTACTGTACTTTTTCAATTTGTTTATACTTTTCTGCTTTTTTTGTATCATCTACTAACAGTTTTTTTAATAGAAATAAAAAATATTTCCCAAATTATCAATCATTGCCATTAGTTGTTGGGTGGCATACCAGCTATCCACGTCAGACTTGCTGGAGCGATCGCTGCCAATTTCAGATTAGATGTTCATCCAAATAGCCAACTTATTTAGCTTGTAGCTGCGCTGTCTTCGCTCTCTTTCGCCCAGACAGTGCAACCACAAACCTTAGTTAAATCGGTCAGCCCTTGTAAATCCTGACGACATAGGATCTGTGTTTGCCATTAGCGATCGCTAATATTGCCAACTAATCCTCTACCCAATTGAGTAACCCAAGAGAAGTAACAGCTCCAAAAAAGTGAGCCCCAATCAGATTGACGTTTGCCATTGTCACAAAAATATCTAGGGAACGAATCACATTTTCTGGCGCATAAGCTGCCATCGCTTGCGGTTGACTAAGAGTTTTCGCTAGGACTACAGCAACTGTTTCTTCAGAAGCGACAAACGCGATTAATACCCCCACCAAACTAGAAACTAATCCAATCCGTAAGGTGTGAGTAATATGTTCTTTGCTGGGATATACCTGGGAATTTTCGGCGTGCAAAAGTCTACCTAAAAGCCTATAGCGAAAATCCCAAAAAATTCTAAAGCACAGCAATAAAAGGCCGAGTACCGCTAAAAATACCCCGAAGCCAATACCTGCATTATTGGTTTGTTCGCTCATGTTGCGACCCAACATAGCAAATACTAAAACAATGCCGGAAACAGCCCCCAAGAATAACTGTATCCAGAAGCTAACTCGACTGAACAAGCGAAAAGTTGCGACGAATTCGGTGTTCGTCTGCGGTTGCGACAAGGATTCTGGTTGATTCATTATATACACCTTATTGCTGAATTGATCGTCAAAACAAACGAGGCAAGAAAGAGATTCCGCTTGTCTTGCTGGCGCAAGCGACCACCTTGTGGCTAGCTATTATACTTCTCCTGAAAACTCAGTTCAGCACAGGCAGGATGCCTGATGTTTGGGAACTGATTTGGGCAATTTCCGGTAAATAAAAGTTTGAACTCAACACAGCCACTGCCGTTGTGGTTGATTCCATTTTCCTAATATTTTCCAGGTTCTGAACCATCAACTTCTTGCGACAATGGCAATTTAGAATCTTAAAAATAGACTTAGGTAAAAGGTCTATTGTCCCTGTTCAACATTTCAAAATGTTGCTTCTACCTCTATTTAATCTAACTAGCCAAACTTTGCCATCTGTCTAATGCCATAAAAAAATATCCACCTGATGGAAGATGATTGAGGAAAAACTTATGATATTGCTTTGAGTTAAGTGCGATCGCTCGGACGGTTGGCGATAGATGCTTGATTCCCAACTACCGCACGGGGGCGTATCCATTCTTACAACGTCTTGAAGGCAATTTTCTCACAGCTATCATTATGAAAAAGTAGGTATCTTTGCTTCCCGCTTAAACCTTAGCTCTCTTGGCAGCATTCGGATTTTTCTTTGTTTTTTTGGGAGTATTTTTAGCGCTGCCAATCTAATTGTTATTCTTGTTATTCAACTTGGGTTAAAAAAGTTTTAATCAAAGATATACTAGACCGCTGGCAGACGGGTGCATCAGTGAAGCTATTTCTTTATAGCCCATAAAGCTATATTTGTCAAGCCCAAAAAAGGTGAAAGTTATTAATCAATTAACCGTTGACACTCCCGCTCAAGACAGATAAAAAAATGTTTTAAACAAGCTAATCTTTAAATTAATAAATAATAACATAAATTATTTGTTTAATAGCTAAGTTAACTGTAAAAAACTGCACTATTGCCTATGGCAGCAGTCGTAAACAACTAAATTGTCAAAAAATATGAAACCGCGCAACTCACCCACCGACAGCATTGAACAGTCAATTCGACAGACAGCTTCTCATCCCTGGTTTGAGCGACTGGCAAGATTGGGATATGCTTCCAAAGGCATAGTTTACTTTATTGTTGGTTTTCTGGCAGCACAAGCAGTCTTTAGTACGGGCGGCAGAACAACCGATACTAGCGGTGCATTATCAGAAATTGTTAACCAACCCTTCGGTAAATTTCTGCTATTTCTTGTAACGATTGGCATTATTGGTTATTGCCTTTTGCGTATGGTTCAGACAATTCTCGACCCAGAACACCAAGGACAAAAAATCGATGCCAAGCGAATTGCCCAACGCATTGGCTACGCCTTGAGTGCTTTAGGTTACGCAGGTTTGGCTTTAACGGCTGTAAAACTGATAATGGGTTCCGGCGGTGGTAATAGCAATACAACCCAAGATTTGACAGCCCAACTTTTAGCGCAACCATTTGGACAATGGCTGGTAGGATTGGCGGGATCAATTGTTATTGGTGTAGGTTTTTCTTATTTCTACCAAGCATATAAAGCAAAATTTCGCCGCCATTTCAAGCTAGATGAAATGAGCCAAAGCGAGCAAACTTGGGCAACACGGTTGGGTCGATTTGGCATTGCTGCCCGTGGGATTGTTTTCGTTATAATCGGTTTTTTCTTTATTCAAGCAGCAAGGCTATCAGATGCCAGTCAAACGAAGGGATTGGGCGATGTGTTGGCAATTCTGGGACAACAGCCTTTTAGTCCAGTGATTTTGGGTATAGTACCTTTGGGTTTAATTGCCTATGGCATCTACTCGGTAATTGAAGCTCGCTATCGGAAAATTTTGCGCTGATAAGCTGGCCCGTTATACAGAGAGTTATGAATTTTGAGTACAACAATTTTTGTGAATTACAGTCTTGGACGCAGGCACACTAAATATAGTGTGCCGAAGGCGACTTCCCGTTAAGTTTTGGGCTGCATCGAGGAATGTCGCGAATGATTGCATCACTGAGCATCTTCTGGCTTTTTTGTCATTTAAATAGGAGAGGCAATCGTCAATGGTGGCATTGCCTCTCCTCTATTCTGCCTGGGACTTTATTTTTTCCCAAGCCCCCCAACTGCGTAAACGCGCTTTACGCCCACCTCCCCTGGCACACTGACGGGGTTGCTGGAACAAGCGCCGGCTCATACACCGCGCTCAAGGCGCCGCAAGAGGCTATCAAAGGCTTTCTGGTTTAATTCGGTCATCGCCCGCAGGAATCGGTCAAGGTGAGCGTGTACGTGCGATGTTGAGCCTTCCCCTTACCCTGCCTCGTTCTTCCTATTCTCTCCTATTTGCCAACAACTCTATAAATTGAAGTGATTGATTTGATAAAAAAGAACATTTGCTCTTATGAGTGGAGCGTGACTAAAGTAAAGGCATCAAAGAAAAACGCCAGCGAACATTAACCAGTCAGCTTCAACTAGACATTCACCCGTGAGGTTGGCGATGAAATCCACTCTATCCAACAGGGTTAACGCAAAAATGAAAACCGCCAGCCATCAAAGGCCTTTACAGCTTACGCCTCAAAAACCAGAGGAAAAAGCCTTAACTCGCGGACAGCATTTAGCAGATACCCTAGCAGCGAAAGTGGGTTCGTGGCTTTTTTTGATTGGACAGACTGTAATCCTCGCCGGGTGGGTGGGCGCGAACCTGACACCGGGCATTCCTCACTAGGATCGGCAGCCCTTCATCCTGCTCAACTTAGTATTTTCCTTTGCCTCTGCTTACACTGCACCGATTGTGTTAATGAGTCAAAACCGCCTGGTCTAAAAATTTTAGGCAAACTAGGGTTCAACTTTCCTCCTGTTTGCTGAAGTTGGAAAATAATTTCTAACTATAACTGGAGGGGTTTTCTAAGAACAAACTCTGATTTCTTACAAAAAGGACAACAAAAATGAGCAAGTTTTTCAAAGTAATTCTGGTGGCTTTAGTGCTTTTCGTAAACTTAGCTGTAGCTCAGCCTTCTTGGGCAGGCAAGGATTTCACAAAGGGGGCTGACTATGCGGAAGTGACACAGGAATTGAATCAACTTTTGTCAGCTCAGAGCGATCCTTCGACTGCGGGTTATACGCCTGAACAGTACCAACAGCGGTTGGCCGAATTGCAAATGCAGAAGTACGTGATCGAAACTGCTAGAAAGCGGGCTCAGTGTCGTAATGCAACCGGGCAAACACTGGCAGTTTATGCTAATAAGCCGAAAAAATTGCCGACGCAACTTTATTTCCTGGCAGCCGGTGAGATTACAGATGATGATTGGGATTGCGATGGTATTTACGTGCCAGCAGGGACTCAAGCTAGTTTAGGCCCGGTGGCTCAGCCAGTTTCTTTGGCTGAACCGGTTGCTATTAAGGTTGTAGATGGTACGCAGCTAATTGCTACAACGAATGCAGCAACGGGTGGTATTCAATTGAATGTTGCCCCTGCTAAAGTTTTTAAAGCGGGTGAGACAACTTGGGCTTTGCCCTCGTTTTCTCAGGCCCAGATTAATGCACAAGTTCCTACGCCGGAACTGATTGATTAATCGTTCTGGAGGAACGGTTAATAGTTGGGGACTTGGGAAAAAATAAAGTCCCAGGCAGAATAGAGGAGAGGCAATGCCACGATTGGCGATTGCCTCTCCTTTTTAGATCGCAAAAAAGCCAGAAGATGCTGAGTGATGCAATGATTCGCGAGATTCCTCGATGCAGCCCAAAACTTAACGGGAAGTTGCAAATGAGACTTCTTGGCGAAAGTCGCCCCAGACTACTTGGGAGGGTAAGCCCGTCAAGCCGAAACGATGTTTAAGAAACGAAAGTCTGGATAAAGAGTGATAAATCCTTTGTATTCGCCTGCCCAATCAGTGCCGTACTTACATCATAACAAATCTTTCAACTTGTCATCTTCTCCCAACACTTTAATTACCTGTTTAATCTCCTGCGTCCTGTCCTTTTTCACAATCAAAGTTACGTTGCCATCTCTGACAACTACCACATCTTCTAAACCAATGGTGACGATGACCTCATTCTCATCGGCTGCATAGAAAATGCCGCCTTTGGTGTCAATTCCGACGTGTTTTGCTAATTCCACATTCGGCTTTTCTCCTTGCAGCAAACGACCGATCGCATTCCAATCTCCCAAATCGTCCCAGCTAAAGCTTACGGGCAGAACACAAGCCTTTTGCGTCTTCTCCATCAGCGCGTAATCGATGCTAATCTTCGGCAATTCGGAGTAAGCAGCGGCGCCTTTGGCTTCCAAAGCTGCCATCATGTCCGGTACATAACTTCGCAATTCTGTCAAGACTGTTCCAACTCGAAAGACAAAAATGCCGCCGTTCCAACTAAACTTGCCGCTGGCTACAAATTCTTCAGCAGTTGTGCGATCGGGCTTTTCCGTAAACCTCGCCACCCGATAAGCCGGAAAACCCCCAAAACTGCCAATTTCCTCACCTTGTTCGATGTAGCCGTAGCCGGTGGAAGCATAACTCGGTTTTACTCCCAAAGTGGCGATCGCATCCTGATTTCTCGCCAACTCGGCCGCCGCCTCCAAAGTCTTGACAAACTCCTCGGGTTCCCCAATCCAGTGATCCGCCGGGAAAAAACCCACCACCGCATCCTCACCGTAACGCTTCGCAGTTTCGATAGCAGTCCAGGCCACCGCTGGCGCAGTATCCCGGCCCTCGGGTTCCGCTAGCAAATTCTGCGGCGGTAACAGCGGCAACTGTTCGCGAACCCCATCCGCCAACATGGACGAGGTTACTACCCACAAATCGTCCCAACCGTTACCTAATTCCAAAAGTCTTTCCGCAGTAACCTGCAGCAAACTCTTGCCGCTACCGTCGAGACTCAAAAACTGCTTGGGCCGCTGTTTGCGACTCAGCGGCCAAAAACGTTCGCCTTTACCGCCGGCCAGAATCACAGGAATTAAGGTTCTACTCATGGTTTAAAGTTTAAATAGTTCACGTCCATTTTGCCCTGAGACCCGAGATGGTGTTTGTAAAGAATTACTGAGGCAGAATGACGATTGACTGTTGACTGTTGACTGTTGACTGTTGACTGTTGACCGTTGACTGTTGACTGTATCGCGCTAAATGTAGGGTGCGCCGGGCCGCGCACCTTACCCAATATAAAACAAAAAAATTCTCGTTAAGGAATCATTGAAAATTGCTATAGCGCCTAGCAATTAGCAATTACCTATTACTTCGACAATTCGACGTTAAATTCGTTCACGACGCGGCGTTTCAGCGGGATAGATTTTTCTCTGGGCAGCAAGTCAAATACTTTCCTAAAAGCATCATCTACCTTTTCAAACGGTACTTGCCCTTTCGCGTTAAAAACCACTTTTCCCGATTGGTCGAGGATGAGAGTTTGAGGTACGAAACCTTCGTAATAATGGCTCGGTTCGGTGAGTTCCGGTGAGGGTTGCGGAGGCAAAGAATCAATTGAGATGGGCATAAAATCGGCTTCGCGGCCGTAAAATTCCTGGAGTTGAGAGACGACGATCGCGTATTGCTTGGAGTCGCTGCTGTCGTCTGTGTAAAACACTAACAATACGGGTTTATTGCGTTTGAAAGAATCTGTGAGTTTTACTTTAGGAGGAACTAGGGAACCGTTGCCGGCGTAGAGGGCAAAGATTGTACCGTCATAGCGATCGTCTGTGAGACTTGCTAAGGCTGGTGGCGTGCCGGTTAGCAGTATCAAGCTAAGTGCGATCGCCACGGTTAAAAGACTGGCTGACAAGATTCGCCGCAGCAAGCCCAGCCCAGAAGTAGCAGTAACAAGTGATTTTTTTTTCTCAATAAATATCATAGGTTGTTGGCAGTTGCTGTAAGGAAAGCGAAATCAGATGAAAAAACTTTTCTAATTTTATCACCCAAATGTAGGCAAATGTTGTTGAGTAAGTTAAAGTAGTTTCAGATCGGCTTTCATAGTTTGCTTGTTGTAGCGATCGACAAAGCGATTCAACTGACGGAATATCACTATTTGCGATCGGCTTTTCAGGAGCGGGCTGGAAGTGTCCGTGCCAAAATAAAATTTATTGTTGGTGGGGTGGGCTTCTAGCTTCCCAGAAGGGTGCAAGGTCTTAAATTAAACTGATTACTAGAAACTGAAAACAGGGAATTCACAACTAATGATAGCTTTGCTTGACGCACTCCTCGCCCAAACACCCGCTTCAGATGTTTCCGGGCCTGCTCAAATCAATCTGGTGCAGGCCATTGTTTTAGGAATTGTACAGGGAGTAACAGAGTTTTTGCCCATCAGCAGCACCGCTCATTTGAAGGTAGTGCCGATCGCCCTGGGATGGGGCGATCCGGGGGTTGCTTATAGTGCTGTTATTCAGTTGGGCAGTATTGTTGCACTGCTTTGGTATTTCTGGCAAGACTTGACAACTATAACTTTTGGTGCTGTAGATGCCGTCGTGCGGCGCGACTACAAATCGCAAGAGTTTCAACTGGCGCTGGGACTTGTTTTGGGAACAATACCTATAGTATTTTTTGGGCTGCTAATCAAGGCATTGGTTCCAGATTTTGACAAGTCGCCGCTGAGAAGTTTGGCCAGCATCGGCATTGCTTCGATGGTCATGTCGCTGCTGTTAGCAATAGCAGAAAAAATTGGCAAGCGCAATCGCACTTATGAAAAGTTAACTGTCCCAGACGGGATTTTAATGGGATTAGCTCAAGCAATCGCATTGATTCCGGGGTGTTCGCGATCGGGTTCTACCCTAACAGCAGGATTGTTTATGGGATTAGAAAGACCCGCCGCCGCGCGGTTTTCTTTTTTATTGGGAATTCCGGCCACTACTCTGGCTGGATTAGTGGAATTAAAGGGTGCTTTGGGAGAAGGAATCGGCGATGCTGGAGTTGCAGCTTTGATAGTGGGAACGATTTCGGCATTTGTGTTTTCTTATTTGTCGATCGCGTGGCTGATGAAGTTCCTGCAAACTCAAAATACGTGGGTGTTTGTGTGGTACAGGTTGGCTTTTGGCGTGGCGATTTTGACCGCGCTTGCAGGTGGGGCAGTGAACAATATTTAAAATGTAAATCCGATCGCAGTAGGAGCGACACAAGTCGCTCTGAACTTCGGTAGAATTACGAAATCGAACGCCCCCTTACAAAATTATTATCAATGACAGAAAGTCGGAAACCTCAACAGCAAGAGAATCGAGAGATCAATTGATGCAGTTAAAAATAAATTTAGATCGGGACGATTTAGATAAAATGTGCGCGGGCCGTTAAGGAGGAAGCCGAAAGATTTGTCTCCCTCCTTTTTTTTTAGAATTTGACTTGACCACTTTTCTTTTATTTACACAACTCATTCAGACGCGCTCATATAGCCTTTCTCAGTAACATGAGGTGCTCTCGCGGGCATAGGGCATAGGGC
>JAUBOM010000162.1:0-2631 GCA_036700245.1 Microcoleus vaginatus BM001213989
TTTGATTAACAAAAAGCGCTCCTAGAAATAGGGGCGCTTTTTGTTTTGGGAAAATATTTTTCAGACAGTCATGGACCCATGGACCCGCCGGCGAAGACACCGCAACTACAAAAATAAACAGTTCGCGATCGCACTCCTATCAAAGAAACCGGCTTTTTTACCCAATCTACGGGCTGCAACCCATTTTTTCATAATAAAACCCGGTTTCTGACCGCCCGTGCGTCCTGGACTAATATTTATAGGGGCGATCGCCCTTTAATCCAACATAAATAATCCCCATGATATTTGAAACAGAGAGATTAGTTTTGAAACCGATTGTGTAGAGCGACCTCAACACGCTTCATAGAATTTTTATCGATGCCTATGTGAGGAGATATCTGTGCGACGGCGAAATCTTGTCGCTACAAAAGGTTGAAGAAATGCTTGCCGAAAACAAAAAGCTGTTTGCCCAAAAGCAATTCGGTATGTGGTTTATCGAAACTAAGAGCGATCGAGAAACTATTGGATTTGTGGGTTTGTGGTATTTTTTTGAAGAAGCACAGCCCCAGTTAGTTTACGCACTGCTGCCGAAAGCACTTAAAAAAGGTTACGCTACTGAAGCATCAACCAAAATATTGGATTATGGTTTTGATGAACTTGGCTTTAACTATCTTGTCGTAAGTTGCGATCGCCCAAACATTGAGTCGCAAAAAGTCGCAGAAAGACTCGGAATGAAACAAGTAGAAGAAAGAATTATGAATGGAAATCCGATATTATTCTTTAGAATCGATAAGTAGTAATTAGCAGTAAGGGCGCAATGCACAAATGGCTTTCGGTGGTGGGGATTGGCGAAGATGGACTTTCGGGGCTGGGCCCGATCGCCTCTACCCTTCTCCAGCAAGCTCAAATCGTTGTTGGTGGCGCCCGTCACCTAGCAATGCTACCAACCGACGACACCCGCGAAAAATTGGTTTGGGCATCGCCTTTGCAAGCAACAGTTGACGACATCCTCCGCCGCCGGGGACAGTCTGTGTGCGTGCTCGCAAGCGGCGATCCGATGTGTCACGGCATCGGCGTCACGCTGTCGCGCCAGATTCCCATTTCGGAAATGACTGTGATTCCGGCGGTATCGGCTTTTAGTCTTGCTTGCGCCCGTTTGGGTTGGCCGCTGGCTCAAGTTGAGACTTTCAGTTTGACAAATCGCCCGATCGCATCGATCGCCCTTGCTTTGTCGCCGGGGGCGCGCTTGCTGGTGTTGAGCGCTGACAGACACACGCCGGGAAAGGTGGCACAATTGTTGACGCAGCGGGGGTTTGGCAGCAGTTTGATGACCGTGTTCGAGCGGATGGGGTCGGGATCGGAACGGCGGATCGAGGGGGTAGCAGCAGCATGGAATGCAGCGGATTTGGCGGATTTGAACGCGATCGCGATCGCAGTTGCAGCCGATCGCGAAACTGTGATTTTCCCTCGTACCTCGGGTTTGCCGGATGCTGCTTACCGCCACGACGGACAACTTACGAAGCGGGAGGTTAGAACCGTTACTCTGTCAACGTTAGCACCGATTCCCGGAGAGTTGCTTTGGGATGTGGGGGCGGGCTGCGGCTCGATCGCGATCGAATGGATGCGGAGTCATCCTCGGTGCAGGGCGATCGCGATCGAACGCCATCCGACTCGATTGGAATACATCGCTGAAAATGCATCGACTTTCGGCGTTCCCGAACTCGAAATCGTTGCGGGAGAAGCGCCGGAAGCCCTGACAAATTTGCCTCAACCGAATGCTATTTTCATAGGCGGCGGTGTCACCGCAGAAGCTGTGCTGGAAACTTGCTGGAATGCTTTAGATGAAGGCGGCCGATTAGTTGTTAATGCGGTGACAGTTGAGAGCGAGTTTAAAGTTTTGCAATGGCACGATCGTTATGGCGGGGAACTCATTAGAATTGGCATTCAGAGAGTAGGGGCGATCGGTTCTTTTCAGGGTTGGAAACCGCTTGCACCCGTGACTCAGTGGGCGGTAATTAAAAGCTAAAGTAAAATATTCCGAGGGAGCCATCTAAAATAGAGTAAGGTGCGTCATATGCCTCAACCCTTAATAATCGCTCTCTAAGTCCGCCTGAGGCAACCTACGAGTTGATTTGAGTATGATACTTGGCTTGAGTCCGATTAAAGTAAAATATTCAGAGGGAGCCATCTAAAATGTCAAATCTAAAATCTAAGAGCTCAAATCTCAAATCTCAAATCTCATGAGACGTTAAAAAATGAGTTTTTCTTACCGACTGTCAGCAGCGCTAATTGTGGCAACAATTGCGATCGTGCAACCTGAATTTGCTGTCGCCCAGTTGTCAGCACAACAAGTGGAAGAAATTGACAGAAATGAGTGCGCTCCGTCAGGAGAAATCGATTTCAATGAAGCTATTCGCCTCAATCCTAACGATGCTGAAGCTTACAACGGTCGGGGTGCTGTCCGCTATGACCAGGGAGATATAGAGGGTGCGATCGCCGATTTTAACGAGGCTATTCGCCTCGAGCCTAACTATGCTGATGCTTACTACAAGCGCGGTTATGTGCGATCGCAACAGGGAGATAAACAAGGTGCACTAGCCGATTACAACGAAGCTATTCGCCTCAATCCTAACTATGCTGAAGCCTACAGCA
>JAUBOM010000162.1:2731-13934 GCA_036700245.1 Microcoleus vaginatus BM001213989
ACCAAGGAGATAAACAGGCTGCGCTCGCCGATTACAACGAAGCTATTCGCCTCAATCCTAACTATGCTGAAGCCTACAGCAATCGGGGTGTTGTCCGCTCTGACCAAGGAGATAAACAGGCTGCGCTCGCCGATTACAACGAAGCTATTCGCCTCAACCCTAACTATGCTGAAGCCTACAGCAATCGGGGTATTGTCCGCTCTGACCAAGGAGATAAACAGGCTGCGCTCGCTGATTACAACGAAGCTATTCGCCTCAACCCTAACTATGCTGATGCTTACTACAATCGGGCTCTTGTCCGCAAAGAACAGCGAGATATACAGGGAACAATAAATGATTTTCAGAAAGCCTCTGAGTTGTATCAGCAAGAGGGAAATGCCGATTTATACAGAGATGCACAAAATGCAATTAGAGAACTTCAGAGAGAGCTTGAAGTCTAACTATTTATCATAGGTACGCACCGCTCGATTACCAATTACCGGGCGTACCTCATTTAACTGAGAATTTATATAAAAATAGGTTGGGTGTCCTAAAAGTTCAACCCAACCTATTAATTAAATGAGACTTAAGAGTTTAGCCTTGATTCACCACAGTCGGTTTTAAACTTTCCTGTGACTTCGATCGATCTAAACCATTTTGAACTTCCACAGATTCCTTAATCGGGTTCCGGGCTTCAATTAAACTCAAAGCTTTGTTGACACTTTCAGGTAAAATCACTACCAAACTGCCGGCTGGCGCCTCATCTAAAGCCTTGTTAACGGCCGTTGTTTCGTCGAGAATCAATTCGTATTCAACTTGAGATTTGTTTGCGGTTCCCGCAGAAATCGCCTCTGCAATTCCCTGGCAAATTAACTGTGCCACAACACCGGGTTCTCGCCCGCGCCTGTCAATATCTTCCTTCACAATTATGCGATCGAACATTTCGGCCGAAAGTTTGCCCAGCGTGACAAAATCTTCATCTCGCCGGTCTCCAGGGGCGCCGACTACCCCGATCCGCTGTCCCTGCCAATTCAGCACGAAACTGCCCAAAGCTTTGTAGCTGTGGGGGTTGTGGGCGTAGTCCAGCAAAGCGTGATAGCTGCCCAATTTAAACAAATTCATCCGTCCGGGAGTTTGACCCACCGATGCTTGGAAGCTTGACAAAGCCGATCGAATATCTTCTATTTTGAATCCTTGGGCAAAAGCCGCCAAACAAGCTGCTAAAGCATTAGCAATCATAAACGGCGCGCGTCCGCCCATCGTCAGCGGCACGTTCACAGCCTGCTCAATTCTCAGCGTCCAATCGCCTTTCAAGATCGACAAATACCCATTTTCGTAAATCGCTGCCAGCCCGCCCGCAGCGGTATGTTTGGCAACCAGTTCGTTGTCCGGGTTCATCGAGAAATATGCAATTTGAGCCTTGACACGCTGCGCCATTTGTGCTACTAGCGGGTCGTCTGCATTTAAAACTGCATAGCCTTTGGGCATTACCGACTCGACGAGGACGCTCTTGAGTTTGGCGAGCTGTTCCACGGTGTCGATGTCGCCAATTCCCAAGTGATCGGCCGCGACGTTCAATACGACGCCGACATCGCACTGATCGAAGCCGAGGCCCGATCGCAAAATTCCGCCTCTAGCGGTTTCCAGCACCGCTACTTCCACCGTCGGGTCAGACAAAATCAATTGAGCACTCTGCGGCCCGGTATTGTCTCCGGTTTCTACCAAATAATCGCCGATGTAAGTGCCGTCGGTAGTCGTGTAGCCAGTAATCTGACCGGTCTGCTTGACAATGTGGGCAAGCAGGCGAGTGGTTGTAGTTTTGCCGTTGGTTCCCGTTACCGCTAAAATCGGCACCCGGCTGGGTTGAGGCGAGGGGAAAAGCATATCGAAGACGGCGCCGGCGACGTTGCGGGGTAAACCCTGACTCGGGGCGACGTGCATTCTGAAACCCGGTGCTGCGTTGACTTCGACGATGACGCCGTTGACATCGCGCAGGGGTTGGGAGATGTCGGGAGTTACTACATCAATGCCGGCGATGTCCAAACCGATAATTTTGGCGACTCTGGAAAACAGCCAGACGTTTTCCGGGTGGATTTCGTCGGTACGATCGACTGCAATTCCACCTGTACTCAAGTTTGCTGTCGCGCGCAAAAATACTCTTTCCCCGGCCGGCACTACGGAGTCCATGGCGTATCCTTGTTTTTGCAGCAAATCCAGGCACAATTTGTCGATCGTGATCCGGGTGAGAACGTTGTCGTGTCCGTCTCCTCGCTGCGGGTCGCGGTTTACTTCTTCAATAAGCTGTTCTACTGTAGACTTGCCGTTGCCCACGACGTTAGCGGGGACTCGTTCTGCGACTGCTATGACTTGCCCGTTGACTACCAATACTCTGTGGTCGCGACCGACATAATAGCGCTCGACAATGACGCTTTTTGTTTTTGATGCCGCGCTGGCTAAGTCGTAGGCTTCCTCTGCTGTTTCCCAGGAATTGATGTCAATGGTAATGCCGCGGCCGTGGTTTCCGTCTAGGGGTTTGAGGACGATCGGATAACCGCCGACATCTTCGATCGCCCCGCCCAATTCGTCCAAATAATGAATCACCGTTCCTCTGGGAACCGGCACGCCGGCACTGCCGAGGATATTTTTGGTACCTTCCTTATCGCAGGCTAGTTCTACCCCCAAAACTCCCGTGCGGTTGCTCAGAGTTGCCTGAATCCGCTTTTGGTGAACCCCGTAGCCGAGTTGAATCATAAACCGCGCGCTTAACGGTATCCAAGGAATGCCACGAGCTTCTGCTTCCTTGATCAGTGTTTCCGTACTCGGTCCGAGTGCCGCCGACGCCGCAAACTCTCTAAGATCTCTCAAATCTTGGACTAATTCTGCTGCTGGATAAGTGCCAGTCTCGGCAATCCTCTGGCACATCCGCACGCCCGCCCGGGCGGCATAGCGACCTGCTTGTTCGTTTTGATACTCAATTACTACTTGGTAAATGCCTGGGGTCGCCGTCTCGCGGGTACGGCCGAACCCGACTGGCATTCCTGCCATTTGCTGAAGTTCTAGGGCTACGTGTTCGATTACGTGTCCCATCATCGTGCCTGCTTTGACACGTTGCAGGAAGCCTCCCTTATGGCCTGGAGAACAGTGATGCTCGTATAAACTCGGCAGCGCGGCGGTCAATCCTTCGTAGAAGCCAGGAATTTCAGATGTGGTTTTATCTGCCAACTCTTCTAAATCCAGACGCATCAGGACGAGTTTGTGGCGTCGGATGCTCCAGTAGTTGGGGCCGCGTAAGGTCTGGATTTTAAGTATTTTCATGACAGTTAGAGGGGTATGGGTCGAGAAATCTTATAGATAATTGGAGCATTTATTCAATTTCGATCTAGATTGCTCGCTCGACTGTTCGCTACGAACAGTTTGCGAGTGAATTTCCAGTTATGGGCCACCGAATTGAAAATTCATGCCCAGCGATCGGCTAAAAACAAGTACAGGTCAATCGCCGGCAAAAACTCAAAGCCCGAAGGTAGAATTTTCTGTGATTCTGCCTTCTGGCGTCAGCCTGTGGCTGCTTTGGAATCTATTCTATTGTGGTAAGCCTGATTCGGCGCTACCGCCTGTGTGCCGAATCAATGACAAGAGATGTTCTGCGTTAGTTGGCTGTGCGGCATTCGGGCGGCCAGCCAGACTCGGAACAGGCTGCCGATGGCATTGGTTTGCCTAGGGGCATATTGTAGCAATCTCCGTGACAAAGAACGTGCAAGCGCATATTGAAGAGACTTAAGGGTTCTGTCGCTCCTACCAGAGACTCATTGGTATAAAAATTTTCCCTAGAATCAACAATAGTCACAGTGCCTTTACCGAGAATTTTCATAGTATCGTCTCCCTCAAACAAGGCGCAGGTGTCTTCGTCAATACCAATAGCGAGGCGATCGGGATGACAAGCCACAGCCGACAGCAAGCGAGCCATGCGGTTACGGTTGTGAAAATGCTGGTCTACGATGATCTCAGGAATAATGTTAAGTCCGTTTGCCATGTCTACTAAAGAGCGGTTCGGTGACGCGCCACTCCCGCCGCCTGCAATCATGTGATATCCCATCACCGCAGCACCCGCGCTGGTACCGGCGAGGGTAATCTTGCCTTCGATAGTTTCTTTACGAATTTTCTCCATCAGCGGGGTGTCCGCCAGCAGCCCGCAGAGCCTCAGTTGGTCGCCGCCTGTGATGAATACGCCCGTACAATCTTCTAAGTAATCCTTCCAGACGGGGTTTTCGGCTTGTTCGCGTTCGCGGATGTCCACTACTTTGACGGCGCTAACGCCCATTTCTTCAAATATGGTGCGGTAGCGGTTGCTAATTCCTTCGGGATCTCGCGAAGCGCACGGAACGATCGCCAGCCGACCGTTTGCACCCCCAGCACGGCAAAAAAAGGTGTTTAGAATCTCTCGCCCGTGAACTTTGTCTTCGGCTCCCCCGATGACCATAATCGAGGTTTTTGTGCGCTGGGGAATATTGTGTTCAAGGGCTTGAGATGTCAATTGCTGCATGGTGTGTCTTCCTCTGTTGGATGTGAAATTCAATTTTGCCGTGGCTGTGGGTAGAATGGGGCTTTTTAAGAATAAATATTTTTTGGTGCCAGCGATGTGCGATCGCCGATCGCGCGATCCCGCAGTTGTTTGGGGGCGAGTTTACTTGCAGTCGCTGTCATGAAAAACAGATTATTTTTGTACAAAACCTGCTCGCCGACAAAGGA
Organism: Microcoleus vaginatus BM001213989; assembly: GCA_036700245.1. Lineage (GTDB taxonomy): Bacteria > Cyanobacteriota > Cyanobacteriia > Cyanobacteriales > Microcoleaceae > Microcoleus. The sequence continues at coordinate 7,457 of JAUBOM010000162.1, forward strand.
AGAGAATTTAACTTGCCAAAATTTTCAGAAATTATAAGAAATTATAAAGAATAAAGCAATTACTGAAAACTGAACTCCCCCTAAGGGTCAAACTAGAGGTGATGTATCAATGAAATTCCAATAATTGTGCGATTTGACGTTGTTACCCTATTTCCAGAATTTTTCCGGGCTCCCCTGGAGTCGGGACTGATGGGCAAAGCCTTAGCTAAAAAGATTGCTGAGGTGAATTTTGTCAATCCCCGCGATTTTACCACAGACAAGCACCAGCGAGTCGATGATGAGCCTTACGGCGGCGGAGTGGGGATGCTGATGAAGCCGGAACCGATTTTTGCTGCGGTGGAGTCGCTGCCTGTTTTGCCTTCTCGGGAGGTGATTTTGCTGACTCCTCAGGGGGAACCGATGCAGCAGGCGATGTTTCGGGAGTTGGCGGCCGATCGCGATCAGTTGGTGTTGATTTGCGGTCATTATGAAGGAGTGGACGATCGAGTGCTGCATTTGGTCACTCGCGAGGTGTCTTTGGGGGATTTTGTGCTCACGGGGGGCGAAATTCCGGCTTTAGCTTTGATTAATGGAGTTTTGCGATTGCTGCGGGGAACTGTGGCGAAGGAAGATTCCCTAAAGTTTGAGAGTTTTGAGGACGGACTTTTGGATTATCCGCAATACACTCGACCGGCGGATTTTCGGGGATTGAAGGTGCCCGACGTGTTGCTGTCGGGTAATCACGCCCAAATTGCTCGCTGGCGTCGGGAACAGCAAATTGAAAGAACTCGATCGCGCCGATCGGATTTGTACGATCGGTGGTTGCAGGAGAGGGGAGAATAAGGTTTGAGGATGTAGCCGTTATTAGTTGGATCTTCAGGGATGATTAGCACTTTAAAGCTAATAGAACTCCCCAGGCAGCACTAAGTTACAGTTTTGCTTATTGAAGATTTCAAGCCTTCAGCAGCTAAAAGATGTCTTAGTCGATCGGTCTCACATTTAGTGCCGACAAAAACAGAACCAGGCATCTTCTTTTTTAACTTCATCGCTTCAGCTAATGACAATTCCATAGCCTGACGCAGGATTTTTGTTACAACTGTTGCACGTTGTTCTTTTTCCAATACAATCAAGTTCCAAGTTCCTTCTTTTACTAAAATCTCTTTTCTCATTTCGTTAGGTATAGCATCAGTATTATCTAACTCGATTGCCTCCCCGCAATAAGGACAGCTATAAGATAGATGCCAGACAACTTTTTTGTCGAAGACCGACTGACCAACCGACATCTCTATGTCTTTGCTACAATTACCGCAAAGTCCGTAAATCAAGACCATTCTTTTTCAGCTATCGCTCCGCAAATATGAAATAATTGTTTTTTGCTATACTTCCCAAACCTCAATTTTACATGAACATCCGCATCGGCAACGGCTACGACATTCACTGCTTAGTTCCAGAACGCCCCCTCATCCTCGGCGGCGTCCACATTCCCCACGAATTAGGCTTACTCGGCCACAGCGACGCAGACGTACTTACCCACGCTATCATGGATGCGATGCTCGGATCTCTCAGCTTAGGAGATATCGGTCTTTATTTCCCGCCAACTGACCCGAAATGGAAGGGTGCGGATAGTCTCGTATTGCTGGCACAAGTCAATCAGTTAATATTAGATAAAGGCTGGGAAATCGGCAATATTGATTCGGTGGTGGTGGCGGAACGTCCAAAGCTGAAACCGCATATTGAGCAAATGCGCGATCGGCTTTCTACTGTCCTACAATTAAAACCTGACCAAATCGGCATCAAAGCTACTACAAACGAAAAGTTAGGGCCCGTGGGGAGAGAAGAAGGAATTGCAGCCTATGCTGTAGTTTTAGTATCCAAAAATTAAAAAAGTGGTTTGATAGTAGAAGTTGAATTTACTTAAACTTATACGCTAGGAAGGCTGAAACCATGCAAACTGAAACCTTGGAAGTAGAATTACCTATAAAGGCGGATATTATCGCCTTGGATAAGGACGATCGCATAGTCGCGCTAATCGAGGTCAAAATTATTCAAGCTCAAGAAACAGCAGCAAAGCAGAGGATTGCTGATTACATGATATCTTGGATGGAAGCTGCGTTAGCGAAGATGTCCGAACAACGCACAGTCATTCCCTATGCTATGTTTGTTGACACCGAACAAATTCGGATTTTCAAATGGGACGGCGTGAATTTATCTGAACCTGTTTGCTCTCTAAACACTGGTGAAATACTTCGTTATTATCAGCCTGACTTTGGTAGCAAAGCGATATTTGGACATACGATTGAAACGCTGGTAGAATCGTGGCTGCATGACTTAGCCTATCACTGGAAATCAGAAATTCCCCCAGCGTCTGAACAGATAGCAGCAATCGGTTTGCTGCCGCTGCTAGCAGGTGGAACAACAAAATCCGAAGTGAGATTAGATGGCAATTTTATATATCGAGACTAACTTTTTGATGAGTATTTCTACAGGGCGCGAGGCTGAAGCAATTATGTTGCTGCGGGATTTATCCTCATCAGTTCAGTTGGTCATACCCAGCATTTGTTATATGGAGTCTCTGTCGGCTTTAGAGGACGAGGTGAAGCGACAAAACAAGTTTAAGGAACAGCTAAGCCGTCAAGTTAGTGAAACAAAGCGAGATGTGACATCTGAACAGGTCGCCTCTCTATCTTTTCACCTAGAACAGTCATTGATTTACTATAGCAATCGAATAGATGAAATTGAATTTCGCTTGCGTGAAGCAATTTATATGCTGTCGCAAAATGCAGAAATGATTGTATTAAATACAGAGATTATCGAAGCAAGCTTAAACACAACTATCATCGAAAAAGACCCGACAGACAATTTGATTTTACACTGTATCTTGAGTCATGCCCGCTTGCGCCCCACAGAAACCAAAGTATTTCTAAGTGGTAACGTCAAAGAATTTCGCAAACTACCAGAAGTTCAAGATGCTTTGCGGGAAGTAGGGATAACCAAGTATTTTTCGCGCACTGAAGACTTTCTCGGTTGGTTACAATCTCAGTCATAGTTGCACGCAGGTGGTAAACTAAAAAATTATGAAAATTTCTATGATGCTACATTCAAGACTCCGCTGGCTGGCGATTTTACTGGCGGCAATTGCCACTCTAACTCTGTCTGCGTGCACTCCAGCCCGATCAAACTTAGTAAACAGGCTCATCGTTCCCACCCCCAGCGGCCCGGGCACCTTTAACTACCCGCTAAATCAATCTGCATACAGCGTTTTTGGCTATATGTACGAGGGATTGATTAACGAAAACGGCTTGACATCGAAGCTAGAACCCGGTTTAGCCGAGTCCTGGGAAGTTTCTAAAGATGGCAAAAAGATTGTCTTCACCCTGCGAGAGGGTTTGAAATGGTCCGACGGCGAACCGATGACTACTGATGACATTATCTTCAGCTATGAAAAGATTTATTTCAATGACAAAATTCCTAGCGGTTTGAAAGATAATCTGAGGGTTGGCACGAGTCGCCAATTCCCAAAAGTTAAAAAAATAGACAGCCGCCGCGTTGAATTTTCCGTTGCAGAACCCTTTGCTCCTTTTATTAGATATGCTGGGGGAATCCCGATTTTACCAGCTCATATTTTACAGGAAGCTGTCGAAAATACAGATGCAGACGGCAAGCCTAAATTCCTGAGCACTTGGGGCACGGATACTGACCCGAAAAAAATTGTCGGCAACGGTCAATACCGAATGCTGAGTTATACTCCTAATCAGCGCGTTGTTTTGGAACGAAATCCGTATTTTTGGCGCCAAGATGCTGAGGGAAATCCTCAACCTTACATCCAGCAAATTGTTTGGCAAATTATCGAAAATACTGACAACCAACTGCTGAATTTTCGCTCGGGCGATTTGGATACTCTGAACGTGGAGCCGGAAGTGTTTCCGCTGCTGAAACGCGAGGAAAAACGCGGCAAATATACGGTCTTCAACGGCGGCCCGGATACTGGCAGCGTCTTTGTGTGTTTCAATCTGAATAAGGGGCGCAATGCTCAAAATCAACCGTTTGTAGACCCAATTAAGTCTCGGTGGTTCGCGACTAAGGAATTTCGGCAGGCGATCGCCTACGGCATCAACCGATCGGCCATGACTAACAATATCTATCGCGGACTGGGCGCGCCGCTGCATTCCCCAATTCCGGCGCAAAGTCCGTTCTACCTGTCCCCAGAAGAGGGATTGAAAACTTACAGTTACGATCGGCAAAAATCGAAAGAGTTACTGTTAAGTGCTGGTTTCAAGTATAATAGTAACGGCGAATTGTTGGATGCTGAAGGCAACAAAGTGCGATTTACTTTGTTGATGGCGGCGGGTAAAAAAGTGCGGGAACAAATGGCAACGCAAATTAAGCAGGATTTGGGCAAACTGGGGATGCAAGTTGATACGCAGTTCCTGAGTTTTAACACTTATGTGGAAAAGCTGCGCCTGACGCGGAATTGGGATACTTACTTGGGCGGTTTTACAGGAGGTACTGAACCCCACAGCGGCTACAACATTTGGTCTGTCAATGGGACTTTGCACAGTTTCAACCAGGGCCCGCAAGCCGGAGAACCGCCGATTAAGGGTTGGGAAGTTTACGACTGGGAACAGAAAATCGATGACCTTTACGTGAAAGCTTCCCAGGAGCTTGATGAGGCGAAGCGCAAGGAAATTTATGGGGAGACGCAGCAGATTATAGCAGAACAAGTGCCGTTTATCTATATGGTGAATCCCCTGACTTTTGAGGCGGTTCGCGATCGCGTTTCGGGAATTCGCTACAGTGCCCTCGGCGGTGCTTTCTGGAATTTGTACGACCTGAAAATAACCGAATAGTTATTTGTCAGAAAGGAAGCACTCAGCAGTTATGAGTCGTCTGTAGGGGCGGGTACGACGGTATGTGCGATCGACCCGGATCGATAAACCCGCCCGAAGCAATCTATAGCAGTCAGCAGTCACATTCATCAGTCATTAATTAATGGAACCTGAAATTTTACAAAAGTTACTCGAATCGGTAGCCGCCGGCGATGTCAGTCCGAGCTCCGCTTTAGACAAATTAAAGTATTTTGACTTTGAACAAGTGGGGGATTTTGCAAAAATTGACCACCACCGCACTTTAAGAACCGGTTTTCCTGAAGTAATCTGGGGCCCAGGGAAAACCCCAGACCAAATTGTGGAGATTATCGAGGCGATGCGCGGGCGAAATCCTGCAGTGATGGCGACGCGAATTGAACCGGAAGTTTTCGAGCAATTGCAGCAAAAAATACCCGATTTGTCCTACTACCAAAAGGCTCGAATTTGTGCAATTTCTGCTAATTCCCCAACTCCGCAGCATCCGGGTACTGTGACTATCATCAGTGCGGGAACGGCGGATTTACCTGTAGCGGAAGAGGCAGCAGTAACTGCCGAACTTTGCGGTTTTCAGGTGCGGCGTTTGTGGGATGTCGGAGTTGCCGGCATTCACCGCTTGCTGAGCAATCGACACGTAATTGCTGATGCTGATGTGTTGATTGCGGTGGCGGGTATGGAAGGTGCTTTGGCGAGTGTAGTTGCGGGTTTGGCAGATTGTCCAGTGATTGCTGTACCCACGAGTGTGGGTTACGGCGCGAGTTTTGGCGGGATTGCTCCTCTGTTGACCATGCTCAATTCTTGTGCGGCTGGTGTGGGTGTGGTGAATATTGATAACGGGTTTGGTGCGGCAATTTTAGCTTGTCAAATACTGAGAACTGCTGGCAGAGTGGGGAGAATGAAAGACGGGGAGAATCCGAGAAAGGGGGTAGATACTGTGAGAGAAAAATTTCCCTAAAATTTCCTAAATCTACTCATAGAGTACCCGAGAATCGCTGTCCGCTTCTGCTTCACAACCGCTAAATTCTAGCTTTCCTTTTAGCTCTCACACTCAACTGCTTGGTAATCGATGTATAATAATGCAAAGCAAAAAGCAGATTAATTACAAAAAATACCAAAGTTAAAACAAAGGTAAAAAAAGACGTGAACGACAGCCGGGAAGTCATGGTAAACATCGCCAAAATGATTGAGCAAAGCCCAAAACCGGAAGCAAAAGAACTTAAAAGCAGCAACCGCACCTTAGACATAGTTTAATTTAAAGATTATCAGTAAAAAGCAGTCTTGGCAGCTACAGATGAGTGCCAAATGATATTTATTACTATATAGCGGAATTGCTCAGTTCCGCCAAAGGCAAAAGCACTGCTTTCCTAAAAAGGTTTGAATTCTACTGAAAAATACACCCCGCGCTGTTGCCAACTTCGATCGCTCGACTTAAGACCAATCAAAGGAATTCCCCCGCCTCCGCGAGCATTCCACCTCTGGCCGTACTGCCACCGCAAGCCCAATCCCGCTGACAGCAAAGTATTCGCTTCCATAGTCGCCCTTCCCCCGCTATTTGTGCAAACATTGCCAAAATCCACAAACGGCGTCAATCGATTTTAGATTTTAGATTTTAGATTTTAGATTGACCCCACGGATAA
>JAUBOM010000354.1:0-1629 GCA_036700245.1 Microcoleus vaginatus BM001213989
ATTTTAGCTTGACTATAACGATCGCTCCCTTAGATTTATTAAGCGACCGCTCTTTCTTAGCACGCTACATATAGCGTGCTTGCGTAAGTCCTGATTAAAACTCAATGCAGAACACCTAATGATTTTAGCCCAATTGATTGAATCAAATAATGATGCAACTCTTGAAGAACTCCGTTATTTACTCTATCCAAAAAGTGGTGTTACCATTAGTAGAGCAACGATGAGAAGAATGGCAAAACTCTTAAATATGACTTTAAAAAAACTTTCTTTCCGAGTGCGAAAGACACTGACAGAGTTCTCAACCTGCGATATGAGTTCTGGCAAAAAGTCCGAGAAGTTTGTTTCAAAGACTTAATATTTATTGATAAATCAGGAGTCAACTTGGCAATATTTAGGTTATATGCTAGGTCTTTAAAATGTTCAAGGTCTCGGGAATAAAAGCCAAATAAACGGGGAAAAAATGTCTCAATAATTGGAGCAATATCGGTCAATGGAGCCCTAACATCAGTCAATTTAACAGGTACAACTGATACAGTTACATTTGAGGCTTTTATTATCCGAAAGCTAGTACGAAAACTCTGGGAAGGTGCTTGTGTAGTGATGGATTTGTACTATTCGTACCGGAGAAGAAATAGAAAAAGCCATCAAAAAGAAAGGGGCAAAATTAATATACTTGTCGCCCTATTCGCCCGACTTCTCGCCAATTGAACATTTATGGTCACAACTCAAAAACATTCTCCGTTCTCTCAAGACGACTAATTATCGAAAATTAGCAAAATCGATAGAGTTTGCGTTCAATAAAGTTACATTATCCGATCTTTGGAATTGCTTTACTCACTGCTGTTATTGTACCTCATCTTTCTGAGAAACGCTATAGTTATAAACTTTCGCACCAACTTACTTACATTGCCGAAAGCCATATTCTACCCATGTTCTTAATCCATAAAGATTGCCCACAATTTTCTTAAGTTTACTTTTGAGATTCGTTTTAACAAATGAAGTAGAATTAGACGGCATCGTTTTGGGATCGGTAGTTATCTCTCAATATGTTACCGCTCCTTTTTTACCATAAATTATTTCGGCGTTGCTGAATTGGGTATGGTTTAGCAATCCCGTGCGGTGAGTAATGCTCGATCGGAATAATTAATTGAATATGGAACGGGAACATCATTAAACTTGAGGTAATGAATAAGTAGCTTAATTGAATATCTGAGCATTTTTTCTGATGCAAAAATAACAAAGAGCCTTTCGTTTTAATCGAGCCAGGTGGTGCCTTAATCTTGTGTTTTCACCTTCAACTGCAAGTCATGTAAGTTTTGGAGATAATTGGGTCTCTATCGGTCATAAAGATTGGATAAACTTTCCAGCTATCCGTCACATAAAAATAGCATCTCCATCTACTAACTACATCCCACAAAGGTTCAAACGTTTTAGCACTATGGTCTCCTAATACCCATCCTAGAATACCTGGTCTAAAGTGGTCTACTGCTGTCCACACCCAAATTTTGTTTTTTTTGAGCCGACAAAGGTTTGTAGTTCATCTAGTTCTCCTATTTCGGGAATTGGTTCTCCCATACTTAGTGTGCTAAAATATTAGGATAATGCCAAAAAAGTAAAGCACGTATTTTA
>JAUBOM010000163.1:0-13762 GCA_036700245.1 Microcoleus vaginatus BM001213989
CTTGTGACTTATTTATGCCTTCTCTTATTCCCCAATCAAAGACCTGAATCCTTACTGCAAAAGTCCCTTCGATCAAATTCTTAGGCAGGCATCGACGCCTATCCCACAAGAAAAAATGACTCTTGTCGGATGGGGTGTTAGCCCGTCCGGTGCTATTTTTGCAAGAGGTCTAATTAAGATGTGCTTACCTTGCGATCGCCACCCTCTCTAATTAATCACCTGTCGCTGCGATCGACAACTTTCCGTTGCTGTTGGCGTTTCATCAGTACCCCTGTTACAACACTAGCGAATGCAGTTAACGACGTAAGGGGTTCGGGAACAGACTCCGAGGCAGCAACTTTGTATGCATGGTTGTCACTCTCGAATGCAAACGAGCTATCGCTTAAAACTACTTTGTTAAAAAACTCTCCCGGTTGGGCGAAGAAATTAGCGTAAACAGCACCACTGGGGGTAACGCCGCTGGCAATAGTATCACCAGTAAACGATTGAAGCAGTGTATTACCGTTGAAGAAACTAAGGGTGTTATTTGCGCTAGGTGTACCCCAATACAATCCAAAGTAATCAAGTGGATTAGCAAAGTCGATAGTAACTGGACTGGTTCCTCTTGCATCGCCCAATATGGAAACTGCCAGGTATCTCGTGTTGTCATCAGCCGAAATAATAGAGCTACCACTGTTGCCTGAAACAACCGCAGGACCAGGACCTGGAGCAGAGTAAACAGCCAAACCGCTGGTTGGCGCACCCGACTCGAAATCGATTGTCGTTACCCCAGGCACGTTGGAGAATTGCCCTCGTCCGGCAACAGATGTGCCCCCAAATGTCAGCGTAATAGCGTCGGCTGGAGCGGAAATCGCAGTAAAAACTGCTGCTCCCATGATTGAGGCTGACAATTTCTTTATAGAAGTCATGAGATTAATTGCTCCCAAAATGTGAATACTGACAGTAGACAATCTCAACGAATTGTTACCAAATCTTACTTACCCTGAGATAGCTGCCCCTGATTTAGTTAGACACACCTGTATAAGCATCGGGTAGGCTAGAGTGCAATGAATAAATCCTGCTCAACCTTGCCAACCTCATCTTTTGATGTCACCCAAAATAACACAAATTTAGTAGCATTGAAGTTTTTGTAAAGAAACTTAATATAAGCACCGAGGAAGATTATGGGTGAGCGCTCTGCCGTTATTGAGGGTGAAGGTTTGTTGTCGATTCGATTTTAGATTTGGGATTCAAGCAATTAACAAAACTAATTTACCGGTTACTGAGCCTGTTTCTAACAGTTCGTGAGCGGCTTGAGCTTGTTCGAGAGGGAAAGTTTGGCTGACATGAATTTTGAGCAAATTGCGATCGAACAAACGAGCACACTGTTGCAAAATACGAGCCTGCTGTTCCTGTTCCTCCACCAAACTTTGCAGCATCGGTGTTAACATTAATTCCAGACTAATTCGCAGATTGCGCATTCTCGCTGTTTTCAAATTGCCCAAAGCCGGATCGGGTTCCAAAATAGTTACCAAATCTCCATAAATCTTCACAGCCGGAATAGTTTGGTAAAAAGTTTCTCCCCCGACTGTATCGAAAGCCAAGTCAACTCCTTGTCCTTGAGTCCAAGTCAAAACCTCATCGACAACATCAGTATTTTTGTATAAAATAACTGAATCTGCACCTAACTGCTTGACAAAATTGGCTTTTTCCTCAGAACTAACAGTGGTGCAAACCTCAGCACCCTGCAACTTCGCCAACTGTACCGCGACGTGGCCGACACCGCCTGCACCAGCTTGAATCAGCAGTGTTTGCCCGGCTTGCAAGCGCCCTCGATCGTACAGCGATTCCCATGCTGTAATTAAAACTAACGGTGCCGCCGCCGCTTCAGCAAAACTTAAAGCAGCAGGCTTCATGGCGAGAAAGCGTTGGTCTACAACGGCAAACTCAGCATAAGTACCCCTCGACCCGCCCAAACCGCCATTGCAGAAAAAAACCTCGTCTCCCACTTGGAAACTTTGCACACCCGCACCGACAGCCTCTACGACACCCGCACCGTCGCACCCCAAAACGTGAGGAGTTTTCTCCGGGTAAAAAGTGCCGCGCGATCGCAACTTAGTATCGATCGGATTGATACCCGCGGCTCGCAACCGCACCAAAACTTCTGTTTCTGTTTGTATAGTAGGGGCCGGGATATCTTGCAGTTTCAATACCGACGGGCTTCCGGGGGTTTCAAAAACGATTGCTTTCATCAGGGGTGTTAATTCTCTTATCGCCTTCACTGCGATCCTACCTTGTATTCGTTACTCATCCGTGACGATACTTAGTGATTTGTAACTTACTCGCGGGAAGTCCCGCGCTGTAGCCGATAGGGCGATCGTCGGGATGAAAGCAGGGCTGTTGACGACACTCCGGTGACAAATGCCGAAGGCGAGGCAAGGGGAGGCGGAGGAAACTGCCAATTATATGTGTGGCACAACAGCTTGCAATAGATAATATTTATGATTAACTGAGAGAATGAAAAACGTTGTCAAGGTACGAATTTATCGGACTGTTGAGCAGAAAGAATCGCTATCGAAAGCGTTTGGCTGTGCAAGATGGTTCTGGAATAATTCACTCAACGCAACGAACGAGCTGTACAAAGAGACGGGTCAAGGCCGATCTCAGATTGGGATGAACAGTCCTTTGCCCTCTCTCAAGTAGGAATATGAGTGGTTGGGTGAAACTTACAACCAAGTGCTGCAAAGTGTCTCTCTCAATTTTTCCAGAGCCTTTGTCAATTTCTTTGAAGGTCGGGCATCTTACCCAAACTTCAAGAGCAAGCATGACAAGCCGTCCATTCAATATCCTCAAAACGTCAAGTTACTGGAAATAATGGGTCTAAAGCCCCGTCCTTCCCTTGACGGCTTTTCTTTTTTCAGTTTATCAATCCATTCCTCGATGGATTGAGTCAGGGTTTTATTTTTATGTTTGGCAATTCTTCTGAGCTTTTTAAGCCTTTCTGAGTCAACACGAAGACTCAATTTTTTCTGCATAGATGGGTAGAGCCAATGATTAGCCATCTATGCTACCATAATTAACATGAAAACTCTGAAGTTCAAGCTCTACAATCATCAGCAAAATAGATACCTCAAGTGGTCAATAAATGCTGCCGGGGTAATCTACAATCATTGCATTGCCCTGCATCGTCGGTACTATCGGATGTATGGCAACCACTTGAATTGTGCTAAGCTTCAGAGCTACAGGGTCAAATTGCGACAACGTAAGCCGTTTTGGCAAACCGTCGGTTCGCAAGCAGTCCAAGAACTTTGCCAACCCATTGAAAGGGCGTATCTACTGTTTTTCAAGCATCACAAAAAAGGAGTCTCGCCCCCCGGATTCAAAAAAATCAAGAAATACAATTCATTCACCCTGAAGCAAGCCGGATATAAGTTTATCGGTGGCACCCGGGTCAAAATTGCCAATCGCGTGTATCAGTATTGGAATTCTAGAGAGATTGAAGGAACGGTCAAAACCTTAACCATTAAGCGAACCGCATTAGGCGAGTTGTTGATGGTTGTGGTTGTTGACGATGTAAGCGAACCTGAAGCAAAATTCAAGACGGGTAAAATCGCTGGTTTTGACTTTGGTTGGAAAACATTTCTCACTATCTCGGATGGAACAAAAATCGAATTACCGCAATTTATGAAGCAATCCATTTACGCTATTAAAACAGCAAGTCGTCAGCATTCTCAGAAACGGAAAGAATCGGCAAACCGAGAACGTGCTAGAAAAAACCTTGTTCGCAAGCATGAGGATGTGGCAAATCGCGGCTGTAATTGGTTCTGGAAAATGGCACATGAATTGACAGACAAATTAGATGTGCTGTGCTTCCAGATACTTAATATCAAAGGGATGCAGCGTCTTTGGGGTCGCAAAATATCAGACCTGGCATTCGGAGAGTTTCTACAAATTCTCCAATGGGTTGCGACTAAAAAAGCCAGACAAGTTGTTTTCCTCTGGCGAGGGTATCCGTCGAGCAAGACCTGCTCCGATTGCGGTCATGTTCTCGAAAGCCTAGATATATCGGTTAGAGAGTGGCGTTGGCCGTCGTGTCAATCTATTAATGGACGCGAGGAAAATGCCGCTTTGAAGATTCAAGCTGTTGGGGCATCAACGGTTAGGTTAGGCGATGTGAGACAGGCTATGCCTGCAATTATTGCTGTTTGACCCTAGAATCTCCGTCGTAAACGCCGGGGAGTATGTCAATAGAGGATGTATTGAAGATTCCCAAGATTGGGGAGGTCAAGGCAAAATTGCATCGGAGGTTTGGAGGAAAGTTGAAAACAGTCACTATCAGCATGGGCAAGACAGGGAAGTATTACGCTTCTCTCTTGTTTGATGATGGACTGGCTGAATTAGAAATTAGCTTAGAGGGTAAGGCAGTAGGGATTGAGGTGGGGCTAACCCATTTTGCTATCATTTTTGACGGCTCCAAGTTTGACAATCCCAAACCCCTCAAGCAGCGTGAGAAAAATCTTATGCGCAAGCAGCATTCGCTTTCACGCAAAGAAAAAGGGTCAAAGCGTCGGGGGAAAGCAAGACGGATTGTGGCAGGAGTCCACGAGTCCAGCGCCAATACTCGTAAAGACTTCCAGCATAAGTTATCTCGCAAACTTGTGAATGACAACCAAGTCATAGTCGTCGAGAATCTGGCAGTCAAGAATGTGGTGAAGCATCACTGTTTCGCCAAAGCAATTAGCGATTGTGGTTGGTCAGAATTCACCAGACAACTAAAATACAAGGCTCAAAAAGATGGGAAGACCTACCTAGAAATCGGGCGGTTCTTTCCATTAAGTAAGATTTGTCATGTAGACCTCAATTACTTAGGTAGCTTGCTTCTTAATGTGGGGAGCTGGACTTGTTTCAAATTTCACGAAAAGCACGATCGAGATGTAAACGCAGCTATCAAGATTCTCCCTGAAGGCTTACGTATAGTAGCGTTGGCAACCAGCGCTACTGCCAGTGGAGGCAATGTAAGACCTCATGTTGTTCGGAACTCTTCCGTATCTGAGGCGGTTGCCGTTGAAGCCCGAAGCCCGCGCTCTATTGCCTAGCAATGAGCGTCCGGTTCACATAGATTGGCTTCAGATAAATACAAAAATTGTCGAGCGGTGCTAATCGATGTTCGATCTAGATTTATTTTTTTACTTTGAGATTCTTGCATATCTTCTGGGATTATCGGCGACTTTAGCCTTGGCGTCCGCGATTTATATCAAGTGGCAGCGAAGGCCCCCCAGTCTCCCTCAGACCCCAGAGAAACGACCGTTAGCAGAATTAAACCCCGAGGATTTATCTGCGAGATTGAAAATTCGGAAAAACTTTGGGATTTTCCCCAACTCAAATCTGTGGCCGCCAACAGACAGGTTCTTGAGTCAAGTTTTAGGTATTGGCCGCGCTCTATTCTTGGCCAAGCAACAGCGCCCAACTGTGAATTCTTCGCCTGTTGTCGGGCCTGGAAGCATTACAACCCTAAGTCGGAGCATTTCGGGTGCGATGGGGGAAAATCGCGATCGCCCGAATGCCGAGAATCCTCCCAAAGTCACTGCTTGCGCGCAATTAGAGGAAGACTTGCTCGGCGAAATCCTAGCAGGTACTGATTCGCCGGGGGGAGCAGATTTATTTGATGCCTTAGTTCGCCACTTAGCCTCAGCACTCGGAGTTTGCAGCGCCGTCGCTGCCAAGTCGGTTAAGTCGAAGGCACGCGCGGATGCTGCTCTCGATAAATTACAAGTTATCAGTTTTTGGAGCAATGGACAGTGGCAGCCAAACTTTGAGTGCGACACCGCCAATACTCCCGAAGCGCTGGCGATCGATCGGGGAATGTACTGCTGTCCCGACGGCCTCCTGGAAACCTTTCCAGAAGACCGCAGACCGATAGTTACAGGTGCTCGCAGTTTCCTGGGAGTCTTGCTCAAAAACTCTTACGGCGAACCTTTAGGCATTATTTGTATTTTCCACGATCGACCGCTCCCGGAAGCACATCTTGCCAACTTCCGATTAATTATCAGCATCTTTGCCGGACGAGCCGCCGCCGAATTAGAGCGGGAGCGCCTAGAAGCAGCGCTGTACACTGTAGAAGCGAAATACTGCGCCCTTGTAGAACAAATGCCGGCTGTCACCTACATTTCTCCCCTCAACCAGACGGCGGCCAAACTTTATATCAGCCCGCAAATCGAGACTTTTCTGGGTTATTCAGTAGCTGAATGGAGGGAAGACCCCGACCTGTGGCTGAAACTCGTTCACCCAGAAGACCGCGACCGCGTGTTAGTTGAAAACGCCACACAGAAATTCACCGATGGAGAAGATATCTTCTGCGAGGGGTCGCTGGTTTCAGAATACCGCGCGATCGCCCGCAACGGCCGAGTCGTCTGGTTCCGCGATCGAGCGACTGCTGTTCGCGATGAAGCCAGCAAGTCCGTCATCCTTCAAGGCGCAATGTTTGACATCACGGAGACTAAAGTAGCTGCCAGCGCGCTGCTAGAAAGCGAATACCGCTATTACACCTTGGTAAAAATACTGCCGGTCGGGATTTTCCGCGCCGACCCTGCTGGAGATTGCTTGTACGTCAACCAGCGATTTTTGGAGATGGCGGGGCTGACTGTGGCAACGGCGCTGGGCGAAGGTTGGGCGCAAAGCATACATCCCGAAGACCGCGATCGCGTTTTGAGCCAGTGGTATCGCGCTGTCACAGACAAGTTGCCCTGTAACTTAGAGTACCGCTTTTGCAACGGCGACTCGATCACCTGGGTATTTTGGCAAGCAGTGCCAGAAATTGCCAAAAGCGGGGAAGTTGTGGGCTATCTCAGCACGTTGACCGATATCAGCGATCGCAAGCAGGCAGAATTCGCGCTGCAACAGGCCGAAGAGAAATACCGCAGCATCTTTGAAAATGCGATCGAAGGCATTTTCCAGGCAACGCCTGACGGGCGCTACCTCAGTGCTAACCCTGCTTTGGCGAGAATTTATGGCTATGAGTCGCCCGGTGAATTGATCGCGAAGATACGCAACATTGACCGCCAAGTCTACCTCGATCCCAAGCGCCGCGTCGAGTTTTTGGACGCGATCGAAAAACACGGTTTTGTGTCAGAATTCGAGTCCCAAGTTTACCGCGCTGACGGCACCACTATCTGGGTTTCCGAGAACGGCCGGGCTGTTCGGGGCGCTGGCGACAAATTGCTTTACTACGAAGGCACTGTCGAAGATATCACCATCCGCAAAATAGCAGAAGAGAAGTTAGTACACGATGCTTTGCACGATATGCTAACCGGTTTGCCTAACCGAGCTTTATTTATGGATCGCTTGGGACACGCGATCGAGCTTTCAAAACGCCGCCCCGAGGTTTTGTTTGCGGTGCTGTTTATCGATCTCGATCGCTTTAAGGTTGTTAACGACAGTTTGGGGCATTTAGTGGGCGATCGGTTGCTGATCGCGATCGCCCAGCGCCTGGCGATCTGTTTGCGCGCTGGAGATACCGTGGCGCGTCTCGGCGGCGACGAATTCGCTATTTTGCTGGAAAATATCAAAAGCAGCGAGGATGCCAGCCAAATTGCCGAACGAGTGCAAGCGGAACTGGCACAGCCTTTTTACCTTAACGAGTATCAAGTTTTTACCAGTGCTAGCATTGGGATTGTTTGTTCTGGTTTTCCTGGGTCTCCAAGGGAAACCAGCAAACTGTCGAACTCCGGAAATCAGGGAAATATCGATCGGGAAACTTCTTTGTCTGGCATATCTTCCGACTCTGGTGTTCCCAATGCCCCCTTCGCAATATTGTACGATCGACCTGAAGAACTGCTTCGAGATGCTGATGCTGCCATGTATCATGCTAAGGGATTGGGCAAAGCTCGCCACGAAGTTTTTGACTTAAGTATGCACACTCGCGCTGTCGCCCTTTTGCAACTGGAAAACGATTTGCGGCGCGCTTTAGACTCCCAGGAATTTCAGCTTTACTATCAGCCGATCGTCTCTCTAACTAGCGGTACAATCAGCGGTTTTGAAGCGCTGCTGCGGTGGTATCACCCGCAGCGGGGTGTCGTATCTCCCAGCGAGTTTATTTTAGTAGCAGAAGAAACTAGATTGATTATACCTATTGGTTGGTGGATGATGCGATCGGCTTGCCGTCAAATCCACCAGTGGCACCAAAAATTCCCAGCAAATCCGCCGTTGACTGTCAGCGTCAATCTTTCTAATCAACAATTTAAACAACCGGATTTAATCTATCGCATTCGGGAAATTTTACAAGAAACTCAGCTTGACCCCCGCACTTTAAAGTTAGAAATTACTGAAGGCGTCATTATGGATAATGCCGAATCAGCAGTCGCTATCCTCGCGGAATTGAAAAAATTACAAATTCAATTATATATTGACGATTTCGGCACTGGCTATTCTTCTTTGAGCCGCCTGCACACTTTTCCAACTGACGCTTTAAAAATTGATCGAGCTTTTGTCAGCCGCATGACTGAAGATAAAGGAAACGAAGCTATTGTACAGACTATTTTAATTTTAGCCAGTCATTTAGACATGGATGTAATTGCTGAAGGAATCGAAACCATCGAACAGCTTAATTTACTCAGAGCACTGCAATGCGAGTACGGACAAGGATTCTTTTTCTCAACGCCGGTAGACAGCATCGCCGCCACACTTTTGATAGAAAGTCAACCTGAATGGTAATTTGTTAGTTAACGGTTGACTGTTGGCTGTTTGCTGTTTCTAGGACTAAAAACAGAGAGCGTGCTAGTTGTCTTTGGAAGTGAGTCGGATACCAAATCCGGCTTCAATACCCGCTTTATTTCGCTATTTTCTTGAACTGTAAAACTCTCTAGCTGCTCGCTTAAAGAGCTACAAAAAATTTCAAGAAACTCATTCTTTTAAGTATTTATACCAGGTATTAAAATTATAACTTCATTAGGAACTGGCATAAACTTTCGCACCTTATAATCATCAAAAGAGTTTTTAATTCAAGGTTAACTGTCAACCGTCAACAGTCAACTGTCAACAGTCAACTGTCAACTAACTTAAACTTTCGCTTCCAAAGACTTGAGAAACTCAGTATTTACCCCCGATTCCCGCGTCAAGGCAATTTTCCCAGTACGAGCAATTTCCTTAATCCCAAATTTATTCAGAACCTGGACGATCGCCACCATTTTACCCGGATCTCCCACTACTTCCAATGTCAGCGTATCATCACCAATATCCACCACTCGCGCTCTAAAAATCTGAGATAACTCAATTATCTCCGATCGCGTCCCGCTAGCAGCATTAACTTTCAGCAACATCAACTCCCGTTCCACACATGGAGTTTCCGTTATATCCTGAACTTTTAGCACATTTATCAACTTGTACAGTTGCTTAGTCAACTGCTCGATAACCTGGTCATCTCCGGGTACAACCATTGTAATCCGAGATACTCCCACTTGCTCCGCAGGGCCGACGGCCAGACTTTCAATATTAAAACCCCGACGGGCAAATAAACCAGCAATTCGAGTGAGGACACCCGCTTCATCTTCAACTAAAACCGAAAGAGTGTGTTTCATTTCTCCAAAAAGACGCATTTTGTGCAATTCTACTTTCGTTCATTCGCCTGAGAGCAGAAGTGCACGCCCATTGAACCTGCTTTAGACATTTTATCGCGAGTTATTGGCCGTTCCTCTCCAGGAAAAAACAATATATTAAGCTGTCGGGGCGCCTAGTCACGCCCGATCGACAATATCAGTCACAGATCGGCATACCTCCGCCCCCAGCGGGTTCTTGTGGTCGATCGCGCGCACAAGATCTAAGTTTTTTTGTCTGCGAACCTACACAATTGCTTAAGCGAATAAAACTTGAAAGGTCGGGCGGCCCACTGGGACTGAAATTTTGAGACCTATTAATCTCAAAATTCCTTCAAATAAAAACCCGATGTTGCAGCGATGGCATTTGGCGGCGGACTTGTTCTAGTCGATAGGGATTAATTTCTGCGATCGCCACACCCGGTTCCTCTCCAGCATCCGCCAAAACCGCACCCCAAGGGTCTACAATCATCGCGTGACCGTGTGTTTGACGGCGGCCGTAGTGGTGTCCTGTCTGGGCCGGGGCGATCGTATAACAAGTATTCTCGATCGCCCTAGCTTGCAGCAAAACCTTCCAGTGATCCTTGCCAGTGTAAGCCGTAAACGCCGCCGGCACGAACAAAATATCAGCCCCCTTTTGCGACAAATGCCTGTACACTTCCGGGAACCGCACGTCATAGCACACGGAAAGTCCCAGCGTCCCCAATTCCGGCGACACATAAACTGGTGGCAAATCTTCACCAGCTTTTACAGTGTTCGATTCCCTGTAAGTAATGCCGTCTGGCACATTCACATCGAACAAATGTACTTTTTTGTACCTTGCAACTTCAGTGCCGTTTTGGTCTACCAGCAAAGAAGTATTGTATACCTTCCCCCCTGAAGTCGGCACTGGAAATCCGCCACCCAGAATCGTTACCTGGAACCGTTGGGCCATCGTTTTGAGAAATTTTTCGCTTTGGAGTCCGATCGCCTCTGCTGAAGCAATCTTTTCCTCCTCTTCTCCCATAAACGAGAAATTTTCTGGTAAGGAAACTAATTCTGCACCTTGACGCACTGCCAGGTCGATTAATTCCTCTGCCTGAACCAAATTTTTTTGCAGGTCAGGCAAGCTAGTCATTTGAATTGCTGCGGCGAGATAAGACTTCATCGATTCACAATATTAGTCATTAGTCATTAGTCATCCGTCATTAGTCATTAGTCATTAGTCATTAGTAACTAATTTGATAACTAAATAGTTGAGATTCTTGGTGTTTTCCCCATTTATGCGCTGGTCTTGCACCAACTGGTACGGCTTGAGAGCTTTGATGTTTGAGCTTTAAATTAACCTGTAACTCATCACTCAAAAATCAAAACTCTCAACTTTTCCCTCTTAGGTTTTGCAACCTAATTTCCCTCAAATCTTAAGGCATCGGATGGAAAAGCAGGTCGGGGAAAAAGCGGTTAAATTCAATTAAAGCCGCGCCTTGAATAGATAGCCAAAGGATAGCCAATACTGGGGCGGTCGAAAGAAACTTCAGAAAGTGTTGCATGAATTCTGCTCCTAAAAATTCGAGACAGTTGGTAATTGCCGATCGAGATAGCGCTAATTGCTAATTTCTAGTTAATTACTTAACTGTTAGCTATTAGATCTTCTCTATTTCCCTATTTTAGCGGGGGGAAACAGTAATTTCGTCGTCCTTGGCAAACATTTCACCGCTGGTGATTGATGTGAGAGCTGCCAGAGGCCATAAAACGCCGCTCAGCATACATCTGAGTGCCAAAGGAACGTCGATAATAATCTCTTTTTCCTCTGGGGTTGCTGATTTTTTGGTAACTTGCAGATAAGAACGGCCCACCCAACCAATCCAACCTGCCATATACAAGAACAGTATGCTAGGAATCAAAAAGTCCCCTGCTTTGCTCAAGTTGCCGTCTACGATTAAGTGCGGGTATCCTTCCGGGCCGCACATAGCTTGAGAATAGCGATCGAACCGCGCTTTCGCCGATGCCGGGTCGCCATTGGTTGAACGTGCATTTTTAGCCAGTTCCTTGAATTCGGGAGAGTCTTTGCACGGCACTAAATTGTAAGCCGAAGCAACTGGAGCAAAACTGATCCAGACACTCAACACTAAAATTGCAGCAAACAATCGTCGCATGGAATTGTTTCCTTTTGTTACAAAACAATAAGTTTTTGTACAAGCATTTCAACTTGCCGATCGCGAATCCAGATTACCGTGTTTGTTGACAGTCTAAAGTATCCATCATTGATACGGCAAAGCCCAATAGAATGAGGGATTCGCGTTTTCATAGGTAAATGCTGAGCTAGCAATACCGCGAGGATATTCCTGACTGCATCAGATGATGGCTTTACCTGTCGATCGGGGGGCAAATATCCCTTAACAATAACCTGAGTACAGGTATAGCGGGGGACTTGCGCCGAATTAGTTAAGCTAGCAATAGCTAACCTATCAAATAAAATTACCAGTTAATGGCAACCATTTTCGCAATCGAAACAAGTTGTGACGAAACAGCAGCAGCAATTGTTAAGAATCGTCAAGTTTGCAGCAATGTTGTAGCATCGCAAATTAAAATCCACGAGCAGTACGGCGGAGTAGTGCCCGAAGTCGCTTCGCGGAGTCATCTAGAAATGCTAAATCAGGTAATTGCCCAGTGTCTCTCGGAAGCAAACCTGAGTTGGTCAGAAATTGACGGAATTGCAGCGACTTGTGCCCCGGGTTTAGTAGGTGCATTATTAGTCGGGCTGACAGCGGCGAAAAGCTTGGCAATAGTCCATCAAAAACCTTTTTTAGGCGTCCACCACCTCGAAGGGCACATCTACGCTTCTTACCTTACCGAACCCGACTTGCAGCCACCGTTTTTGTGTTTGTTAGTTTCCGGGGGACACACCAGCTTAATTTACGTCAAAGATTGCGGCGTTTACGAAACTGTAGGACAAACACGAGACGACGCCGCCGGTGAAGCTTTTGATAAAGTCGCCAGACTGTTGCAGCTAGGATATCCCGGCGGGCCACTAATTGACAAATTGGCCGCCCTTGGCAATCCCCAAGCATACCCTCTGCCAGAAGGCAGAATTTCGCTGCCAGGTGGCGGCTACCATCCCTACGACAGCAGTTTTAGCGGGTTGAAAACTGCTGTTTTGCAATTAGTGCAGAAACTTAAAAAACAAAATAACAATGTGGGTGCTGAAGGCTTCTTGCCTGCGTCTACAATTAATGATATTGCGGCCAGCTTTCAAGAAACAGTAGCTAAAAGTTTAACAAAAAGAGCGATCGACTGCGCCATAAATTTCGGGCTTACCACTATTGTAGTCGGCGGCGGAGTTGCAGCAAACAGCGGACTGCGAAAACACTTACAAACAGCAGCAGCAAAACACAACTTGCGAGTATTGTTTCCGCCCTTAAAATATTGTACAGACAACGCAGCAATGATCGGCTGTGCGGCCGCAGAACACTTGCAGCGAGGACACACATCGCCGCTGACTTTGGGAGCAAATTCAAGAATGGCTGTCAGCGATATTATGGAACTGTACAATAGTCATTAGTTATTAGTCATTAGTCATTAGTTAACAGTCAACAGTCAACAGTCAACATTTAACAGTCAACTGTTAACAGTAAACAGTCAACCAAACTATGAAAATCCGCAACGCAGTAGAAAGCGATTTGCCAGCAATTGTCGAAATATACAACGCAGCAATACCAAGCAGAATGGCCACAGCCGATTTAAAACCAGTCTCTGTCGAAAGCCGCCTTCCGTGGTACAGAACACACTCCTCCAATTCCTGGCCGATTTGGGTAATTGAATCAGAACAAAATATTGTTGGCTGGCTGAGTTTGCAGATTTTTTACGGACGCGCCGCCTATCAGCATACAGCAGAAGTTAGCATCTACGTCGCACCCGATCGCCAACGCTGCGGAATCGGACACAATTTATTGCAATCGGCAATTGTGCGGAGTCGAGAATTGAAGCTTAAAACTCTCATGGCGATAATTTTTGCTCACAATCAGCCGAGTTTAAGATTGTTTGAGAAATTTGGCTTTCAGCGGTGGGGATATCTGCCGCAAGTTGCCGAACTTGACGGCGTTGAAAGAGATGTCGTAATTCTGGGTTTGCGTTGTCTGTAGGAACTGAGATATAGCCTTTATCAGTAACATGAGGTGCTCTCGCGGGCATAGGGCATAGGGCATAGGGCATAGGGC
>JAUBOM010000164.1:0-13613 GCA_036700245.1 Microcoleus vaginatus BM001213989
CGGGAAATTATCATATTATACCATACAATATGCGTTTTAGATGCTGAACAGCTTAAACTATCGATCGCGGGTCGAAATCTATTTTCTTTAGGCCCATGCACCACGCGCACTGAGCCTTCATTGAGCAACAGGTGATAATCGGGCGGCGCGACGTAGATTCGCCCTTTTTGAATTGGCTCTCCGTCGGACGGGTGAGATGCCGGCAGAGAGCCTACATCTGCCAGAATTTTGGGAAGAATGCTAGGCTTATCGGCTGGGACGTGCTGAACAATAAAGATGGCAGCATCTATGTCAGTAGGCAGAGTACCGACGATCGCCCCCAGTGCTTTGAGTCCGCCTGCCGAAGATCCAATAACGATAATGTCGTGTCCAGGCATAAATTCCTTTTTTTTAGTGACTGAAAGCAGCCTAATGTTATTTATCTATGTTTTTTGATTTTTTTAGCACAAATTGGCTAATGTTTAGCAGCAGTGACCAAATGGTCGTCAAGGCTAAAACCTGCATTCGACAGTGATTTTAGTTCTAAATATTTTTGCTCGCCGGCATAACTATTTAATGTAAGTTAAAGTACGAACTACTATAGATAGACTCTGGCAATTTTACTGTAAGGCGCCGCCGCCCACCTTACCCTATAAATAGCATAAAAAACGATTTATTGCGTTAGTCCTATTTATAAATTGCTAAGGGCTACATTTTGCCTAAGTTCGCTCGATATCCTCGCAGCATCTGCAACTTTCAATGCGTACAAACTACTGGTATTTTTGACGTACAAGGGCGTAGCGTTAAATAAAAATTCTAACACCATATCGGTGTCTTTGGCAAACAAGCCGCGCCGCGTTCCCACTTCAAGCGCTCGCCGATTTTCTCCCTGAATTAATTGACCGGATTCGGGCGTAAAAACCAGGGTTCCTTCTTCACCGTAGATGGTAAAAATGTTTTCAGACTCCCAAAAAGCCTCTCCTTTGCCGTAAACAGTTTCAGCGACAAGGCCATCGGCAAAGCGCAACTGTGCATTGCACAAACAAGCTTTGTATAAATCCGGCCCAGTGTCCCAAAATTGAGCTTGACAGTTAACGCTTGTCACTTCCCCGAACAAATCAGTAAATCGCTGAAGTCGCGAAATTGCACCAGCTAACGGAAACCCAAAGAGAGAATGTTGATAAGTCCACCGCTGCGGCGCTGGATGTTTAGGAGTAATAGTAACGTAGCGGGCGTAAAAAACTTTACCGACTAAGGGCAAAGATTTTTTGATTGCTTGGTGTAAACCGCCTAAGAGCTCGATGTGTTCGATGTGGAGGAGTTTTTGCTTTTGGGCTGCAAGTTCGATCGCCCTTTCTGCTTCTGATACGTCTAGAGATAGAGGATATTCAACCACAACGTGCTTGTCATTTTCTAGCGCCGCCAGGACAATTGCCCCGTGATCCCGGTTCACCGTACAGACGATTACCAAATCTAAATCGTTTCTTTCTACCAGCTTGCGCCAAGAAACCGCAGCTTCGGCCCCGAACCCCTGACAAAATGCTGCGGTTTTCTCCGGGCTGTGGCCCGCAACTGCTACCAAGTTCGATCGCCCATCAGCTTGAACCGTCTCGGCCCTCAACTTAGCGGCAAAACCAGTACCCACAATCCCCACGCGCATTGGAGAATTAACCGAAAAACCAGAGCGAGTATTAATTAGAGTCATAGGATTTTAGGCTTTAGATTTTAGATTTTAGGTAAGTAGGTAAGGGAAAAAAAACCATAATATCCTGTAGGGTCTTGTAGGGGATCGAAAGCCCCAAGGATCTATAGTAAAAGCCAGTTTATGGGCGCAAAACCCGCCTCTGGCCACCTTAGGTTTATTTCCACTTACTTAGTTACAGACTTGCGTTGCAGGGGTTTAGGGTTCCATCGCCCAGATTTTAGGCTGCAGGGACTTGGCGCAAGCTGCAAGTCTTGCTGAAACTCGATCGACACACCCCTACCAACAACCGGGTTTTTGTGCTGTACGGCTCAAAACAGGATTTTTCCCTGAAACCGGGTGGTTTAGCGCAAGTCTTGCGGCAACAGTATCACACGGCTGAACCCAATATAGGTATAAGTAATCAAGATGAAATTAGAAAAAGTTATAACTAATCCCATTCAAATTTTTTGTAAATAAGTGTTGCAACCTTGCTTCTTTCCCCTACTATCATAGAGGGAACGAACCTAAGACCTAACCTCAAAGCTAATAGAGCCTTGAAGGTTGCATTAGGAAAAATTATCAATTTTGTTGAACTTTTGAGAGGATTTAGTGCATGGCAAGTTTTAAAGTTACCCTTATCAACGAAGCCGAAGGACTTAACACGACCATTGAGGTTGCAGACGATGAGTACATTCTTGATGCTGCTGAAGAACAAGGACTCGACCTCCCCTACTCTTGCCGCGCTGGTGCTTGCTCCACCTGCGCCGGCAAAATCACAGAAGGCGAAATTGACCAATCCGACCAATCTTTCTTGGACGACGACCAAACCCAGGCCGGATATGTCCTCACCTGCGTCGCCTATCCTAAGTCTGACTGTACGATCGTAACTCACCAAGAAGAAGAGCTGTACTAAGAAAGGACGCTCCGCGCGATACCTTAAGAAAGCCGGTTTCTCGTTTCCAGAGTTGAGCGGAAATACGGCAATTATGTTAAGAAACCGGCTTTCTGTGTCTAAGACTGAAACAAGCCGCCAGGAGCCTGTCACTCCCAGCTATAAATTCCTAACTCTTTGAGCAGATAGCTGACCAAATAATTTTAGATTTTAGATGGCCGATTTTAGATTAACTGTGAACACAATCTAGAATCCAAAGTCTAAAATCTAAAAGTTTTACGACTGATATTTAGTCTCGCGTTGCGCGGACTTTGTTTGTGTAGTGCCGATGATTTAAATCGCCGACTTTAGTATGTATAAGTAATGAAGATGAAATTAGAAAAAGTTATAACTAATCCCATTCAAATTTTTTGTAAATGAGTGTTGCAACCTTGCTTCTTTCCCCTAATATCATAGAGGGAACGAACCTAAGACCTAACCTCAAAGCTAATAGAGCCTTGAAGGTGGCATTAGGAAAAATTATCAATCTTGTTGAATTTTTGAGAGGATTTAGTGCATGGCAACTTACAAAGTTACCCTCGTCAACGAAGCCGAAGGACTTAACCAGACCATTGACGTTGATGACGATACTTACATTCTTGATGCTGCGGAAGAAGCAGGACTAGACCTCCCCTACTCTTGCCGCGCTGGTGCTTGCTCCAGTTGCGCCGGCAAAATCATATCAGGCACAGTTGACCAATCCGACCAATCTTTCTTGGACGACGACCAAATCGAGGGCGGATATATTCTTACCTGCGTCGCCTATCCCCAGTCTGACTGCACGATAGAAACTCACAAAGAAGAAGAACTGTACTAAAAAGGGGGCCGTCAGCCATCTGCTCTAACTCCAAGCTATTGATTAATAGCAGTTTGAGGCGATAGCTGACCGAATAATTTTAGATTTTAGATAGCAGATTTTAGTTAACTCGTAAAATCCTGTCTAGAATCTAAAATCGAAAATCTAAAAATTTTAGGACTTGCGCTAAAGATTCGGAAAAATCCGGGATTGAGATTGTATTGCTCTTGCTTGCATTCGATAGTTTTTACGCAAGTCCTAACTCAATTTTGGGTGTTTAATTTTATGGTTGCCAAAAGGTAATGGCATCGGTGAGCGGCACAACTTGAGCGCCGGGAAAATAAAAGCCCAGAATTCGAGAGCCATTCCAGCCCAAATTAGCTAAATTGTAAGAACCAGTCTGACTCATTCCCACCCCGTGCCCGAAACCGCCTCCGACAAAAGCATAACCGTTGAGAGTTTTGTCTGGATTGTAAATTGGTTCTAGGTAAAAAAGCGTGCTAATCGGCGGGTAAAAAGCATTGCGAATCTCGTCTTTGTCGATATCAATGGGGCCTAAGTCAGTTTGAACCTTCATTTGCAAAACTCGACCTGCAGGCGACCTTTCCACCACTTCCACCTGAGTGACAGTTTTAAAATTAGCCAGCGGGTGCTGTTTCTTCTGAAGATACTGTTTGAGAAATCCACCAATGGCCGTCAAAGAAGCTGGTTCGCGCCACCGAAAAGTGTCTTCTTTTTCCTCATTAAACCCTTTTTCCAAACTGATAAAGCGGCGGAAATTGTTTTCGTCAGACAAACTCTGCTTCGACAAATCCCAAATATTATTAGGCGAATCGACGATCGATCGCAAATATGGACGTTCCGCGCCCTCCCACACATCGCCAAAAGAGGCTGTGACGCCGCCGCTAGACGCGGAATAGAGCGCGTCAACCAACTGATTTTGATAAGTTAGCACCAAACCGCTCGTTTGGGCGATCGCCTTATCACTTTGCGGGTAAACCTCAGTCAAACCCTTATAAACTTGACAGTTAACATCAGCGCACAACTCATAATTATCCACAGCAAATCGGCGCAAATTTCTCAGGGCGTAGGTTCTCGCTAAAATAGTTTGAGCGACAATCGCAGCGTAAGGCGAAAAAGCCCCAATTTCGTGAGGAACAACACCCCGCAAATAAGTTTCCGTCAGCACTTTATTCACCAAAGTATAAGTGCCGTAAGCATTTTTTTGCAGGTGCAAACTGCCGCCATAACGGTGAGTTTCTTGAATAGCTTTTTCTGGTTCAGTAGCTGTGGCCTCTTGGGTGGTTTGTTCCAATACCTCAATCACATTTTTCCCAGCAGTCACATCCAACTCATTACGGTTGAAACGAAAGCCGTTTAAAACCCAAAATGCCTGGGGTATTTGTTTTAAAACTTTGGAATCCAAAAAAGCAGTTTTGTTCCCTTGAGCTTGCAAACTTTGCAACAGCCAGCGCCGCACCAAAGGAGAGTTGTAAGTATCTCTTTTCGCCCAAACTTGCCAGCGAAAAGGTTGAGCAATTTCTACATCAATTCCCTTAGCCCGCCACTGATTGGCGCTGTCTTCCGCACTCTCGAAACTGCGGTGAGAACTTAGTACCACTCGTTCTTCTACTGCCGGCGATTCCAGCGGTTTCGGGGCTATTTCTAACTTGACGCTAGCAGCCGTTTTGGTTTCTATGCCTTGAGGAGTTTTGTAACGCAAAGTTAAGCTGTCGCCCGGTAATGCTTTCAGCGTCAGTTTGTCGGTTGCTTTGGTGCCAAACCGCTGCACCACGCCGATTTTGATCGGTCTATTTTGGGGAGTTTGGGCGTATGCCGCAGCGCCCAAAAGGGGCAACAGGCACAATGCGGTGAAAACAGTCCTAGAAACGCAGCTAAACCATTTGTAATGGGGAGTTGGAGGTGCTTGAGCGGACACGGTTATCTATCTCCCGATAGTTGAAATTTGGGGATTTTTGATTGTACGTTAGCACATTTGGCGGCTGCTACAGGGGAATTCCGGAAGATAGGCCAATACGCTTGGGCTAGCTAAGCGTGTCATTGCGAGATCGCGAGCGTTGCAATCGCCGAGACTATATATGCAGACGGCGGTTGAAACCGCGTCTACAAAAACTGCGCACCGATTGAGTTTGTAGGGTGTGCACTGTACACCGGTTGACCAAATTTCAGCGTTTTGACTTTGAACCCAAGATCCCCCAAGTAATTTTCCTTGTTTGAAGTCGTAAGGTGTGTCGCCACAGAAAATCTCTAAAAAAAGAGCGACAAGCTCGCAGCGACGCACATTGCAAACAGGATTGTGCTCTGAGAAACCGGGTTTCTTCGTAGATTTCTCGTTCCTGTCCGCAAAATTTCGTAGAAACCCGGTTTCTAGCCCCGTATCAGTAAGCCCTGAAACTATCCAAACTTTAGGCACAGGTGCGTCGCTACTAGCAAAGTCAATATGCAAGTTGGAGATTTTCTGCCGCGATGCACCCTACGACTACTTTAAAGAGAGTGTTGAAGGCGATCGATCTATGAAAAGGCATGAAAATTTTGTCAGGGAATCCTGCCGAGAAATAACCTCTAACCAGACAACCGCCAGGGAATTAATTCCCCGATCTCCCCAAAGTTACGAAGGTATGGAGCGACCAAAAAACGAAAAACAACCCTGTGCTTGACAAGGCTACACAGTAATTTTATATTCAACATAGAGAAGTCGTCAAAATATTTCGTGCAACACCAAGCTATCAAAGTTAGAATCTATCCAACGCAAAGCCAAGAACAAAAATTGGCTCAAGCGTTTGGTTGTTCGCGTTGGTGGTGGAATTTTGCCCTAAATAAGTCGATCGAGACTTACAAAGAAACAGGTAAAGGAATAGGACAAGTAGCGCTAAATGCCATATTGCCCAAACTCAAGAAACAAGAAGAAACATCTTGGTTGGCTGATTGCTACAGTCAGGTATTGCAGGCTACTACTCTCAAATTAGTTACAGCTTATAAAAATTTCTTTGAGGGTCGAAGCCGATTTCCGAGATTCAAGTCAAAGAAAAGTAAGCAATCTATTCAATACCCTCAAAACGTCAAAATATTAGCCAATAACACTATTAAGATTCCTGGTGAAGTCGGGGAAGTGGGAGCTAAGATTCATCGACAGATTGCTGGAAAAGTGAAAACCGTTACCGTGAGCAAAACACCTGCTGGAAAATATTTTGCCTCGATATTAGTTGAGACAGAGGGAGAAAAGCCACGGAGTTCAACTGAGGGCAATGTAATAGGTATTGACTTAGGCGTTAAGGACTTTGCAGTAACTCACGATGGAGAGAAAGTATCTAAATATAGCAATCCCAAACATTTAGCTGTGCATGAAAAAAATTTCAAGAGGAAACAGCAAAAGTTAGCCAGAAAAAAAGATGGTACTAACTCAAGGTTCAAAGCAAAAAAAATAGCCGTTAGGGTATACGAGCGAGTATCAAACGCACGTCAAGATTTTCTACACAAGCTTTCGCATAAGCTAGTCAACGAAAACCAAGTTGTCGTAGTAGAGAATCTTAATGTCAAAGGCATGGTGCGAAATCATAGCTTAGCTAAAGCAATATCTGATTGTGGATGGGGGATGTTCACTAATTTTCTAGCCTATAAATTAGAACGTAAGGGTGGAAAGTTAGTAGAGATAAATAGATGGTTCCCTAGTTCCAAACTCTGTTCTAATTGTTTCTATAAAATAGATGAAATGCCGATCGATGTAAGGGACTGGACTTGTCCCCATTGTGGCACTGATCGCGATCGAGATGGAAACGCTGCTGCAAATATTAGAACAGAAGGAATCAGAATGCTACAGACGGATGGAACAGCCGTTTCTGCTGTAGGAGGGGAAGTAAGACCTCATAGCGGGCGTCAGTCTGTTTTGAGGCATTCGCCTGTGAGTACAGAAGCCCCCATCAAGCCGCTTGCGGTTAGTGGCGGGTAGTTCACATTCTTGTATCAGCTTGCGTGTTAGATCGCTCTATTTGATTATTTCCCAACTCAAACAGTCTCAAAGCATCACTTGCAGACGGCTCTAATTTTATCAATTTCTATGCTTGGTTTAGTTGTTGTTACGCTACTCCCCTTATAATGATATCGACCGCTCTAAAATGCTAAACAGAATTATACTAACAATAAAAAAAATAGCCATAATTTTGAAATTTCTATTTTCTCTTGCTAACAACTCTTCTAATTCCTCTTGTTTTTTGTCTAATTCCTCTTGTTTTTTGAAATTTCTATTTTCTCTTGCTAACAACTCTTCTGATTCCTCTAGTAGTCGGTTGATATCTTTTCGGATTTCTTTTGTACTCTGCTTTAAAGCTTTAACCTCCTCAAATTTTTCCCTTATTTTTGGTAATTTAGCCTTGTCCCATTGGCGGACAAAAGGCACTAAATAATCGTGAACAAGTTGGTAGCGTTTCGGAGTTCCCGGCACTTCTAATACCAATCCTGATTTAACGATCATATCTAAAACTAACTCTAATTCTACTAACTCTATTCGTAAACTTGCTGCTAATTCAGCAAAAGTTTTCTGAGGACGAGTTTCCTTTTCATCCGTCAGTAAATACAAGACAACTTTGGCAATATCTTTATTTTCATTACCACAATCTGCGATAACTTCATCTAAAAACTCCTTAACCAGTTTGACCTTAGCCTGACTGCCAAGTTGTTGATATTCACTCAGTCGAGTAATCTGCCTTTTTTCTAGTTGCATTCCCACAATTTGCAGTTCGATCGGCCGTACTTCTCCCACTTCACCTGCTAAATCTGCTACCAGTGCGTTTGCCAAATCATCGTCCAAGTAAAATTGAGATCCTTTTGTTAATGTTTGAACAATAGCTTTCGCATCTGAAATTGAGAAATTTCCCAAGTAATAGCAAATTTTTTTCGTGAGAATGTCGTTATCAATAATTGATAAATTGGTGGCGCGATTGAACTCTAACAAGTAGAAAAGATAATCTTCCCGCAGCGACAGGATAATTTTGAGGTCGCTAATCTGATTTAAACATTCAGCCAAAAAATCATATAATTCTCTCCTGCTACTTTGGTCTTGATAAGCAAAGAAAAATTCCTCGAACTGGTCAAAGATTAATACCGTCAATAAATTGCGATTTTGATTTAGTCGCAACTGTTCCAGAATAGCTATCGGCGTGTCAATAGCAGTAGATAAACTCTCACCTTTTATTTTTTCAATTCCCGATCGCAAACACTGACCGCAATCCCTCGCCCAATCGTGATAAGACTGCAATAAAACAGGCAATACGTCCCGCGCTTCAAAAGTTGTAAGTTGCAGGGCTGGTACTAATCCCGCTTGAATAATCGAACTTTTCCCTACTCCAGACTGTCCGTGAATGATTGTCAGCTTGCAAGCAGGTGTACCTATCCGTTGAATTATCCGTTTAACATCCTGCGAACGCCCGGAAGCGGCGACAATTTCCTCAACAATTTCAGCTTTTGACTGACCTGATTCTAAAGCAAGATTAATTGTTGTTTGTTGCGGCGGCTGCAAACGGCCGACGCCAATAAAAGCTTGCAGTCGATATTTGATTTTAACTTCCTGTTGTTCTAGTTTTAAATCAAATGCTTTTAAATATTCGCTTTGCTCAAAATAGAGAGTTCTCAACTCTTCTAAAATCCTCAGATAAAGCTGCACATCATCTTGAGGCTGCGTATTATCTTTAGCCGCTTCTAAGTTTTTAACAGCCTCCGACTGTTGACTGAGATTTCGCTGCGCTTTTGCCAAAAGTAGCAGATACAAACCAGTCTCTTTTTTGGTGGCTTCTGCTTGTTCTAAAACAGACAGTGCTGATTTAGCTAATTCGCAAGCTTTTTCCCACTCATAACGTTGCAGCGCTACCTCAGCCAAAAAGCCGTAATCTCCAGCTACTTGACTCGAAGTGCCACAATTTTTGTGCATTTCTAAGGCTTTGACTGCTAAACTTTGCAACTCTTCCCAAGCTTGTAAAAGTCGCAGCACTTCGCCAAGTTCGCTAATACATTTAGCCGCTAAATCATTTCGTTGTGCTTGCTCAAAACTCTCCAGAGATTGCTGCAAATACTTTCTAGATTTTTGCCAATAATCCTGACTTCCAGCCCGGTGCAATTCAGCTTGGCGGTTGTAAGCTTGAGCAATTTTATGGCAGACTATTCCTTGCCTTTCTAAGTGGCGATTTTGCTGCCAAAATGTCAAACTTTCCTCATAATGTTCGATCGCTAAATTTATTTTATTTGTATGAAATGCAACTAAACCCCCAATAAATAGCCAACTTGCGTGCAATTCTGGGTTTAATGTTTCTCCCAAACTTGAGAGGTCATTCCTCAGGGACTCAATTTTACAGTCATCTAATTTGAAATTCTCAACATTAGCAAAAGCTTGCTCTGCTTTTTGCCACAACAAATTCATCAAATCATCTGGCGGCATGGTAAACTGAATTGGAGCAGGAACCCAAGACTTCAAATCACTCGCCGATCGCCTGAATTTAGACAGTACGGAATCCGTAACCCATAATATCAAAGGAAAAGCAAAATTTTGCTTGAATTGATCTCGCGCTCTATTAGCCCCCGCTAACAGGTCATCAAGAGCAACCACCGATTCGATACCGAAAACTATTAAAGCTTTCGGCGGTTGCTCTTGGACGGCATTGAGAATGGTTTGATAAAGTGTTTTGGTAGCAGGTTCGAGAGCTAATTCTTGATATTCAACAGTAGAGCGATCGCGCATTTTTTCCAGCATTGCAAAACGCAAGCTAGCATAATTGCAGCGCACTAAAGTTAAAGAAAATTTTCCTTGAAAGCGGGCGATAGTCCGTACCAGAGTAGAGAGCGATCGCTCATTTTCTGCTGCAATATCTTCGGCTAGATTTGAGTTTACCATAATCTCAATAATTTTGCTGCTGCCACAGCTTAAATTTGTCATTTTCCATCAACAGCGGATTCAACGCAAACCAAATTCCTTGAGGGTCTACATATTCAAAAACCCACAGGTTTCGCAGCAAATCTTGGTATTCTTTATCTCCCTTAATGCTTTGTTCTTTCACCACCTTAAAGAGTAATTCCCACTCATCATTATCAATGCCGCGACTCAGACTGTCGCGGGCACTGCGAATCACTGATTTCAACACATTTTGCGAAATAGGAGGGTCTTCTTGCTGCAAGCAACCAAACAGCATCCCCATCAAGTTTCGCAGATGACCTCCGCTGACTCGGCACAATTCATCTAAAGTTTCAGGACTGTCAAAAACTTCGGTAATTAATGTGATATGTTCCTCGGTTGGCACATCAGGGAAAGCCCGCGACATCACCATGCGCCGCAGCAAATTCATCCCCTCAACACATTCGCTACCGTCTCTATTCTTTACTGGTACCATCGGCAAAACTTCCGGGTTAACTCCGCCCCCCAAGCGATTTTTCAAAATTTCACTTTCATTACCAAAAATCAATCCCAGCGGCAGGGTATAAACTAAATGGCAATTCAGTTGCCGCAACTGATCGCCCCGGTCAAGAAAAATATATTCTGGCAACAGTCGCCCCGCTGCATTGGGTCGAAAAACTATGCGGTCTAAGTTGTCAACAATCACCACCAATCCTTTTTTACCCCGCTGCTTTAGCTGATTAATTGCTACATCAATAATTTCTTGATTAATCAGTTCTAACATTTTATTAGCTTGCGGTTCCATGTACTGTCTCAGTTTAGAGCGCAAGTCGGGATTACTTTTGATTCTGGCAGTAATTTTGGCGATGCCTAAAGGCAGGGAAACTTCCAGATTTCCGTCTGTATTGCCCTTATATTTGCTGCCAAAAAGTTCTCCTTCAGCTTCTAAAGTCACAGGGGTTTGTAAAAAATTCCAACTATTTTTTAAGAATTCTTTAAAACCCTGGGGCTGCAAGGAAATGTCGCCCTCTTCTAAGCTTTGGCTGACTCGCCGGGCGATCGCTAACATGATATCCGTCAAATCGAGATCCATTTCATCGA
The DNA here is from genome assembly GCA_036700245.1 of Microcoleus vaginatus BM001213989. Classification (GTDB taxonomy): domain Bacteria; phylum Cyanobacteriota; class Cyanobacteriia; order Cyanobacteriales; family Microcoleaceae; genus Microcoleus. Next base: position 11,387 of record JAUBOM010000164.1, read on the forward strand.
GGTCTTGTGTTGACTCGAAGTAAACTACATGAAATCCCTGATCTGTCAACTCTTTTTGCACTCGCGATAATTCAGTAGACTTGCCGCAACCAATATGTCCGGTAAATAATTGGCAAGTCGGTTTATCTGATGGCGATCGGCTAATTGTCCGTTTGAGTACGTCAATAATTTTCTCGCCACGCACCTTAGAAAAATCAATGTAATACCGCCGATCTTCGGCCTTGCCTAATTTTAGGGACTCACTGGGGTTGCAGGCATTCCAGAATTTATCGAAATCTAGGTTCATAAAATTTTCTCTCATTAGTTATTGTAGTTATTGTAGGGTGGGTCAGGGCTGAATGTTTTTACCATAAACTCAACATTTTTCCCGCTAAGTACCCTACGGTTAGTTAGCTGACCACCCATACGTCCAAGACTATTAGCGTGAACCTTGATGCTGTTTCCAATATTGGCAGGCGGCATAGGCTAAGGTGACAGCGCCGGTCACGAGGGCGGCTTCATTGACCTCAAATTGCGGGTGATGGAGGGGATAGTTGGGTTTGTCAGTCAGTCCCACTCCTAAGCGAAACATGGTTCCGGGTGCGTGTTCTAAGTACATCGAAAAATCTTCCGCGCCGAGGGATGGTTCTGGTAAAATTTGGACGTGCGATCGACCTAAAGCTTCTAAAGCCGCACTTTCGACTAATTGTGTGAGTTTTGGGTCGTTTTGGACTCCGGGCACGCCGCGCTTGTAGGTGAGTTCGTACTTAGCGCCGTAAGTCGCGCAAACGCTGGAGACAATTTGTTCGATCCAAGCCGGCAGGTTTTCGTGGGTTTCCGGATGCAGCGATCGCACGGTTCCCAATAATTTTACTCGATCGGCAATCACGTTCGGCGCTCGTCCGCCGTTAATTTGCCCGATCGTCAAAACCACAGGCCTCAAAGGATTTTGCGTGCGGCTAATTGCCTGCTGCAAGGTGGTAATTATCTGAGAAGCAATCCAAATTGCGTCGATCGCCTCGTGGGGACGCGCACCGTGGCCGGATTCGCCCATCACAATCAATTCTAGGTTATCTGCCGCCGCCGTCAGTGCCCCGTGGCGGATACCGACGCAACCGCCGGGAATGGTCGGAAAAACGTGCACTCCGAGGATGGCGTCAACATCTTCCATGGCCCCGTCTTTAATCATCCAGTGAGCACCTAGGGCAATCTCTTCTGCAGGCTGAAACAAGAAGCGGACGTGACCGGGCAATTTTTCTTCTAGCTGAGACAATATCATGGCTGCGCCCAAACCGACGGTGGTGTGGATGTCGTGGCCGCAGGCGTGCATGACTCCCTCGTTGCGGGAGGCAAATTCTAAGTTTGTGCGTTCTTGAATCGGTAAAGCGTCCATATCGGTGCGAATTGCCAGCCACCGGGACTCGCTGTTGTGGCCTTTGATTTCGCCGAGCACTCCTGTTTTGCCGATTCCTTCGATCGCGCGGACTCCACTGGATGCGAGAACTCCGGCTACGTAGGCGGCGGTTTGATATTCTTGGCCGCTGAGTTCGGGGTGGGAGTGGATGTGCCGGCGAATTTCGATTAAGCGGGGTGCTAGGTTGGCGGCTACTTCTTTGATGCGAGAAAGCATGAATTTAGTTGGGGAGTGCGGTACAAGTTGTAGTCAACTAGGGTAACGCATATGTTTGGGGGTGAACAGGGTTATAAGGCGCAAAAGTGCGATCGGGCTTTTAGATGGCAATGCTATTTTGTTTGTGAATAAGATTTTTTTTTCTAACCGCAGAGGGCGCAGAGGACGCAGAGAAAAGAGAGAAAAGAGAGTTAGGTAGAAACCCCGAATAAACGTCTAGATTTTAGGTTCAAATGCTGAATTTTAGTTGACAATCTCTGGTTGTGATATCATCAAAGAGTAAATCTATTAAAATTATTTCCTATGATTAGCTTTGGCTTCTGGAATGTAATTATTTTAATGACAGTCGCTTTGTTTCTAAAATTCAATTGGCGATTAGATAGCGAAAAAACAGCATGGCAAGATTCTTTATTTTTAAAACATCCTTCGATCCAAAGGTTGATTCAGTTTTTTCGTCAACCTATCGTTAACTTTATTTTGCAAGCAGTTATTGTATTAGTTCTCACCCGATTTCTCTGTTATACCGGTTGGTTGGTTTACAATCTGACTACTCGGCCCGATCCGGGAGCATCCCGGTTTTGTAAATATCCGAATAAGCGTAAAATAGTTAAAATCAAT
>JAUBOM010000165.1:0-13490 GCA_036700245.1 Microcoleus vaginatus BM001213989
GGGGGGGCTGGGGGGGGTTTGAATTCCCTAAAATTACCCGAAAACCCAGTCCAACGCCTAGGAATTCTGCACAGCTTCCCCGACTGGCTAGTAGAATTGTGGCTCGAACAAATAGGCGAAACCGAAACAGAACAACTATGTGAATGGTTCAACCAATCCCCCACAATTGACCTGAGAATCAATCCCTTAAAAAGCTCGATCGCCCAAATTGAAACCGCCTTCAAATCCCAAAACATCAGCGTTAGCAGAATCCCACACTTGCCACAAGCATTAAGACTAAATGGCACCATCGGCGCAATTCAAAACCTCCCGGGATACAGCGAGGGTTGGTGGACAATCCAAGACAGCAGCGCTCAATTAGTCACCCATTTACTAGGGCCCCAGCCAGGGGAAACTATCATCGACGCCTGCGCCGCGCCCGGGGGAAAAACCACCCACAGCGCCGAATTAATGCAGGATAAAGGCACAATTTATGCCTGCGACAAAACCGCCAGCAGACTCAAAAAACTTAAAGAAAATGCAGACAGACTCCAGATGAAATCGATTAAAATTCATACCGGAGACAGCCGCCATTTCCCAGAGTTTGTTAACCTCGCAGACAGAGTTTTACTAGACGCACCTTGTTCCGGCCTCGGAACCCTCCACCGCCGCGCCGACGCCCGCTGGCGCCACACGCCGGAAAACATTCAACAACAATCTCAACTGCAATCGGAATTGCTAGCAAATGCAGCGACATTTGTCAAGTCCGGCGGCGTATTAGTTTATGCAACTTGCACAATTCATCCCTTGGAAAATGAAACAGTTATTCGATCGTTCTTAGACAGCAATCCTCACTGGCAAATAGAACCGCCAACAATTGATTTACCCGTACAACCATCACCGGAAGGATGGGTAAAAGTTTGGCCGCACCGAAATCAAATGGACGGCTTTTTTATGGTGAGGCTAAAGCAAGATTAGATTTGTAGATTGTGATTTACCGCCCGGAGTGGGGGGGTTTATGAGATTATTGGTTTTAGGCGATTATTGTTGGTGAAACCCGCCCCTACGGGTGGCAATTGTTGGTAAAACCCGTTTAATATCCAGGTTCTTGATAAGCAGGTTCTTGATAAGCAGGCTCTTGATAAGCCGGCTCTTGCGGTGGGTAATACTTCGGTTCAGGATTAGGATTGTAAGGGACGATCGCCCCATCCTCATTCACAATCATCCCCCGAATAATCCTATTAGGCTGCACCGGTTTGGGCTTAATACTGCGTTTGCGGCCCTCCAACTCCGGCAACTTCGGAAACTTCTCAACCGGCATTCCCTTAACAGCTTGACTCATAAAATCTCGCCAATTATACGCCGCCGTACCGCTAGTTCCCCAGGTGGGATAATTGTCATCATTCCCCAGCCAAACGCCAGTCACAACCTGTGGAATGTAACCAATAAACCACAAATCCCTGACATTTTCCGAAGTACCGGTTTTGCCCGCTACAGCGCGATCGGACAAAGCCGCAGGCCCCCCCGTACCGTCTTGCACAACACCCTCCAACATCCAAGTAGTAATCGCAGCACTATCCTTATCCAAAACCCGCTTCGGTTTAAAATTAGCCTGATAAATCACATCTCCCCGCTGATTAATCACCCGCTTAATTCCGTGGGCTTCAATAAAATTACCTTGCGATGCTAAAGTACCGTAAGCATTGGTTAACTCCAGCAAATTCACCTCCGAAGAACCCAAAGCCAGGGAATAAATCGGACTCAATTTAGACTTAATACCCATATCCTGGGCTAATTTTATCGTCGGTTCAAACCCCACATCCATCAACACCTTCACAGCTACGACATTCACCGAACGCGTCAAAGCATCAGACATCGATCGCCAACCGCTAAATTTTTTGCCATAATTATTCGGTTGATAGCCGTCGATAATAATTGGTTCGTCTTCGTAACCGTCATAGGGAGAAAAACCAGCCGCCATAGCCGCGGCATAAACCAACCCTTTAAACGTCGAGCCTGGCTGCCGCAAAGCCTGCGTAGCGCGATTAAACTGACTTTCCTTAAAATTTCCGCCGCCCACCAGCGCCTTAACTTCGCCAGTCTTAGTGTCCATAGAAACTAAAGCCGCCTGTTCAAAACCCTGACGGCGGCCATCAACTTCGATCGCATCTTTAACCACCTGTTCCGCTATTTTCTGCCACTTCAAATCCACCGTCGTCTCGACAGTCAAACCGCCAGCTTCCAAAGCATCCTGAGAAATATAGCGCGGCAATTCTTTCCGAATGTAACTAGCAAAATAAGGCGCCGCCACATTAAATCGCTTCGGCGGACTTGGTTTAACCGCCATAGGTTCCGCCATCGCCTCCTTCGCCTGAGCCTCTGTAATTACCTTCGCTTCCTGCATTTGTTGCAGCACAAGATTGCGGCGTTGCTTAGCGATATCTGGATTAACCAAAGGCGAATATTCGCTCGGTGCCGGCGGCAAACCCGCCAAAGTTGCCATCTCTGCCAAAGTTAATTTATCGACTGTTTTGCTAAAGAAAACCAAAGCCGCATCTGCGACTCCGTAGGCATCGGAACCCAAATAAACCAGATTTAAATACCGTTCTAAAACTTGGTCTTTACTCAACTCCCGCTCTATTTTCTGAGCTAAAAGAGCTTCCCGAACCTTCCGCCTAATACTTCTTTCCTGATTGAGAAAAACAACGCGAGCCAATTGTTGCGTAATTGTACTGCCACCCTGCACTAAATCTCTCGCTATCAAATTAGAAACAATCGATCGCACAATACCTTGATAATCCACCCCGCGATGTTGGTAAAAACGGCGGTCTTCTATGGAAATAAAAGCTTTAACCAACAGTTCGGGAATTTCTTTAAGTTTCAGTTTATCTCTAGTTGCAGGTCCCGACTGCAACAAAATCGTATTATCTGCCGCCTTAATTGTCAGCGTTCCGTCTCGGTTAAAGGCTGACAAATCGTTAACATCCGGCAAACCTTTGTCTAAGGTGTACAAAATCCATAAACAGTAGATTAAAGCGCCCCCGCCTATACTGGCAACACCTAAACGTATCCAAAATCTAGGGTGGCGCGAGATGCGTTTTTTAGTATTTTCCTGCGGTGCGCTATTTTCCTGTAGTTCCGTATTTTTCTGCACTTCGGTGTTCGGCGATTCGCTATCAGCCAGCAATTCGCTACTATCCGATTTTTGGGGTAATTTAGTTCCCAGCAAACTTAATCCCGGCCGCAACAATTCTTTTCCCTTGGTTTGCAAGCTGGTAACTTGAGGTTCAATTTCCAACCAAGCGATTAAGCGCTTCAACCCTTCCCAATCGCGCTTAATTATTGGATATCGATCGTATTCTGGCTCTAAATATTCTGACTCTAAATATTCTGACTCTTCTAGAGGTGCAGCATCTTCTGATACCACATACTCGGATCGCTCATCCCTTGTCCGTGTAAAAAAATCCGCCTCCGATTCCGGCGAGTTGAGCTTATTACCCTTCGCAGCCTTAGGCGGTTCTCGATCGGAATTACCGCTTATTGCGTTAGTGACTTTGCTCAATTTATCTTTGATATTTGAGAAAAATTCTGCCACGTTCAGACCTTCAAACCTCATCAAGTCAGATTAAAAATTAAAAATTAAAAAAGCTAGCTTTCTTCAATTCTTAATTTTTAATTCGACATTTTTTCTTGAATAACACGCTGCCTTGAATTAGATTTTTTGAATTAAAAACTTTTTAATTCGCCACTCAAAATTCAAAACTTTTCTTAACGCTGCAGAGGTTGGTATTTTTATGAGAAGTGAATTAGATTTTTTGAATTAAAAAATTTTTAACTCAAACCTCAAAACTCTGCTTAACTCGCATGACCCAGTGCCAAGGCTGCTACCAGCATACCCAAAACCAGGAAAGGCTGAGCACTTGCCTGATATTTAACATCATTTTCCAGGGGATTGCGCAAAAAGTACATATCCTGAAAAGTAATTTGGGGAATTATCAGCAGCAGCAGAATGACAGCGTAAAGGTTTTGGTGGATGCTGATCAGGTAGCCTGCAATCCCAGCTTGAAATATGTCGATCATCAACACGCAAATCCAAGCTGCGGTGCCGATGCCAAACATCACTGGCAAAGATTTTAACCCTAATTGCCGATCGCCTTCAACACTTTTGAAATCGTTGACGATCGCAATCCCGAGCCCTGCCAAACTGTAAAACAGGGTCAAGAGCATAATGGTGGGATCTAGTGTACCAAACAAAGCTTGACCAGCCCACCAAGGCAGGGCAATGTAGCTAGCACCCAGGGCATAATTTCCCAACCAGCCATTCTGCTTGAGTTTCAGCGGGGGCGCAGAGTAGATATAAGCTAGAAACGCGCCGCCGAGAGTCAAAACAGTCATTGTCGGGAATTCATGACCCGCCCACAAGTCTAGAGCATAAGCCACCGCAATGCCAGCGGCTAATAATACCAAAATTTGCGTTACTACTTGGGGAATCGAGATGATACCGGAGGGAATCGGACGGTAGGGCTCGTTAATGGCGTCGATGTCGCGATCGTAAAAATCGTTCAAAGTTTGAGTGTACCCTGCCAGCAACGGCCCTGACATCAACATACAAGCTGCTGCGATCGAGAAATTCTCTAGGTTCCAAACATAGTTTCCAGAAGACGCCGCCCCGCACACCACGCCCCAAATTAGGGGAATCCAGGTAATCGGTTTCATCAGTTGCAAGCGAATCTTCCAGATGGAAGTTTCCCCGCTAGCGGCCCCTTTCATGCCCAACAGTTGCCGAGTTTTGGCAGTGCGGTTTTCGGTAGCAGCACTCGACGGTGCGGGTTCTGGGGAGATTTGGGGTGGAGGAGAGTCAGACATAATTTGATGTTAGCGGTACTGCTACTATTGTGTCGTTTTGCATTTCAATAATAATTCAGATAGCTTACCACTGATATTTAAGGGAGAGTCTTGAAAACTTATTCCAGTTCTAAAAAATCATGCAACTGTAGGCAAGCTTCAAACCCCGATCGTCACGAGTCCTTCCCAAATCTCAAATCTCAAATCTCAAATGGTAGTACCCCCCGATTCGAGTTGGTTCTAGGGAAAATTACGCCTTTCACCAATATATCTTAATATCATTATTCTGTATAAATGTCAAGAGGATAAATACTTTTTTTAATAATTTCCCTGAGTCCGCCTGCTGGGGGAGTTTTTTGCCAGTAGGTGCATTGAATGTCAATTACCAGGAGGCGATCGACCTTTTTTGCCATGGTACCCTTGAATCATCTCATCTGGCAGAAAATCAATCAATCGATTTTAGATTTTAGATTTTAGATTTTAGAGATGCTACCAATTCTTTGAGGCGGTTGAAATTGCCACTTAAGCAAGCCCAGGAGAATTACCACCAGATTACTTCCTCAACTGGGGCGTTCACTTCGCCCCATGTCTTCTATTTCTGCAATCCGATTTTCAAGCGTGGATGTTTGGATAGTCGCGATCCCGCAACTTTTCCACAGTGGTTTCAATCCATCTATCGATTTTAGATTTTAGATTTTAGATTTTAGATTTTAGAGATGCTACCAATTCTTTGAGGCGGTTGACATTGCCACTTAAGCAAGTCCAGGAGAATTACCACCAGATTACTTTCTCAACCCCGGCGTTCACTTCGCCCCATATCTTCTATTTCTGCAATCCGATTTTCAAGCGTGGATGTTTGAATAGTCGCGACCCCGCAACTTTTCCACAGTGGTTTCACTTCATCTCAGGTAATCTGTATTATACAATTTTTGTCGGTCAACTTCTAATTTTGTTGTCATAAGGTGTTCGTGCTAACAACTGCAAATTAACAAATATGGCGGTAGGAATCAAAAGGCAGTCCCGTCCGCCGCTTGACTTCGACAACTGATTTGTAAGCGCCTTTTCTCTGCCTTTCTCTAACTATTTTTTCGGCAACAACCCGATCTAAACCGCTGGCGATTAACTCTTCCGGCGAAAGAATATTTAACCGTTTCCAAGTAAACTGCGATTCTTTTTGATAATTGTAGCTGAAGCAAATCATCGGGGCGATGCGTCTGACGTGACTTTCAGGAACTCCGGCTATTTCTGATAACTCTTCGGCGTGGGTAAAAATGTAGCCTTCGTTTTGCAAAGATTCAATATCGTTGGCGTAGACGATCGGCAAACCCAAGATTCTGACCATATCGTCTTTGGTACACTCATTAATATCTATTTTGCCGCGCACGTTTGCCAGTTCTTCGGCATTTGTTGCAGTTGCAGGAACCAGTAAACCTCTAGGTGCGGTTTTGATGAGATAGCGCTTTTTCAAACTAAAAGCAGTGACAATTTGAGCAATCCAAACGATCGTACCCAAATTAGCTGAAGAAGATACCGCTAGTGCTGCTAAAGTAATGGCAACGCCCCATCCCATCCAACTGCGAATATTTGACTTTTGGCCTGCATAGGCGATCGCCAATCCGCCGAAGTAGGGAATAAAAGCATACCACACCCAATTTGGAGTTTGACGCAGCCAGTATAAATCTTGAGACACTGTAGTTATATCCTTAAATAGCTGTGATCTCACACTTATTTCAATCCCACTTTTTTAATAGTGGGCTTCCTTCTTCCTTCCTTCCTTCTTCCTTCTTCCTTCTTCCTTCTTCCTTCTTCATTCTTAATTACAATTCTCGCAGCAGTTTTTGGCGTTTTTCTTCATATTCCTCGGCCGTAATTGCGCCCAGATCGTAAAGTTTTTTTAATTCGCCGATCGCCCCTGTTACATCTTTTGCCGATCTGAGGACATACCCAGACGGCAACGTTGCGCCATTGTACTGTACCTGAAAAGCTTGTTCCGACATCAGCAGCAGCCCGAGAAAATCGAAAAATGCGAGCAGTGACGGAATTAAGGTCAAAGAAAATAGCAAGTATAATACCCCTGCTAAGTTATTTCCCAAATAAAATTTGTGAATTCCGAAAGGGCCTACCAATAAAGCTAACACAACTGCTACGGTTTTATCTTTTACCATTTTTACTTTCCCCATTTTTTTTATTTTAACTTCCGCGATCGACCTTTAACTCTTGACCTTTAACGAGCGAGCTAAGTAATCTTACTAATTTTTACTCATTTATTTTGGTTTTTGCGAAACTTAGACATCGCAAAATACAGCAGAACTATACCGACTTGAGCTTCTAGAATGACCAAGTAGCCTCTCAAGAAATAATTGAGTTCGCTGCCTGAATTGAGAGAAAATATTAAAATGCCTAAGGCTGCGTAGGGTGCGAAACGCATCCAACTCGGCGTTCCCTCTAACTTGTGGCTGTTCAAATTGCTCATTGGGTTTAAGCCTCATCCTTAATTAAAATTTAGCTATAAATTAGCCGGATTGTCAACTTCCCTTTGGTTCGATCGCCCGGGTCAGTCTCTCAATCATCAGCGGACAAGATATTACTTCCATGTTAAACCAAGTTTTTCCGCTAAAATAAGCGACCGGGGCCCGTCGATCTAGATCTGTTGCTGATATTACAGATTAGGGTGAACCCGCCCCTAATGAAATTCCGGTTATTTTACCGAACTACATATCAGGGGCGCACCGAGCACCCTACTGCTGTTTTTGGCAAGAGTCGATCGCCCTGACGATCGCTCTCAAAAAAACCAGGTTAATTCACAATTATTAACAACCGTCAGAATTAACTCGCGCCGCCGCCCAAAAGAAACAGACTCAGGAGAGTACCGCTGTTCCAAAGACTGTGGAGAAGCATAGGAGCAAGGAGATTGCGCGATCGCGTGTACACAAACCCCAAAACCGCACCCAAAGTCGCCAAAGGCAGAATCTCAGAGACATTCAAGTGAGCCACTGCAAACAAGAAAGCAGAAGCTGCGATCGCCCCCCAAACAGGCAAATAGCGAGTCAGAGAAGGCAGCAGAAAGCCCCGAAACACAATTTCCTCAAAAACCGGAGCGGCGATCGCAGCAGTGCCGAAAAACACCACCAAAGCCAGGTTGTCCCTACCTTCGAGAACGATCTGCAAAATCGGATTACTGCCACCTTGTCCCTGCCAAAATTGCTGATTAATCAGCGACACCAAAACTACCAAAGGCAAAGCAACAAAATAGCCGCCAAAACCCCACAAGAACCAACTTCCCCGCCAATTAATCCGAAACCAACCTTCAGGCAAAGGCAAAAAAGACTTGACCGAAAAATACAGTACCGAAAGCCCCCCAGCCGAGAGCAACAAATAAGTAGCAAAGGTATAAAAAGCCTTGCCGCGCGGGTCAAAAGTAGCAGGATTGAGTTTTAAAACAGCCAGAGAAACAGGCAGCAACAATTCGGGAATCAAGATTTGCCCGACAAAGAAAAAGCCGACCACAAGTACCTGCCAAACAATTTCACCATCCCAAGGCACATCCCAAGTCAAGCTCGCATTTCGCGCCAACACCGGGCCGGAACCTTCTGTATCTAACTGCTTCCGCTGCAACAGCCACTGCACGGTCAAACCTACCAATAAAACCGTGCCAATACAAAGTGAGATCGCCGGAACGCCAACTATAATTGCCAACTTTTCTACAGCTTGCTCTGCCGTTGCTTGCTCTGCTGCTTGCAGCGCCACCAGATATTTAGAACGTTCTTGCAGCTTGTAAAGTTGAGCTAGAGCGCGATAGCGAAACCAGCCATCCAAAGACTTTTGAATGTTCTGCTCGGCATACGGCAACAGTTGAGCCGGATTGCTCCAAAGTCCCGTTAAAACTTTAGCAGTTACCGCCGAAGCGTTGTAATCAGTTTGAGTATTGTACCGCTCAACTAAATTTTTCCAAGTTTGGATCGCCGCCTGAGTTTTGCCGCTGCTTGCCTGCAAAATTCCTAAGCGCAAGTCAAGTTCGTTTAGCAGCGCTGACTTTTGCTCTATCGACTCTGACAAAGCCTTATCTTGAACCAAATTCAGAGTATTATTATCAGGCTTGGAGGCGATGATAGACTGAATTTCTTTAAGTTGTGCTTGAGTTGTTTCGAGAGTTTTGCGAGTCGATTGTCGCGCTTCTTGATACTGGGCCAAAGCCGTATTTAAAGGATCTGCACCGACAATATTGTTGCGCGCCGAACTTAAATTAGCACTCTGATTATTTTCTCCTTGCCACTCCGAGGCGTGAAGCAGCAAATTTGTCTGGTAGAGTTCCAGCCGGCTTTGAATTTGTGGCTGATTCCAACTAGCAACTAAAGATAAACCGACCAGAGCGATCGCGATCGCCGTTAAAATACCTAAAATCACCCGCTTCAGTGTCATTCCTGCTTTTCCGTCCCGCGCGAATCCGTGGCTAAATCTTTTCCGTCTTTAATCATAGGTCGTTGCAGACGAGAGTATCCCGACAACTGGTAAAATTTCACTGGCTCATCTTTTTGACTCGCCTCAACAAGACTTACGCCACAAATCCTCCCTCCGCCATGTATGCGTAAGGTTCACACCGAGAGCGCAGCAGTGCTTGTGGCGCACCCTACAAGAGTAGTGCCGCATAAGCCGATGTATGAGGTAAGATCCGCAGGACGCAACCTCCGCAGGGTAGCAAGCTAAATCTAAAATCTAAAATCTAAAATCTAAAATCGAATGACTCGCATTATCTTAGTCCGTCACGGCAAAAGCACATACAATCAAGAACGTCGCATCCAAGGCCGCCTGGATAAATCGATTTTGACAGAAGCAGGCCGCAGCGCCGCCCTGCAAGTAGGCGACACACTCAGCAGTATCGTCTTTGATGCGGCTTATACCAGTCCCCTGCAACGAGCCAAAGAAACAGCCGAAATCATCCTCAAGTGCTTGACAAATCCGCCACAACTCCACCCAACCGATCAATTGATGGAAATCGATTTGCCTCTGTGGGAAGGAATGCTGCGGCAAGATGCGATCGACAAATTCCCCGAAGCATATCAGCAGTGGCAAAAACAGCCAGACAAATTTTCCATGAAACTGCCATCTGCTGACGGAGAAATCGAACACTTCCCGGTATTAGCCATTTTTGCTAGCGCCCGACAGTTTTGGAAAGAAATTATATCGCGCCACCGGGACGGAACAATTCTAGTAGTAGGTCACAACGGAATTAACCGCGCGCTCATCGCTACAGCATCGGAAATTTCCCCGGATTACTATCAATCGATTCAACAGTCAAATTGCGGAATTAGTGTCATTAATTTTGGAACTTCCCCTGTTACCACCGATGAGCAAGCAGATCCGAAAAAGAAATTTGCAGTTCAATTAGAATCGCTAAATTTAACTGCCCATACGGGGGAAATTTTTCCCAAACCGAGGGACGGACACCGGGGCCCGCGCTTGTTGCTGGTGCGTCACGGCGAAACAGACTGGAATAAAGCAGGTAAATTTCAGGGGCAAATTGACGTGCCTCTCAACGATAACGGCCGCGAACAATCCCGGCGGGCAGCAGAATTTCTCAAGGATGTAAAATTAGATTTTGCGATCAGCAGTTCGATGCTGCGCCCGAAAGAAACTGCGGAAATTATTCTTAAATATCACGGCGATTTGCAACTGGAACTCCGCGACGAGTTGAGAGAAATCAGCCACGGACTTTGGGAAGGAAAGTTTGAATCAGAAATAGAAGAATCTTATCCGGGTTTGCTCGAAGAATGGAAAACATCTCCAGAGACAGTGCAAATGCCCGAAGGAGAGAATTTGCAGCACGTTTGGACTCGGGCGATCGCATCTTGGCGAGAAATTGTACAATCTGTTTCGGGTACTGGGATTGTAGTTGCTCACGATGCCATTAACAAAGCTATTCTCTGCCACCTATTCGGTTTGAAACCCGAACATTTCTGGAAATTCAAACAAGGAAACGGAGCCGTTAGCGTGATAGATTATCCCCACGGCCCCGATGGTTTGCCGGTATTACAAGCGATGAATGTCACAACTCATTTGAGCGGCAGCGTTTTTGACCAAACAGCCGCAGGAGCACTGTAATCAGTAAGGCGATCGGCCCGCACCCGAAGAGTGGGGCCGGCATACTCTCCCCTACCCTTCGCCCGCCTGAAAAAAGTTTAAAAGTTGATAACAACCGCGCCCGATGGTTAGGAAGTTCTTAATTGCTGAAACCGTAGATTTTATTCCGACTTCCATCGGACTTCTTCCTTCTTACTTCTTCCTTCGTGTCCTTCGCGTCTTCGCGGTTCGTACTTCCTTCTTCCTTCCTCCTTCTTCCTTCTTCCTTCTTCCTTCTGTTATATGAGCCGCGAACTGCTACAAAATGTACGAGTGCTAGATCCAGTTTCAGAGAGCGATCGCATCGCTGATATTCTAATTGCTGAAGGTAATATCAAAGCAGTTGAGGAAAAAATAGCTGAGTTTCCCGCTGACACGGAAGTGCGGGATTGCCAGGGACTGATTTTGGGGCCGGGGTTAACTGATATCTACAGCCACAGCGGAGAACCGGGTTTTGAGGATCGAGAAACCCTGGAATCCTTGATGCAGGCTGCGGCGGCCGGCGGTTTTACGCGGCTGGCGATTTTGCCGGATACCTCGCCGCCTGTTGACAATTTGGCCGGTTTAGCATTGTTGCAGCAACATATCCGCAATTTGTCGCCCGGGGGGCCCCGCTTGTATTTTTGGGGTGCGCTGACAGCGGGCGTTAAAGGGCAGCAGATGGCTGAGTTGGGCGAGCTGGTCTCCTCTGCGGTGGTGGGTTTTGCGGACGGTTTGCCGCTGTCTAATCCGGCTCTGGTGAGGCGTTTGCTTGAGTATATCCAGCCTTTGGGCAAGTCTGTGGCTTTGTGGCCGTGCGATCGAACTTTAGCAGGAAAGGGCGCGGCGCGGGAGGGTGCGGTGTCGGTGCGCTTAGGTTTGCCAGGAATTCCGGCGAGTGCGGAAACTTCGGCTTTGGCGGCTTTGCTTGAGTTGGTGGCATCTGCGGGTACTCCGGTTCACATTATGCGGGTTTCTACGGCGCGCAGTGTGGAATTGATTCGAGATGCGAAGGCGCGGGGTTTGCCGGTGACTGCGAGTGTGACTTGGATGCACTTGCTGTTGAATGTCGGGGCAATTTCAGGAAACTCTAAAGATTCCGGCGGGAAAAATGCTCTGACTGCTTCGTTGGCCTACGATCCGAATTTACACCTAGAACCGCCGTTGGGCAATCTCAGCGACCAATTAGCGCTGATTCAAGCTGTGAAAGATGGGGTAATTGATGCGATCGCGATCGACCACAACCCGCATACTTATGAGGAGAAAACTGTGGCTTTTGCTGATAGTCCGCCCGGGGCGATCGGTTTGGAATTAGCTTTGCCTTTACTGTGGCACGGACTGGTAGAAACCGGCGAATTTTCGGCTTTAGAACTGTGGCGAGTTTTGAGCGCCGGGCCTGCCGTTTGTCTCGGGCAAACCTGCGCCACGGTTGCACCAGGTGTCTCTGCTGAGCTGATTCTGTTCGACCCGGATATGAGTTGGACTGTTGACGCGCATAGTCTGAAGTCGCGATCGGCAAATACGCCTTGGTTGGGACAGCAATTAGTGGGTAAGGTTGTGCAAACTTGGATTTATTGACAATCAAGCAATAATCTAAAATCTAAAATAGATTGACTGTTGGAATTGGGGCTTATTTAACGAACCGCGAAGTCGCGAAGGGCGCGAAGGAAGAGAAAGAAGATTAAGAAGAAGAGCGGTAATTTGGTACGTGGGAGCTTTGGATAAGGTAGGGTAAATATATGATTGCTGTTGTTCCTTCGTGGAATTCCCCACCGCTAGATTTGACATTGGATCTGGGCGAAGTTCATGTTTGGCGCGTCTCTCTGGCTCAAACAGAATCTTGCTTGCAGAGTTTACAACAAACTCTCTCTACCGACGAGCGGACAAAAGCCGATCGTTTTCGGTTTCCAAAAGATCGATCGCAATTTATTGTGAGTCGTGGCGCGCTGAGAGCCATTCTGAGTCGCTATCTTAACATAAGTTCTCACATTTTGCGCTTTGACTACAATCCCTACGGCAAACCTTCTCTCATCGTCGCCCAAGGTGGAAATACCCTGCGTTTCAATTTGTCTCACTCTCGGGGAATGGCTCTAATTGCTATTACCACAAATCGAGATATTGGTGTGGATATTGAAGGCATAAATCCCAATCTTTCTTGTATGGAGATTGCTGAAAAATTTTTTTCACCCTTAGAAAATTCTGTGTTGCGTTCGCTCCCTGAACATCTCCAAGCCACAGCTTTTTTTACCTGCTGGACTCGCAAAGAAGCCTACATTAAAGCAGTCGGAAAAGGACTTTCTATTCCCCTGAATCAGTTTGATGTCAGCCTCGCACCAGGAGAACCAGCAGCGCTGTTAAATGTTGAAGGAAACCCCGAAGAAGCATTGAAATGGTCTTTAATTGAATTATTTCCCAGTTCAGATATGGTAGCGGCTGTTGCGGTTGCAGGAGATTGCTGGAAACTCCATTGTTGGGAGTGGACAGGGGAGTTTTGATTTACACTGAGATGTTGCACCATTCTCAATAAGCTTTTTATGAACAGGCTTTCCGGCCTGTTCCACAAGAAAATT
>JAUBOM010000166.1:0-13472 GCA_036700245.1 Microcoleus vaginatus BM001213989
CGGAGTTTCTGTGGGAGTTGGCGTTGGTGTTTCTGTCGGAGTTGGTGTCGGAGTTTCTGTGGGAGTTGGCGTTGGTGTTTCTGTCGGAGTTGGTGTCGGAGTTGGTGTCGGTGTAGGCGTTTCTGTCGGAGTTGGTGTTGGTGTTGGTGTGGGAGTTGGAGTGGGAGAGTCATCACTATCTTCATTGAGAATGATGCCCGTACTTTGGTTGGCGGCGGGATCGATGGTGGCGTTGGTGGCGTTGGTGGCGTTGTTGAGGGTAACGCTGAAAGTTTCATTCGCCTCAAATTTGTTGTCGCCGTTAACAATTACAGCGATCGTTTTTGTTAGCGCTTCTGACGAATTAAAGATGAGATTACCGTCATTATCTTCGTAGTCGAGATCGCCCGTAGTAGCAGTACCGTCATCTGTCTTGTAGTTAACAGTAATGGGCAAACCAGAAGCATTGGAGAGGCTAACGGTGTAGTTGTACGTAGTTGTGCCTGTATTGCCTTCAGGTTGGTTAATCGTGGCGGGGGCGATGCTGACAGTTGGAGGGTTATCGTTATCTGCAATTGTCAAAACTGCATTGTTGTATAGATCGCCAACTGTAGCATTTCCCGTTGGATTAGTTAGAGATAAATTAACCGTTTCGTCAGCTTCGTCGATCGCGTCATCGGCGATCGGAATAGTAACAATTTTTGGTGTGGTATCGCCCGCGGCAAAGTTAATTGCGATCGGCGTATTGGTGTAGTCAGCAGCAACAGCAGTACCATCCGTCAGCGTCAGCGTTGCCCCAACAGCACCTTTATTACCACCGATGCGATTGACGGTAATTGCAGTACCTACAACTGTGCCGTCTTCATTCACCGTGTAAGCGGGATTGCTAAATTGCAGTAAGCCGGGGGAAGGTTGAGAAAATTCCGAAGTATCGTTAGTTGTTAAGTTAGTAGCAGTAGTGACGATCGCCCCTGTTGCAGTTAAAGGCGGCGATGTAAAATTAGCATTGCCAGCAGCATCAGTCGTGACATTAACAAAGTTGAGATAAGTTTGCCCTTCGCCGTTACCGCTGGGATCTAAGGCAGTATTGTCAAAAAATTCGACGCGGAAAGTCGTACTGGGAATGCTGTTGAGAGTGCCGCTAAGGGTAATGTTGCCGTTGCTAGCAGTTGCCGAGGTTAACACCGGGAAATTTTGCAAGCCGTTTCCGCCTGTATCCCCGTCTCCCAAGTCGTTTGGGGTAACGCCGTCGGTAGTTAGTTGATCGGCATCGTTATCGAGATCGATGCCTAAACCATTATTAGAAAAGATAGAATTGCCTAAAATTGCCAAACCGTTGCCACCAGTCACTTGAATGCCGCTGCTACCGCTAAATGCGATCGTGTTGCCTTCCCCTGCTGCGGTACCGCCGATGCGGTTATTCACACCAGCATCTAAAGCTACGACGTTGCTGTACAAAGTATTGGGTAAAGGAGTGTTGCCGTCAGCTTGCGTGCCGATATAATTGCCGATAACGCGGTTGTTAGTGACCTCGTTGCTATTAAGATAGACGCCGAGTTGATTCCCGGAAATGACATTGCCTTCTTGCGGTGTCGTGCCGCCGATGATGTTGCTTTCGCCAACACCGATAAAGACGCCGATCGGATTTCCCAAAGCGGCAGTACCGCTGATATTTGTGCCGATATAGTTGCCGACAACTCGGTTTGTCGCAGGTACAGCGGCTGAACCAGGCGCTTTTAGAAAAGCAATACCCGCAGTCTGACTGCCAGAAATGATATTGCGTTCTTGAGGCGTCGTTCCGCCGATAATATTGTTAGAAGCGCTGCCAATAGAGATGCCATAGATAGTGTTTCCTAGCGCTACATTACCCGTGATATCAGTGCCGATGAGGTTGCCGACAACTCGATTTTGATTGGCAGTTGGGCCGTTAATCAAAATTCCGCTACCGATGCCCCCATTGCCAGAAATCAGGTTGTCCTGAATCAAGTTTTCAGGCGCATTGCGGATGCTGATGCCAGCGTAGTTGCCGATCGCAACAGTACCAGTAACATCAGTGCCGATACGGTTGCGGATTACTTGGTTGTTGCGCGCAGCGATGCCGGAAATCTCGATGCCAAGCCCGACACCAAGAGTGTTGTTGCCAGAGATTAAGTTGTTCTCGATCCGATTATCTGGAACGCCATCGATCCAGATCCCCCTGCGGTTGCCCCGATCGACCGTACCCGCAAGATCGGTGCCGATGTGGTTGCTGACCATCGCGTTGCCGCCATTGGTTTGCAAGCGGATACCTGCCAAGTCAAATCTGTCGATCGCTAAACCTTGCACGGTACTGTTCCCAGCAGTGATATCAAGTCCGACAATCCCTACTCCTGCGAGGTTGCCGCTGAGTTCCACCAGTGGCAAACCGTTATAGCCCGCGCCGCCTTGACTCCAACCATCGACGATCGCTGGATCGGAGATCGGCGGCAGTGCGGATAAAGGCTGAATTAATTGCTGAGAACCGATCGCCCCGATATTAAAGGCGATCGTGTCGCGATCGGCCCCAATACCGACAGTACCGTTAATCTGTGCTTTTTCTGCCACTGTCAAAGCAGCAAAATTCAGAGTGCCATTCGCAACCAGAATTGCCTCTCTGAGGGTGAGGACGGCATTTCTGATATTCGAGTCATCTGTGCTATTAACGGTAATCGTAGCAGCCATAATTTTTCTCCTTATACCCTAGTGTTTGCGAGGTTCGGCTATGGTTGGTGAGGCGATCGACATAGGACTCTCGCCGCGTGTCACCCTTAGTAAGGTGCTCTACTATCCCTAAATTCTCAATAATCGCCCTATAAATTTATGCCCGTTGCGTAAGTCCTGCGATAATTGCGATCGGGCGATCGGCAATCCACTTGCTTCTAAACCAGTTTATTTTCCCAGCATAAAACCGACCAGGGGAGTAAAATCATGTGTTTCAACAAGGACTGACAGTAAAAACTCAGGTTCAATCAGTTAAGATAGGGAAAAGTCAGGGTGGCTTATCCATGCAGGAACAATATATCTCTTGTAAAAGTCTGCATACTTTTACGTATATACGTACTCACCGGCGAAGCCCATGAACTCAGAATTAGACTTTTCTTGGAGCCAAACCAAAGAATCTGCCGATCGCATTTTTTCTCAAAACACCGGCAAATATCTCAGCGACATCGAAATCAAAGTCCTTCAAGGTTCTTGGGAAGGCAAAAGTTACGAGGAAATCGCCAAAACTTACGGCTACAGTGCTGAATACCTCAACAAAGATGTCGGTAACAAATTGTGGCACAAGCTTTCAGAAGCCTTAGGAGAAAAAATAACTAAGAAGAATTTCAAAGAAGCTCTAAGGAGATTTGCCTCCCCAGAATTACGTCAATCTACTAACACAAATCCGCCCTCGCACACACTGAAGGCGACCGCAAATTTGCAATTTCCCGAAGGTTCGGTATCATTAGATTCTCCTTTTTATGTAGAGCGTTGCCACATTGAATCTTTGTGCTGTGAGACAGTTGTGAAACCCGGTTCGCTGATTCGGATCAAAGCACCGGAAATGATGGGCAAAACTTCATTGATGACCAGAATTTTAGCTCATGGCGATCGGGAAAACTATCATGCAGTTTATATCGATTTGAGGGCTGCAGACCGAGGAATATTAACAAATTTGGATAAATTTCTGCGCTGGCTGTGTTTGATGGTAAGCCGACAGCTAAAGCTAGAAAACAAGTTAAACGAATATTGGGATACAGATATTTTGGGCAGCAACGATAACTGTACGGTTTACTTTGAAGAGTATTTGCTAGCAGAAACATCAGCGCCTCTAGTTTTGGGGTTGGATGAAGTCGATCGCCTATTTCCCTACACCGAAGTAGTTGAAGACTTTTTGGGGATGCTGCGAAGCTGGCACGAAAAAGCCAAGATTTCCGACATCTGGAAAAAACTGCGGTTGGTAATGGCGCATTCTACCGAAGTTTATATTCCTTTGGACATGAATCAATCTCCGTTTAATGCGGGGGTGCCGGTTGAGTTGCTGGAGTTTGAAAAGCCGCAAATTCACGATTTAGCTCGCGTGCACGGCTTGCAGTGGGATGAGAGGCAATTGCAAGAGTTAATAAGTGCGATCGGCGGGCATCCTTATTTAGTAAGATTGGCAATGTATGAAATTAGTTGTGGCAAAATCTCCTTAACTCAGCTATTAGAAAATGCGGCCTCAGAATCGGGAATTTACAGCAGTCATTTACGGAAGCATTTAGAAATACTGCAACACAATCCCGAATTAGCTTTGGCTTTGAAAAAAGTTGTTAACTCTGCCGAATCAGTTGAATTAGATTCAATGCAAATTTACAAATTGCACAGCATGGGAATTGTGCGGCGGCAAAACAATTATGTCATGCCGCGTTGCAATTTGTACCGCGAGTATTTCTGCCGTGTTTTAGGTTGAAAAGTAAAGCGTCAGCTTAACGTTAAACATAGCATCAGCATACCGTTAACTAAGATTTTGACAGTTTTCGATAAGTAAAAGTACCTGGGACACCTCTTAAGAATAAGATCAGAAAAATCCATGATATAAGCCCTGGAAATCTTTTGAGTACGATTATAATCCAAGCTTGATTCAAGGCAAAATAAACCAGCATGAGTACAGCAGCGATTCGGCTTTTTTTATAAATACCAAATGATAGACCAAACATCAGACAAACATCTATAAGTGCTGAGGCGTCTATCAACCCCGTAAAGTTGTATCCTGCTAAGGAGAAGAGTACAAATATCAGAGTTAGAGTAGCGGATATTATTCCTGCTTGCCACGCTAATTTAATTTGAGCTTCGGCTTCCTTTAACCGATAAGTAGGGGTGTTTCGTTCATGTAACCGCTTAACAAGTGGATTGTTTGTACCCGCATATTTTGAAACCAACTGTTCAAAATGAGACATATTATTGAGGAATAATGGCAACCATAAATCTTTTGAGAGTTGGGTGCTCGATACTAAGATAAACTTTAATCCTGATGCCCAATATCCACTATAAAACCTTGCACCACGAATGGTTGACCATTCTACAAAATGAAGTTTTCCCCAAAAATTAGTACATTTTATTCCGCGAGAATTGACAGATACCCTATAGTAAAAAACCAAAGCAGTAGTAACAGCCAAGTTTAGTAGTAAAACAAAAAATATGGAATAAATTCCCACCCCTTTATTCCAAACGCCAGGTACAAACAGGGATGCGAGCCAACTAAAAGGCGCAAGACATATAAAAAGCATACATGATAACAAGAGAGAGTATCTAAAATATGTAGTTTGCAAGTTCATTTTGCGCTCTCCTTGACTATTTACAGTTCAGATAACTTGACAAAATAACAGTTGAATTTTCCCGATCGTTGATTTGGGTGCTGGCA
The DNA here is from genome assembly GCA_036700245.1 of Microcoleus vaginatus BM001213989. Lineage (GTDB taxonomy): Bacteria > Cyanobacteriota > Cyanobacteriia > Cyanobacteriales > Microcoleaceae > Microcoleus. Next base: position 5,381 of record JAUBOM010000166.1, read on the forward strand.
ATGATACGGAAGTATCCACCACACAGCGTCAATAAAAGACTCGGACGATCGCCCTCAGTTCTTTGTAGACTGACTCGAGCGATCGCCCTGTCTCGATTAGGCAATTAATTAGCTAGCGGTCATAAACACCTGATTTGAGTTGACATTGGTAATATTTTGGTCTTGCACAACACCAATCAAATCACCCTTGTAGAAGATTCCAGTGTCTTGGGCATTGCCACCTCCCCAGTTGCCAAGCCCAAGCGCGTAACCATCTGTGAAAAGGCTTTTGATTTGGATTTTATCGGTTTGAGCTAAACTAAAGTCCGTAATTGTGGCGTAGCCATTTCCGAGGTAGTAAACGCTATTGCTCTGTAGGTCACCCAACACGAAGGTATCCTTTTCATTGCCACCCGTGAGGATGTCGAATTCATTTTGCCCAAAGCCGTAACCAGTAAGTTTATCGTTACCGCTTCCACCTAAGAGAGTGTCGTTGCCCGTACCGCCAAGTAAAGCATCGTCTAAATTACCGCCAACTAGAGAATCGTTACCAAGGCCGCCAACTAGATAATCGTAGCCATCGCCGCCAGATAAAGTGTCATTACCAGCGCCACCATCAAGAACGTCGTTGTTAACCCCACCATCTAGATAGTCATTTCCACCAAGACCCGACAATATGTCGTTGCCTGCATAGCCATAGATTGTGTCATTTCCTAGCGTTAATACAGGGCCATTGGGGCCTTGCATCCATTCAGGATCGTTACCAACTAACTTGGGTCGGAATTGACCGTTGTTGAAAGTACCGTCGTCATTGAAAGTGGTTCCATTAATAATTGTCATTTCAGTTGCTCCTGGTTGTTCAAAATTAGGACGTAGAGATTGAGCGACCTGTGCGATCGCTCCTACATTGCTCGGCATCGTTAAAACTTGATTTATTCCCTCTGCCATAACTTTTGTAGCGCCGTCAAATACTACGGCTAAGTTGAACCAGGCAGAGGGTTATCAGCTTACTGAGGAAACGGATCGCCAAGGATGAAGTCCGTTGCTGTGAAATTGGAGATGTCTTGCACCAGACCAATTTGATCATTTCCGAAAAATATCTTAGTATCTAGAGCAGGGGTGCCATACCCGAAGTTTCCAGACACCAGATTGTATTGATCTAGAGTCTGAAAGAGTGCGATTTTATCGCCTTCTGATGAGTTAAAGTCTTTAATTAAGGCGAAACCAGTTCCGGTGTAGAAATTGTAGTGTCCTTGCGCGCCCAGCACGAACTTGTCCGCGTTAGCGCCGCCTGTGAGGGTATCAAATTCGGTGCCGTTGCTGAAACCGTTAAGGTAATCATTGCCACTACCGCCTGTGAGACTGTCGTTGCCACCCTCGCCCCACAAATTGTCGTTGCCAGTGCCGCCATCCAGGTTGTCGTTGCCACTCCCGCCATCCAGGTAGTCGTTGCCAGTCTCGCCGTACAGGTAGTCGTTGCCAAGGCCACCGTACAGGTTGTCGTCGTTATTGAAGTTGGTGCCGCCGTTGCTGCCATCACCACCGTAGATGGTATCGTTACCGCTGTCGCCGTATAAGTAATCGTTCCCTCCACGACCGTAAATGATGTCATGCCCTTCAAGTCCGTGGATTTGATCGTTGCCAAGCGTTAATACTGGCCCATTCGGACTTTGCTCCCATTGCCCATCGGTTCCCACTAATGATGGGCGAAATGGACCGCCGTTGACAGTATTGTTGTCATTGAATTGAGTACCGTTGATATTTGCCATTTCAGTTGTTCCTTTGTATTTCAAATTAATAGATTTATTTAGAAGTAATGCTGGCAGTTGGTATTTGTTTGCTGCCCTTTTCACTTCCTGTTATCAGTTTCTTGCTAAAACTCCAGAACCGCAAGGGTGATAAAATCAGGTATTATAGGAACTGATAAATAGCTGGAGAGTCGGAATTTATAGGAAAAAATCAGGTGCATCCCGATCAAAATCAGAAAAAGTCAGGTTTTTTGGTAAATCTCTACACAGTCAGGTTTGCGATCGTACAATCAAGCCGAGGTTTTAGTGCTGGCATCCGATGCGAGAGTATCCAGCAGATAGCGTCAATAAAAAACTCGCGCGATCGCCCTCAGTTTTTTGTAAACTGACTCGAGCGATCGCGCAAAGCTATTTAGCATTAAAGATGAGAGATACAATGGGAATAAAATCAGGGAACAGGGGGAAATGGAGGAGCGAAGACCTGATCGCGGCTGAGATTTATAATGTTCTGGTCTTGCACAACACCAATTAAATTATTATTGAAAAAGATACCAGTGTCTTGCGTAGCAGCACCTCCCCAGTTGCCCAACCCAACTGAGTAACCGTCTGCAAACTTGCCTTTGATTTGGATTATGTCACCTTGGGCTAAGCTGAAGTCCGTAATTGTGGCATAACCATTTCCAAGGTAGTAAACACCGCTGAAGTCGCCGAGTACAAATCGATCCCCTCCGAGACCTCCAGTGAGCGTATCGAATTCTGTACCACTCGCGATGCCGTTGCCTGTTCCATCACTGGCACCATCAAGGTAATCAAAACCAGTACCGCCCGTGAGACTGTCGTTACCAGAACCGGCGAACATCCAACCCCCATCACCGTTGCTGTACAATTTGTCATTGCCAGAACCGCCATACAGCTCGTCCCAGCCAGCACCGCCATACAGCAAGTCATTTCCACCCAGACCCCACAATACGTCGTCGCCTGCTTTGCCATAGATTGTGTCAGCTTCATTAGTTCCAACTAGCTCGGGTTTGGCGTTGAGACCGAGACCGTTGTCATTCAATTCAGTACCGTAGATAGTTGCCATTTCAGTTGTTCCTTTGTATTTCAAATTAATAGATTTATTTAGAAGTAATGCTGGCCGTTGGTATTTGTTTGCTGTACTTTTCACTTCCTGTTATCAGTTTCTTGCTAAAACTCCTGAACCGCAAGGGTGATAAAATCAGGTATTATAAGAGTCGATCGATAGCTTGAATATCTGAATTTATAGGGAAAAATCAGGTGCAGCCTGACAAAGCATCATAAAAATCAGGACTCAGGCATTAGACCAAAGAAACCGGGTTTTTGACCTAATCTGTTGGCTACAACGCCTCTTTTCGTAAAAAACCAGGTTTCTGACCACCGATTCGTAAGTCCTAAAAATCAGTAAAAGTCAGGTTGTTTGGTAAATCTCTACACAGTCAGGTTGGCGATCGTATAATCAAGGCTCAATTGTGGTGCGGGCGATGAAAAAAATTCCAGTTACTTATGAATATCAGATTGGCGGGAGTCTCCCAGCAGATGCGTCGAGTTACGTGATGCGGCAAGCAGACTTGGACTTTTACGAAAATTTAAAAGCGGGTGAGTTTTGTTACGTGCTGAATTCGCGGCAAATGGGCAAATCTAGTTTGCGGGTGCGGACGATGCAAAGACTGCAAGCGGAAGGGTTTCTCTGTGCTTTTATTGACCTAACCGGAATTGGCAAGGAAGATGTAACGGCAGAAAAGTGGTACGCCGGACTTGTCCAATCTCTGGTAAGCAGCTATCAGCTTGGCAAGAAATTTCAATGGCGGGCTTGGTGGAAAGAGCAGCGGGAATTCTTGTCACCGGTGCAGCGGTTTAGTTTGTTTGTTGAGGAAGTTTTATTAGTAGAACTTGAACAAAATATTGTGATTTTTGTAGATGAAATTGACAGTGTTTTGAGCCTAACTTTTTCCCTGGATAATTTTTTTGCTTTAATTCGGTTTTTCTATAACCGACGAGTGGATGTGCCAAAATATCAGCGTCTCACATTTGCTTTGTTGGGAGTGGCGACTCCTTCGGATTTGATTGCGGATAAAACCCAAACACCATTTAATATTGGTAGAGCGATCGCACTCAATGGCTTCCAACTTCACGAAGTCCAACCGTTAACCGATGGGTTGACGGGAAAGGTGAGCAATCCCCAAGAAGCGATCGCACAAATTCTAGACTCGACAGGCGGACAACCTTTTCTCACCCAAAAGCTGTGCAAGCTGATAATTGAAGCATCAGCATTGGGAAATTCCCCATCGGTTGAACAGGTGGTGAAGTCGCGAATTATTGAAAATTGGGAATCCCAAGATGAACCTGAACATTTAAAGACAATTCGCGATCGCATCCTGAGAAATCAGCAAAAAGCCGGGCAGTTGTTGGGGTTATATCAGCAAATTTTGGAATCCGCGAACCCCCCCCAACCCCCCCTGAACACAGGGGGGCTAAATGCTGCTGCACCCCTTACTCAGACAGAAATAGTCGCTCTTGCTCCCCCTCTTAACAAGGAGGGGCTGGGGGAGGTTCTTGCTGATGGCAGTCCCGAACAAACAGAATTGCGACTGTCAGGTTTAGTCCTGCAACAGCAGGCAAAATTAAAAGTTTACAACCGGATTTACGAGCAAATTTTTAATCAAAAGTGGGTAGAAAAACAATTAGAAAAGCTGCGCCCTTACTTCGAGGCTTTTAATGCTTGGGTAGCTTCCAACTATCAGGATGAATCGCGGCTGTTGCGAGGAAAAGCCTTGCAAGATGCACTTTCGTGGTCAACTAATCAAAGTTTAAGTCCGCTCGATTATCGTTTCTTAGCCGCTAGCCAAGATTTTGATAAGCGAGAAGTTCAACAGGCTTTAGCTGTTAAAGAAGAAGAAGGTCAGATATTAGCTAAGGCGAATCATACCTTAGTTTCGGCTCAACAACAAGCAAAAGTAGAATTTACTCAAGCCAAGCGCAGGGCTACCCGAATCATTGCGATGGGTTCTGTAGTTTTGGGAATTTCTGTAATCACAGCAATCTCCATCCAATTACAAGTAAAAAAAGCTCAACAGGAACTAGCCGAACGACAAGTAATCCTGCAAACTTTATTCTCTAAAGCAGCTTTGGTTTCCGATCCTTTTGACGCACTGTTGAAAGCATTACAAGCAGCGCAGCAGATGAAAAAATTAGAACCATCAGCCACTAACGATACACAAATGCAGGTAATGAGGGGACTGCAACAAGCAATATATCATGTTAGAGAAAGCGATCGCGCCCTCGGTCATAGCGGCGCGATCAGAAGTGTAACTTTCAGTCCCGATGGCAAAATTTTTGCTTCTGCTAGCGAGGATAAGACAGTAAAACTGTGGAATGCTAGACCAGCTACATTAATATCAACCCTGACAGGACATACTGGTAGAATTGTGAGTGTGAGTTTTCATCCTAATGGCAAGATTTTGGCTTCTGGTAGTGCAGATGGTACGATCAAGTTGTGGGATGTAACGCACAGCACTTTAATTAAAACTATTAAGGCTCATCGTAGTGGGGTGAGAACTGTTAGTTTTAGTCCTGATGGTCAAATTCTCGCTTCCTGTAGCTCCGCTGGCTTTATCAATTTGTGGAAAACAGCAGATGCTACATTATTAAAAACTCTGAAAGGACATACCAGTACCGTTAACCATATTAGTTTTAGTCCCGATAATCAAACTCTCGCCTCTGCGAGTTTTGATACGACAGTGAGGCTTTGGAATATTCACGATGGCACCCTGATAAATACTCTGGAAGGTCATAAAAGTCATACCAGAAGTGTCAGTTTTAGTCCCGATGGTAAAACCTTAGCTTCTACCGATGAAGAGGGCATAGTGAAACTGTGGAATGTAGCAGATGGAAGTTTACTGCAAAACCTCCCAACCCATCGCAGGGCTGTCTGGAGTGCAATTTTTAGTCCAGATGGCAAAACTCTAGCCACTATCAGTTCCGATAGTAAAGTCAAGTTGTGGAATTTAGAGGATATAAACGACAACAGAACCGAACCACAACTTCTCAAAGGACATCGCGGGAGAATTTGGAGTATCGGTTTTAGTCCAGATGGCAAAACTCTGGTTTCTGGAAGTTTTGATAGTGCAATCAAGCTATGGAATTTAGAGGTTAGGGAACCGCAAACGATTAAAGGAAATAGTACTAATGTTCAAGCTGTAAGTTTTAGTCCCGATGGTAAGATTCTTGCTTCTGGTAGCCACGACTTTAAAATCAAGCTATGGAATAGCAAAAATGGTACTTTACTCCAAACTCTTAACGGTCATCAAGGTCGGGTGCTAAGTGTTAGTTTTAGCCCAGATGGTAATATGTTAGCTTCCGGCAGTGATGACAAAACAGTGAAGTTGTGGAATGTGCAAGATGGTAGATTACTAAAAACTCTCAACGGTCATCGTGCTTGGGTAAGGAGAGTTCGCTTTAGTCCAGATGGGAAAACCTTAGTTTCTGGCAGTTCTGATAGGACGGTAAAACTTTGGAATGTAGCAGATGGTACGTTGGTGCAAACTTTTAAACAAACTCGCAGTATTGTAACAGATTTAAGTTTTAGTCCCGATGGAAAAGCTTTAGCGGTGGCTTGTGCTAACGGTGATATAATGCTATTAAATTTAAAAACAGCTACTTTAACGCAGGCTTTTCCTGCCCATAGCAATTGGGCAAATACCGTTAGTTTTAGTCCCAATGGTAAAATTTTAGCTTCTGGTGGTTCAGACAGTACAGTCAAACTATGGAATGCAGAAAATGGCAGATTCTTGTTTAGCCTAGAAGGACATTTATCTGAGGTAACTAATATTAGTTTCGGTCCCGATGGCAATATTTTAGCTTCCTCTAGTGAGGAGGGTAATGTGAGGGTGTGGAATCTAGAAAACCGTCTAGAAATATCAACCCTAGAAGGACACCTCGGCAGGGTTACCAGCGTTATGTTTAGCCCCGATGGCAAAACACTGGCTTCTGCTGGGATTGACAATACTATCAAGTTGTGGAATTTAGAACTTGATTTAGATAATTTAATCGGGCGGGGTTGCTTGTGGCTAAAAGATTACCTCGTCACTCATCCTGAAGCAGAAATAAGGGAAATTTGCCGAAATAGGTAATGGGTAATAAGTCCTGAACTACGAACCTATTATTACTTCGTTTGAAAAATATTCTGCACCATTTTTTTATCTACACTCGCCGCCGCCTTATCCAATTCTGCAATCTCGCCCGAGTCCAACTCCCACCCCAAAGCACCAATATTATCCATCGCCTGTGCCACAGATTTCGCCCCAGGAATGGGAATAGTTTCTTTGCAGATGCACCAGTTGATTGCTACCTGCGAAACAGTCTTGTTTCTGAATGCCGCTATTTCTCGCAAACATTCCAAAAGCGATCGCATTCCCGGAAGTAGCTGCTTGCACGCCAAACCTCGTATACCTTTAGGAAGAGAGCCGTTTGCGGAATATTTACCAGTCAGCAACCCCAAGGCTAGAGGACTGTAAGCAATCAATTTTATCCCCAATTCATCGCAAACATCTTTCAATCCGAGTTCTGTCACCGGATAGGTGGAAAGTAGCGAATATTGCACTTGTAAAGTAACAATAGGAATTTGGCGATCGCTAAATTTCCGATGCACCCATTTCAGCCGTTTCGGCCCGTAATTAGACAAGCCCACTCCCTCGACCAATCCTTGCTCGTAAAGGTCAGCCAGACCATCTAAAAGAGCCCCCTCTTGCCAAGGAGCGTAATTAGCTGTAGACCAGTGCATTTGCACCAAATCTACATTTTTTCCGAGGCGCGAAGCAGAGGCTTTGCAAGCCGATATCATTGATTGTCGCGTCAGTCTCCAAGGATAAGCAGCCAGTTTTGTCGCAATACAAATTCTGTCTTTATTTGCACCTTGATATTGTTGAGAAAACTGACCCAAAAGCTGTTCGCTGCGTCCATTTAATTTCCCTGTTCCGTAAGAGTCGCCGGTATCGAATAAAGTGACACCGCTGCTGACGCAAAGATTGAACGCGGCTTGCAATTCCTCGTCCATACTTTCATCGTAGCCCCAAAGCAGTCGGTTGCCCCAGGCCCAAGTGCCGCAGCCCATTTTTGGCAGTAAAATTTTTTGGTGAGTTTGCATTTTTATTGATGGTAGTTGTTATAGCAAGTCCGGTTAAATAATCACATAGAAGTGTAGGGGCGGGTTTTACAAACCATAATTGCCTACAACTGATTATCTCGTAAACCCGCTCCGGCTAGTATAGCAATCCTTGCAAGAGTCGTAAATTTTTTACCCCACCCCAACCCTCCCCGAACCCGCGGGGAGGGAGTAAGAAATTCAC
>JAUBOM010000355.1:0-1607 GCA_036700245.1 Microcoleus vaginatus BM001213989
GGTATCACCGGGTATCACCGGGTATCACCGGGTATCACCGGGTATCACCGGGTATCACACGACCCGGTTAAAGACCTTCGGCGAGCGAGTGGCGCGGCCGGGGGGGCGGGCCAGCCGTAGCTCCCCCCCCGGCCCACGATCACTGATCATCTTCTTCTATATCAACAGTGTCTACACTGCTGTTATCTACAGGAAAAGGAATCCCATAAGTTTCCAACATTGCTTCCCAGGTAGCAGTTTTGCTGAGCTTGCCGAACAGCTTGGCGTCCTCGTTGCCGAAACCACAATCAAAGGCGATCGCTTTAAGTTGCTCAATGCGACGATAATTTTTACTCATTTTCACCCCCTGCTTCACTGGCAGAGACAACAAGATTTATCAAGTCAATTGCTTCTTCCAAACAGCTCTCTGCCTTTCCCAACAATTTAGGAACAGCCTTTTGGTAAGACTCCAGCAGCAGTGAAGATTTTTCAGTAAATTCATGACTGGCTTTATTGTTTTTGTTGCTAATTGAATTTTCTGCCAAGTGCATATCCAAACTTGTCAGAAAAATTTCGGAACGGCGGCTAACGTGAACGCTGTAGATAGAATTTATCAACAACTCAGTCAGTTTATTAACCAGCAATTTGTCAATAACAATTTTATCGCCTGCCTCCGCTTCAGAATCTTTAGAAAAATCCGATACAAAATTTCCTCCAATGGGGTGAGATGTTGTCATAAGTTTGATTATCACCGCCTGAGTGAGTGTAAAGCCAAAAAACCGTTGCAATGTAGTAGGTCTCAATTACCAGCAGCGGTTTTTTGGCATTTACAAACATTTGATTAATTTGAGTTCTCGCCCTTAAAACAAGATTTATCCAAAAGCCGTTGCAAAGTACGTGACAATTACGAGCAGCGGTTTTTTGACCTTTGGAGATATCTGATGAGTTTAAGGGCATCGCCTGGTGAGTATGAAGCCAAAAACCGTTGCGCTCAGGGTCTAATTGAAAGCAGCGGTTTTTTGGTGTTCGGTGTTAGCAGCACCGGACAGTCGCGCAGCAGTTTCCCTAAGCTAATTAACAGCTAGGGCGAAATCAAAATGTTGGAAAGTCGTAGTTAATCTAGTGTCTCTAGCACTGGGTTAACTTTCAACAGCAACGTTAAGTCTTGCGATCGTCCGGAAGGACAACCCTCTGTAAATGTCATAATTTTTGAGCTCCAATCGTTTCTACACAACGTGTTGGGGAAGCCGTGACTTGTTCGGTGGTGGTACACCGGGCAGTCGCGCAGCAGTCTTCCTTAGTTACTTACGATTGCAGTATTCGATCCACTTTGTCAAGCGATCTCTGTAAAGTTTTGTCGCCTCAGCTTTCCAAAATCTCTAGAATGGCTTCCAAGTCCGCCAGGTCGGTTTTCGATTTTTTGCGTCTGGCTCGGAGCTGGCTGAGAATTGTGGCCGCGTCGGGTGTTAATTTCTCCGAAAGCGTGGCGGCCGGAGCAGAATTTTGTTTTAGCTCAGAGAGTTCTGCCTCAATTTCCTTCCGATCGGTGTGCTCTGTCTTAAGTTGCGATCGTAATTCCTGCACTTCTTGTTTAAGTGATTCTTTTTCACTTTCAGAGTTACCTAACT
>JAUBOM010000356.1:0-1603 GCA_036700245.1 Microcoleus vaginatus BM001213989
TGCCTATCGTTTCTTGCACGATCGCGTCCAGCAAGCTGCTTATTCTTTGATTCCCGAAAGCGATCGCGCTATCGCCCATTATCAAATCGGGCAACTGCTGTTGCAACAGATTTCACTGTCAGCGCGAGAAGAAGGCATTTTTGAATTAGTCAATCAGTTAAACTATGGAACCACATTTGTTGTGGAACAGCAAAAAAGGGACGAACTCGCCCAACTAAACCTAGCTGCTTGCCGCAAAGCCAGAGCCGCTACTGCTTATCAAGCTGCTCGCGAGTATGCGGAGATCGGGCTAAATTTGCTTGGAGAGAGCGCTTGGCAACGACAGTACGAGATGACCTTGAACTTACACGAAATAGCCGCCGGAGTGGCTTCACTCTGTGGTGATTTTGACCAGATGAATCAGTGGATTGACACTGTGATTCATCATACCAGAACTCCCCTAGAGCGAGTGAGCGTTTACATCGTCAAAATTCAGGCATTATCGTCCCAGAACAAGTTTTTAGAAGCAATTGCTATCAGTTTGTTGATTCTCAAAGAATTAGAAGTTGAATTGCCCGATAGCCCTACATCAGAAGATATTCAGCAAGCAGTGCAGGAAATTAATAGCTCGATCGGCGATCGACCGATTGAAGAGTTATTCGATCTGCCAGCGATGGTGGATGCCCAAAAGCTAGCTGCGATGCAAGTGGCGGGAACTATGGCGACAGCTTGTTATCTGGTCGGTTCGTCTTTGTTTGCGCTGGTGACTGCCTTACAGGTAAATTTATCTATCCAATATGGCAACAGTCGTATTTCAGCTTATAGCTATAGTTGTTATGCGATATTTCTCAACAACTTTCTACAAGATGTGACGGTAGCCGATCAATTTTGCCGATTAGCTTATCGTCTTGCCAGTGGCGCGGATGCCAAAAATATTCGTTCTGCAACTTTTGCTGCGATCGGACTCTGTTTGCACCATCGTAAATCGCATTTGCGGGAAACCCTCCCCATTCTTGAGGCAGGCTATCAAGCCGGATTAGAAACAGGCCATCTAGAGTTTGTCGGGTATGATTTGTATACTTTTTGTCTAAATGCCTACTGCTGCGGTCAACCTTTGGCAGAACTTGAGCCCCCAATTCGGGCATACCGTCAGCAATTACTCGACCTCAACCAACTAACGACGGCAAACTATTGTTCGGTTTTTTGGGAAACAACGCTGTTTTTATTGGGTAATCCAAACAACTTGGAGATTTCCTTTGAACAGGAAGGCTATGAGGAGAAGCTGGTTTCTCAGTCGCTTGCCACTAACGATTTTTACCGACTCTGCCTCTTCTATCTGTACAGGGCGACGTTGAGATTCCTGCTGGGAGACATTGCTCGGGCCTCCGTCGATGTCGATCGAGCAAGACAGTATCTAGCGGCAGGCGTAGGAACTACTTCCGAAGCTGGTTTATATTTCTATGACTCACTCATAGCCCTTGCCACTCCTGAGTCCGAGACGGAGTTAGAAACGCAGCGGCAACGAGTTCAGGAAAATCAAAGGAAGTTGCAGCATTGGGCAGAACACGGCCCCATGAATTATTTGCATAAGTGGCAGTTGGTAGAAGCAGAGAAATACCGAGTT
>JAUBOM010000167.1:0-13067 GCA_036700245.1 Microcoleus vaginatus BM001213989
GCTAGTTCAAAGTCTAAGGGTGGGAGGGTAGCAAGCTCAGCTTTTTTGTACACGAGCGCAGGTGGTGATGCACGGGTTTTGACCTATTTTACCTGTTTATCTTGCACTTTACTCTCGATCGCGCGCTCGAAACCCATGCCACGTAAAGTGCGATCGATATATTCAGCAAGCCCTATTTAAAAACTGTCCGGAGTATTGATACGGCTGTTGTATTTCTCTAGAGGAGCGTTTTCACAATCGCGAGATCCTTCCCTAACAATTAATGATTCACCATCAGGCATAAAGGAAACACATAATGTCGAATTCAAGTGCTACACCCGTCCTCAGCCCCGCCAACGTCCCTGAGTGGCACTACGATTCTGAAATCAACTTGGTTGACTATATCAACGCGCACCCACACCAACACGTCTTTCGTTTGTTTGCCGACACAATCAGCATTGATAAAGATCTAACCGTCAATGCGAACATCGCACAGCTTCCGCTGGACATAAGAATCGACTGTAATACTTTGCATTTAGCGTTGGTGGCCGCTCCTGTAGCTCCATTGGTAGGGCGGTCTGGCATCATTTCGCTGGATGGGCAAAACGCTTGCGATTGGAAGAGCTTCGCCTTGTCCGGCGATGGTATGACGGGGGAGCAGGGCTTTCCCGGCGGCAATGTGGATATTCGCGCGCTTAATGTTACCAGCGATCCGGCAGTGGCAGCAGTTGGGTTCAAACTTTCCGGCGGTAACGGCGGCGCAGGACAGCAGGGTTCGTGGGGGGCGGACGGGAGCTCGGGCGATCAAGGATCTGAGGGCAGCGCCGACATCGAGAACGCAGAGAACGACCCACCCTTCCCTGATGGTACAACGATCGCCATCGCGAATCCGACGGGGCGTGCCAGCGGCTCAGGTACGAACGGAGCTGATGGCGGTAAAGGTGGCACTGGCGGTGCAGGAGGCTCATGTGGCAATTTCAACCTTGTGGTCGGTGCGGCTGTGCAGGTGGAACGTGGCACACCGGGTGTCTTAGAGGGAGACGTCACGGTGGGCCAAGGAACCAGTGTTGCGTTCGGCCTCAATCAGTTCCCCGGTTCCGGTGGAGCAGGTGGGGCGAGCGGGCGAGGAGGTATCGGAGGCATTGGCGGGCCGCCCCACCAGATCTGGAACCCCCAGTGTGACCCCAGGGGTACTTTCGCAGGGAACGATTACCTAATCAACGCGCCGGCCGGTTCCGACGGGACAGCAGGGAATGTTGGTACTGCTGGCCAGCATGGAGTTTCTGGTGGCAGTGGCACGTGCAACTTTAGCGGCGTCAGTACGCTGGCAGCGCTTCAAGCGATGGATCAGGACGTCCGTCCAAATAGCCTCATGCTTCGGATGCATCAGGCCATCACAACGGAGTTTTCAAAGCTTGCAGCCGGAGGCGATATCCTGGATACCCGTAAGCGTCTCGCATGGATCGCGGCGGCCGCCGCACCGAACATACTCGACTATCCGGACGTTTTGTCCCGCCTGTCCCAGTTATATTCCTTCAACGACTTGGCCGCGTCCCCGACGCTCTTGACCGCACAGACAGCGGTCATCCCACGCGCTGCGCTGACCCATATGTTTGATCGGCTGAGTGCCTCCAAAACACCGTCTAACAACGCTTCGATTTGGAACTCCATAACATTGGGTTCTCAGGACGTCGTTCAGTCGTGGTGGGACGGCTTCAATACAATGAAAGGAGACTCTAGCTTCGATACTGGTACCGCCGATTTCGGCAGTGGGATCGAGAATTGGATACAGGCTCAACAAGTGAGGTCTGAGGTCGAGATGGTTCCGCTAAATACAATCATCGGCGATAACGCGGCTTGCGTAGGACCAGACATCGCTGAAGGCAGTACCCAACTCGACACCACAATAATCGACTTGGTGGCCGACGATCCGGATCTAGTCGCGGGAGTAATAGCTGGGTCGGCAGCCATCTGGGCTTTGCAGAACATTTTCAGTTTTGGGTTAGGTTTTGCTATAGATGGCTCCATGCAAAAATATCTCGCCGCCGTTGCGACATGGGAGAGCGATTTCAACAAATGGGAGCAGCAAGAGGCCGAGCGCGCCACGATGGATGCGGCGAACGCGCCTCGCGTCGCTGATGAGGCCCGTCGCCAGCAGAGGCGGAATGACTGGGACAAAGAGCGTCTTTTTGATCCGCTACTCGGACAGTTCGTTGCGATACTTGACTCTCTTGATGTTGTCGACGGAGACCCAACCCAGCAAGTCGCCGTTTTCGACGGGATATGGGTGCCGGCGATTACCGATCCAACGCTTGCCGCGACGTATGTCGCTACCGTGAGCCGACGCCTTGGCCTAATCTACACTATCAACTTGCCATCTTCGGTGCCCTTGACTGAAGGCAATTGGTATGTTTTGCAACTCGATCTCCTGAACGCGGTCATCGCTCCGTCGCCATTCGGCAGCGCGAGCGTGATCGAGTCTTTCATCCAGACTTTAGATCTTTCCGCAACCTATTCGTTATGGGGTCTACCTGCCATCCAGGTCAATCTGGTCGGTACGCCAATTACGCTGGATTCAGCGATTCAAACAGCACTGATTGCCTTTTTGGGCTTGGTTCAAGTCCCGCTTCCGATAAAGAAGACCGAATTTGAAGTACCGAATGTTGCCATAGCGATTACAAATGTGCTCGTCGCAGACGTAGGCCAGGGCGCATGTCATACGGTGGAAGGGGATAACGGTTTTCGCGCACTGCTCGACGCGGGCTATGGAGATCATTACGACCCTGCCAAACTCGCGACTCTCTGCGCTTGGATCACCGCACAGCCTCTATATATATTCCTGTCGCATTGGGACAAGGATCACTATATGCTCGCAACCAAAGCGCCTACCACCAGCTTGGCTCGCCAGCCGTGGCTGGCACCTTCATTCGGGATTAGGACCAAAACTGCGTTGTTGTTGGCGAACACAATCGTTACTAATAACACCAAGCTTTACCTTGCCGGCACCGTAGTACCAACCTCGATTGCCGTGTCTTCCAATATTTTCGGTGTGTCTAACGCCCAACAGTTGATTGTCGCTGCCGGCCTCACCATTACCAATTTGTTACTTGATCTGACGACCGCCACCACCCAAGATAAAAACAACTCGTGGGCGATGGCCATGGCGGTGAGCCAAAGGGCCGCAACCTTATGGCAATTCCTTATACCGGGCGACGCCTCATATCGCTACATACCGTCTCGCTTGCAACAGAATCTTATTGCGTTGGAGGCGACGCACCACGGCTCACAACGATCGTTGCAAGGCGACACCATCCCCACTTTTGCGGGCGGCTCAGCGGGTGGGGCACTCTACTTCTCCAATGGGAAAAATAACCGCCACCACCACTCTGCTGCCACAGTTGCCGCAAACTATAGAAGCAAAAACTGGTTGACCATCTATGAAACGAGTTCGAGCGGACAATCGTTCATCCTTGGCGTTCCAGTTAGCGAAATCATTGAGGTACCCATCTTTCAGCGTCAAATAGGCCAAGGCGAGAAAGATGTACTGGCAGGCTCTGAGGAATCTGTTGAGATAAATAGATGGCCAGAAATAAAAACAACTAGATTAAGATGTATAAACAAGGCTGTTAACTGGGCAAATGCTTATTGGATGTCGGTTAAGAATTTTTTTAAATAAAAATGAAAGCCTTACCCTCCAACAATTACGGTCTTCAAGTTGTGTCCCACAGCGAACCAAAGTAAGTTAGAAACCTTAATTCCGTGTAATACACGAAATCAAGGTCAGTAGACCTATTGCAAAAAAAAATATGTGTTATCCTTAAAAGTTTGCTCAAGTTTAGGTCAAACTTTGAAGTATTGGGTTGATTAGCATCTCCTTAAACTTGCCCAGCCTGGTAGATAAAACTGTCTAAACTTCCAATATTAGCACAAAATTATTTTGCCAGAGGTCTATTAGGGGTATAGCCGAGATACGGGCAAAATAGGACACGAGGTAAGGTTTTGTAACAATGCCCGCTTTTCAATGTCTATTCCGCCTACAGAAGCTGCCAACACTCAGTTAGCGAGGGCAGGGCAGAGTAGTAGTTATACTCTGCCCTCGTACAGACCCAAAAAGCGGAAATCTTTTACTGCTAAACATTTCAGGCTTTGCTACTTCCAGTCATTTTGTCTTATATTTACAAAACTTTACGTCATGTCCTATTTTGCCCGTATCTCGGCTATAACCCTATTATGCAATACGGTTCAGTTAAAATCAATACTCCGGGCAGTTGTTAAAACAATACTTTATTTCCTAGCCTAAGACGTGAAACTGGTAAGGCTCAGTCAGGATAAAAGCATTTCCTAGCCCAGGGCTTGCAACCGCTACAACTCCATCAGTATAGACACATTTTTTACACTAATTGCGCTGAAAGAAGTAGATGAAAACCCCATTTTTCTGAATTGGTCGAGGTAGATGAAAGTTGCAAAAACTTTGCAAAAATCATTATTGCAATTGGGTTATAGCTGTCGAATTGCACTTTGCTACAGCTTCGCTACTTGAGTTTTGGTCTTCCTGTGTAATATTAGGAACGATTTGTCTCTATTTCAAACTCGGTGAAAACCTTTGCCTGCTCTAACACCAACTCGATCGTAAGAGCTTGCATATCGGGCGAATAGCCATATTGTCGCAATAAGCGTTTAACCATCACCTTCATTCTCGCTCGGATGCTTTCTTTGAGATTCCAGTCGATGGAAGCGTTTTTGCGTACCCGTGCTACCAGGACGATCGCCAATTCTCGCAGTTGGTCTTGTCCCATCACGTCCCGCGCACTCTGGGTTTGGACTTGGTTGTTGCCTCCCAGATTGGTCGCTTGGATGAGATTTTAAGGGAGACGGCAATTAAGTCTCTATCCAGAGGGTTTAAGAAGGTTGAAAAGACTGTTTTGTAGGAAGTGGCTAGGGAGTACGCATGACTTATAGTGAAATTCAGCCTTGGCTATTTGCGATCGCACTTTTGTTAGGAGAAAGTTTAAGTCATTTTTTAGGGCGGTTTAGGGGTAAAATGAGCAACCGAACAGAAAGTTACGCTAAGGAATTGATTGTGCCGTTTTGAATATTGTGATCGCCTCTTATAAACCTGTACCAATTGATCTGTCTGAAATCTAAAAGCCTTAAAGCCTTACTGTGCCGTACACAAAAGCTGTACCAAATAATTTATGCTCTAATTGGTACAGTTTAATTTTCAACTCTTCAAGTTCTTGAGAGACAAAAAGAGTAATTCCCAGAATGCTTATCCAGTAAAACTTTCAGCCAAGCGCGTAAGTTTCTGTACGACTGCTCATTTACCCCCAGAAACGATTCTCTGCTGAATTTCCAGAGCTAGAGGGTTCTGAAAATCAGCAAGTTTCTTTAGGAGATTTTTGAATGCATTGAAAGAATTGTGTTGTTGACGGAGTTTTACCTTCTGACACCGCCAGGATTGCTCAAGTAGAGATGCAAGTCTGCTTTCGATATCACGTTCGCGCCAGAACGGTTCGCTTGCCAGGTTAACAGCCATTTCTAGCCATATGAGACCGTCAAGAAGAATTTCCTCTGCTGCTGGCTGCTTGAGGAAAATGATGAATTTGACAGCACATCGTGGCTCTGTTAAATGTTGATGCGCCCAGCGTTCGTATAAATCGTGCATTTTTCTGATAGTAGGCTTTTGAGCTTCGTTCCACATATCGTAAATGAACTCACTAAAGCCCATCAGATTACACCAAGCTTCTCCCAAGTAAAACGAGTTATGATTCCAATCCGGAGAGGAAAAGACAAACTCAATCATGGCACGCCACTCTCTAATGAATTCTTCAGGTGCGGCTTCAGATTTGAGTCCATGCCTAAACCACTCATTCAGAAATAGCTTAACTAGGAAGTTTGCCCGTCTACCCAAACTGAGAATCGGTTGCCAGAAATCTTTTGCGTTTTCTGTAACGTCTAGCTGCAAAATTACAGGAGTAATGTGTTCAATAATCCACTCATCCCATTTCCAGAAAGGGTCGATTTTAACCTCCTCTTCGTCTCCAATCTCTCCTCCATACATACGTATGGTACAGCCAAGAGCTGACTTCCAAAAAGCGATCCATTCTGCACGTTCGACTTTGCTGGTAGCTGTTTCTAATCCAGGAAGCCATGCGTATGCGGATTGAATCAGATACAGGTCAATTCCTGGGCTGTGTTTCTCTTTGCTGTCGTCGAAAGAACTGTCTGTAGCGGAATCTATAGAAGTTTCCTTAATTGCTACCTCTTCTAAGAGCGGAATTGCTGAGGCAGTAGTTTTTTGTATGAAGGCTTCTGCTTCCTGCTGAACCCAAACTTCGATGTTACAATTGGGGTCATCTTCAAAATGGGTGTAGTCTCGCTTCCATCTTATTACTGCCCAGCGAACTAGAAAATTCTGTAACTGCTTAAAGTTATCGCCGAGAGTACTTCTATAATTTGCAGCACTACTGAAGAGAAATTTTACCGCTTCATAGTGATAGCTTAGTGCCAGTCGAATAACGCATTTGCGTAAAATAGATAAGTCAGGAGACTCTGCCCAAAGTGCAGGGATTATGCTTGCACAAAAAGCCTCCCAGTTCCCACTGATTAAACTATTAGGTAGGTCAAATTCTCTGGGCTGTGGTGGATCGGGAATCGTTTTTACAATCTGGGTAATACACCATTCCTCTTTATCGGGGTTTTGCCGTAACCAATCTCGGTGAAGTTTTAGCAAAACCGTTGCGCCACCACAAACGGCATCTTCTATTGTGTTGTGAGTAGAGTCAGGGTCTGTAGGAGGTTCAAGCTTTGAAATTTCCTGAAGAGTATTCCAGAAGTCTGGAAGAGCATCCTCTGGTAAAGGTTGCTCCTTATCTAGAAGGTCGGCGCATTGTACAGGAAAAAAAAGCAATAGCTGTTTAGTGTTAGTGTCATTTGCCTTGAAATACTCTTTTCGCCTAGCAATCAAATTTTCTGTAGGATTGAAACGCCAAACCTCTCCATGATTGGGATAGTTTTCGAGCGAGTAGTTACTGATGTCGTATTCAGCTATCAGCCTCTCAAGAAAATCCTTGCTGACTTCATACTTTGTTCTTAATTTCTCGCAGAAGTTAGTAGGCTCATTCAGATCTTGAACAGTTTGAAGTTTGGCTATCCAGTTTGAGCGGACTTCATCGAAGAAAAATCTGAACTCTGGCTCATTCAGAAAGAATAGAAGTGCCCACTGATCTAATCCTTGTTGTCGATGAGAAAGTGAATACCATTCGCGAACCTGTTTGATATATTCTTTGCGTTCACCCCACAAAACAGGATAAACGTTCCAATAGCCAAAATTAAGCTCGTGTCGATGTTCGCGCTCCCATTTGTGGAACTCAGGAACTCCAAGAAAAGGTTTTAAAGACTTCAAGAAAAGCTTAAGTTCCTTGCTCCCCACCGCACTCAATAGACCTGCGAAGGCTACAGAATTGGATTGCTGCAAAATGAACTCAACAACTTGAGCGATTTCTCTGTTGCTCTCAATTTCCTCATAAAGCCACTTCTCCAGAGCCATCAGAGCTATTACGACTGGCTTCGGACAAAAATGATGATTTCTGAACCAGTAGTAGACTGTGTAATCGCCAATCCATCTATACTCCCCACTTGGCAGATGAATTTGTACCTCCGGTACGGTTTGATTATCTTCTTGTTTTCTAGCAGCCCATCTTTCTGTGGCAAAGTTAACTAAACGGAGGATGGTTTCTAGCCCTTCTCTTGGCTGATTGCGTAAGAAGAAGAGAAATGGCCCACAGTCGTAGAGTGGTGGTTTATATTGCCAAGCCTCTACTATTACAATTTTTAAATTGTCATCAGTTCGCGAACTTCGGGGTCGTTGCTTCGATTGAGTTCTTCCGCCAGTTGCCTCAATCAATAGAGCAAGAGATACCTCTCGTGCAACGCTGGGGTTTGTTTTGATAAGTGGAAAGAGAGCATCTGTTGTTAGACAAACCTCCCTGAATTCAGGATCTACAGATTGAACTGGCGCATCTAAGCATATAACAGGTTCTTCATCCTTCTTGTCTCCGAATTCCTTACTAAAGTTTCTAAAAGTGATTGGATTTATATTCCGTTCTGGATCATCTATCAATGACCAGTGTGGTTCGGGAAGTTCTAGTT
Organism: Microcoleus vaginatus BM001213989; assembly: GCA_036700245.1. Lineage (GTDB taxonomy): Bacteria > Cyanobacteriota > Cyanobacteriia > Cyanobacteriales > Microcoleaceae > Microcoleus. The sequence goes on from JAUBOM010000167.1 coordinate 8,131, forward strand.
CATATGTTCCGTATTCCGGGTCGTGAATGACTCGTTTAATAATAACCTCAGATTGCTCCTCTGTTGCCAAATATTGTGTTATGGGTTCTTTCCTACCACAAGCTTCCAATGCAAAATTAGCTACAGATTCTGGCAGTTCATAGGCTCCAGCGATCGCGGCATGATAAACAGTGTCACAAAGTTCTTCCCTGTCATAAGAGAACTCATTAGCCTGTCTGCGGTGTAGCAGTTGTTCTGCTATGACTAGAGCTAACTCGGCTGCCTCCTGTCGTAATGGCCAACTTTCAATTCCTCGTCTTAGCCATGTATCTGCTACTTCTGAAATTTGTTTTGGCGCTAAATTGGTTACGTCCGCTAGATGTGTGTGAAGGAACCGGAGCATCGGCAGCCAGTAGGGCCAATACGGAATTCGCTGAATAGTGGCGGCTGTGGTTTCTAAATCTGAACCGAACTGTGAAGCGAGCGCCAAAATTACTGGGTTAGGTACTGTAGCGATATGGAGGAATCGAATTAGTAATCTACGTAGTAGCAATCCATCGTTGGCTGCTAAATCTGACCAAATATGCTCTAGGAGTGGGAGCGGGTTTGCCGCAAAAATCACGGCTTCTAGAAGCAAGTCTGAGGTTGAATCAGGAGTGTTGTTGTCTCCGTACAGGGAAATTAGCGCGGAACGCCATGCTTCTGCATCTTCATTTTTCTCTAAAAGATGAAGTCCGTAGAGTCTTATAGCACGATGCCAAAGAGGGGAGCAAGCGCGGGGTTTGATGTACTCTTGTAGGGAGTTTGTTTTTCCTAAAAGAACCCGCTGCCTTGCCCAGTCCCCATAAAGATCGTGGTAGAAGGACAGACGCTCCTCACATTCTCGGCAAAGGCGATCGCCAATTAGGCTATCGAGACTTACAAGATCGGAGATAGAGAATGTATCAGTAGGGGTTTCGGATTCTAAGTTATCTGCTTGTTTTTCGCCCAAAGCTTTGAGGAAAGCAGCTCGTACCTTGGCATTGGTTTGTTTGCTAACTTCTGTTTCCCAAAACCATTCAATCAGGTTAGATTCTCCTACCCACTGAGTAGTGTCTACAGAGCCGCCAAGAGATAACTTTGTTGCTAGTAGGTCGAGGACTTTAGGTTTGAGTAATAGGGACTGTAGTTGAGGTTGATACCTTAAGCGTCCTAGAGCAGGAAATGTTTTCCAGACCGGATCGAGGTCATTGATGGAAGGCTCTTTAACTTGAATGATTCTCCATTCAACCGTCAAGTTATTGGCGCGTGCAAGCTGCATCTGAACTCTGTTCCACTCCTCTAATTGGCAAGGAATGAGGATTCGCCAAGGACTGGTTTCAACGTTCAATTCAAGTGCCTGAATCAGCACGGACAGATTTTGAAATGCAGCTTCAGAGAAGATGCGATCCAGTCCATCGATTACCACATAAGCACGAGGAGCAGGAGCAGTCGCCAGAAGCTCTCGAAGTGGATGAGATAACCCTAAGCGACTTTGGAAAGATTGAAAGTCTGAAACCTCAAAGCTTCTAGCATTCCACCAGATGACTTGGCTAGAGCTGAGTTTTTTTTCTGCCCAAGATTTAGCAATTACTGTTTTTCCGCAGCCTGAAGAACCTAGTAGGATAACTACTCTCTGGCTTTGAAAAACTAGCTCAAGGTCATTGAGTATCTCAGCGCGTGGCAAGAAAATAGTATTGCCAATCTTATCCTGAATTACATTTAAGTTGTCTCTGGTTTGAGCCAGTAGGTTATTCCAATCCTCGCTAAGGTCTGACAAACCAAATAGTTGTCCTCCAGCGTTGTCTTGCCAGCGCAGATACAGAACCGGACGATACCACTGGTTTCCTTCAGCCCCCATCGCCTCTCGTCCCTGACTGACTGCAACCGCCAGGGAATTCTTTTGTCCCAAAGAACGATAAAACTGCTCGGCAAATTTACTGGCTGCCTCAACGCTGACTGAGTATTGCATTGCCACCACCGCCGGAACGCGGTGCCCTATTAGGTTTTGCGCTATGCCATTAAATACTGATTCCCCAGCGACTGCCATCCCCGATTGACAAGCACTCAGCACCACCAACGCCACCCCACCCGTTTGAGCGACGGGACTCATCAAACGGATCTGGTGTAGCAGCGTTCCCAATTCTTTAGCACTGATATAATCGGCTTCACCCTTTTCATCCTCAAATACCAGATATCCTTGAGCTTCAGGCAAGGGAGCAAGACACGCGGCTTTTTTACAGCGTTCGACCTTGATTCCCTTATGCATGGCACCGCACTGCTGACAGCGCTTGCCATACAAACCATGTCCGTCAAAGTGCAGAACGTGAGGTGCTTGGTTGCCTCGGTTTTCGGTGAGATAAGTTCTCAATTCATTGAAGGTGGGATACTCCAGTTCCCTCAGACAAATATGTCCGGCATCGCTTGCCTTCTCCAGTCCTTTGCGAATCGCTTGTTGTTCTTTCTTGGAGAGTGCTTTGAGTCCCAGTTCTGAGTCAGACGCTGCCGATGACACCAACAGCACATTCACCTGTTCGACTAGCGGTAAGGAAGGCGGCGCAGTCTCGTGGGCAATGTATCGAGAAAAACCGAGCTGGTGATGTAATAAAAATCGCTGCCCATCATGCAGCAGTTCCCAAGGGTAATCGGATAGACGGGAACGCTGTACTGCATCGGCTTCTAGCTTTAACTGCACCAGCAGTGGGGTATTTTTTGCTTCCGCTTGACGCAGTGAGGAATGCAATGCCCTCTCAACCTTAGAATCGGGAGGAAACAGGGCGCGATAAAGTGCTTTCCCAATCTTGGCTTGATAATCAGGATGGAACGTTGTCCCGTCAGCCGCCAAAATCTCAGCCGTAACCATCCACTCTTGTTCACCCTCGCCCACAAAGCTCTCCGAACGGAAGCTGGCACTTTCCAAAGTTTTGATCACAGTGATTCGCCGATCTTGTTCACCGTCGCAGAACGGCAGCGATGACTCCGTTTCCCCCTCACCCGCTGGCGATTGGGTGACGATAACTTTGAAGCGAGTGGCATCAATGGGTGAGAGGTATAACTCAAATAGTTCCATAAGTCGGCTTAGCTTACGGCATTCAGAACTCTTGGCTTAAGTTCTCGCTACCGCCTTTAAAGATTCCTTCAAAACTTGTATCTACCAGTTCGTTCAAGCGTTCCGGATGGCGTTTTTTGTACAGACCTAAAAGAGTTTCTTTGTTAACAATCGGGGAAAGCTTAACCTTCACTTTTTGTACATCATCTCGACTACCTCCCCCACCTAACTCTAGAACGTAAATTTTTATTCCCCCTTTAGCATCCTTCTTTACCGTTACTTGTAGTTCGAGTTCCACCTCATCTACACTCAACAGGGGGATGTCTGCCTCCCCTTCAAAGGAGGGAGCCAGTAATTCCCGCTTCACCTGCTCAATCAGTTCTGCTAAACCGATGGTGTTATCCTCTGCCATACTGCAATTACTCCTGATGTACTAGGACACGATGTAAAGAAATGTGTGCGATTCGTTTAGCCGACAATGAGTATTAATACTCTGGGACGGCTAGCCAGGTAAATCTAAGGGAGTAATCCCAACAGCACCTTGACAACTTGACTGCCATGTAGGTGTAAGCCCTACCACTCAGACGCAGAATTGAAAGCATTACCCCCAGGGTAGCGATTTGTCATCAATCCCTAAAGCGGGGTAAGAAGGCGTTCTTACTGGGAGCCTAACCCGGTATACGTCGAGCAAGAGACTATGGATGCGAGAGAAAGGTACGTCTGAACCATCGTTATTACGAACCAGTCAAATAAGGCTGACAGACTGGAGCCAAAAGGCACAGAATATGGTGATGGCTACTACATTATGGCCCAAAACTAGCTTATCTGATATAAACCGCAAAGTAGTAATGAAAATATGAGTTTCCCCGCCTATCCATTTATAAAAATGGTAGCTTTCCTATTCCCTATCGATTTACCGGGGAATCAACCAGGGGCGATCAGGCTGCCCAACAAGCTGATCGCCCCTGGTTTCTCCGTGCCAGCACGGAAAAATCGAAGAGCGGCAATAGGTATTTTTATGCGATTTTATGCAAAATTATGTGCTTGCTCTTAATTGGCTCTTCAGTTCTGAGGACGGAAGAGATAACTAACGAGGAAGCTACGGACGATCAGCTTTATGAGTTTTGATGAGTGTTCATGAGCTTTTATAACTTTTCATGCTGCCCCATAAAAACTCTAAGTCCCTGAAACTGTGCAAATTGCGCCTTGCCGACGATCACCAAAACATTGGTAGATGCAAGAAAGGCCCGCGTCGGTTGCCTCCGCAAAATCCTTCTCAATAGCTTAAGCTACGGCGCGAGATTGGTAGCCGCTCGTCTGTTTAATTCTATGAGCTCCGTCATGGGCGATCGAGCTGTCGCTCAAGCTGATCGCTCGCTACCCAAGTGCGATGGGAAAGTTGTGGCAATTGATGCCTGTGCTGTTACGAAGTTGTCACAACAGCAGGAGCAATTTGAGCAATCGGCACAGCCGAATATCGGGTAAAAATCAAGCCCTTTGACATCTAGGATTCCCCATTCATAAGGGTGCATTATTTTTTATCTGCCCGTAAAAATCAGGTTTTGTACGGACAAAAACATTGCTTGCTACCGAGAAAGAACCGCCATAACCTGCCTCAACAGGCAAATGTACGCTCGATACAAAAAAGCAGTAATTTGGCAGGAAATTGCAGGCATTTGCAGGATATTTACAGGCATTTGCAGGTAAAGTGCACCCCCTGCAAATACCTGTAATTTCCCTGATTTTATACTGCAAACGCCTGACTTTATACTGCAAATCCCTGATTTTAACGCTCACAACAATTAGCTATTTTTTAGCGTTTTTAACAAAGACTGGATTGATTTAATAGTCAAGTTACAGTATTTAAGTTGAATTAAGAATCAAGTTGAGC
>JAUBOM010000357.1:0-1601 GCA_036700245.1 Microcoleus vaginatus BM001213989
ACGCTCAAATGCTCGCTATATCTACAGTTAAAAATTTGGCTATTATTTTTATTTTCCCAGAGTGACAGAAGAGGGATACAGCGTATTCCAGGTTTATGAAGGACGCCACATATCGCTCTCTCCCCGCCGTAGGGACAGGGGACCGAGCCGTTGTCCCTACTTCATAAACCTGGAATAAGCTGTATATCCACGCTAAACCTGACTGTTGCTTCTTTGCCCGGTGCTTGCAGTTTGCTCATCAGGCTAGGCTCCTTTGATTGAGTGGTTACTAGGTGTGGTGCAGAGGCTTTTGGCCCAGGTGGTGTTTCTGTTGGCAATAAAGCGAACGGTGTTGGCGGTGTTGGTGGTGTTTCCGTTATTAGTGATGCTGTGGGTATGGGTGCTGGCGATACAAGTTCTGTTGCTGTTGGTGCTGGTACAGGTTCTTTTATACCGAAGACAAACTCTTCCATTGCGCTGCCGAGTGGTTTGTGTTTCTTGATACTCATGTTAAGGCTCCCGTGATTTCCTTAAACAGTCGGCTGTACTCTTTCCCAGAATATGAGACTGGTTGACCGCCTAAATCCCACACTGTAGCTGCTTGACCCGAAGAATCGGCAATTACTTGTTTTTGGTGAATGACCGATTTAAGCACGGCTTGATGGTGGGTGCAAGTTTCCCTAACAATTCCATTGCTTCGGTTTTGAGTTTCGTTCCCTTCACCGCACGGGCCAGAAATATCAACGCTTGGGGTGGGCCTTGTCTCACCGATTGAGCTTGTTTGATAAGTCTCACGGCATGGCGACTGATTGTACGTCGATGCCACTCGGTTGTATGGGCACCACGGTGCGCGTCGGCTCTCATTAAGATTGCCCTGGTTGATTCACTCAACCCAGCAGGACCATCCACTACCAAGTAGTCAACGTTAGCCGCTAAGTCGGTCAACTGGTCTTTAAGGTCATCGGGGCTTTGGAGTACCTGAGTAGCAATGCTCGGTTCCATTCTGCGGCACCACTGGGAACTAGAGCGCTGAGCATCGGCATCTACGACCAACACTCACTTGCTTGCCCTGTTCCACGAGCTTCGGGGCGTAATGCACGGCTGTCGTGCTTTTGGCGCACCCACCTTTCTGATTTACGAAAGCAATAATTGCTGACCTGATTACTTACTGCGTTACTGCATTACTGAAATACTGCATTAATTACTGCATTACTGGAATAATTAATGCACTTGAAAGTAATGGGTAACGGGTAATTAGTAAGCTGTACCTCATGTCGCTGTAAGCTTGCAGAGTAGGGGAGACGAGCAAGTGCAGGAGTAGTGGCAATAAGGCAAGGTTATCAAGGGTGGGTGATCGCTCTGAATCTTGGGGATTGTTAGCGGCTGCAACCTAACTTCGCTATCACCGCTTTCTAGACTTCCTCAAGTTAGCCACGAGGAATCGAGGGTGCAGCAACCAACACCCAAACCTGAAACCAGAGAACCAGTCGCATCCGCCATCAATAACTCCAACTTACTCTTGGGCAATCCAAGTAATGCAGCTTCGAGTGTTGCCAGCATCCACAACTATAGCAATCCTAAATGATTTTCTATATCTAGAGCAATCCTAAATGATTTTCTTT
>JAUBOM010000168.1:0-12868 GCA_036700245.1 Microcoleus vaginatus BM001213989
TTAACCAGCCACCGATGGCTAGGTAGGCGCAGGGGAATAGCAGGATGCCAGACCAGCCTACGAAGACGAAGCGATCGCGTTTGAGCCAGTCGTCGAGTACATCAAAGATGCCTCTTTCGTTCTGGGCGCGTCCGACTGCGATTGTCATTTACGCAAATCTCCAAATGGATATAATTACAACGGATTTGTCTCTAGTCAGTAGTCTCCGACCGTTGCCTCTGCTTAGCAGAAAACGAGTTGGATTATGAACAGACTTTACTTTTCTTTACCGTAATCAAGATTATAGAGGTAATTCTTTACAATGGCAACTATTTCTTAAAAAACTTCCGGATCTTGATTTGTCCGAAGTCCCGGAAGTCCCAGAAGCCCCCGAAGCCCTGGAAGTCCCGGAAGTCCTTGCGCTGCATTGGGGAACTTCTACTATATAGGAGTATCTGCGCTTGGCGTCAGATGCCCGGTGGCTTGGTAGATATATCGGCCTCAACGTCTTATTTTTCTGAGAAACTGGGTGTCTTTGGGTAAGTCCTATATATATACTGAGGATAGAGCTCCAAACTTAGGTTTTTAAGACTATATGTTCAGCATTGACATCATTGTGAAGAACACGCCCGTCTCGCTGTCGGTGCAGCGGAAGTTGGAGGCGGACGCTGAGACTGTTTACCAGCAGGTTCTGGAGGCGATTCGCAACTCCCAACATCAAATTTTGGAACTCACCTGCGAGAAAAATCCTGAGAAAAAGGTGGCTGTCGTCAGCAGCGAGATTTCTGGGGTGGTGGTTTCTCAGAAATCGGGGGCGTCATCTACAGGCAGATCCCCTGGCTTTGTCTCGATGGGAGCAGAATGAGGGCTGGGGGTGTTGGTGCCGAGATGAGCCAGTCAGCGGTTGCTGTGCGGGATTTGGGTTTTTGCTGGCCGTCGGGCGATCGAGTATTGCAAGGTTGCTCTCTGGATGTACCTAAGGGCGAGTTTTGGATGCTTTTGGGCACTAACGGCAGCGGCAAGTCTACGCTGTTGAGGCTGATGGCTGGGCTGCTGCACCCCCAGTCGGGGGAAATTGACCTGAGTGGGCGGGTGGGTTTTGTGTTCCAAAATCCGGATCACCAATTGGTGATGCCGACGGTGGGTGCGGATGTGGCTTTTGGTTTGGTTGAGGAAAAGCTTTCTAATCTTCAGGTGCGGGCGAGGGTGGCGGAGGCTTTGGAGGCTGTGAATTTGCTGGATTTGCAGCGGCGGCCGATTTATGCTTTGAGTGGGGGCCAGAAGCAGCGAATTGCTCTTGCTGGGGCGATCGCCCGTCACTGCGAAATTCTGCTGTTGGATGAACCGACGGCTTTGTTAGATCCTGATTCTCAGTTGGATTTGGTGGCGGCGGTGCAGCGGTTGGTGAAAAATCGCGGGATTACGGCTTTGTGGGTGACTCACCGTTTGGATGAGTTGAATTACTGCGATGGGGCTTTTTTGTTGGAAAAGGGCGAGGTGGTCGATCGGGGAGATCCGGCGCGTTTGAAGCAGCGGTTGATGCAAAGCCAAGATGTTTAGCCCTGAAGCAATTTGAGAATTAAGTCACTTGGCGATTGAAATCGCTGCATAGAGTGAAACGAAGTCTGCCTCCGCAGACTAAGAAATAAATAGGGTATTTAACCTGATTTTGGCGGCACGGCAAATTAATCTCGCAATCCCCGATCGCGCAACCAAGCATCTGCCCAAATTGTATCTGTTTCAGACAATGGCGGTATTGGCTCCCGAGAGTAATCAATTTCCATGTCATAACCGGCAATATCGTATACTTGATTAAAAAGCATTTGCAAATCAACAATAGGTTCCGAGTCTTCTGGACGCAAAGGCACTGGGAAAACAGGAATTGAATTTTGAAGATTAAAAGCATACATATCGCCTGAAGGAAGGCGATTTCCCCTACAAACCAAAATCCGATATTGACTCTCAAGATTATTCCCAAGCACTGGCATTGGTTCACCGCGTCGCAGCAAATCAATCTCAATCAAATGAGTGCGACTGCCCAGTATTTTTTCGCGTTTTTTCTCATACATTTGCCGACCTTTTCCAGGTCGTTTATTAGTAGGTGAAAGTATTTCGATCGTTGTGACTACTTCTTTGGTTTCCACTCCTCTTATCTCTAAATAACCTTCCTTGATAATTTCAGGCATAGGAAGTGTCACCGTCACCGGTTGTGCTGGAGGTGATAAAAGAGCTAGATTCGCTGCGGGGTTATTTGATGTCTGAGAACGCTGTATAGTCACATCGGGAATACCGACAAGCAGTGAATTTTCGCCGCTGGTTTCATACATTCGCAACTCTACGGCAACTCGATATTTAGGACGCAGTTGCGGAGATAAAAATCTGGCAATTTCACTAATCAACCAGTGATGCAATTCAGGCCATAGGTTAGGATGTTCTAAATACGGATCCATACCGGGAAAGGGAGATGGCATTGATTTGACTCCTTGACTCAAGTCTATTTCCAGTTTAACAATACTTTTCTGACGCGAAGGGCTTGCCAACAGGTTTTAGGGCATAGCTTTGCTTGTTGCAGATGATGACTGAAGACTCGATCGACCTTTTGCAATAATAGGTTCGATCGCACATCTTGCACTTATTGGCATATTCCGTCGGGCGTTTAAACCCCTGCCGGAATATGGCAACAAATGCAAGATATCAGTTCGATCGCATTAACTTTCGATCGACAATTGCATGGGAATTGGAACGCTGTTTTCATCCAAGACAGACAGCGCATTCACAAAAACAATTGTATGCGGGACTGCGGGCATTAAGCGGCGCAGTGCTTTGAGGTAAGATTCGGCATCGGGGCGGCGGCTGAAACGGGTGACTGTTAACCGCTGACAGTTGGGGAGGTGGCGAATTATGCACCAAGGTTGAAGTCGATCGCGATATGTCGGTTGTTTTGGTATCATAGGAAAATCCTTCCCACTTTTGTGGGTGGTGAATGAAAGGCGATCGCTCTTGATTTCTCAGGTCGGAGGGCGATCGCTGTATTTAACTATTAAAAGCCAAAGACGTAGCTTCTGTCAAGCATAAATGGGGTTAATTAGGTTGCGAGTTCGAGAACTGGCTGAGGAGAAGAGTTGGACGCTGAAAGAAGTTTCCGAGAGAACGGGTATTCCGTACAGCACGGTCAAAAATTACGCGCAAGCTCCTAAGCTGGCAACGGTGGACTACACGGCTTTGCAGAAACTTGCTGAAGTCTTCGATGTGATGGTGGAAGATTTGGTTGAGGTTTTGGAACGGTAAACTGATTTTTCAGCGGCAAAATGGGGTTAATTCGATTGCGGGTTCGAGAACTAGCCGAAGAGAAGGGTTGGACACTAAAAGAAGTTTCTGAGCGATCGGGCATTCCTTACAGTACGGTTAGAAGCTATGCCCATTCTCCCAAGCTGGCAACTGTAGACTATACAGCTTTGAATAAGATGGCTCGTGCTTTCGATATTGCGATCGAAGATTTAGTTGAGATTTTGGAAGAGTAGGCTGATTTATCGGAATATGGGACGAATTAGGCTGCGAGTTCGAGAATTTGCTCAAGAGAAGGGTTGGAATATGACAGAAGTATCCAAAAGAACAGGTATTCCATATACCACGATCATTACCTATGCCAATTCTTCAGGCATGGCTACCGTTGACTACACAGCTTTGGACAAGATGGCTCGTGCGTTCGATATTGCGATCGAAGATTTAGTTGAGATTTTGGAACACTAAACTGATTAGTTCGCGATCGCACGGGTGGTCAGAAACCGGGTCTTTTCGAGAATACTACGTTACAGCGGGCAGACTCGGTAAAAACCTGGTTTCTGTGGTCGTAGCAGGTAAGTCCTGACTGATTTGTCGCTCTTTGCAGTAAAAATATGGATATTGGAATTTTCCGGCTGTAGACTAGAGTCAGGAGTTGTTCAGTCTGCCGGAGTTATATTAATGCCGATCAATCGCCTGTCTCAAATTGAAAAAAACTTGGAATTGCTGCAAGAGCAATTAGGGGGCAAGGAGGAGGCTCTAATTGTAGCAGCGCAAGAAGAAAAGATCCGAATTAAACAGCAAATCCGAGAGCTACGCAAGGAGATTCGGGAGCAGGAAGAGGAGTATTGGCAGGTTCTCGCTCAGCAAACGAAAACGGTGGAAATTCCCGAACATGAGGCTGAGATTATTGTTGCCGAGATTGTCGAAGAAGTTGGGAAAATAGAAGTGCAGGGACAGTATTCAGATGAAGTGCTTCAGATTTTGCAGGAGATTCGGGACAAGCTAAACCAACCGGGAGCGACAGCGGCAGCGAAAGTTAAATGGGTGATCTCAACTAATTTCCCGTTCGTGGCAATTTCCTGCGAGGGTGAAGTGGATACACAGAAGTCATTAAAGCAGCATTTCCCAACGTTTCATAACTGGGCTAAGGCATTAGCAAAAAAGTCCTAGACCTGGAGCGAAAAACACCTAATCCAGGTTTCACAAGTTTTTACCAACTATACGATATTCCCTCCGAACTCGGTTCAAAAAACTTTGTCGGACGGGATGAGGAGATGCAGCAATTGCACGGATTGTTGCAGGATGGGAGCCGCGTTGCGATCGCCGCGGCGTCGGGAATGGGCGGCATCGGCAAGACAGAATTGGCATGGCAGTATGCAAACTTTCACCGCGAACACAACACCTATCCAGCAGGGATTTGGTGGCTGTTTGTCCGGGACAACGATTTAGCGCCGCAGGTGTTGCAGAAAGCGCTGCGAATGGGAATTGAGCCGCCGGATACTCTCGACAATCTGGAGGAACGGTTGCAGTTTTGCTACGAAGAGTGGGCAAAAAAAACCTCTGGCAATGCTCTGCTGGTATTGGATGATGTCAACGATTACCGCGCGGTGCAGCGGTTGCTGCCGAGAAATCCCCGCTTTAAGGTGTTGCTGACTGCGCGACAGCGACTGGAAGAAAAAACCTTGCAGCGATTGGATTTAAAGAAGCTCAGACCCTTGGATGCTTTCAAGTTACTGTATGAAGTTAGTCAGGCAGAGACTCGCATTGTTCAGGAACAGATTGTTGCTGAGAAATTATGTGCTTGGTTGGAGTATTTGCCCTTGGGGATTGAACTGGTGGCAACCTTTCTCAAGGTAGAGCCAGATGTGTCGGTAGCAGAGTTATTGGCACAGTTGCAGCAAAAGCTGTTGCAGGATGAGGTGCTGACTCCTGTAGCGGCGGCTTTTGAGTTAAGTTGGGTGCAGTTAAATGCTGCCGAACAGCAGTTGGCGGTATTGCTGAGTGTGTTTGCTTTGGCTCCCATGCCTTGGCAGTTGGTGGAGTCAGTGGTCGTAGTTTGTAGAGTAGAAGCCCCAAAGCAAAACTGGCTGAAGAAATTGTTGGCGGTGTGGGGAAAGGTGCAAGCACCCCAGCAGTGGTGTTTGCTACTGGACGATCGGGTTTTGAGCCAGAGTCGGCGGCGTTTAGTGGAGTTGAGTTTGCTGGGGCGGGTGGAGCAAAAGCAGTATCAACTTCATGCTTTGATTCGAGAGTTTTTTGCAGCCAAATTGCAGGAACGCGCCGATGCTGAGATTTTGCGGAGAAGTTTTGCCGCGGCGCTGACAGCGGTGGCAAAGACGATTCCGCAGACTGTGACGCTGGAGGTGCAGCAACGGGTGAAGGAGGCGCTGCCCCATTTGGAGGTGGTGGCGGAGCAATGGTCGCATTTGCTGGAAGATAGTGATTCTGTGTGGTCTTTCACGGTTTTGGGGCTGATTGCTCAGGGACAGAGTTTGTCGGCAGAGGCAGAAAAGTGGTTCAAAGCTTGCCTCCAGATGACAGAGAAACGTTGCGGAGCCGAACATTCCCTTACGGCAAAGAGTTTGAACAATCTGGCATTGCTGTACGATGCAATGGGACGCTACCCAGAGGCGGAACCCTTGTATGTGCGATCGCTCTCTATTTACGAGCAGCAGCTCGGAGCCGACCATCCCGATACAGCTCTGAGTTTGAACAATCTGGCAGCCCTTTACTATGCAATGGGTCGCTACGCGGAAGCGGAACCTTTGTATGTGCGATCGCTCTCGATTTACGAGCAGCAGCTAGAAGCCGACCATCCCAATACGGCTACGACTTTGAGCAATCAGGCAGAGCTATACCGTGCGATGGGACGCTACCCAGAAGCGGAACCCTTGTATGTACGCTCGCTCGCCATCAGGGAGCAGCAGCTCGGAGCGGAACATCCCGATACAGCTCTGAGTTTGAACAATCAGGCATTGCTGTACCATGCAATGGGACGTTACCAGGAGGCGGAACCCTTGTATGTGCGATCGCTCGCGATCAGAGAGCAAAAGCTCGGAGCAGAAGATCGCTATACGGCAACGAGTTTGAACAATCTGGCACAACTATACAGTGCAATGGGACGTTACCAGGAGGCGGAACCCTTGTATGTGCGATCGCTCTCTATCAGGGAGCAACAGCTCGGAGCCGACCATCCCGATACGGCAACGAGTTTGAACAATCTGGCAGGGCTGTACAAGGAAATGGGACGCTACCCGGAGGCGGAACCTTTGTTAGCGCGAGCATTAGAAATCTTTTTGAACCGATTGGGAGAAAATCATCCCAACACCCAAACCGTTAGGAGCAATTTCATTTATTTTCTCCAGCAGACCATATCAGCGGGTCAAGACTCGCAACTTTCCCAGAATCCAACAACGCAAGCAATACTGAAGCAACTTCGGGAGACGGAGTAGCTGTTAGAGCGATTATTGCCAATTTCCTACAAAACTTACGCATGGGGCCCAGAAACCGGGTTTTTGCGGGAATACTTCGTTACAGCCCGCAGATAAGGCAAAAAACCCGGTTTCTCTGAGGAAGCGCATAAGTCCCGATCGCACTCAATTCGATCGCCACCTCTAGAAATCGCAAAAATCTTCACTTTCTTTCTCCATCGCAAAAAGTGCGATCGGCGTTGCAAGTTTTGATGGAAAACCGCTGCTTGATGCTAAAAATTCTGCGATCGCAGCTATCAGAACAGGCAATTTTTCTTTCATATCCTCCTGACAGATAACAGTGCGACACCGAGAGCTTAACTGTTCTAACAAATCAGATTCAATGTCTGTATTTCCCGCTGCAGTCGCGATCGATCGTGCAGCTTTTTCTAAATTTCCCTCGCACTCCTGAATCGTATCAAGAGCAGCTAATGCTTCTGGATCGTGTTTTAATTGTTCGCGGAACCGATCGATTTCTTCAGCCGTGACTGTAGCGGTAGTTGGGCGATCGAATTCTTGATTTTCCCCGGTGATTTTTGGCAGCAGCCTTGCCTCAATTTCTTTTTCTAACTTTTGCCGCAACTTCTGTTCCACTTCTAATTCAATTTGCGGTCGAAGTTTTTCCTCAATTTCTTGTTCTAATTTTTGGCGTAGTTTCTCCTCAATTTCTTTTTCCCTTTCTTTTTGTTTTTCCCGAGCGACTTCAGCTTTTTTCTTAATTGCTTCCTCAGCGATGCGAATATTTTCTGCAATTGGCACACCATCTTCTGTCACTAAAGGAGGCATTTGTTGGTATTTCAGACTCGGATGATGAAATAATGCCCGAAGAGCTTCCATATCGTCCCGGTGTGCGAGCACATATTTCCTGAGTTCAGCAACGGTCATTTCATTAAAGTTGGGTTTCATCTAAAAAACTCCAGTTTCCTGATGGGAAAACCATAATTTGCAATTCGTCGCTTAGGAAAACGTAAACTTCGCGACTTTCTGGGTCAAAGCACAATAGCTGAATATCCTTGTAGTAGTTAGACAATATCTGGCACAGGCGCAGACAGGCTTGGGATTGTTCGTCAGTGGGATTAATCGATCGTTCCTCAATTGTGGCACCAACTTTAGGATATAATATAACTTACGCATAGGAACCCAGAAACCCGGTTTCTTCGATAATACTTCCTTACAGTGCAAAGACTCGATAAAAACCCGCTTTCTTTGTCGGAGTGCATAAGTCTCGATCGCATTAAAAAGAGGTAGCTTGCGATTTTTCGTTGGGTGGGGGCGGGTTTTTGAGATTGTCTATCTGTGTGATAAATGGTTCAAAAAACCCGCCCCTACAGGTCGATATAGGATGTGGGATATCTCATATCAACTCCGCTAGCATCGTCGGGCGTCAAATCGAATCAACAGTCAATACTCAACTATCATTCAGTTTTTCGACCCCTCCTTCAACAGTCAACAGTCAACAGTCAACAGTCAACAATAATTCCGGTGCAACCGGAATTGATATCTGATTTTACGGTTGATTCCCCTACTTCATCTCATATCCAAACAAATTCGGATCGACTTCACCCAAATTCAAATCAGCCAAACCGTACTCAGCCCAACGGCGATCGACCATCGCCGCCACATCAGGATCGGATTCCAAAACTTCCCCCCATTCGTGATCCGTTTCCGGCGGCATCTTCGTAGTAGCATCAATCCCCATTCTGCCCCCCAAACCAATCTTTTCACTGGCAAAATCTAACGTATCAAAAGGCGTATTCGGCAGAATAAATACATCCCGAACCGGATCGACTTTAGAACTAATTGCCCAAACTACTTGACGCGGGTCGCGAATGTTGATACTTTTATCCACAACAATCACAAACTTAGTGTAAGTAAACTGCGGTAAAGCACTCCAAAATGCTAAAGCAGCCCGGCGCGCTTGACCCGGATATGCTTTATCGATCGAGATAATTGCCGCCTTATAACTCAGCGCTTCCATCGGTAAGAAGAAATCGACAATTTCCGATACTTGCTGCCGCAAAATAGGCGTATAAATACGGTTAAGCGCGATCGCCATCATTGCTTCTTCTTTCGGCGGCCGCCCGCTAAATGTCGTCAGATAAATCGGGTCTTTGCGGTGCGTCATGCAGTGGAACCGCACCAAGGGCGAATCCTCCACGCCGCCGTAATAACCCATGTGATCCCCAAAGGGCCCGTCGGGCAGAACTTCCCCGGGCGTAATCGTTCCTTCTAACACGATTTCCGAGTCCGCCGGTACTTCCAAATCTACCGTTTTGCACTTCGCCAATTGCACGCCGGAACCGCCGTAAAGTCCGGCAAATAACCATTCCGATAAATCTACAGGAATTGGCGTTGCTGCAGCGAGAATAATCAGCGGGTCAACTCCCAGGGCGATCGCAACTTCCAACTTTTTACCAGCCTGCGCCGCTTTCCGCAAGTGCCGCGCGCCGCCCCGCACCGATAACCAGTGTACAGTCATCGTGTTTTTTGACTGCAACTGCAACCGATAAACCCCCACATTCGGCGTACCCGTTTCGCAATCTTTGGTAATTACCAAACCCAGGGTGATAATTTTGCCCGCATCTCCCGGATAAGGGCGAATCATCGGGATTTTGTTCAAATCCAGCCCTTCTCCCTCAAATACCACTTGCTGACAAGCTGGGAAAAAGTCGCGGCCCGGTTTGGCTTTCACTACGTCGAACAGCACTTTGCCGAATTCTATCGCTTGGGAAATCTTTTTCGGCGGTTTTGGCTGTTGCAGCATTCCCAGTTTTTTGCCGAGCTCTTCTAGTTCGATCGGCTTTTCCATGTTCATCGCCCAGCAAACGCGCTCTTCCGTACCCAACAGGTTAATGGCGACGGGGAATTCGGCCCCTTTGACGTTTTCAAACAGCAGTCCTGGGCCGCCTTTTTGCAGCATTTGGTTGGAAATTTCGGCAATTTCGAGGTCGGAATCGACTAAGGCGCTAATCCGGCGCAGTTGTCCCCGTTCTTCGAGTAGTTTTAGGAATCCCCGCAAGTCTCTTGCCATTTTTTTTAAGAATTGTTAACGTTCTTTTGTTATTATGAGCCGATCGACTGCCACAATTTACTCTTGAACCCCTCAAAGAATATCTATTTAACGAACCGCGAAGACGCAAAGGGCGCGAAGGAAGAGGAAGAAGAAGATAGGTAATGTCTTGTTCGGTTCCGGAGTAGGCTGCATAATGGGTTACATGGAATGTCCTCGATGCGAATCTGACCAAGTTCGTAAAAACGGCCGTCCCAACGGTCGCCAGCGGTATCTTTGCAAAGCTTGCCGCAAACAATTTTTTGAGCCCGCCGGTCTGCAGTCCTTAAGTCGCAAATGCACCGAAACACGGTTAAGCGAAGCTATCCCGAAGGAAATCGCCCCTGCAACCACCACAGAGTCCGGCCCGATTGCGATTTTGCTGTTGGATGCCGAAAATCTGAAACTTAAGGTTAATACAGAACAATTTTTAGCCGGTTTGTGCGACTATCCCCTGCAAGTTAAAATTGCTTTTGCTAACTGGAAAAACCCGAGTATCGGCAAGTTGGATGCTGAACTTTACGATCGCGGTTACGAACTGATTCACGTTCCGGGCGGTGCTAATAGTGCTGATGGTAAGATGATTGCTTTTGGCGCTGCTATTTTATATCGATATCGGGATGTGCGACAAGTTTTTGTCTGTTCTTCGGATGGTTTGTTAAATCATCTTTGCAATCAGTTACAAAATCAGGGCTTGACTGTATTTCGGGTGCGCCGGCAAAATTCGGTCTTGTCTGTTGAAAATCCTCTGACTGGTGATACTCATCACTATTCTTGTGAGAGGGAAATGGAAATCCCTAGTTTTGAAGAATTGGCTAGTCAAGTTGCAGAGTTGTTGAAGGCTGAATACAAATCTATTGAGGAGCGAATCGCTCGTTTTTCTAGTGTGGCTGAGCTTTTTCAAGAGCGCCGGACTGTTGTTTTCCCTTCTACAACTTCCCCTGCTGCACTGTCGGAGTCAGCACAAAACGAAGTTACCCCCGTGCTTGAAGCATCTTTGGCTACCCTTGCTGTCAATCAAAATGTTGCCGAGCCAAATTTGCCCGAAACAATACCTGGTCTCAATTCTAATGCTATTGAGTCGCTGGATGTTTTTCAAACTATACTTGTAGAAATAATAGAATCTGCAAAAATTGAGTTAAAAGAGGATGCTATTCCTGTGGCCAAAATCAAGAAAGATTTTTTGGCTAAGTATCAAACTCAGGCTGATTTAGTTGTGAAAAACTTTTTGGGTAAAAATTCCAGTTTAATCAAATATTTGCAGTCGGAATCTGGGGTTTTTGAAGTAAAATTAATCGGTCAGGAACATCAAGTGGCGATCGTCGCCCAAAAATCCTCCACTTGAAAAACTCATTCCTCTGCAGCCCTGGAAGCATCTCTAGTCAAAATTATCACAGGATTAACTGCTCGCTCTCCCGGTAGTTATATTCCGATTAACCAGGTTGCCAGCGAATTTAATAAGTTATACAATCAACCAATTACTAAAAAATTGCAATCTCTGAATTTGGGCAGCAAGGTGATTGATTTTTTGCAGTCATGCCAAACTTTTAAAGTTAAAAAAGATGGTAAGAATTATCAAGTGGCGATCGCACTTCCCTAGCTTTTTTATAAATACGGCCCTATCTGCGCTGTAAATCGCCCGCCGAACCGTGCAAAATTACCAGAGTGCGATCGGAAAAATATTTTTTTATTTACGGCTATCGCCAATTACGAGCGCCAATCATACGCGCAATAACTCCAATAGAACTTGCAGCAGCTAACCGTCAAAAATTTAATCTAATCTTAACCATAATTTTAAACAACCTTAGGGTTTTTGCGCCCCTTTGTTAACTGTTAAAAACTTAATCAACAGTTAACCATAATTTAAAACAAGCTTATTGTTTCCTAGACCTTTACTTAAACATTTCCGTCTATCCTATTGAGGGGATTCCCCAAATTCTGCTATTTAAGGAGGAGGAATATGATTTTTTTCACAGCACGTTGGCGACGTGCCTTTATACTTACGTTAGCAGCAGCAGCATTTTCACTCTCGTTGATTAGTTCTGCTGTAGCTGCTGTAACGCTAAACGGTTCGGGAGCAACTTTTCCCAAACCCCTTTACGATCGCTACTTCTCTCAGATGAGAAGTGCAAATCAAATTACTGTAAACTACGAAGGAACTGGCAGCGGTGCTGGTATCAAAGCATTAATTTCAGGCACTGTTGATTTCGCAGGCAGCGACGCGCTGATGACAGCCGCACAAATCGCTCAGGTAAAGCGTGGCGTCATGGCAGTTCCCACTGCTGGCGGCGCTGTTGCAGTTGTTTACAACTTGCCCGGAGTGACCAATCTGAGGCTAAATAACGATGCCATGAAAGGCATCTTTGAAGGCAAAATTACCCGCTGGAACGATCCTAAAATAGCCGGAATTTCTGGACAAGCTAAAGGCTTGCCAAATACTCCAATTCGAGTAGCTGTACGGGCAGACAGCAGCGGTACTAGCTTTATTTTTGCTAATCACTTGCAGGCAACTGGTAGCAGCATCAAAGCTGCCGCTCAGCCGAGTTGGCCCGGAAGCCCTGTCAGCGGTCAAGGAAACCCCGGCGTAGCTGCTTTGGTGAAGAATACAGCGGGTGCGATCGGCTACGTTCAAGATACTTATGCTCGGCAAAACAAGCTTCAGACAGCATTTATTCAAAATAAAGCTGGTCGGTTTGTAGATCCTAGCTTGGCTGAAGCAGAGAAAGCTTTAGCAGGGGAAACATTCCCCGCAGATTTCCGCTTAGTAGAAGGCAATCCTAACGACGGTTATCCGATTGTTGGTTTGACTTGGCTGTTAATCTACAAACAGTATCCTGCTGCCAAAGCAGAGGCTATTAAAAAGATGGTTAATTGGGTGATGACTACAGGTCAAGGTATCAACAAACAGCTAGAGTATACTGCAATTCCTTCAGCTACAGCTCAAAAGGTGGTTCAAACAGTTAATCAGACTGTGGTTGCCAGAAGTTAATTCCTGCGATCGCACGGGGTTATGAGTAGATGAGTTAAATGTATAGCCTTTATCAGAAAGATGAGGTATCATGTTACTGACACTCACTCGTGAGGG
>JAUBOM010000016.1:0-91596 GCA_036700245.1 Microcoleus vaginatus BM001213989
GCTGTTTCTGGGTTGTACTCTGGGTGAGTTACTGCTTCTGAATCGTCAACCAAATTAAAATCATCAATAAGTGCCTGCACCCCGAACTCAGGATGCTGAATTTTTGCCATCAGAAAGTTAAAATCAGTCAGTCTTTGATAATACTTTTCTAAATTCCCTGACTTGACATGATTTGGCAGTAAGCTGCCCAGATAAGCACGTTGATAGAAAAGTGGTTTAGCAGCTAATTTGTCAGCAAATTCTCCCATCTCACGCCATCCCCTGTTCTAAATACTCAGCAATCCATTGATTTACTTCTCGAAAAATCCGTTGATTTACTTCTCGAAAAATCGGACGGTTTCGATTCATCTCCCGTTTGGCTTTCAGAAAGTCAAGGAAACTAGCATGATAGATGGTATAGCAGATTTCTCCTTCTACATTCTGCTTTTTCAAATACTCAACCCACTCATCTTCTAAAACCTGTGCCACATCGCATTCATCCACCTTGGCTATTCCCGCAATCATCTCGCAGGGAATCGGCGTGCCAATCTCTAGTAAAATATACAAGACAATCTCCATCAATTGCCCTGGCTTAGCTTCCATCCCCATCCGCACCCAATGGCTTTGATAATACTGTCGCAGCCCATCGGGCAATTGCTTTAAACTCAGGTCATTGTAATCGCCCTTAGCAATTGCGGGCAAAACATACCGCAAATACATAAAATTGTTTTCGCTCTTTTTGGCCACTTGTTCGACAAAAGTTGTATCGGTAATGCTGCGGGTTTGAATCCATTTTATAAGTGCATCTTTATACTCAGAATCGGGATCTGTCACAACATACTGAATATACTGTTTGATATCATTCTGATTGAAATCAACATAGTCGCTGTCTCTTAAATCTAACTCTTTTACCGGAACTCCCGGAGATACAGCCAGCCGCCTTTGACCAAGGTTAAAGGGTCGCCGCGTCAGCAGGAAATATACGTTATTAGGCAGAGTTGTCGGCAAATGTAAAAGATTTTCTCCCGGTTCTTGTTCAACTTCATCCAGTGCATCAATTGCAATTACCAAACGTTCGCCCGCAGTGAGTTTTCCCGCCACCTTTGCCAGTAATGTCGGTAAATCGGCGTCTTCTGAATTTGGCAATTGATAACGGTCAATTAATTGCCGCCGAATGCTCTTCAAAAACAATTCCGGTCTGTTGCGGCGCTCGACGAGAATATTGAAATAGCAGGGAGATTTATGTTCAGAGACGTATTTGGCAACGATCGAGCTTTTGCCCATTCCCGCATCCCCGACGATCGTAAAATAACCGTGAGGATTTTCGGTGATAAATTGCTCAAAAGTCTCAAAAACAAATCCGCGCCCGCAAAACCTGCGAATTTTTTCTTCTATTAACGATATAAATTCTTCAGGGTACGGGGGAACTACTGGTTGTGATGGTTGATAATACCTTTGTATTAATCTAGTCTGCAGAATCTTCAACTTTCCTGCACCTTGCTGGTCAGAAAGTTCAGGGAAACTGTTTGAAAATTTCTTGTAAATCTCTCTCAGTCGCTGTCTTACAGTAGCTTCTACTATGGTGAATTTTACTGAAAGCTCTACCTGATTGAGGGGTTCTCTTTCAGGAGAGAAGAGTGCTGCTAATAATGTTTCGGTGTGTTCCATCGATAATCCATGTGTCCCAGATTCGCGTCTAAGGAATTCTTGCCAATCCATCTAGGTTAACCCCTAATTTAACTTTTTACAACTTACGTGTCATGCACTTAAATCATCCTGAGCCTTGCCAAGGATCTCTGAGACGGATGGGATGCTTCGCAGTCCTGATCCTTGCGAAGGCTGGGGACTGAGCAGGACAGTAGTTTAATTATACCTTGACTATACTTTGATTATACCTACCTCTAATAGACCTAACTTTATACCTCTGGCCAACTTCATTCAATTAAAGTGATGTCATGATTTGATCAGAACACAGACAAGCAGTTATTAGATAAACAAGAGAGGTCAGTCAAATGAATTTTAAATTCTTCGGAAACTCGCAGGATGACGAAGATTTTAGCGAAATCGATGAAATAGGCAAAATAGGTATAAAACTTATTGGCAAAATTGCCGATGAGCTAAGTTATACCCGCACGTCTGAGGGGCGAAACTGTCTGTTAATTGTCAAATATTTTCAGCCCGGTCTACTACCACCCCAACCTGGCACTCAAGCTGGTTTTTTTAAGCGTGCGATCGACGTTTTACATAGCTTTAACTGGCTTCAAGAGCAACCAAATTCCCAATCCGAGCCAAGTTATAACCAGCCACTTCACAAAATTAACATTCAAATAAATAGCGAGATCCAGGCGGTTACTCAAGTTTTATGGTGGGTCGAGCAGTTAGAGCCTCTAGGCATTCCCGAAACAGTTTTGCAGCTTTGTAAACTTGCTGCTGTTGAGGGGTTTACGAATGCTGTTCGCCACGCCCACAAAAATCTGTCAGTGGAAACTCCGAAAATCGAGCTGGCGATAGCAGTATTTAACGAACGCCTAGAGATCGAAATATGGGATTGGGGAAAGCCTTTTGACCTCAAGACTAAGCTGAAAGAAGAATTGCCAGAAAAAACTCTGTTTAGTTGGAACGACTTGAGCTTTACTCTTCACTAAAGCTGTTCTGAAATTGCTACCATTCCATTGACAATAAAAAAGAACTTTTTTGTGATGATTACTGATACTACTCCCAAGATTCTTGTTGTTGATGATGACCCATCCATCCGCACTCTAGTTCATCGTTTTTTAACTCGGAAGTATCAAGTAGATTCGGCAGCAGATGGCGGGACGGCTTTAGAATTGTTTGAGAAATTAAAGCCACTGCTCGTAGTTCTTGATTGGAATTTGCCCGATACTACAGGTTATCACCTCTGCCAGGAAATGCAGCGCCGTACTAATGTTTTTGTGATTATGCTAAGCAGCCGCACCGACGAAGCTGATAAACTTAAAGTCCTGTCCGCAGGTGCTGATGACTATATCTGTAAACCCTTTGGTTTGGCAGAGTTGGCAATTCGTATAGAAGTTGTGTTGAGACGCATGAGGTGTATCACTTCATCACGTATTGTATTCGATCGGTTCGCGATCGATTCAGCGTCTCGCGAAGCAACACTGAACGATCGCATTATCAAATTAACACCCTTGGAATTTAATATCTTGTATTTTTTGGCAAGTCATTCCGGTCAATCTTGCAGTCGCCAACAGCTAATCGAAAAAATCTGGGGGTGGAACTGCGACGACACAGGAGAAGACCAACTTGTTAGGGTACATATCGCTCAGATTCGCAAGAAAATGATTCAAGTTGATGCTACTGCGTCGCAGTTTATTAAAACAATTCGGGGTTACGGTTACAGGTTCGAGCCGCCCGATCGCACGGCAATGGCAATTTCCTAAGCTCATCGGCATTAACCAGGTTATAAAAGTATAATTTAGAGCTTTATTGCTTGATTAAAATAAGTAAAAACCGATGGTTACAGTTGAGGGTGCCGAATGTGGGTTGCAGCAGATAATGGATGATTTGGAAGACTAAGATCGAGTTTTAGATCCCCAACTTCTTTCCTCTTCCCCCGGCTATGCCTGGGGAAGCAGACAAGCGAGGCAGAGCCTCCTGTGAAGCCCCGATAAGCGAGGCAGAGCCTCTAGATATGGGTTCCCAGACAGAGCCTGGGAACCAGCTAAAAGTCCTTACTACGAACTTTTGTTCTTAGCCGCCCCAAACCTTCTTTAAAACCTCTTGAGGAGAGATGTCTGCCATATTGCCAGTAGGAGATTTAATGCCCAAAAATCGATCGCTCTTTGGCAGCAATTTTGCAGGTTCAGTCGGGCCGAACAAAGCTATAGTATAAGTTTGAACCGCCACAGCTAAGTGCATCGGCGCACTGTCAGTACATATCATCAAATTAGCAGCAGCAATTGTCGCCGCCAACTTGCCGACATCATCCGGCGAGATAACTTTTACATTTGGACATAACTCGACTAACTTTGTCACGAAGTCTTCATCCTCCGGGCCTTTCACAACAACAACCGGCAAATTCGGCTGGCGCTGCTGACAGTCATTGATGATTTGCTTCCAGTTGTCTGTAGGGTAAATTTTGTCAATACCTTTAGACAAAGCTAGCTGACTCGAACCGCCGTGAATTAGAATGTAACCGCTTTCTTTTACCCCCAACCGCTGCTGTTCGGCTTCCGCCCACTGAATGTCCTGTTTTGGTACATTAATTGCGATCGGCGGACAAGCATTTTTAATGTTAAATCCTTGCAGCAAATCGTGGTACATTGAAGCGGCGTACTGTTCAGTTTTGAGCGGTACAGCAGCAGTCAGAAATCGAGCGCCGTTGGTTCCCGAATAGCCAACTCTCTGCGGAATGCCCGTCAGCCACAGCAGCAGCCCTACAGTCAAACGCTGGCCTAGGGAAATAACTGCATCGTATTCGCGATCGCGAATTACGCCCAGTAAATTGCCCCAATCTGCCATAGCGTTGCGGTCTTTGAAATTGTACGTCAAGACTTCTTTGACGGATTTGCAGACTCGGTAAGCGCCCTTCGCCCTCGGTTCCACGATGACATCAATTTGCGCCTGTGGATAAGACTGCTTGAGGTCATCGAGGGTGGGGAAAAATAAAATTTGGTCGCCAATCCCGCCTGGGACAAGTGCTAGTATTCGCATCATAAACGATCGGCTATTATCTATCGAGGTAGCTCTCAGCGATCGGTCTTCAGCTATCAGCTTATAGTATTTCTAGACTTTAAAAGCTACTGGCTGACAGCTAAACAACTGACCCAAAAGTACAGGACGCTCTTAATATATACCTAGTTGGGTTAAGAACGGTTAGTTAATGCACTTATTAATTCCTGCGGCGGGTTCGGGGCGACGGATGGGGAGTCAGCGGAACAAACTGCTGCTGACTTTGCTGGGAAAACCTTTGCTGAGTTGGACTTTGGCTGCTGCTGAAGCTTCGCAGCACATTAGCTGGATTGGCATCCTGGGTCAGCCAGACGATTTTCCTGCTTTTAAAGCAATTCTGAGCGATTTATCTTTGGTTATGCCCGTGAAACTGATTAAAGGAGGCGCCACCAGGCAAGAGTCAGTTTACAACGGTTTGCAGGCTTTGCCTCCGTCAGCCGATCGAGTCTTGATACACGACGGCGCCAGGTGTTTGGCAACTGCTGAATTGTTCGATCGATCTGCACAGGCCCTCTTGAGCTGTCCGGGCTTGATTGTCGCCGTCCCGGTCAAGGATACGATTAAGGTCGTAGATGAGCGTCGGATCGTGCGAGACACCCCTGACAGAAGCAATTTGTGGGCAGCCCAGACTCCCCAAGGATTTGAAGTGAAATTGTTAAAGCAGTGTCACCAAGAAGGGCGACAGAAAGGTTGGGAAGTGACAGACGATGCGGCTTTGTTTGAAAAATGCGGTTTACCAGTGCAAATTGTCGAGGGGGAAGAGACGAACTTGAAAGTCACAACCCCCGTTGATTTAGCACTAGCTGAATTTATTTTGCGGCAAAGATACGAGAAATAGTTTTGAATTGTGTAAGGGGAAATTGGGAATTGGCAAGGGGAATTGGTAAGCTAACTAAGTCCTCATAAAAACTCAGAATACCCAGCAGATACCCGACTTTTTAAAGAAGTTGGGTATCTAATAACCCTCGCCTTTTAGATTTAATTAAAAAATTGACCTGTAGCGGTTCTCAATAAAATGAGGTACACACCGCTCGCAAGTGATGCCCTATGCCCTATGCCCTATGCCCTATGCCCGCGAGAACACCTCATGTTACTGAGAAAGGCTATACTTAGTAAGGGCTGGCTGTTGGTCGGACGATAATTTCGCTAACATCAACATCGTCAGGTTGTTCGATCGCAAATACAATCGACCGCGCGATCGCAGCAGCAGGAATAGCTACTTTGCGAAATTCTTGCATTCCCGATTTTGCAGCTTCATCAGTGATGCTCTCGGCTAACTCAGACTCCGTTACTCCAGGAGAAATCACCGTCACCCGAATGTCGCCCCCAACTTCTTGTCTCAAGCCTTCTGAGATGGCTCCAACGGCGAATTTAGTAGCACAGTAAACAGCAGCAGTAGGAGAAACCGCGTGTCCGCCGATCGAGGAAAGATTAATAATCTGACCAGATTTTTGTGCTTTCATCACAGGAAGTGCCGCCGCGATGCCGTACAAAACACCTTTGATATTGACATCAATCATGCGATCCCATTCGTCAACTTTCAGTTGTTCGAGTGCGGATAGGGGCATGATGCCAGCATTGTTAATCAGGACATCTACGCGATCGAACTTGCTCTGGGCAAATTGAACGAGATCCTCCATTTGACTGCGTTGCGTCACATCTAGAGCCTGGTATTCGACTGTTCCACCCTCCGCACGAATGTCCTTGGCGATCGCTTTTAGGCGATCGGTGCGACGTGCGCCTAAAACAACTTTTGCGCCTTGATAAGCGAGCATACGGGCTGTGGCTTCACCAATTCCACTACTGGCTCCAGTAATGATGACAACCTTTCCATTTAAGTTCGACATTGAAATCTCCTATTTTTGTGATGTTACTGGAAATTTGTTTTTGTTACGGTGGTGATATAAATGACTTCCATCAGTATTGAAACCTCCTAGCAATGTCAAGGCATTCAGCAGATATTGGGAAGTAGTTTGTTTTTTACAAACTGCTCAAACGTCGTTGGTGTAACGGTATCAGGGGTTCGGGCTGTCGCATAAATTCCGTCCGGATCGCCAAGGGCAATAAACAGCTTCCCTAACTCTTTTTGTACATCAGGTGTTGCTCCGATCGATGCCATTTGCTGCTGGATCGATTCAATTTTCACTCGGACATATTCGATCGGGCGATCTAACACTTGTGAAAGAATAGCCGTTGTTTCCAAGAGCGTTAAATTTTCGGGTCCCATTAGATTACGAATCCACTGACCCGCCCAACTATCATCGAGTAGATATTTTGCAGCCTCATCGCCGATATCGTCAGTGCTAATCCAAGGAATATCGTGGTCGCTGGCATAGGGGAAGCTTACGGTATGGTCTTGCTGAATCAACTTGACTTGACTTAGGAAATTCTCCATAAAATAGCCGGGACGCAGATGCAGTACATTGGCTCCGGTTTGGTTGAAAATCGATTCAACATCACCAACGAATGAGACAGTACCTAAATTTGATTTTGCACCTGCACCAATGCTAGAAATATTGACGACTCGCTTGATGCCGTTTTCGCGCACTGCTGTGGCTCCAGCCATTGCCGTCTGGATGTACCAGTTGGATAAGCTTGGCGTGTCGAGTTTCGGTGGAGTCAGCCAAAACAAAGCATCTGCTTTTTGTGTTGCTTCGCTCAATCCTTGGGGATCGTCACTGCTAATTTGCTTCACTGTCGCACCTCGCTCGACCAGATCGGTTAACTTCTCTGGATTTCGCGTCAGCAGGATGGTTTCGGCCCCAGTCTGGATGACTTTCTCGGCGGTGCGCCGTCCAATATTGCCTGATGCGGCTGCAATGACAATTTTCATAGCTATCCTCTTTTTAATGTATTAGCCTGTAGTGAAAGATTGGCGCAAATTTTGGGTGTCGCCCATTGCATCAATAACGGGGACAGGGTTCCAGTATTCACGGTAGTGAACGATCTTTCCATCCTGGGTTTCTAGTCGCATCACATAATCTTGTTGATAGTGGCGACCTGTGGCGAGGATCTCGGCTTCCCCATGAACCTCGGCAAGTAAAACATTAGGGTTTGACGTTTGATATTCGCGAACATTCGTGAATACTAAATCTTGCATCTGTGCAACCATCTTTTTCATGTGGTTGTAGATGGCAGATTTGCCTTCAAATCGTTCTGGCACATTCAGAGCAGCAGCATACGGAAATTCCACAACTGCATCTTCAGCAAATAAATTTATCCAAGCTTCGGTATCCTTGCCAATCAGTGTGAGATGGTCGGTCAAAAGCTGTGTAGTCATATCGTCCTCTTCTATTTCACCTTAAAATTGGATGGCTCTCACTCGAAATCTCCTATTTCTGTCCCTTCTGTTGAGCTTAGTTTGAATTAAAGAAACTGACCGCCAGAGACTTCGATTCTCTGTGCATTGACCCATCTGTTTTCTTCCGATAGCAAAGCTGCGATCGCACCGCCGATATCATCAGGAAGACCAACGCGGCCCAAGGCAGTTTGCGAAGCGATAAAGCTGTTAATCTCAGGATTGTCACGCACCGCACCGCCATTAAAATCCGTTTCAATTGCGCCGGGGGCCACCACATTCACGGCAATCTGTCTTTGTCCCAGTTCTTTCGCCATGTATCGGGTCAAAACTTCGATCGCTCCCTTCATGCTTGCGTAAGCTGCATAGCCCGGTAGAGCAAAACGGGCAAGCCCAGACGAAATATTGACAATCCGTCCTCCATCATTTATCAAAGGAAGAAGTTTCTGCGTGAGGAAAAAAACGCCCTTCACATGAATATTCATCAAGCGATCGAAATCATCTTCGGTGGTATCAGCAAAAGACGCATGAACACCAACACCAGCATTATTCACGAGGAAATCAAAATGCTCTGTCTGCCATTTATCTTGAAGTGACTGCTTGACTTGTTCCACAAAACCGTCAAAGGTTTTAGTGTTTGAAGTATCCAGTTGCAGTGCAACGGCTTTAGCTCCGATTTCGGCGATCGCAGATACGACATTTTGGGCATCCTCCTCGCTGTTGTGATATGTCACGATGACATCGACTCCTTTTCTGGCAAGAGTCAAAGCGGTATTTTTGCCAAGTCCTCGGCTCGCCCCTGTTACCAATGCGATTTTTGTCTTGTCTTTCGTCATTGCCTTATCCTTTTACTGTTTCATTCAGATGTGTTCATCCTATGAGTAAAAGCAAGGGTTTTGAATACACAGACCTCGCAATTTATTGCCTAATCCTCCAAAGCAATATTTTATGAATGGATAAAGATGTTCTATAATGCTTAAAAGATAATGATTAAATTAGTCGAGAAAACCACATGGCGATTGAAATAATCAACCAAGTAATAAATCAAGATGCGATCGCTAATCAATGTAAAGAATTGGCGGCATTAGTAACTCGGCACACTGAAGGCAAGGGGAACGGTTTTCATAAAACAGCTATAGATAAGCTGGAATTTACGCGAGAATCTTCAGTTTATGCAGCACTACATGGTGTTTATGAACCTATTCTCGGCATCATCATTCAAGGCCAAAAAGAAGCGTTGCTGGGTGAGGAAATCTATCGTTATGGCGAGGCTCAATATCTTGTTATTTCAGTTGATTTGCCCCTGAGCGGATTTGTTGTAGAGGCCACTCCAGACAAGCCGTATTTAGGATTTAAACTAAAGCTAGACCCGCGTCAACTCTGCGACATTATTACTGCCCAAACGAGTGCGATCGGGAGTAAGAAAGAAAACTCTGTCAGAGGTTTGTTTGTCAGCAATGCCGATGCACCATTGCTCGATTGCGCCCTCAGACTAACACGACTTTTGGATACGCCGCAGGATATCCCGATGCTGGCACCGATGATTATCCGCGAAATCTATTATCGTCTTTTAAGGGGTGAGCAAGGCGAAGCTGTCCGCCAAATCGCAACATCTGGCAGCAATATGCAGCGCATCGCTGAGGTGCTCAAACTGATTAAAACTGATTTTGCAAAACCGATGCGGGTTGAGGATTTGGCAGGACAAGCCAAGATGTCTCCTTCATCTTTCCATTACCATTTCAAGGAAGTGACATCGATGAGTCCACTTCAATATCAAAAGCAATTAAGGCTATTAGAAGCACGTCGCCTGATGCTTGCCGAAAACTCCGATGCAGCAAATGCTGCCTATCAGGTGGGTTATGAAAGCCCCTCACAGTTCAGCCGCGAATATTCTCGTATGTTTGGTGCGCCGCCGATCCGGGATATTGAGCGTTTGCGTACAGCTTGAGCGTAACTGTTTCGACTATATTGGTTTTGTTCCCGTTAATAATACAAGTGGAGGATTAAAGAAATGCAATATAGCGGTAAATGGCGGATCGCAGAGATGGAACTGTGGGATACTGATTACTTGGACATGGAAGTTGAAGCCTATATCGAGATAGAGCCTACGGGTTCAGGAGAATTTCAATTCGGTTTAGTATCAGGTCAAATTGACGGCGAAGTCGTAAAAGATGGAAAGGATCAGCGATTTGAGTTTACATGGGACGGTAATGATGAGAACGATGCTGCATCTGGTAGCGGTTGGCTCAAATTAAAGGATAAAAACTCGGTAGATGGTCGAATCAAATTCCACCAAGGCGATAGTTCTAGTCTTGTTGCAAAGCGCATGAAGTAGGCAATCAGCGATCGTACTATTGCTTGTGCGAAATTTTTTTAACCGCAGATGAACGCAGATAAACGCAGATACCACCCCATCCGCGTTCATCTGTGTTCATCCGCTGATATCTGCGGTTAAAATATCCCAATCTAACCAATAACCAATAACAACTTACTTACGTTTCTCATGAAGGATTAATCGGCAACTCGCCCTCACTACCAACCTCTGCGGCACCTTTAACTACATCCAAAAACGCAAACACTGCCGGAACTAACAACCCATCTCTCAAAACAGCTACCCCAATTACCCTTTCAAAAGCCACAGGAAAACTACAAACTTTCACCTCAGCAGGTATCGGTTCCGCAGCCAAACGGGGCAGAATTGCTGCACCCAAACCTTGCATCACCATGCTGACAATAGTTGAATCTTCGCTGAGTTCGTAAGCGATATTTAAGGGAAACCCCGAAGTTATCAAATATTTGCGAAGCGGTACAGAACAAGCAGTTTCCGCCGGCTGCAAAATCAACGGATAAGCGACTAATTCTTTCCATGTAATCTTATCGCTTGACAATTTGGCGGTTGGCGGCAGCAACACAACATATTTATCCCGTAAAATTTCCCTCGTTTCAAATTCATCGGAGATGGGAAGGGAAACAAAGCCGATGTCTGCTTTGCCCGATCGCAAAGCCTCTTCCACAGCTTGGGTATAATAAACTTCGGCAATGCTGACGGCAATTTTG
The DNA here is from genome assembly GCA_036700245.1 of Microcoleus vaginatus BM001213989. GTDB lineage: Bacteria > Cyanobacteriota > Cyanobacteriia > Cyanobacteriales > Microcoleaceae > Microcoleus. The sequence continues at coordinate 11,045 of JAUBOM010000016.1, forward strand.
GGAAAGCAACTGCGAAATTTAGCAATAATACCCGGTAGGATATGAGTTGCGACACTCCGAAAAGTAACTATTCGTACCTGGCCTCCCTGCAAACCTTTTTCTAAATCCGCTTCTTTGACCATCATTTCTAAGCCGCGGGCTATTTGACGCCCGTGAAACAGCACCCTTTTCCCCACCGGCGTCAGTTGAGCACCGTGTCGCCCCCGATGGAACAGTTGCACTCCCAATTCTGTTTCTAAAGAGGCGATGGCGTGGCTGACTGCTGACTGGGACAGTTCCAATTGCAAAGCCGCCTCGCTAAAGTTTTCACAGTCTGCTACTGCTATCAAAGCCTGAATTTGAGAGAGTTTCAGCCGCCGCGTATTGATTTCGTTCATAGCGTTTGTGCCAGTAGTACCCAAATTGTCACAAGGCCTTAGATCGATCTATCGATTTTATTCATACAACCTATGCAAGCAATGCTTTGATTGTCAAGAGCTGCAGAGTTAAGGTTAATTTATCAGGTAACAGATAGACTTTAACAAAACTTGCGCGACAACATATTGTGCTGAAATTGTGATGAGAATATTGCAGTTTTAAGCTGTTGTTTGTATTTTTAATTGTGCAGTTTTTGTGGCAATTATAACTTGAAGGTGTTGGCTATGTCTACTTGCAGAAATCGGCTCGATACCCCAACTATGAAAGTTGTTTCGATCGCCGATCGAGCTAAACCATCGGAAAAACAGAAAGGGCGATGGCGTCGGCCCCTCCCCCTTGCTACGGTCTTTTGGGCGATTAATCACATTGGGCAAATTTTCCTCTCCCTCGCGGATGGTGAGGACGATCTGAGAATTTGGCAGAGTTCAGATCGCGATGGTAACACTTGGTGGCACGGTTGCGATCGAGCTACAGGTCGCTCTACCTGTATGGCAACAGAGGATGAAATGCGCGCTTGGCTCGATCGGCGTTACTGCCAATAGTCGATTATCGGTTGTGTGGGGGCAGGTTTATTTAGGTTGTTTGAAATTGGTGAACCCGCCCTTACAAAATTTGGCAAATGCAAAGATTTCAGTGATGAGGCAATAATTGTGAATTTTTGATTTTTGATGATTTAATTTCAAAGGAGATACTATGCTTCAAAGATATTCCGAGTTAGCAGCGCCCGATCGCATTATTCTCATGAATAACGAGGTATACAGACTGCCTCAAACTCATCGAGAAATTCAAGTTATGTCAGGAATTGCTTGGATCACGCTTGACCAACAGGACATCATCTTGCAAAGCCATGAAAAAGCATCGCTTCCACCCAGCAAAAACTTTGCTGTCATATCCGCTCTCAACAATATGCCGCTAATTTTGGCAGTCTGGCAAGACAAAAACCCAGTCAGAACCTAGCGATTGAGAAAAAATTCGGCAGGAACACCCCAAAAAGCTCTATCTTAATAGGTATAACTTAGCTATTGGAGGACTCGATCGGTGTACCGCCGCTCTTACCACTTCAGCTATCTCGCAGCTATAAGTATTGTCTTATCGCCCGCACTCAGCTTGCTGGCAATTTCAGACGCTCGGGCTTATGCGCCAATTATAAATGCCAGGCGCGCCCAAGCGAGCGATCTCGCTCAGGCAACAGACAGCAAAACGCAAGCAGACAAACTCTTTGAAACAGGAGTAAAACAGCACCGTGAGGGTTTGTTTCGAGAAGCAATCCAGACTTTTGAGCAAGTTTTGGCAACTCGCAAGCAACTAGGCGACAAACCGGGGATCGGAGAAACCCTTAATAATATGGGGGAAGCTTACGCCGAAATGGGTTCCCAGCCCAAAGCTTTGGAAGTTTTGCGGCAAGCTTTAGTCATTCACCGAGAAATCGGCGAAGGGCCTCGTATCGCGCGCACTCTCAATCTCATAGGTTTCGTCAACCGCGTTGGGGACAATTTTTCCGAAGCGATGAAACTGCACCAAGAAGCTTTGGAACTTGCCAAAACTGCCAACGACCAAATTGAAATTGGAGAATCCCTTCACAACATCGCGGCCGTGTACGCAGAACAGGCAGATTACGCCAAGGCGATCGAATTTTACCAGCAAGCGCGCACGATTCGCACGGCCTCCGGCGAGCGACGCGATTTAGGCCGTACCCTCAATAACATGGGCGGCGTCTACTACAACATCGGCGACTTTAATAGAGCGATGGAATTTTACCACCAAGCTTTAGCAATTCGGCGGGAAATCGGAGACAGGGCTGGCGTCGGCCGCCTCCTCAACAACATGGCACTTACCTCTCGCAAACTCGGTAAAGATACTCAAGCGCTGATCTATTTTCAGCAAGCGATACCAATGTTAGAAGCAATCGGCGACAAGACAAGTATGGGACGCTTGCTCAACAATATGGGCACAATTTATGAAAGTCTGGGTCAATATGCTAAAGCTCTCGAATCCTACGAGCGAGCTTTAAAAATGGCTCGTGAGGGGGGTGACCAAGCCGGAGAAACTACGGCGATGGAGGGTATTAAGCGATTGTCTTCCGGTCAGCTTGTGCCGCAATAATTCCTGTTAGTTGGCACAACAATCAATCAATGTAAGCTATGGATATCCGTACCGAAAAGCCAGAAGATTTAGAAGCCGTTCGCAGCGTCAATATTGCGGCTTTCGGGCGAGAAAATGAGGCAAACTTAGTCGATCGATTGCGGGGAATTGGATCTACATTTTCATTCGTGGCCGTGCAATTCGATCGCATTGTCGGACACATTTCCTTCAGTTTGGTTACCGTTGAAGGGAAATGTTCTAAAGATTTGTCGATTCTGGGGTTGGCACCAGTCGCAGTTCTTCCCAACTATCAGCGGCAAGGTATAGGAACGCTGCTGATCCGGGAGGGTTTAAAAGAGTGCGGGCGATCGGGATTTCAGGCAGTGGTTGTGCTTGGCCATCCAGAGTTCTATTCGCGTTTTGGGTTCATTCCTGCTAGTAGGAAGAGCTTGGGATGTGAATATGAGGTGCCCGATGAAGCTTTTATGGTGTTGGAGTTAGAAAGTGGAGCTTTGCAGGATTGCAGCGGAACGGTGAAGTATCGATCGGAGTTTAGTCTATGCGAGTGACTTTCGCGGCGGTTTTTCCGATCGTGTATCGTACCACCCACAAAAAAAAAATTATAAAAATAACATTTAGGAGTCAGAGTGGAAAGCGGTTGTGCTGTACTTGCGTTTGTCAAGCATAAAACCTGCACAACTATTGCCCAGCAAAGTTATTTAAACGCCCCCTTTTCCCTTCTCCCCTGTTGCACCTTGCAAAGCAAAAATCGGAGTCAGAGCAGATTTCCCCTTCAGAGAAACAGCTCCCAAAGCCTCGCAAATGAAGTTTAGCTCGATCGACTCATACACCCTTTCAGCAATCAAAATTTGGTTTTCCCCCGCCTTGCTCATCAACCGAGCAGCCGTATTCACCGTATCGCCGAGGATATTAAACTCCCTGCGCCCTCGCGGTTCCCCAACCTCAGCAGCAAACACCGGTCCCAGGGATAGCCCAATTTGACAGCATACTTTTATTTCTTTACCCCCGATAATTACCCGAGGCAAACCTGTAATCATATCTCGGATCGCAATCGCCGCACTAGCGGCGCGGCTGGCGTCATCCGTGTGAGCGTCGGGCACGCCAAAATAAATCAGCATATCCGAACCGTCTAAGTGCGCTGTTACTTTTTGCAACACGCCCCCTTTTGCTGACACTACAGCATCGATCGACGCAAAAACTCGAGAATAACTCACTACCAGATTGACTTCTTCCTCCGGGGAAGCTTTCTCTACAGACTCCGGTAAACCAATCAAGTTGACAAACATCACCGTCGGTTCAGGAAAATCCGGCGGGATTTTCCGCCGATCGGCATTTTCAACCAGCAGTCTCAGGATAGTTTTGGGAATATAACTAGCAAGGGGTTCAAGCCGATTCACAGCTTCCCCGATTTCTTTTACCAAGCCCGCAACGCTGCGATCGAGCAATACCGAACTCGGCATCCGCCGCCGAGTCAAAGTGATATCATACTCTCCGAGTCGATCGTCCGTTAAATCGTCCGCCACCAAAAAATAACCCGGTTTCCCGGGTTCAAAACGAAATTCCTCTCCCAAAGACTCTTTAGCAGTTTCAGTCAAACACACTCGGCCCACAGTCCCAGAACCCTCAGCTTGCTTGGCTTGCTGGACTGAATGCCCCAGCAGTACGTGAGCCATCCGCAGCGGCGTACCGATGTCAGCACTAATGTAGCGGCCGCAGTGGATGCCCACCCGCATCCTCAAAGACAAAACACCGCGCACCGTTTCAATATTGGCAAATTCAGCCATCGCCCGCTGCATCCGCAAACCCGCCCGCACCGCCCTCGCTGTATCCTCTTGGTGAATTCCTGACAGAAACTGCACCAGCATCGCATCTCCGGTAAACTCCAGCAAATCTCCGCCCGATTTGCTGACAATTTCAATCATCGAGGCAAAATAGTCGTTAATCACGCCCAGCAGCGTTTCAGCTCCCTTGCGCCCCAGGACCGCATTCGCTTCCAACAGCGACGTAAACCCTGCCAAATCCGTGAACAGCAAGGTGCCTGTTTGCCACTGGTAGCGCACCTCGCCCGGGTTGGGCGGAGATTCGGACACCGGCCTGGGCACATAGTAGTGGAGGATGTAGCGGAGAGTGCGTAGGTGCTCGAAAACCTTCATTAGCGTTGCGGGGGACGGATCTACCCACGCTGCAGCGTAGAGTTGGGCCGAAAGGAGCGCTCGCAGCCGCAGTTCGAGCGCAGCCAAGGGAGGATTGTAGGTTAATCTATTAATAATTTCCACCTAAGTTTATTCTTAAAAAATAGGGTAAGTTCGATCGATCTAGAGGCAACACCAATAGCTCGGCCTATACCATTATGATAAGTTTCCAGTGACCCCATACCAGCCAAACCCAGAACCCACGAGAGAAACTTCCGTTCGTCACAGCTTGCTAGCTCCTGATTTGATCCGAGCTGCTCGATCGGCCTATGGTATGTATCTGAAAGTGCATTCCGATCAGATGCAGCGTCCGGCCGGTGTAGTTGTCAGTCAAGGAAGCGATCGAGGCCAGCTAATTTTTGCTTCGCAGCCGGTTTTGTTGCCCGGTGAACGTTTTGTTACTTTTGACGAAATTGAATCTCAAATGTATTAATTGGGAATTGGAAATTGGTAATTGGGAATTGGGAATTGGCAATTGGGAATTGGCAATTGAACTCAAATCCGGTAACTACCGAATCATCTCTCAGTGCGAGCGTCCCGCTCGCCTTGAATATCACTCCTTGGGAAAATCCAGAATATTGTAAAAAGCGTTTTTTAGGAGTGGGATCGTCCCGCACAGCACAACTTATATATCCTCTCTCTAAAATGCTGAGAACTACAATATTCACTACACTCCTTAGGAGTAATTGACCGGACACAATCTAACAACTAATAAATAACGACCATCAACAGTCAACAGACAACTTAATGGAAATTATCTTTAATTCCCTTGTCACCGCGATCGTCTTTGTTTCCGGCTCGGCTATTGGCAGCTTTCTAAATGTGGTAGTCTATCGGTTGCCTGAGAATTTGTCGGTGATGCGGCCTCCTTCTCGCTGTCCCAAATGTTTAAATCAACTCAAACCTTACGAAAATATACCCGTTTTCGGTTGGCTGTGGTTGCGGGGACGCTGCAATAACTGCCTCCGTCCCATTTCTGCCCGCTATCCGCTGGTGGAAGCAGCTACGGGTTTGCTGTTTTTGCTCATCTTCTGGCGGTTTGGGGTGACAGTGCAAACTCTGGGTTTTTGGGCTTTGTTTAGCTGGCTGTTGGCTTTGTCTTTGATTGATTGGGATACAATGACTTTGCCTGATCCTTTAACTCGATCGGGTTTGGTGGCCGGATTGGTTTTCCAAATCGCCAAAGGTTGGTGGCCGACATTTAGTTTGATCGACTCGGTACACTATCTTGTACTCGACGGGATCGTGGGAGCAGTTGTCGGGTTGTGGCTGTTTGACGCGATCGGACTCGCCGGGACTATTGGCTTCGGGCAGAATGCTATGGGCGCCGGAGATAGCAAATTGGCTGCCTTGATGGGAGCTTGGCTGGGGTGGAAATACTTGCTGATAGCGGGATTTATCGCCTGTCTAGTCGGGGCTTTTGCTGGTGGATTGGCGATCGCCCTTGGGTTGCTCGAAAGGCGTCAACCCATGCCTTTCGGCCCGTTTCTGGCTCTTGGTGCAGCAATTACTGCTCTGTGGGGGGAAGCGATCTTATCTACTTACTTGCAGTTGTTTTTCCCGAATTTAAGTTTCTGATCGGCCCGTAGTCAGGCGCGATCGAACTTAATAATATCGGTTCAAAAATTGGTAAAATTGTCCCGTGTCTTGGATTACACTTAAAACCACTAGCTTTCGGTGGGAAGCGGAATTAATGCAGCAGCTCCTGGCTGCTCATCAAATCCCGGCCCGGATTGTAGACTTGGGCATAGCATCTTATTTGGGGGCTGGAAGTGCTACAGCCCTGCAAGTTCTTCCAGAACACCAGCCAACAGCATCGCTCCTCCTCAGTCCAGTTGAAGATGAGCCAGAATCTGGTGATTAGTCATTAGTCATTAGTCATTAGTCATTAGTCACTAAACAACTAGCAATTGACAACTAGCAACTGACAACTAACAATTACTAATTACCAATTACCAATTACCAATTACCAATTCCAAATTACCAATTCCTAATTACCAAGTTTTAATGTCTCTATTTGATTGGTTTGCAAATCGACGAAAATCAGTACCGAACTCCCAAGAACGGCCGGAACGAGAAATTGCGGACGGACTTTGGAATAAATGCGAAGCTTGCGGTGCCCTCAGTTATACCAAAGACCTGCGAGCAAATCAAATGGTTTGCTTGGAATGCGGGCATCATATCAGAGTTTACAGTGACGATCGCATCGAGCAATTGATCGATCCCAATACCTGGATGCCCATTAACGAAGGACTGCACGCCACAGATCCCCTGAAATTTCGCGATCGAAAAAAATATAGCGATCGGCTGCGAGAATTTCAAGAAAAAACAGGTCACCTAGACGCCGTAGAAACAGGCATCGGCAAACTCGAAAATTTGCCCGTCGCCCTCGGAGTCATGGAATTTCAGTTCATCGGCGGCAGCATGGGATCGGTAGTCGGAGAAAAGCTGACTCGCCTCATCGAACACGCCACGCGGGAACGCTTGTCCGTCATCATTGTCTGCGCTTCTGGCGGTGCGAGAATGCAAGAAGGAATGCTCAGCTTGATGCAAATGGCTAAAATTTCCGGGGCTCTGGAACGCCACCGGGAAGCGAGACTGCTTTACATCCCGATTTTGACCCACCCGACCACCGGCGGCGTCACCGCCAGTTTTGCCATGTTGGGAGACATTATAATTGCAGAGCCAAAAGCTACTGTGGCCTTTACAGGCGGCCGGGTAATCGAGCAAACTCTGCGGGAAAAGCTGCCGGAAAATTATCAAACATCCGAATACTCCTTCGCCCACGGTTTTGTAGACTTGATCGTACCCCGGACTCAATTAAAGAAAACTCTCGGTCAGCTAATCAGCCTCCACCAGGCCCAACCTTTCTTGGCAGGCTCGGAATTCTCCGCCCTCGATAGCAGCGACGGCCACCATCGGCCCCCGCAGACTCACGCTTTCAAGCTTTCTCCCTAAGCAGCAGCGCCCGATGATTGTCTGTTGGTGAGTCCAGGGGAGAGACGAAAAATTTCTGAGGAATGGCTCAAAACCCGGTTTCGAGGAAAAATATTGAGTTTGGTAGCCAGACATTCACGCAGACAACGGGTTTTGATCCCAGAGCGCGCAAGTCCTATTGGTAATAACGACCCAGCAGTGGGATGATATTGATCGGAAGTTGATTGGCCCTGAAGTTGGGCTGGGCAAAAATGCCTAGTCGCAGTTAGCGGTTAGTTAGCTGGCGATCGAACAAAATCTCAGAAAAAACTAACAGAACAAGCTAACAGCGCTTTCTGAAATTGTCCGGCTTTGAGTTAATAGCCGTCAACTCAATTTTGACCTGTCAGCGACCTAAAAATTATGGGTTTTGCAGACCTGTCCATCGCAGAAATAGCAGAGGACTTCAACGTCCCTGTTGAAGAAGTGATCCGCTTGTGTGACGAGTTGGAAATTGCCTACAAGCACCCTCAAACCCGTTTGGCTTTGGAGGATGTTAAGGCAATTATGACCACTCTCGAAAAAAGGCGCGACTCAAAACTTCTTGCAGATTAGATCGCAAAATTCCTCTACCTTTAAAGGTATGGCTGCACCAACTTTCGCCAGTTGTTGCAGAAAGAGGGAATTTTGAACACAAATCTGTTTGCCAGCTATACTCTCTTAGCGTTCAATAATTTGCCGGATTTTTTTAAGGAGAACCATGCTTAAAAGATATTTCATTGCTCTGACCGCTGTATTCTTGACATTTCAGTTATTTGTCAGCAGTGCGATGGCTGTCGAACTGAGTCCTGAACTTCGCACTGTGCCTTTGAATGACAAAGGTGCTCCGGTAGTGCTGAGCCTCAAACAAGTTCAGCAAGGCAAACGCCTGTTCAATTCGGCTTGCGCTCAATGTCACGCTGCAGGCATGACCAAAACTGACCCCAACGTGAATTTGAGTCCGGAAACTCTGGCTTTGGCCAACCCCCCCCGGAATAATATTGAGTCGCTGGTGGACTTTATGAAAAATCCCACGACTTATGATGGGTTTGAGGAAATTTCGGAACTGCATCCGAGTATGAAGAGCGCGGATATTTTCGCTGAGATGAGAAATCTCTCGGATGACGATTTGTACGCCATTGCCGGTCACATTCTGTTGCAGCCGAAAATTGTCTCCAAGCAGTGGGCTGGTGGCAAAGGCGCTCGCTAATCGATTTTAGATTTTAGATTTTGGATTTTGGATTGGGAGAGGGCTGGGGTTTGGCAAGGATTGCTGGCTGGCTGTGTTTCTATCTAAAATCTGAAATCTAAAATTTACCCCGGATCATAGATTCTCGCCAGTCGAACCCGCCGACTTAAGCTTGGGGACTGGTTGAGGGCGACGAAAGCCAGAGTGAAACAAGAAAATTCCATTGTCTGAGCAAATGTTAGTGAATTATTGATGGTTCTACACCCTTATGCTGCATCGTGGTGTTTTTGTCTGCTTTCTGTTGGGGATGTTAATTATTTTGCCGCTCCTGCTGTTGGCTCCTCAACCTGTTTTGGCTGCTGCCGATTCTTACGTGAATAGGTATTTACAAGCCAGCGAACCTGTGGCTTTGGAGTTGGACTCCCAGGGACATACTCGGTTGTTTTCGGCTCAGGATTTGTCTGCAGGCAAGGTGTTGTTCGAGCAAAATTGCCTGAATTGTCACGTCGGAGGAGCTAATTTGCCCGATCCGACGATATCTCTGTCTTTGGCTGACCTCAAGGGGGCAACGCCTCCCCGCAACAACATCAATAGTTTGGTGGCGTATCTGAGAGAACCGATGACTTATGACGGTACTGAGGAGACTTTTTGGTGCCGCCAAGTGCCCGAAAGCTGGATGCCCCAAGCAGAAATCGAAAAATTGGCGGCTTTTGTGATCCGGGCCGCTCAGAAAGCTCCGGGCTGGGGCGTGGAGAATTTTGAGAGTTGAACTACCGCTGCAAAAAAGTGGTAAATTACTCGGGAGAAAGCGATGCAACTGAGCGATCGCGCCTGTTTTAACAGGTAAAATATCTAAAGAATCACCCTTTTCGTGTCCATTAGAGGAGAACTGCGTTGAAAAGACTCTTATCGATCGCCCTATTAGCGTTCGCAATTTTTACCGTCGGCTTTGGTCGCCCTGCTTTGGCAGGTGATGCGGTTAAAGGAGCTAAAATCTTTAGCTCGAACTGTGCTGCTTGTCACATCGGTGGCGGCAACGTGGTTATGGCCATGAAAACCTTGAAAAAGAGTGCTCTTGAGAAGTACGGCATGAATTCTCTCGAAGCTATTACCACTCAGGTAACTAAGGGCAAAAATGCTATGCCTGCTTTCGCCGGCCGCTTGAAGCCCGAACAAATCGACGATGTAGCAACCTACGTGCTCCAGCAAGCTGAGAAAGACTGGAAAGGCTAAACAGCTTCTTTGAAGTCGGACAAGCTGGGCGGGCTTGATTTAATTTAAAACTTGTCCTCCCGATCGCACCCTCTCTCTCTCTTTGGCGAATAAATGTCGATTTGCAGCGATCTTAACCTGTTTGGCAAAGAGCGCCAGCAATGGGGTTTTTATTAGCGATTGGGCGAGGGAGGGTAATTCTATTTTAGATTTTAGATTTTAGATTTTAGATTGAAGATTGAAGATTTGAGATTGCTAAATGCTGACTTTGGATAAATTGTCAAGCACCTTACATTAACAAGGCTTAAGCATGGGGGCGCTTATTGCCGATTTCTACGAAAAATTGGCGACGAGTCAGGAGAAATCACCGAAGAAACCGGGTTTCTGAAATCAGCGCGCGATCGAGAATTAATTAAGAATTATTATTGCTGAGGTTTATAAATAAAAGTATGTGCTAGGATATAACCCCTTATTAGCAAAGCCTTGAAATCAAAATTAAAATCAATCAGCAAAGTGGAGTCTACACCTGCAATGAACGTAAAAACATCAGCAAAAGTTAAAACTCAAGTTAAAACTCTCGGAGACGCGGCATCTCAGGCCATTGAGAAATATTTCCGCAAAAGTGTAGAGCATGAGGCTGAAGTTATCAAAGACAAAGACGCGGAAGAACTTCATCAAATGCGCGTGGGATTGAGACGTTTGCGATCGGCTGTGACTGGTTTTGATCCGGTTTTAGATTTGCCAAAAGAAGCTTCAGAAGGCAAAATTGGTAAGGTGGGGCGGGTTCTGGGAACGCTCAGGGATTTGGATGTGATGCTCGAAAGTCTCCAAAACCGCTATTACCCGAATTTGCCGGCCCACGAACAGGAAGTTTTGGATAAGGCTTTGTTGAATTTGCTCAAACAGCGCCACCGGGCTTTGAAAGGGGTGAGGGCGATTTTAGAGCACAAAACCTACGAATCGCTGAAGCAGTCGATCGAGGTGTGGCTGGAAAAACCGCAGTATCGGGCGATCGAACATTTGCCAATTGCTGAGGTTTTGCCGGATTTACTGTTACCTCAAGTCAGTGAGTTTTTCCTGCATCCGGCTTGGCTGTTGGGCACGGAATATGAGGATGGCAAAGTTAAAGTTGCTGATGATTTGAATGCTGAGGCTGTCGAAGAGAAGTTAGCAGCGGAAGGAACTATTCTGCACGATTTGCGGAAGCAAGCGAAGCGGGTTCGCTATTTGATGAATCTGTTTGGCGATTTTTACGGTCAGACTTATGAAGCTTATGTCGAAGATGTGAAAGCTGTTCAGGAATGTTTGGGCGATATTCAAGACAGTGAAGTTTTAGGGGAGTTTCTCACAGATTTTGTCGATCGCGATCTGAAAAAAGAGTTGCCGAAATTGGCTGATCTTTTGGCAAAAAATCGCTACGCAGCTTGGCAAAAATGGCAGGCTTTGCAGCGCAGGTATTTGAATTCGGAAATTCGGCAAGGTTTGCGATCGGTATTAATTCATCCTGTGGTTGAAGATCCTGCTAAGGTGGAAGCGTCGCAGAACTCTTAGTCGGTTTGCAGTTGCGCTTGGGCGCGCTTTGGACGCAACTGCAAGCAACAGATAAGTAGCTCGTTCTAATTAAACGTAAGACCCTCTAGAGTAGCGTATCCCTACCCCCTGCTCTTAAAATTTTGGCTAGTCCTGCATAAATAATGATGCAATTCGATCTAACCCTATCTCTGTCCTTGGTCACAAGTTAAGCTAAAAACATTTTTGTCAATAAGTAGAATTACCCTAAGCTATAGAAGTAGCAACTTAAAATGTGGTGCAATTTGTTCAAGGAGGTTGGAAGAAAAACTGTTCAGGACTTCGCGTTTTAGCAGGAAAAGGGGAAACCAGCCGATTTCTAGGTTTTCGCGATCGCTTGACAATTCCTAAATCCCGATTTTGGGGTTTAGCAAAATACTCAACTGGGTCGAAAGCTAATTATTTTTGATAAGCTACATAAAATGATACATACCTCGAGAAATCATCTCTAAAGAAATCTGCTCAAATAAGATTTCTAATTCCTCTGCGACAGCATCTCCTAAATCCCCTAAAATTGCCTAAAATAGCTAAGTTCCCCAGATTTGTAATTGCACTCCATTCAGAGAACCAGTCCATAAATAACTTAAATTGAGCAGAGGTTTTACTGTACAAAAAGCCGACTCTATTCGCCAGCGTCGTCGATATAAATCCGCGATTACATAAGGGCGTAATATTTGAGGATTAAGGACACGGGTTAGATAAGAAGGCCAGGTTTTTCCTGAGCGAACTTCTACTAACCTTACCGTGACAATCGGTATCTTATTCGTGCCATAACCAATCTTAATAATGCGGTATTTGATGTCATAACTCGGCGTTAAAACTTGCTCTACTTGAGAGGATGCTCCTTTCTTTATGCGAGTTATAAAAGCAATTTTTCGGCTAATTAATTATTGAAAAAAAATGATATAAGCCTCTATCCAGAAGCAGTAAGCTGTTGGCTTGGACTCAACTCAGTAAGTCTTCCAATGAGTATCTGCTTGCTTTGGGTTAATCCACAACCAAATTTCTATGAGCAGACGAGTCACTCTCATCCATTAGTATTCCCATTTTGCCCGCTAGTTTCCCCAAAGGTACATCTTCTAAACTTTTGAGTTTACAAAACAATGCCTCCAATCTTGAACCATCTGATATCCATATTCTTTTAAATCTTTTTAGTGTAAATTATCAGATTTCTCGTAAGGGTCGAGAGCTTCTCAATGACCATCTGTTTCTCAGATGTGGCAGTAATTATTGAAAAATTAGTTCAAATAAAACAGCAGAAAATGTTAAAAATATTTGACATAATGCCTGTTGCTTAACTTTTTGAGAATCACACCACAAAAATCCTTCTCTGTTTAATAATTGGGTTAATTCCCTTACCCCTGCTACTTCTCGCCATAATAATGTTAATACAGCCACTACCATTAATGGTAAGTTGAGAATCCTATCTCTTAATTCCAATTGACGATACTAGCTTTTTTGGGCAGCAATGGCTGGGGTTAGTAGATTTTCCAGCCGACTCGTGATATCTTCATTTTCTAGTTGAGGACGATTTTTATTTTTCGCGTGGTATCGGTTGATACTCTGGGTTCTACTCATTTGGGGCTTACGGGGTAGGGCAACTGCTTTCAGAATAAACCTTTGAGCCTATTTTAGCGCTTTTTAACCTCCGCCTTGACAATTTGCGCTTCTTCTTAACTTGTGACTAATGTATCTGTGTAGGGATTGAGAAAGCAAAAATCATAACTCTTGCACCACTACCAAATTTTGATTGCCTATGTTAAAATTCTTTTGCGGCGGGGAGAGTTCCCCCCCTGTCAAGATTTGGGTTGAAATAAATAAAAGATTTACTCAGGGAGAAGAAAATGAGCGACCAACTTAACAAACCTCTGGAAATATGGATCAATGAAGATTTACTATTTCCTGATATACGCCCAGCCCCACTGCTAATGCACCTCAGCCCGCCGGACACTCGTCCAGAGTTACTGTTTTGGAATTTGCTCAGGGATAAATTGCCGGAGGTAGTCAAGATTCACCGATTTACCAACTTGGAAGATGCAGGCAAGATTGTGGTAACTCCACACTTTATTTCAAGTTATTATAGCCTTAAGAAGGAACGTGAATTTTATAAATTCAAACGCCAAGTATTAGGATCGCAACGGACGCTCGTCACCTTTTCAAACTGTTTGGAGTTTCAGCCTTCTCAAGGAGAAATATTTTTTGCAGGGGCCACTTACAATGATAAAAAAGAAACATCAATACCCACGCCCCAATGGACTTACGACCTGGGAGAGAAGGCAAAGATATCAAAGCCATCAATTCCTACTGTTGGTTTTGTGGGAAATATTGAATATCCATCCCGAGTAAATTCGCTGATACTACGTTATATTAAATTTTCTGATTCTATGGTTAACTGGATGTCAGGCAACCTTTTTGTTAACCGTAATTTCGATTTAGGAAGGCGAAGGTTGATTGCACGATTAGTCAGAAAAAAAATAATTAATGAAGTGCGAAAAGCGAAAAATCTACAAACATCTTTGATTGAAAGAAAGGGAGATTTTTTTAGTCTTCCCACGGAAGAAAGAAACCGCCAAAGAGCCGAGTATATCGAAAATATCGAGAATAATGCTTATATCTTAACGATGAGGGGAGACGATAATGGCTGTTACCAGCTCTGGGAGGTGATGTCAGCAGGGAGAATTCCGGTTTTTATTGATACCAATAGATCGTTACCGGAATTGAGAGGGATGAAATGGGAAGATTTTTGCGTGATCGTTCCTTTTTCGGAAGCACATCGGATTGGAGATTATATCCAAGCTTTTCACGATAAACTTTCGGATGACGATTTTGCTGAGGTCTGCGGGAAATCTCGCGCTGCTTTCGATCAGCTACTCCCTCACAATTTTGTTCTTAGAATTCGGGAAATAATTGCCAAAAGTACCAACTAATGATTTACGTTGGATGCTTATTTACAGATGAATAAGTTATCGAGGGAAGCTCAACTTATTTATGAGAAACTAGATCGGATGTTGTCTGAGAGTGCGGGTGAGGAAATTTAGGCTTTGATAAGCTAATCGGCATTTAAGTTGCATAATATCAGTAAGTCGGTGGAAAAATTTACCAGTATGTAACAAAACATTAAGTACCAGGATTGGAGTTAAATTTAACACGTTGTGTAGTATAGTTTCCTCTTTCTCCTCTAACTTCCACCCCATGAATTACAGCATAAGCCCGTGCTCTAACTCATCCTCAAATATTTTTCCTGCTAATTCATTTGTTTTTATATGTTGCCACTCCCATTCAATTGGATTCATTTCTGAACAATATTTGGGCTAGAAGAAGATGTATAAACCCTGGCTTTCCCACTTCGACCATAATTGTTGGACTTCAAGGCATCGGTGTATTGAGCCGTTGTCCTGTACTAAGCTAATCGGCATTTAAATTGCATAATATAGAGGATAGTAATATCCTCCAAGAGCGATGCCATTACCCGTCAAAAACTTTCTTATAGCAGAGCAAATAAAGAAGCTGCAACAGGCCCGTCCAGAGAATCCCTTACCCATGAAAGGGAAAGAATTTTAATAATTTTGCTTCAGGACGATCGCACGTCGCAAATAGATATTTCCAAATTCTAGGGATGTTCGCCACGAACAGTTGCCTACTGGTGTAGGCATGGAGACGCGGATGATTTGGCAAGTTTACACAATAAACGAGACCAAGAGCATTACCGACAAGCAACATGGGAATACATCCAGCTTTTGCTGGAGACGATAGATAAGGAACCGCAGGAACTGGGGTATGAATTTGGTCGATGGACGGGAGAACGATTAGCCACTTACCTAGCCTCGAAAACAGGAATAGAGTTAAGCGGTTCACCAGTGAGTCGGATATTAAAGAAAAAAAAGTATAGGTATATCTGGACAAAATATAGCCGAGAATATCAACAGAATTCCGCTCAAAGAGCCAAATTTAACCAGAAGTTGCTAAATTATTTACATAGGGCAAGACAGCAACACTTCTGCCGCTACAGATATGGTTTTGGGATGAGAGCGGGTTTAGTTTACGATTCATCGACTTACTTACTTACAGCTTACTTTCGTCAGGTACATTCCACAGTTTGTACAAAATTCTCAGCTATTAGTTTGTGGATTCCACTGCATAGTACCGACTAAAATTCGTTTTATACTTGTTTAGTGGAAATCTTCATGTAAACATTATATGCCAAAATTTTATTTTTATACTATAAAAACATCTGCAGTTTTACATAATTTTTCCTCTCCCGTAGGTCGGAAAAAGTCGGAAAATGTTGGTAGTGTCGGAAATTGTAGGATACAAGAGTTCAAACGACACCTAGCAGCTTGATGCAAGCTGAAAAAATCTTAAAATTTGCCGACAACCTAGTTTTCACCAAGACTGGAAAACACCTCGATAACGTGCAAGAGGCTATATTGCGAGGTACTTAGCAAGGTCAGAAATACCCAAAAATTGCTGAGGAATTACATCGTAGCGAGGGTCGTGTTAGGGATGTTGCCTCGGAATTATGGAAAATCCTCTCGGAGGTATTAGGTAAAGAAGTTAATAAATCAAATTTTCGCTCCGCATTACAGAGGTCGCACTTTTCTCTAATTTTATATGCACCTCTTAAAAAAAATGTCAATATTAATAATGTCAATGTTTGTGCAAATACTGTACAATCTCCAGCAGTTCCAAAAGAGCGATCGCCCTTCACCCCCATCGCAGAAAACACTCAACCCCAAATACACCAAGACTTAAGAGACGCACCAGATATTAGCTCATTTTATAACCGCACATCTGAACAGGCTACCCTACAAGAGTGAAAATTACAGTAACGCTGCCGCTTAGTCGCAATATTAGGAATCAGCGGAATTGGCAAAACTGCGCTCGCACTTCACATCCTCCCACAAATTCAGCATTAATGTGAATATGTAATTTGGCGAAGTTTGCGCACATCCCCAACTCTCGAAACTACCCTAAAAAACCTCATTAAATTTTTATCTAATCGACCAGAAACCGAATTGCCAGTCAGCACCGAGGAACTGCTATCCTTGTTAATGGAAAAATTGCGATCGCACCGCTGTCTCATCATCCTCGACGAGGTACAAACACTTCTCAGTAACGGACAAATAGCAGGCAATTATCGACCTGCACATGAAAAATACAGCAGCTTATTCAAACTTACTGGCGAAACTTGCCACAACAGTTGCTTAATCCTAAATAGTTGAGAACCGCCTAGAGAACTTGTCGCATTAACAAGAGAAGACGCCCGCGTTCGCAGCTTACAACTCGACGATCTAGGTGTAGCGGCAGACGAAATTCTCAGAGAAAAAGGTTTACTAGAACCGGAGAAATGGGCAACCCTAATTAATACTTATCTAGGCTATCCCTTGTGCTTAAAAATAGTTGCAGTCATGATTCAAGAATTATTTAGTGGCAGAGTTACCGAATTCTTAAAATATGATATGCTATTGTTTGAAGAGGAATTGAAAGCAAGATTGCAGCAGTGCGATCGCTGATCGGAATTAGAGAAACAGGTGATCTGCTGCCTCGGGCATGAAATCGAGCCTCTGGCAATTTCTCAAATTCTAGAAAATGTACAATTATCGTCATCGGAATTATTCAAGGTGCTGCAATCTTTGGGAAATCGGGCATTGACTGAAAAACAAGAACAAAATAATCAAGGGCTTTTCAATTTATCGCCAGTGGTAAGACCATATGTGAAAACTGAATATTCTCGCGAGGGAAGATGAGATATAAGTCGTAAAGTGCGCACAGCGCACCATAAAAATGACTGCATATCAAGACTGTAACCACTTCATAAACTTATCCGCAGCAGTGCCGATCGACTGTCCCACCTGTTTCTTCAAACGCCACCGCTGAAACGCTTGTTCGTAATCTTCCCCTTCAGTTTGATAAACATTCCAAGCATTCAGCGACAATCCCAATCCCCACGTTAATAAAATGAAAAGCGACCAAGAAAGCTCGTGAGATCCTGCTAGATTAAACAAAACTAAAAAAGTATTGATAATACCGTACTTTGTCACATTTTTCTGCAATTTGCGACGACGGTAAGTGTTAAAAACCAGCTTTTCTTGAAATTCTCCTCTAGTTGCTAACCATTGCTGTTCCGCCGCCAGAATATCCGGTTCGGAAATGCCCAATTCCGCCGCAATCTCGAAAAGCTGGACTCTGGATAATTCCCCTTCATCCTGTCGCCGCGCGATCGCAAGCTGTAAAATACCTTGAGCATCCTCTGAACCGTAAATGTGATTTATTTGACTTTCATTTGTCGCCATAACAAGTTTCCTATAATTCCTGACATCCTTTCTATGATAGATATAAGCGCAGTTAAACGGCAGGTAGTGACATTGGCGGATTTCAACACCCGAAAAATGAGGAGGCGATCGCACTTCCCACAATCGCCAAGCCTGTAGGTAGTTCACCCCAAAGTATACATCCAGCCATCCCTCGCGCAAATCCTCACAATTCCGTCCCAAACTACAGGCGTCGCCTCAAATGACAAACCCGGTTTAAATCTCCCCGATTCTATTACTTTTAAATGGTAAAACTCGCCTTTAGCATTCCTCAAAGCATTCTTATCCCCAGACTTCGCTCGTTCCCAGTTCAAATTAAACAAATAAACACCGTTGTATCCCGCACTGATCAGTTTATTACCATCGGTAAAAATCGGAGTCGAAATTGAAGAACCAATCTCTTTTTTAAACACTATTACAGGAGTATCGTAAGACTGCTTTCGCCAAGGTACAGCCGTTTTTTTACCTGTAGTCATATCTTGGGAACCGATGTACAAATTGCCGTCGATCGCATTTGTGGCAAACAGCGCCGGAAATTCCCCTGAATTGTACTCATCATTCAACGCCACCGAGCCAATTATCCCGCCTTCCCAGCTAGAAAGTCGGCGATTTCCCGTCGGCAAAAACCATTCGACACTGGCATTCGGTTCCTTGTTTGGATTCAGCTTCAGCACCCCGCCATTGCCCTGAATGTATTGTTTTTCAATGGCACAAAACAGTTTTCCCGATTTAGAAATTACAGCACTTCCGTCCAAATCTGAACCAGTATAGAAATCCCAGACTATCTTTTTAGTTTCAATGCTAATACCGTAAATATGACCGGAACCAGCAGCTATAAATATTCTATCTTTGAGCCTCGATGGCGATGATTCCGCTACCAAGTTTCCGCCGTGCTTGCTGATATCTCCTGCTGCATAAAGCTGTACTTCCGACAATATATTTGGCTGCTTAATTCCTTGTTTAATCTTTGCCTTGCTTGTCGAACTATCCAGAAAATAGCCGATCGCATTTTCCCCCGCATTGAACAAAACGCCATCGCCGAGGTACAAAGCGCTGCTGTCATTATCCCGGCTGTAGCTGGGCGTTCTCCTGATGTCCAATTTCCAAAGTTCCTTGCCAGTTCTAAAAGATATTGCCCTAAAACTCGGCACGACTTTTTTGCCACCACCGCCACTGCGGCTTCCCTGCAAAATCACAATTCTGTTTTCTGCGCTGGCTTTTTCATCGATATAAATCGTTGATGAGCCTTTGATTATATCATCAAACTTATAGCGCCAAACTTCTTTATTGGTAGCAATATCTATTTTGCGCAAATTGTGATCGTAAGCACCTATAATTAAATAAGTTTTTCCCCGGTCTCTGGTAATTGTCGGCTGTCCAGTCCAACCGGCGCCGCTCCAAACTACAGACCTTTTTCCCAGAAAAGTCCGACCGCTTCCTAGTTGAAATTTGTCGATTAACTTCAAGCTTTTCGGAACGCCTCGGCCGTAGAAGCGGCGCTGGTCATTACCTAAAAATGTCGGTACTAATAATTCTATTTCTGGGTCTGCTTTCGCCAGAAAATTGTTAAGATTAGTTTCTAAGAAAGTTGGGTTCGAGGATTCAGTTTGGCACAGTTTGAGAACAGCAGGAGGAACAGCCGCGCTCAGCAAAAATTGTCCTAGCTGTTGATTGAAGGTTCTCCGAGATGATAAACTCATGTTAGAGCGAGATAATCAGCCATAATATTAAAACATGATTATCGCCAACAACTCAACTAAAACAACTCGCGCTAAGCTGCTAGAGAACTGACAAGCTTACCCAGCACGAGTTAAAGTATATTTGATTATCGTCAACCGTCTTGCTCACTCCCAAAGCCTTTACCTGCGGAAGCACGCCGAAAATCCGATCGACTGGTGGCCTGGGTGCGGCGAAGCCTGAAAAACGGTTCTGCGAGAAAATAAACCGATTTCCCTGTCAATTGGCTACTCTAGCGGTCACTGGTTTAGGATGATGGAAGGAGAAGCATTTTCCGAGGGCGCGATCGCACAACACATGAATTCGCACTTTATACCCGTAAAAGTCGATCGCAAGCTGTAAAATACCCAGAGCATCCTCTGAACCGTAAATGTGATTCCTTTGACTTTCATTTGTCGCCATAACAAGTTTTCTATAATCCCTGACATCCTTTCTCTGAGAGATATAAGCGCAGTTAAACCAGAGGTAGTGACATTGGCGGATTGCAACCCCCGGACATTTGAGTGAGTGAGACTCCTGACTATTGGAGAGGAAATCGCAGAACCGATATATTACCTCAACTTTAAACTAATTAATTTCCCGAAGTTTGAGTGATTTGGCGATCGCGTTTCAACATATATTGATAAAATATCCCAAACAAAATCACCGCAACCATCCCCACCACTAAAGAACCTTCACCCTCATGCCAATATTTAAACCAATCTAGGCGATAAGATGCAACTAACAATGCCATTGCCGCCACTCTAAAAACATTAACAATAAAACCAAAAGCGACAGCGACACCTATTACCAAAGCTTTATTTTGTTTAGTAGGAAACATCAACAAACAAACTACAGATAAACCTAATAAGTAATTCATTGCCTCCATACCCGAACATCCCCCATCTACAAACACCCTTCCTGTCGGTAAAGCAATATAATTACCCTCACGTGTTACATTAAAACCCACATACCACAAAGAATAATAAGCAAACTTAGCAGTAATCGAGGTAATAATACCCACTAAAGGTGACGTAATTACACTGGGGGTGCCATGAAAAAATAGTATTACCAATTCACGCCATAATTGTTTTAAATCCTGAAAACCTACCGCAATTAAGCTCAAACCTAAACCAGACAAAAAAGGTGCAATTCTTAAAAAAGGATCGAATTTACTAGAAATCATAGCACTTTTAAATAAAATAAAAGCTATTAATATTGTCCCAGCGACTGTCGATAATACGTCACTTTTTCCCTCACTATGTTTGAGAATATCCTGCTTCTCCCAAAGTAGGGAACCCACAGCGAGCCAAAAAACTATACTCATCCAAAAATGAGCAAGATCCCCCAGTTTCCACAGGAGTGTCATATTCAGGGTTACTAAACCTGTGGCGATAATGATTAGCCCAAAAAGTTTTCTTTTGAACATTTTGATATTAGTTATTAGTTGATTGATTAGATCAATACTTCGGCTCGTTTTTGATTGCCAACCGTAGAACAAGGGTTTCAAGGCAATTCGGCAATCGAGCTACCAACGGAAAACCCTGGGTTTCAGACTACGAAGTAAAAATAGTCCGGACTATTGTTAGATGATATCATAAAAATAGTACGGGATGTGCACAACTCAGTGACTGGAAACCTTCTTAGGGAAACGACACTTCGGCTACGCGAGCGTGCATCGCACGGGGGATTTTAATCCCCGTCAATCTTCGATCGGATGTTATTAGACACTCTGGAACTTGATGGATGGGTGAGACTCAGATGCAACGCATAGCTCAGCATTAGGACACCTAGCTAAAAGACGACTACTCGAAATGATAGATTTGGTGCCTAGCAGCCGCTTACTCAGCCCCTGCAAGCAAAGACTAACAAGTGAGTGAATCAACAAAATTAAAAACAAGTAGTCTTAATGATGCTTGCATTTCTTGAGAGTAGACGCAATTGGCACCGCGCATCGCGTGACACTGAGATTCGAGTAAATACAACCGATCGAGTTACAGTTCGCGCAACGATCCACGGTGATTATCTCCTTTTAAAGAATCGAGCGTGTCTTTAGACCAGAAAGTGCCAAGTCCTTGAAATAAAGCCATCAGTCGTAGACGCACGCGCGGCCTTCACCCAGGTTTCTGCGTCAATATCTCAAGAGATCATCCACGATTTTTCGGAGAAACCGGGTTTTTTTTGCCTTAATCCTAACCATAGGAAACCTGGTTTTTCGATCGAACCAGCAAATAAATTTCTAGGGTGCGTCATTACTTGGCGAGTCTGGCGCCTCCTACCCCGTTAATTGGGACACTCCGCACCTGATTAGTGAGGTAAGTTCCCGCCAAAAATTGTGCGTCACCCTGACGGGACGACGCACCATACTGACTACCCCCCTGTTCCCCCCGTGCACGGGGGAAAACAGCAGCGTTGTTAAATTAAAGGTTTTAGCAATCTGAGAGTCCTAACTGCTCTCTTCTACTGCTTTAAACAACAGAATAAAAAACCTGGTTTCAGGCTGAAACCAGGTTTTTAGACTTCTCATAAATAATCAGTATGGCATCCAGCCAGGAGCGAAAACCAGTTCAAATGATAGCCTATTTAGCTTTTTGATCCCGATCGCGTTGCTTTTTGAACATAGTACCAAACCCAACAGCAGCTCCAGCAGCAAGCATTGTTAAAGGTTCAGGAGTCTCTTGAGTGTTGGCACTGCTGCTGCTGATGTAAGAATCGCTTTGACCATTTGGTAAGGCTTGAACGTGCAAACCTAATCTTAAGGCACCGCTATTCAAAGCGGAAATTACGAGATTATAATCACCAGTAAAGATCAATCCCAAACTTTCGCCACCTTGGATACCAAAGGCATTACCATCACCAGTTTTACGTGAGAAGGCATAGTCTGTCGTGAAGTTATTACCACCTTGAGGGAGCTGATCGTTACTAGCACCACCAATAAACTCTACCAGACCAACGTTACCCCTATTAACCAAGGGCTCAGACAGATAGGTATCATCATCAAAAAAAGAGTTCTTATCATCAAAAAAAACTTTACTGATAAACATACTAGGAGCTGCTTCATCTCCAGAGTTTTTGATATTAAAAATAACTGATTGACCCCGGTCAACTACGTCAAATGAAAAGCTATTTACATAGGAATCTCCAGGCGTATCCCCACCAGCGATATTACCAAAGCTGAAGGCGGAGGCCGGTGCTGCGGACACTGCACTAAGAGCAGCGACACCGGCAACAGCTAAGAGCGATTTGACTAAAGTTAATGGGGATTTCATTTTAGGCACTTTTATTTTTAGGTAGAATGGAATTAGGTTCTTTTTATTCACATCTTCAATATAAACCGAAACAAAAGTTAACGCAAGTAGGTTTGATGAAGGTTTGATAAAGATACTGCCCTCTTCTACTGCTTTAAATAACAGAATAAAAAACCTGGTTTCAGGCTGAAACCAGGTTTTTAGACCTCTCATAAAATAATCAGTAGGGCATTCAGCCTGGAGCAAAAACCTGTTCAAATGATAGCCTATTTAACTTTTTGAGCCCGATCGCGTTGCTTTTTGAACATAGTACCAAACCCAACAGCAGCTCCAGCAGCAAGCATTGTTAAAGGTTCAGGAGTCTCTTGAGTGTTGTCACTGCCGGTGCTGATGTAAGAATCGCTTTGACCATTTGGTAAGCCTTGAACGTGCAAACCTAGTCTTAAGGCACCGCTATCCAAAGCGGCAATTATGTTATTATAATTACCACGAAAGCTCACTGGAAAACTTTCGGCACCTTGGATACCCCCTGCATTACCACCACCAGGGTTACGTGAGAAGGCATAGTCTGTGGTGAAGTTATTACCACCTTGAGGGAGCTGATCGTTACTAGGACCACCACTAAAGCTTACCTCACCAATGTTAGTACCGAAAAGCGAGGGAGCAGACAGAAAGCCATTATCATCAAAAAAAACTTTACTGATAAACATATTAGGAGCTGCAGCATTTCCCGAGTTGAAGATGTCAAAACGAACTGCTGAGCCCTGGTTGACTACGGTATATGTAAAGCTACTTGCATAGGCATCTCCCGGCGTATCCCCACCAGGGATATTACCAAAGCTGAAGGCGGAAGCCGGTGCTGCCGATACTCCACTAAGAGCAGCGACACCGGCAACAGCTAAAAGCGATTTGACTAAAATTAATGGGGATTTCATGGTAAGCACTTTTATTTTTATGTAGAGTGAAATCTGGTTCTTTTCCTTGACATCCTCAATATAAACCGAAACACTCGTTAACGCAATGAGGTTTGATGAAGATTTGATGAAGATACTGCCCTCTTCTACTGCTTTAAATAACAGAATAAAAAACCTGGTTTCACGCTGAAACCAGGTTTTTATATCTCTCAGGAAATAATCAGTAGGGCGAAAATTAGTTCAAATGATAGCCTATTCAGCTCTTTGAGCCCGATCGCGTTGCTTTTTGAACATAGTACCAAACCCAACAGCAGCTCCAGCAGCAAGCATTGTTAAAGGTTCAGGAGTATCTTGAGTGTTGCCACTGCTGCTGATGTAAGAATCGCTTTGACCATTTGGTAAGGATTGAACGTGCAAACCTAATTTTAAGGCACCGCTATTCAAAGCGTAGATTACGTTATTATAATTACCACTAAAGCTCACTGAAAAACTTTCGCCAGCTTGGATACCAAATACATTACCAGGACCAGGGTTACGTGAGAAGGCATAGTCTGTGGTGAAGCCCTTACCACCTTGAGGGAGCTGATCCTTACTAGAACCACCAGTAAACTCTACCTCACCAATGTTACTAACGTTAGGCGAGGGAGCAGACAGATAGCCATTATCATCAAACAGAACTTTACTGATAAACATACTAGGAGCTGCGGCATCTCCAGAGTTTTTGACGTTAAAAAGAACTCTTGAGTCCAGGTTAAATACGTCAAATGAAAAGCTATTTTTATAGGCATCTCCAGGCGTATCCCCACCAGCGATATTACTAAAGCTGAAGGCGGAGGCTGGTGCTGCGGATACTGCACTAAGAGCAGCGACACCGGCAACAGCTAAGAGCGATTTGACTAAAGTTAATGGGGATTTCATTGTAGGCACCTGGATTTTTATGTAGAGTGGAATCGGGTTCTTTTCCTGCACATCTTCAATATAAACCGAAACAAAAGTTAACGCAAGTAGGTTTGATGAAGATTTGATGAAGATACTGCCCTCTTCTACTGCTTTAAATAACAGAATAAAAAACCTGGTTTCACGCTGAAACCAGGTTTTTATGTCTCTCAGTAAATAATCAGTAGGGCAGTAGGATCGGGAGCGAAAATTAGTTCAAATGATAGCCTATTCAGCTTTTTGAGCCCGATCGCGTTGCTTTTTGAACATAGTACCAAACCCAACAGCAGCTCCAGCAGCAAGCATTGTTAAAGGTTCAGGAGTATCTTGAGTGTTGCCACTGTTGCTGGTGATGTAAGAATCGCTTGCACCACCTGGTAAGCCTTGAACGTGGATACCTAATCTTAAGGCACCGCTATTCAAAGCGGTAACTACGTTAGCATAATTACCCTGAAAGCTCACTCCCAATTTTTCGCTAGGCTGGATAGCATTTCCATTACCAGGAACATCACGTGAGAAGTAATAGTCTGTGGTGAAGTTATTACCACCTTGAGGGAGCTGATTGTTACCAGCACCACCACTAAAGGCTACCGTACCAAAGTTACCAATGTTAGGCCAGGGATCAGACAGATAGTTATTATCATCAAAATAAACTTGACGTATAAAACTACTAGCAGTGGCGGGATTTACCAAGTGATAGATGTTAAACAAAACTCTCTCACCCTGGTCAACTACCTCTAAGTTATAGTTACTTGCATAGGCATCTCCAACCGTATCCCCACCAGTGATATTACTAAAGTTGAAGGCGGAGGCTGGTGCTGCGGATACTGCACTAAGAGCAGCGGCACCGGCAACAGCTAAGAGTGATTTTAGTAAATTTAATGGGGATTTCATTGGAGGCACCTTAATTTTTATGTAGAGTGGAATTTGGTTTTTTTCTTTCACATTTTCAATATAAACCAAAACAAAAGTTAAGGCAAGTAGGTTTGATGAAGGTTTGATGAAGATTTGATGAAGATTAGAAAGACGCTCATTAGACTTAGCCAAAATGCCTGATTGATGGTTTCTAACTAGATATTTTCTCGCGCGTACATAGAAAAATAGGGCTGCTGTCACCCGGGTCTTAGTCCTAAATTTTTCTTTTTAAAAAAAACCGTACAATCCCTACTCCGTAAGGTTTTACACTGCTGAATTAGCTATAAAACTCTATTTTTTAAATGATAAATAATGCCTTTAAAACGTTTTTTATCCGTTAAGGTACGGTAGAAAATTCTCATTTTGAGCTTGATTGCTGGATACAAATAAGTAAAAGCCGAGGGTGACAGTTGAGGGTGCCAAATGTGGGCTATAACTCTGGACAAAATCTTGGATCATATGCGGTGCGTCGATTCTCGGTTTCCGATTCAGGAAAAAGCGCCATTTAGAGAGACTAAAATTAGCCATCCATACTAAATCAGTTGTAGCGGTGTACGCCAAACCGTAATGTTTCAGGAAAAAACGACGACGAAAGTCAAACCAATAGGTAGGGATAGGTTTCGCTAACCGTTATTATCTGTTACTCCGGAATTGGAGTTTAGGCGTTCACGGCGCGATCGCACGGCTGCGCTTGGCTATTGGGAAAAGCAGGTAAGAGGGCTACGTTGAGTGCAAATTTCTGGATGTCGGTGTTTGCCCTTGACATAGCGGGATAATAGCTCAAAAAAAACTGCCTGCGAGCGTTAAGCGCACACAGCATCAGGGCAGAAAATTGAGAATTCACCAAAAAGTCTCAAATCTGCCTGCTATGAAATTTGAACAATGACAGACATGGAGTCAACAAGCTTATCAATGCCTGGGTCAAGCCGCCGAAGCCACCAAAGAACGGGCTTCGGCCCTGATGAGGACCGGCCACGTCTGATGTTTACCAGATGAGGCCCGCTGATCCCTTATTTCGGCGTGAGTGGTCAAGGGTCTATGAGGCGCTGCAAGATTGTAGACCTGACGCTGGAAAAATTGATGCAACTATACATCCAACAGATGTCACAAGTGGAACGCCCAGTATTGGCTTTCTTACCATACAGCGTGGTTGAGGCCTGATGCACCTACCCTCAATGAGCGTACCTATGAACATCAACCTACAGCCTCGCCTCATGGCATATCTGTAGGTATCGCTCAAGGATATATATAGTACGATCGCGCCGATACCGCACGGGCGATCGTCCGTTGCGAACTTCCGTTAAGACACAAACGTTTTACCAGTTGGGAAAACCCGATCGGTAAAGGCGCTCAACAATGAGCAGCGAGTGTGTCAGTATCTCCAGCATCCACCTCTAGCCTTATTTGATAGTGAGTATGGGTGTGCCACTCTGGTAGAAGCTCTCCAAAGCCATCGAAGCCGATAAAAGTCATGCGTAATTGACCCCGGTCAGGGCTGCAGTGTCAATGCTGCCAATTTTAATTAAGATTGGGAGTCCGCCTGTTGCTGCCAAACTAGAAAGGAAATTCAGCCGGATGGCAAACAGGAAAACCTCGCACTCAAAGATGTCGCTATCCTGCGGTTAAAAAGGGTAAAAGTCGGTTTAAAAAATTGCCAAAATTCATCAGTTAACCTCTCCTGTTCTCTCGCCGATCAACCATTCTTTCCACGAGCGCGTTAGCTGAGTCAAGTTGCGATCCATCTAAACTCCAGCCTGAACTTTGACCCACTAAATGGACGACTCGAATTTCTGGGACATAGTTTTCGGAACGCCTCTACAGTAAAACCTGCGCGGATCGTTACCTAAAAATGTCGGAACTAATAATTCTATTCCCGGGTCTGCTTCCGCCAGAAATTTGTTAATTAATATTATTTTGGGAAAAAGCTCGATTCCAAGATTCAGCTTGGCATTGTTGGATCGCAGCAGGAAGGAGGAACTGCCGCACTCAGCAACAATTGTCCAAGCCGTTGATTGAAGTTTCGTCGAGACGATCGACTCATTTGACATCTAAATTATCAGTGATATTAAAACATGATGATAGGCAACAGCGAAACTAAAACAACTCGCGCTAAACTGCTAAAGAACTGACAAGCTTACCCAGCACGAGTAAAGTATATTTGATTATGGTGAACCGTCTTGCTCAATCCCAAAGCCTTTACCTGCGGAAACACGCCGAAAATCCGATCGACTGGTGGCCTTGGTGCGACGAAGCCTTAGAAGCGGCCCGGAGCGAAAATAAACCAATTTTCCTGTCAATTGGCTACTCTAGCTGCCACTGGTGTACGGTGATGGAAGGGGAAGCATTTTCCGATGGCGCGATCGCCGAATACATGAATTCGCATTTTATACCGATAAAAGTCGATCGCGAAGAACGCCCAGATATCGACAGCATTTATATGCAAACCTTGCAAATGATGACCGGTCAAGGCGGTTGGCCGCTCAACGTTTTTCTCACTCCAGACGAGCGAGTTCCCTTCTACGGAGGCACTTATTTCCCCGTAGAGCCCCGCTACGGACGGCCGGGATTTTTAGAAGTTTTGCAAGCAATTCGCCGCTTTTACGACACAGAAAAAGGCAAAGTAGAAACCTTCAAAGCAGAGATTTTAGGCAACCTCCAACAGACGGCAGCGCTCTCAGGAGTAACCGCCGAATTAAATCGCGAAATTTTTCAAAAAGGCTTAGAACTCAACACCGGAATTGTTGCCGGCCACAACCCCGGACCCAGTTTTCCGATGATACCTTATGCTGAGCTAGCACTGCGGGGAACCAGATTTAATTTTGAATCAAAATACGACAGCAAACAAGTCTGCGCTCAGCGCGGATTAGACTTAGCATTGGGCGGCATTTACGACCACGTAGCAGGCGGATTTCACCGCTACACGGTTGATGCGACTTGGACTGTGCCACACTTTGAAAAAATGCTCTACGACAACGGTCAAATTGTTGAGTATTTAGCAAATTTGTGGAGCGCGGGAATACAAGAACCCGCTTTTGAAACTGCGATTGCGGGGACAGTAGAATGGTTGAAGCGAGAAATGACCGCGCCCACAGGCTATTTTTATGCTGCACAGGATGCTGATAGTTTTAACACTTCAGAGGAAGTTGAACCCGAAGAAGGAGCATTTTATGTCTGGACTTATGCCGAACTCGAAGCACTATTAACTCCTGAGGAATTGGCGGAAATTAAAGCACAATTTACTGTTAGCCGTAGCGGCAATTTTGAAGGCAAGAATGTATTGCAGCGCCGCCATCCGGGAAAGCTGAGCGACACGGTAGAAATGGCTTTGGCTAAACTGTTTCAAGTTCGCTACGGTGGCAATCCCGAGACTGTAAAAACCTTTCCGCCAGCCCGCAACAATCAAGAAGCTAAAAACGGCAGTTGGCCGGGTAGAATTCCCGCAGTTACTGACACGAAAATGATTGCTGCTTGGAATAGCTTAATGATTTCGGGTTTAGCCCGCGCTGCGGCGGTTTTTGGGAATTGGGAATATCTGGAATTAGCGGTGAAAACTGCTAATTTTATTTTAGACAATCAGTGGACGGATGGGCGGTTTCAGCGGTTGAATTATGACGGAAAATCTGCTGTGGCGGCGCAGTCGGAAGATTATGCTTTGTTTGTGAAAGCTTTGTTGGATTTGCATCAAGCGAGTTTGACTTTAGGAAACGGGGAAGAGGCTAAACAGTTGCCGAATTCTCAGTTTTGGTTGGAGAAAGCTGTGCAGGTGCAAGAAGAGTTTGATGAGTTTTTGTGGAGCGTAGAATTGGGAGGATATTACAATACTGCTAAGGATGCTAGCGGAGATTTGTTGGTGCGGGAACGCAGCTATATAGATAATGCAACTCCGGCGGCTAATGGAATTGCGATCGCCTCTTTGGTTCGCCTCGCAATGCTGGGCCCGAATCTAGAATATCTCGATCGCGCCCAACAAGGTTTGCAAGCTTTCAGCAGTATTGTAAAAGATTCTCCGCAAGCTTGTCCGAGTCTACTTAGTGCTCTGGATTGGTATGAGCATTCTACGCTGGTTCGCACGTCACCCGATCAAATTTCGGGGTTGATTTCGCAGTATTATCCGACTGCTGTTTTTCAGATTGAGGCTGATTTGCCTGAGGGTGTTATCGGGTTAGTTTGCGAGTGTTTGACTTGCAAAGAACCGGCGAAAAGTCAAGAGCGGCTGTTGGCAGAAATCTTGCAAAGTCAAACCCGAGTATAGGACGGGGAGCGGGTTTACGAGATTCTTAGTTTTCAGGCGACGCATTTTGTATGGTGCGTCGCCTATGAGATTATCTAGCTGATTTGAATATCTGCGATCGATCCGCAGCCGCTGGGTATTTTGTGATATCAAATCCGTTAACATCGGAATTATGCATCTCTCTCTTCTCTTTCTCTGTGTCCTCTGTGCCCTCTGTGGTTTAATCATTCCGATATAACCGGAATTGATATGAGTCCTCAATCTTCCAAAATCTCAACTAAATCTTCCATAGTCACATCGAAGGCGCGGGCAATTTTGTAGACAGCAGAAATATCGGCCGTGTTCAAAGCATCGCGCTGAACGTAGCTTCTAACAGTGTTGTAATTCACTCCCGATCGATCGGCAACTTGCTTTAGAGTCCAACCCTTTTGCTCAGCTAGTTCTCGAATCCGCAGTCTAACGTAGCCCATTAGTGCGATCGCCCCTACTATTCCAAAAACTCGACCAAATCTTCAATCATTACGTCAAAAGCAAGGGCGATCTTCTGAACGGCACTCAGATCTACCATACTCATCCCATCATCGCGTCTAGCGTACCCTTTCAGCGTATTGTAATTAACCTCTGAGCGCTCGGCCACGTCTTGCAGCGTCCAGCCCTTTTCTTCTGCCAACTCTCGAATCTTTAGTCTAACTCGCCCCATTTATGAGCCCTCAATCTTCCAAAATCTCCACCAAATCTTCCATCGTCACGTCGAAGGCGCGGGCTATTTTGTAGACAGCAGACAGATCGACTGTGTTCAAAGCATCCCGCCTCCCGTAGCTTTTTACCGTGTTGTAATTGACTCCCGATCGATCGGCAACTTCTTTGAACGTCCAACCTCTTTGCTCAGCTAGTTCTCGAATCCGCAGTCTAACGTAGCCCATATTTGGCTTGACATCGGTGCATATATACCGGACAATATCTCTGTACACTGAAAACGATCGCCCTCCTAGCCTCGAAAACTTAAGGGCGATCGCCATTTCTACCACACCCCGCAAACGCGGGGAAGGATTAACCTATGATACCAACATCAAAGCCCAAATTAAACACTCATCCCTGGTGTATCGTGCGGCAATTGCCAAATATGCAGCGATTGGTGGTTGCCCGGTTCCACCGCCGAGGCGATGCTGAGGGATATATGCAGATTTTACGGCGGTTGTTGCCGGCGGCTAAACACGCGATCGTATTTGATACGACTGGGGCCGAGAAATTGCCAGAAGTTCGATCGGCTTAATGAGAGCAAATGTTGTAATTGATGAGAGCGAGATCCTTTTTTGTTTTAACTGGAAAACCGATAAATAGAAAAGGGATCTCGTCCGTTCCTGAGAAAAAGGAAGTAAGTCGCTCTAATTAAAAGTCAAAAGTTCTTCTGTTAGATACCCCACTTCTTAAAGAAGTCGGGTATCTGAGTATTCTATTTTTTTAGGTGGGCTTAATTATCTTTAAATGCTTAAGAATCTCCATGCAGCTAATAACTAGCCATTAGCAACTAACAACATAAGCTTTTTTTATCTTGACGGCGCACAAATTATTAACTATAATTACCAGGCCAAAAATAACAAAAATCTTACGGCTAACAGTTTTTCTCAAATAACCGTTAAACTATTCTAACGTTGGCGCGTACCCAACGTCGCAGGCACAACCTATATCTGTTAAGGATTCGTCCTGATTCACAGGAGCAAGATTTTAAAATATGCATCTCAGCGAACTGACTCACCCAAACCAATTACACGGCCTCTCGATTCATCAACTCGAACAAATTGCCCGACAAATTCGAGAAAAGCATTTAGAAACTGTAGCCGCTAGCGGCGGCCACCTCGGCCCCGGATTGGGTGTAGTCGAACTGACCTTAGCACTCTACCAAACACTCGACCTCGATCGCGACAAAGTTACTTGGGATGTCGGTCACCAAGCTTATCCTCACAAATTGATCACCGGCCGCTACAACCAATTCCACACCCTGCGCCAAAAAGACGGCGTTGCAGGCTATCTCAAGCGCTGCGAGAGCAAATTTGACCATTTTGGTGCCGGTCACGCTTCCACGAGCATCTCAGCAGCTTTAGGGATGGCGATGGCGCGCGACCTCAAAGGCGAAAATTTCAAAGTGGCGGCGATCATTGGCGACGGCGCATTGACTGGTGGCATGGCACTCGAAGCGATCAACCACGCGGGCCATATGCCGAAAACCAATGTATTAGTTGTGCTCAACGACAACGAAATGTCAATCTCGCCCAACGTCGGCGCCATTACCCGCTATTTGAACAAAATGCGACTGTCGCCGCCGGTGCAGTTTCTCAAAGATAACTTAGAGGAACAATTCAAGCACATTCCCTTTGTCGGCGAAACTTTTACCCCAGAAATGGAACGCCTCAAAGAAGGCATGAAACGCTTGGCAGTGCCGAAAGTTGGAGCCGTAATTGAAGAATTGGGCTTTACTTACATGGGCCCGGTAGACGGACACAATTTGGAAGAATTAATTACCACTTTCAAACAAGCTCATACCATTCAAGGGCCGGTGTTGGTTCACGTGGTGACGGTGAAGGGCAAAGGATATGCGATCGCCGAAAAAGACCAAGTAGGATATCACGCCCAAAATCCCTTTAACTTAGCCACCGGCAAAGGCATTCCCTCCACCAAACCCAAGCCTCCCGCTTACTCGAAAGTCTTTGCCCACGCCCTGGTAAAGCTAGCAGAAGATAATCCGAAAGTTGTCGGCATTACCGCTGCTATGGCAACCGGAACAGGTTTGGATAAACTTCAGGAAAAACTGCCGAAACAGTACATCGATGTAGGAATTGCCGAACAGCACGCCGTGACTTTATCCGCTGGTTTAGCCTGCGAAGGAATGCGCCCGGTTGTAGCAATTTACTCGACATTTGTGCAGCGGGGATACGACCAAATAATTCACGATGTTTGCATCCAAAATTTGCCAGTTTTCTTCTGTTTGGATCGTGCAGGCATTGTCGGTGCTGACGGGCCAACTCACCAAGGAATGTACGACATTGCCTTCTTGCGGTGCCTGCCAAATATGACAGTTATGGCGCCAAAAGATGAGGCAGAATTGCAGCGGATGGTAGTCACAGGAATCAACCACACCAGCGGCCCGATCGCCATGCGTTACCCGCGCGGCAACGGTTACGGCGTGCCTCTAATGGAAGAAGGTTGGGAAGAATTGCCGATCGGCAAAGCCGAAATTCTCCGCAACGGCGACGATTTGCTGATATTGGGTTACGGTTCAATGGTTTATCCGGCAATGCAA
This sequence comes from Microcoleus vaginatus BM001213989, assembly GCA_036700245.1. GTDB lineage: Bacteria > Cyanobacteriota > Cyanobacteriia > Cyanobacteriales > Microcoleaceae > Microcoleus. Next base: position 44,251 of record JAUBOM010000016.1, read on the forward strand.
ACCGCCGAGATTCTGAGCGAGCACGGCATTGAAGCAACTGTGCTCAATGCGCGTTTTGTCAAGCCTTTGGACACCGAATTAATCTTGCCTTTGGCACAGCGAATCGGCAAAGTTGTCACAATGGAAGAAGGCTGTTTGATGGGCGGTTTCGGTTCAGCAGTAGCCGAAGCTTTGTTGGACAATAATGTTGTTGTTCCAGTCATGCGGTTGGGTGTACCCGATACATTGGTAGATCATGCAACGCCTGAACAATCATTTGCCAGTTTGGGATTAAATCCGTCGCAAATGTGCGATCGCATTTTGGCAACATTCAGCCGCAAACAGTCGCCCGTCAGCGTGTAAATATCTAGAATCGGGAGCTAATGCGTCCGGTCGATGTAAGGTTTGTAGTGAGGACTAAAGTTCTCGCTACAAACTGTTTTGAGTGCGGGCGAAGCGAAGCGCGTTATTGAAATAAAGAAAATATTTTGTTATACTGTAAAAACCGTACTAATTTTAGGTTAGACGTTTCCGACTGAAAAAACACCGTCAGCAATACATTCTTATTTTGACAGATGGTGGTCAATTTGACTGCCTCTTAAACTATAAAACCCTGACATCGGGAGTTTAAACATTATCCAGCCGGATTATTGGGTGCAAGCGATCGAAAAAACCTCGCGCAGATGTCGGAAAACTCTCTCCGGGCGAGGTTTACAATCAATTACCACACGATTTTTGACGGCGACTTATGATGAAATTTCCTGGATACCAAATTCTGGCACAAATCTACGAAAGCGCTAATTCCGCAGTCTATCGAGCTAGACGAGAACAGGACGATCGAGCAGTTATCCTCAAGGTACTCAAAGAAGACTATCCTACACCTGCGGAACTCACTCGATACAAACAGGAATATGAAATCACTTGCAGCTTAGATGTAGAGGGGATAGTTAAGACTTATGGATTAGAACCATATCAAAGAACATTAGTCATCATCCTTGAGGATTTTGGTGCATTTTCATTCAGACAACTGCTCGACAGTCATATTGAGTTAAATTCAAGCTTTTCTCTCCCTGAATTTCTCAAAATAGCCATCAAAATAACTGAAATTTTAGGGATTATTCACAACAGCAATATTATCCACAAAGATATCAACCCCTCCAATATCGTCTTCAATCCAGAAACAGGAATTCTCAAAATTATCGACTTTGGCATTTCCACCCAGTTAACCCGCGAAAATCCTACCCTAAAAAATCCCAATGTTTTAGAAGGAACTTTAGCCTATATGTCGCCGGAGCAAACGGGACGGATGAACCGTTCTCTGGATTATCGCACGGATTTTTACTCCCTAGGTGTCACCTTCTACGAACTACTTACCGGTAAGCTACCATTTGAGTCTGCTGACGCGCTGGAATTGGTGCATTGTCATCTTGCTAAAGTGCCTTTATCTCCCCGTGAGGTTAATTCAGAAATTCCCAAAACGGTTTCAGATATTGTGATGAAACTGATGGCAAAAACGGCTGAGGAACGATATCAAAGTGCCTGCGGAATCAGAGCAGATTTGGAATTGTGTCTAATTCAGTTACAAACTAATGGAGAAATATCAGAGTTTCCCCTCGCATCAAATGATATTTCTGACAAGTTTCAAATTCCCCAAAAACTCTATGGCAGGGAAAAAGAAGTTCAAACCTTACTGACAGCATTTGAGCGCGTTGCAGGTTCCCAAGTTCAGTCCAATTCATTACCCACATCTGGCGAAACCCTGGCTTCGCTTCAGTCCCGCCGGGGAATTAATTCCCCGGCATCGGGCGAAAGTCGGTTAAAACCGACTGAAAATGTCCCTCTAGAGTCCGTTAAAACGGACTTTAGCTATGAGCCAGGGAATTCATTCCCTGGCGGACCCAAGCGCGACCGGGGAAACGTTGAAATGATGCTCGTTGCTGGTTATTCCGGCATTGGTAAATCAGCCCTCGTACAAGAAATTTATAAACCGATTACAGAAAAGCGCGGCTATTTCATCTGGGGCAAATTCGACCAATTTCAGCGCAATATTCCCTACTCAGCCTTCGTCAGCACATTTAAAGAATTAATGCGGCAACTCTTCACAGAAAGCTCTGCACAACTAAACCAATGGCGAGAAAAACTCTTAACCGCAATTGGTAGTAACGGTCAAGTAATTATTGATGTAATTCCCGAAGTGGAACTGATTGTCGGCAAACAGTCAGCCGTGCCTGAATTGGGACCAAGTGAGTCGCAAAATCGCTTTAATCTCGTCTTCCAAAACTTCATCCGAGCCTGTTTTACAAAAGAACATCCCTTAGTCATTTTTCTGGACGATCTGCAGTGGGCAGACTCTGCTACTCTCAAGTTAATCGAAGTGATGATGAGCGATACTGATACCCAATATTTATTTTTGATTGGGGCGTATCGAGATAACGAAGTCAACTCCACCCATCCTTTAATGATGACTCTTGATGGGCTGCGGAATGTTGGGGCAACTGTCAACTTTATTACTTTAGCACCCTTAGCACTAGAGCCGATCGGCCAACTGATTGCCGACACATTGCACGGTGACATCGCATCAGTAAAACCCTTGGCAGAATTGTTAGTGCGGAAAACTCTTGGCAATCCTTTCTTTGTCAATGAATTTCTGAAAACTCTGTACGCTGAAAATTTACTAACTTTTGATTTAGAGCGCCACATTTGGCAGTGGAATATTTCTCAAATCGAAGCAATGGGTCTCACCGACAATGTAGTGGAGTTGATGCTTGGCAAGTTGAAGAAACTTCCCGACTCAACTCAGCAAGTTTTACGCTTGGCAGCTTGTGTCGGTGCTTATTTTGACTTAAACACCATCTCTATTGTTTGTGAAAAATCCCAAGCAGAAATTTTTCCGGACCTAGTGACGGCAATTCAGTCTGGGTTAATCCTGCCCACATCTGAGTTAGATGAACAACTGTTAATTCAAAATTATAAATTCCTGCATGACCGAGTACAGGAAGCCGCTTATGCCTTGATTGATGAGGCGCAAAAAACAGCGGTTCACTTACAGATTGGCCGGATGCTGTTGCAAAATACTGCACCCTCGGCGCTAATAGACGAGATATTTGAAATCGTCGATCATCTAAATCTTGGCGTTGAGCTTGTCACCCATCAAGAAGAGCGCTCAGAAATAGCAAAACTGAATCTGATGGCGGGTCAGAAAGCGAAAGCAGCAACGGCTTATGGAGCAGCAGTTGGGTATTTGAATGCGGGACTTAAACTCCTGTATGTAGATAGTTGGCAGAGTTCCTATGACCTAACCTTAGCGCTGTACGAAGCAGCAGCAGAGGCGGCATATCTTAACGGCGACTTTGAGCAGATGGAGCAATTGGCAGAGGTCGTGTTAAACCATGCCAAAACAGTGGTGGAAAAAGTGAAAGTTTATGATGTAAAAATTCAAGTCTCTGTGTCACAAGGAAACCTCAAACAAGCAATTAAAACTGCGTTCGTGGTGCTGAATCAGTTAGGGTTGATAATACCAGAATATCCGAGCCAGTCGGATATTCAAAAAGGATTCGAGGAAACCACTTCACTCTTGACTGGACGGGAAGTCGAAGACTTAATTAACCTGCCGGAAATGACCTCTCCCGAACAGCTAGCAGTCATGAATATCCTATCGAGTATATCGGCTACTGCGTATGTCGCTGCTCCTGAATGTTACTTGCTGATGGCACTATCACAGGTTAATTTATCTATCAAATATGGCAATTCAACCTGGTCAGCAGTTGGTTATGGTGCTTATGCACTAATTCTTTGTGGAGTAACCCAAGACATTGAGTCCGGTTACAAATTTGGCAAATTGAGTTTAAGTTTGGCAGAACGGTTAAATGCCAAGACAGTCAAGTCTAAGCTATACCACATTTTGGGAGCCTTCGTAATGCATTGGAAAGATCATTTCAGGGAAACCCTACCAATGCTCATTGAGGGCTATCAAAGTGGCCTAGAAACCGGAGACTTTGAATGTGCTGGCTATTGTGCATTTTTCAAGGGCTCTCATTCATATTTTATCGGTCACGAACTTACTGAGCTAGAACAAAAAATATCGACCTATAGTAAAGCCATTAGTCAAATAAGGCGGGAAAAAACTTTGAATTTGATCGCAACATTTTTGCAGGCAGTTCGTAACTTACTGGGTCAAGAAGAGAACCCAACCCTATTAAGTGGTGATGCTTACAATGAAGAGCTAGCAATCCCTCTTGCGATTGAAACAAATGACAGAACTGAGTTGCACTGCTTATATCTAAATAAAATTATCCTCTGTTATTTATTTGGTGATTATCGTCAAGCTGCACAAAATGCTGTTTTGGCAGAACAGTATTTAGACGGTGTGACAGCAATGCTAGCTGTACCTTTATTCCATTTCTATGATTCTCTAGCACATTTAGGTGTATTGGCTGAGGCTTCAATCTCTGAAAAAGAGGCTTTGCTCAACCGTATTAACACCAACCAGGAAAAAATGCAAAAAAGGGCACATCATGCTCCAAGGAATTATCTGCATAAATTTTATCTAGTAGAGGCAGAGAAAGCGCGAGTTTTGGGGCAAGTTATTGAAGCAGAGGAGTGTTATGAGCGAGCCATTAAAGGAGCCAGAGACAATGAATACATTCAAGAGGAAGCCTTAGCTTATGAATTAGCAGCAAAGTTTTATCTAGAACGCGGCAGGTCAAAGATTGCCCAAACTTATATGAAAGAGGCACACTACGCCTACACGCATTGGGGAGCCAAAGCCAAGGTCGAGGATTTGGAAGCAAAATACCCGCAGTTACTTCCCAAATCATCTGCCACCAGAAGCATTACCTCTACCTCCACGGCAACTATCAAGTCCACAAGTGGTAGTCAGTCAGGTGAAGCGTTAGATTTCGCCAGCGTCATGAAAGCCTCCCAAGCTATTTCCGGTGAAATTGTCCTCGATAAGTTACTTGCCAGCTTGATGAAGATTCTCATCGAGAATGCTGGGGCGCAAACAGGTTTTCTTATTTTGTGTTCTCAGTCTCAGACAGGGAACGAGGTAGGAGAATGGGCGATCGAAGCCTCTGGGGAGGTGGATGCCGATCGCATCAACGTATTGCAGTCAATCCCCATTGACAACCGCTTACCCGCATCGATCGTCAACTATGTCACCCGTACAAGAGAAACAGTTGTCAACAACGATGCGGCAAATCAAGGCCAATTTACACTTGACCCCTACATCAAAGCGAATAAAACCAAATCTATCTTATGTGCGCCGCTGATTAATCAAGGTCAACTGGGCGGGATTGTCTATCTGGAAAATAATCTCACCACAGGAGCCTTCACCCCCGACAGATTGGAAATTATCCAACTATTATCTGGACAAGCCGCGATCGCGATCGCCAATGCCAAACTCTACGCCGAAGTTAAAGAAAGCGAAGGACGGTTGACTCAATTCCTAGAAGCAATGCCTGTGGGTGTCGCTATCCACTCACCAACAGGACAACTCCACTATGCCAACCAGACAGCACAACAGTTACTAGGCCTCAACATAGCACCAGAATCCAAAACCGAGCAAATAGCCAAAGGATATCAAATTTATCGTGCCGGCACCCAGGATTTGTACCCCACTGACCAACTGCCGATCGTGCGTTCCCTAGCCGGTGAAGCTGCCAAAGCTGACGATTTAGAACTTCACCAACCAGATAAGATACTTCCCTTAGAAGTTTCCACCACGCCAATTTTTGATGATACAGGCAAGATTGCATATGCGATCGCCGCTTTCTTCGACATCAGCGATCGCAAACAGGCTCAGAAAATTCTCGAAGACTACAATAGAACTTTAGAACATCAAGTTGCCGATCGGACTCGGGAATTGAAAAACACCCTCAACACTCTCCAAGCCACTCAAAACGAGCTAATTCAATCGGAAAAAATGGCCGCCCTCGGACAACTGGTGGCCGGGGTAGCCCATGAAATTAACACGCCTTTGGGAGCAATTCGCGCCGCGATCGGCAACACGGATAAAGCCTTAGAAGCCTCGTTGTTTCAACTGCCCCAACTGTTGCCCCAACTCACCGAGCAACAGCAAGCCGACTTTTTCAGCGTCCTCAAACAAGCTCTGAGCAGTCAATCCAGCCTCAGTACCCGCGAAAAACGCCAAATTAAACGCACCCTGACTCAACAGCTTGAATCTCATCACATTGCCAATGCCAAACAACTGGCTCACCTGCTAACAGAAGGAGGAATACATCAGAGTTTTGACTCTCAACTGTCTTTGCTGCAAACGCCCCAAGCCGACCAAATCGTACAAATTGCCTACGATATCGCCCGCCTGCAAGCCAACAGCCAAAACATTAACAACGCCGTCGAACGAGCTTCAAAAATAGTCTTCGCCCTCAAGAGCTACGCTCGTTACGACCACACTGGGGAAAAACGATCGGTCCAGATTACTGACAACATTGAAACCGTGCTCGAATTGTATCACAATTATCTAAAGAAAGGTGTCGAGGTCACTCGTCACTATCAACCCGTTCCAGAGATTCCTTGCTATCCCGACGAACTCGTGCAAGTGTGGACAAACTTAATTCACAATTCAGTTCAAGCTATGGATGGCAAAGGGACGCTGGAAATCGGCGTGCATCAGAAAGAGCAAAATATTGTAGTAGAACTCACAGACTCGGGTTGTGGGATTTCTCCAGAGATTCAAGATCGAATTTTTCAACCTTTCTTCACTACCAAACCAGCAGGAGAAGGGAGCGGTTTAGGGCTAGATATTGTCAGAAAGATCGTGGAAAAACATCAGGGAACAATTACCTTTGCATCTGTCTGTGGCAAAACTACCTTCACGGTGACGTTGCCTATGGGGTAATATAGATGACAAAATAAATGATTTTTTTTAGATCGTCTTTAACGGGCTTCATATCATATCCGGTCGATTGACCGTAACAAAAGAGGTTTGTAGTGAGGAATGCGCGTCCGCATTTTGCTCAAATCCGTAACAAAGGACTGAAGTCCTTACTACAAACATATAATGGTTAGATGACCGGACATGAGATCAATTCGATAACCATAAAAATATGACTGAAGTAGCAATTCTCTGTGTTGATGATGAAATAGTTATCCTAGAAGTTCTTCAAGAGCAAATTAGCCGTCACTTTGGCGAGCAATTTTTGTATGAAGCTGCCGAAAGCGGTGAGGAAGCTCTAGAAATTATTGAAGAGCTAACTGACGGGGGAGTCAAGATTCTTGTAATTCTCTCTGATTGGTTGATGCCCGGAATGCGGGGAGACGAGTTTTTAGTTCAAGTCCACCAGCAATTCGCCCATATTACAAAGATTCTGTTAACCGGACAAGCCGATGGGGAAGCTATTGAACGAGCCAAGCGGGAAGCTAATCTTTACTGCTGCATTCATAAACCGTGGCGGCAAGAAGAGTTGCTCGAAACCCTCACAACAGCCCTGAAAATAGGATGAACGAACTAGCAATTCTTGTGGTAGATGACGAACCGATGCTGTTGGAAGGTCTTGCTGAGGAATTACAAAGAAACTTCGGTCAAGATTACCAGATTGAAGCGGCCCAAAGCGGTGAAGAAGCCCTAGAACTTCTCGAAGAACTGCAAGCAGAAGGTATCGAAACTGCTGCGGTTGTTTCTGACTATCTGATGCCGGGAATGAAAGGCGACGAACTCCTCTGTCAGATTCATGCCCAATATCCCAATGTATTGAAGATTATGCTCACCGGTCAAGCCACAGCAAATGCAGTGGGCAATGCTGTGAATTCAGCTAATCTCTACCGTTATATTGCCAAACCCTGGGATGCTACGGATCTCCATCTGACGGTTAAAGAAGCTCTCAGCAAGTATTGGCGAATCAAAAAACTCGAAGAACAGAATGCTCAACTGCGAGAAAATGAACGTCGCCTGACTCAGATTTTAGAAGCAATGCCCATTGGCGTTACAGTTCACGATAATGCGGCAAAAATAACTTATGCCAATCACAAAGCCAAGGAATTACTCCAGCTAGACATTTTACCTGAAACCAAAATCGAGCAAACTTCAACGGATTTCAAAATTTATCAGGGGGGAACTGAGGAATTATATCCCGCACAGAAATCGCCGATAGGGCGCGCTTTAGCCGGGGAAACAGTTCGTGCTGAGGATATCGAAATTCATTACCCCGATCGGATCGTTCCTTTAGAAGTCTCGGCTACACCCATTCGGGATAAAACAAGCCAAATTTCTCAGGCGATCGCGGCTTTCCAGGATATCAGCGATCGCAAAAAAGCTGAAGCCGAACGAGAACAGTTTACCCAAGAATTGTTCCAACTTAATGAATCTTTTTCCCGATTTGTTCCCCGTCAATTTTTGCAATTTCTGGCTCGAACAAATATTAACGAAATTCAACTGGGAGAATCTATTGAGAAAAAAATGTCTGTTTTGTTTGCCGATATCCGTGGTTTCACAACCCGTTCGGAGCAAATGACCCCAGAAGATACGTTTAAGTTTATCAATGGCTATCTCCGGCGCATGGAACCTGCAATTATTGAAAATAGTGGTTTTATTGATAAATATATTGGTGATGAAATCATGGCACTGTTTGAAGTGAGTGCCGATAGTGCGGTGAATGCAGGGGTGACTATGTTAAAAATCCTCGCTGAATACAACCTCAGCCGACAACTACTCGACCGCCAACCCATAGAAATTGGCATTGGCATCAATACAGGAAATTTGAGGCTAGGAACAGTAGGCGGTAACTTTCGCATCGATACCACCGTGATTGGCGATGCAGTTAATCTCGGTTCGCGCCTCCAACAGTTAACAAAAGTCTACCAAGTTCCGTTTCTGATTTCCCACACTACCTTAGCTGCGCTGGAAGAACCGATGAAGAATGCCCTGCGCCTCGTCGATCAGGTGCAAGTTCGAGGAAAAGCTCAAAAAGTGGGGGTGTTTGAGGTATTTGAGGCCGATCCTCCCGCCCAAAAACAAGCTAAATTGGAAACGAAACCGATTTTTGAATTAGCTGTGATTCGCTACTATCAAGGCTCGATCGAGGATGCCAAATTCCTGTTCGGTATGTGTTTGGAAAGAAATCCCAGCGATTGTGTTGCCCAAAGCTATCTGAAACGGTGTGCTTAACCCAAACTTACTCCCTGCGGGGAATATTTTATCGATCGAAATGATATTTTATTTGCCAAGATAGCGCGTGAAAAATACCTCAAAGCTAAATTGCACGTCTTTCGGATAGCTCGAACCGGAGCTTGTGGTACAATACGATCGAGAAAAGCTACCATAAGCGATAAAAAACAATGACTAACGTGAAACCAAATCGTACCGTGCGGCGGGAAAGATTGTTCCCCGCAATTGAGTGGTCAGAAGAAAAAAAAGCCCAGTCGCGAGCCGAAAGAGCGGCATTTCGCAAGCGTTGCAAAGTAATTTTTGATCGCCTTAAACTAGACTTAATTGACACTCAGTACAACTGGTACATGGCGGTTGAACCTGATAGCGGGGAATATTTTATCGACAAGGATGAGATGGCGGCTACCAAAATGTGCCGCCAGAAACACCCAAATGCTATCCCCTACCTTTTCCGCATCAACAATACAGGGGCGTGCGGATCAATATGATTGAAGGAAGATTTGGTGATGAGGACGAGCTATTTTTTGAAGTAGAATTGATTGCTAATAACGGCTTAGAATTACCTGTTGATGCGCTGCTAGATAGAGGTTTTTCGGGCTGGCTAGCAATGGACAGTCTAGCGATTTTAGATTTTAGATTTTAGATTTTAGATTGAAGCATTGAAGCAAGCGACTTCACGGATGAATCCGGGGGCTTGTACCCTGGTGGGTGCTGGAGTACCGTCCGTTTTAATCGGCCGACAGTGGCTGAAAAATCGGCGGGTTGATATGTCGGCGGGTATTTTGACATTGGAGGGAGTTAAAAGCAAAATGAATTTAAAAAGTTTTGACATAGTAATAGTAGGAGCTGGCCCAGCAGGCGGTCACTGTGCGAGAATGCTAGCAAAATCCGGCCACAAAGTCTTGCTGGCAGAGCAAAACGACAATTTTAATAAAAATGACTTTTCTAGCGCCGCCACGCCTCTAGAAACCCTTTCTAAATTCGATTTACCTGAAGCCGTTATCGGCAGTTTTTGGCACAAACTTACTATTGAAACTAGCAAAGTCAGTCAAAGTTGGGAGTCTCCCGAAAGCTTGGGAGTTGTTCTCAACTTTGCTAAATTTAGAGCATTTTTGGCCAGCGAAGCTGAGCGATTTGGCGGTGAAGTTTGGCTTGGTTATCGCTACACCGGACATTCACAAGCCAAGGGCGAAACAACCGTAGAATTTAAACAGCTATCCGACGGTCAAATTATCAAAGTTAGCACTAAGGTATTGGTTGATGCTACTGGCTTTGCTAGGGCGATTATGTACGAAAAAGAGAATGATAAGCCAGATTTTTTGTCGGGAACCGGAATCGAATATTTAATTGAAGTAGAGCCTGAAGTTTACAATAAATACAGCGGTGATTTAATCTTCTTTTTGGGCGATAAATGGATGCCGAAGGGTTATTCCTGGATATTCCCAATGGAACCAAACAGGCTGAAGGTTGGTGCGGGTCGCATTTTTTTAGATCCGAAAACGGTGAGGCATTTGTCACCGCTGAAAAAATATATTGATTTACTGATTGATGAATATCTGAAGTGTAAAAATTATAAAATTATTGACAAACACGGTTCGACGCTGAAGTACAGTCGTGGTTTGAAGGATATTTATTGCAAGGATAATATAATTGCGATCGGCGATACTGTCTCGACAGTAAATTTTTTGGGTGGCGAAGGGATTAGACACGGGATGGATGGTGCGGAAATAGCGGGGAAATATATTCAAAGCTATTTGGAGGGGAAAATCTCAGATTTTCGGGATTATGAGACGGAAATGCACCGCAAGTTTGATAAGAAATGGAATATTTCTGAAAGGTTGGCGGTGAGAAAATATATCGATGATGTTAATGATGAACTGACAGATAAAATGATTTCTTATTTAAAGTATATGAAAACAGAAGATGTTATGGATATTTTATTTGATTATAAGTTTGAGAAGATTTCCCGAGGGTTAGGCGGTTATTTGCAGCGGAAAATCAAGGGATTGATTAAGCAATTTCACTTGTAAGGTGCGTCTGTTGAGAGATTGTTAGTTGAAAGAACAATCTCGCTGGCTGATGCACCCTACTGAGTTAAAAGTAAGGCGCGTCAGTTGAGAGATTGTTAGTTGAGAGAAAAATCGCGCTTGCTGACGCACCCTACAAACCTAATTGTAAGATATTTTCTGCTGTAACTTGAAGGCGCGGCAGCGACAGTAAAGCATCGTCAAAAATGCTAAAACTTGACCTATATGATACACCAAAAGTATACCCACTCGCTCCAATTAAATGCGCTACAATTGGATCGAAATCCCCGTAAGGATAGGCAAAATATTTAACAGATTTCTCTAATCCCCGTTCCAAGATAGCACGGGATTTCACCCCCTCCCGCACAATTTCTGTCGGCGACAATGCAATCAGAGGTTGATGAGTAGCAGACATAGAACCGAATTCAATCCCTGCATCCCGCAGTTGCAAAATTTCCGGCCATCCCATTAACTGCACTTCTTCAAATTCGGCTTTTTCCCAACTATTTGTCTTTCCTATCGACTCTGCTACTAGAAAAACAGTTGCTGTAAAATCAAAGTGTTTTAGCAGAGGCCAAGCATATTGGAAAAAGTCGAGATAGCCGCCGTCAAAAGTCATCAATACAGCTTTACCGGGTAAAGGAGTTTTAGTTTGTGTCGCCCTTTGCCAATCTTGCCAACTCGCATTGTAATAACCATGCTGTTTGAGATATTGTAAGTGCTGTTCAAAAACCTGCGGAGTAATTGCCTCTAAACCGTCAGGAGAAATGCGGCGGTAGGCGAGAATCGGCAGCCTTTCTGTAACGCTACGATTGTCAAAAACTTGAGGTTTCACCGAGTGAGAAACTTCTCTATACGGCGCTTTTGGCAAAATGATTTCCGGTGCGTAAAATACTTGCTTTGGAAACTCGTTTTCTCGGGGAATTTGCCTTGTCGGTTCCCCCGCGATTGCCGCCGCTGACTCGATTTCCCGCAGTGCCGCCGCCGGGAGTGCGGCCCGGCGGCTCACACTCGTCCCAGCGGCACCCGATCGCCTGCCGAACATCACGGCATTTTGGGGGTAAATGCCCCCAGCACCGGGTGCATTCAACGAGTCGTGCAAATCCGGCCTTTGTTTAGCACAGGAGGCTAAGCGCGATCGCAGGGACATCTTGCCGTTGAGGGGTTTTCCCAGCAAAGCTTCTCGCACTGTGGCGACGCACAACTCAAAACCGCTATTTCGAGTAATTGTCGATCGCAATTTTTGAGCAGAAACAAAATTATCTTCCACCGCAACAGTGACAATATCGACAGCAACGCCGCCTACTTTTACCAGCACGTCTATTTCGGAAAGCTCAACTTTTATATTAGCAAATTCTTCGCTAACTTCTAAGGCAATCAATTTTTTTTCTAGCGTAATTGTTGGGACTTCCTCGGCTATTTCTGGCTTGTAGAATTCCTCTAAATGCCAATCGGGACGCCCCCATAATTCTTGCAAAAATAGCGTCCACTCATTTTTATTGTGCAATGGTTCCAGCAAAGTTTCCGACAATCCATTGTCTCTTTCGCAGCGATTGCGTTCAAAGAAGCGATCGATAATTTGCCAAGCAAACTGGGCTGCAACCGCATCCGCCAACACCGAAGCCGCAACCATGCCCTCGCAGACTGGCAATTCAATAATACCGAGTTGGATTCCTTCTAATTTGATGGTACAGCAGAGGATCTCGGATATTTGCCCAAGAGCGCAAATATCAGAAATTGGTTCGCTCACTTCCACCGCAACTTTCCCGGCAATTTCACCCTTTACTCGCTTAATATTCTCTAAAATATATCGGATTTCATTTCTATTAAAAATTTTATGATATTTGTGAACGTTACTCGTTTTGATATCTCTCTCAATTCCTTTATGCCAAGGTAGATTTAAACTTAGATTCGCGGCTTTTTCTTGATAATTAACGAGCATTTGACCGTCATATTCAATGCCCATAAATTTACAAACTTCTCCTAAAACTTTTGTTTTATCGTCTAAAAGCTCCTCATATTTAACTAATATATGATTTGATTTATTAACATATTTGTGGCTAGTTAACATCGCGTGTTCCCAGCGACCGATACAGTGGTTTAAATCCCAACCAGCGCCCCACAACTCGTTAAAATTCTTAGTAGCCTCATACATAGAAGCTATTGTATCCATACCGTTTCGTAAAATATGTATGAACTTCGCATCGGGCAAAAAGCGCTCTATGTCATCAATAAAATACATATGTTCCGGCGTTTTTTCCAACCAAATGCTTTTGTTTTGTTCTGCAGCCAAACCATCCAAAACTCCGACAAACCAACTAGCTTTAGTTTCGACTGTTTGACTGTCATCAAAATCTTTGAAAAGTTCAGGACGCTTAATCTCATCCTTAAAAAAAGCTTCCATCCTACTTGGCAACTTTCCCGCAAACTGATCGTACAGCAAATAGTGAAAAAACTTGGATTCAGGAAAAGAAATAACTTCCGGATGAGCGGCTAATAAACTTTGGAGAATTGTTGTGCCACTGCGAGGGGCTCCCACTAAAAATATCCGTTTCATTTTTATACTTTATAAAGTGTTTATGAATGAGATTTTTTTTTATGAACCGCAGAGAGCGCAGAGGGCACAGAGGAAGAGAATAAAGAGGTAGGATTCCTGTTCCTCTGTACCCTCTCTGCAATTAAAAACTATTTTCCTAACTCCAAGTAAAATCCTGTTTCAACAAATCAGAAAGTTCCTGATTGTAAGGTTTGAAATAATCTGTCAATTGTTGTTCGATTTCCGGCGGCATTTTGCTGTAATCCTCAATATTATTAATTGCATATTCTTTAATTGCACTGGCAGTAATGTCCAAGAAATCTAACACTTCTGAAAATACTTTGCCGGGATTTGCCAGAAAATCTTCGCTCTTGAGAATCAACAACTGTTCCCGTGGAAAATAGTCGAGCCAATTTTTGATTTGTTCGACATAAATTCCTCGCGACAAATAGGAATAATGCTGGTGATTGAAACTGTAATAACCCTCATCGGCTTTGATTTTTTCAATTTCACCTTTTAGCCGATCGGGTTCTGAAGCGATCGCCTTTTCAAAATCCAGCTTTTCGCAGCCGATCGCGACTTCTAAATGATAGTGCATCCACGCTCGTTTTACCGGGTTTCGCAGCATTACAATCAGCTTAACATTGGGGAAACACTTGTAAACCCGCTCGGCCACCAACGGATGATAAATATAGTAAGGAGTCGTCTCCCACAGCAACACCTTTTCACCTGCTACACTGCGCGTCAACTGCTTGCTGTACCACTCAACACCACGCTCGAAATTTAATTCAAAAAAGTGAATTTCGCGGGGACCTTCTTTAATAATTTGCAAGTGATTTGCTAGATAGCCGGATAGAGGTTCCGTGCCGCACTTTTGAGCGCCAATAATTAAAAAGTCCGGTTTCTGCTTATTTTTCAACTGAGTCGAAATCTTGGCGTAGCCGGGATTATTCTTATTCAAAGCGTGAGTTTGAGCGGCTGCTTCGGGTAAATCCGCAACCTGCATATTGGCCTCAAATTCCCAGCGGTACGGCGGACAAAGAATCGTTTTTTGGTGTACAGTCGATCGCACGTACAGCGGATAAACGTGCCAGTGATAATCGTAGGCGTAAGCCCAACTCTTCTCGTAAACTCCAGCATTAATGTAATACTGGCCGTTTCCTAAATCTAGCCTGTTTACGTGCAGGCGGATTGTGCCTTTACCTTCCGCCAGCGGTAGCAACCGACCCATTTGATTAGTATTAGTCTCAAAACAGCTTTGACCGTCTTCGCGGCTGATTACCACGCCAAAAATAGCAGCACCAATCGGCTTCGGCACCGAATAATGAATTTCAATAGTAATAGCATCACCACTATTTATCTCCTCATCCGGCAACACTTTGACATCCGTAATTTCTACTTCCAAAGAACCAAACCGATTTTCATTAACTCGCAGTTGCGAACCCGTACTTGTAACTTCAGGGGGACGCATGGGAGTGCGTTTTTCAGTTTCCGATCGCATTTCCGACAAATACTGACCTGCAACCACTTCCGGTTCCCCGTAAGCCACGATTTCACCGGATTTTAGCCACAAAGCCCGATCGCACATTTTCTGAATTTGCGCCGCGCTGTGAGAAATCAAAACAATCGCACATCCTTGAGTCTTAAACTCAGCGATTCTGTTCAAACATTTAGTTTGAAAAGCCACATCACCAACCGACAAATATTCATCAATTAACAGCACTTCCGGGTCAGTATGAACCGCCACAGAAAAAGCCAGTCGCATTTGCATCCCCGTACTGTAAGTGCGCATCGGGCTGTCAATAAACTGTTTTAACTCTGCAAATTCCACAATATCGTCAAATCGGCGCGCCGCTTCCCGGCGTGTCAAACCGGCCACCACCGCACCCACAAGCACATTTTCTCGGCCAGTTAAATCCGAGTGAAAACCCGCACCCAAATCTAACAAACCGCCAATTCTGCCGTTAACTTTAAGAGTTCCTTCCTCAGCCCTGCCGATACCACCGAGAAGTTGCAGCAGCGTCGATTTTCCCGCGCCATTCTTGCCGAGAATTCCCAGCATTTCCCCGGGAGAAACAGTGAAATTGATATCCCGCAGCGCCCAAAAACGCGCCTGCGGTTTCATCCGCCCCCAACCCGATAAAGCAGCCTCCATAATCGTATAAGGTCGATCGGCGCTGTAGCGGTTGAAACGTTTCCCCAAACCCTTGACAACAATAGCCTGACGCATTTACAATTCCTCCACAAAAGTATTGCTTTGCCGTCTAAAAATTGCCAGTCCGAGCGGCAAAATAACAGCCACAATTAAGCTCACAATTAACAGCGCCTGCCAATCCGGCTGCGTACCTTTGAGCAGTATGGCGCGGTAAGCTTCGATCAGTGGCACCATCGGATTTAACTGATAGAAAGGCTGAAATTCTTCCGGGACGCTGTTGAGGTCGTAGAAAATCGGAGTTAGGTAAAACAGCATCTGCAAAAGGACGCCCAAAGTGTGCTGAGTATCGCGAAATGTGACATTCAAAGCGGCGAGGGGATAAGCCAAACCGACTGTCAAAACAAACTGAATAACCATCAGCAGCGGTAATACAAACAGCACTGAACTCGGCTCAACGCCATCAACTGCCAGAAAGATAATTAACACGGGCAAAGCTAACAGAAAGTGAATTAGCCCCGTCATCGTCGTGACTACCGGCAAAATTGCCGTGGGGAAATTCGGCTGTCTGATTAGCGCTTTATTGCTGGTAATTAATCCCGTTGCTTGAAATAATGCCGTTTGAGACCAAGTCCAGATTAACAAACCGCTGAAAGCAAAGGAAGAAAATTGCGGAATGTTAATCGGTATAACAGAGCGAAACACAAAGGAAAATACAGCTAACTGCAACAGCGGATTGATTAAAGTCCAAGCAATCCCCAAAGCCGATCGCTTGTAAAGTAATTTCATATCGCGAGCGACCAACACCCGCAGCAAATCGAAGAAATGAGCGATTTTGCGCCTGTAAACCCGCGTTGGAACACTTCTCACCGCACACCTCCGGCGACTGGCTGCGGTTCCGACTGTAACGGATCTTCCGGCTCAATCTCAGCTAACTGCTGCGCCTGCAACTGCGCTTTTCTATAAGCAAAAGGACTGTCGAGAGCTCCCAGCAACTCGCTGACTACCAACTTGCGCGGCAGCCAACCCGGAGCCCCCAAGCGGCGCACCAGCCACCAACCGAACCAATTAAACAGGGCAAATTTCAAAATTTCCAGGCGCGGCACAGTGCGGTTGCGATCGCACGTCAGTAAAAAAGCCCCAAAACCCCGCCCGTTATCCTCCAACTGCTTGCTCAAAGCCTTGTCGCTGCGCCGGTGCAAGTGCCACACAAAAGCACTCGGCTCATAAAAAGTGGCGTATCCCTTCGCCAGAATCCGATGAAACATCTCAATATCTCCACCACCGCGAGTCGCAGTGCCCACATCGAGAGCAACGTCAAAATTACCAACGTCCGCGAAAACTTGCCGCCGGAAAGCCATATTTGCCCCCACACCGTAGTTGCTCGCCCACAGCAACTGCTGCACAGAAAGTTCGCTACCGTTGGTTTTGCGGCGGTCTAGCTGTTGCAGCATTCCGCCATATATCAGTTCAAATTGCTGTTGCGCCAAGGTTTCGAGTTCGCCGGCCGCCACTAAACCGCTCACGGCCATAATTTCTGGGTCAGCAAAAGCCGAAGCGATCGCCCGCAGCCAACCGCGATCGGGTCGCGCGTCGTCGTCAGTAAAAGCAATTATCTCGTGCCGCGCTTCAGCGATCCCGCGATTGCGCGCCCAGTCTAATCCTGGCCGTTCTTCTTTGACGTAGCGTACCGGCAATCGCGCGACGAATTCAGCGGTGTTGGTGTTTGTAGGAGCGTTGTCTATAACGATTATTTCGCGGTCGGGATAGTCGAGTGCGAGTAGAGCTTCCAGAGCGCCTTTGAGCAAATCTGTGCGATCGCGCGTGCAAATGACAACGCTAATGGACGGCAGGTGGCGATCCGCCACTGCTTCAGAAACAGCGCCGAACTGCTCTCCTAAAGTCGATCGCACCAACTTTTTGCCTAACTGCTCCACAATTGTTTGTCGCACTCGATCGGCGGAAATTGTTTGTTGCCAGGGATTGTTACTAACATAAGCCCAGCCCAGGGGGCGTCCCCGGTAGCGAACTAAAATGCGAACTCCTTCGTATTGTTCGAGTTGCCGAATCGGATTAATCTGTTGGGTAAACTCAATTTCCATCAATTTTATTGCCATAGCTTGCTCCTGATTATTTTCCAGCGGTCACTAGATAAAAAAGTTTTGAGTTTTGACTTTTAAGTTGGGAGTTGCCATTTCCCAATTTCCCAACTTTTGAGGTTTTAGTTTTTGGTTGAAATTCCCCGGCTTAAGTAGAGCGGCAGGAAAAAACCATATCTTGTAGGCGTCCGTTTAGCTAACGATGCTAGAGCTAAGCGACAAGATGAATGCACTCACCCGCCCGACCCATGTAATGCTTATTTGCACCTACCTACTTACTCATTAATTGCTAACTCGTAACTTTCAACAGCCACTAAAGGCTTTTCCTCGATCGTTTCCTCGATCGTTTTCGCAGTGCGGGGCATACCGTTAACCCCGATCGCCCGAGCCAGGGGTTCGGCCAAGTGAACCGCCAGAATCGAGCGCAAGTGAGCGCCCCGCAGCGGTTCCATGCCCACTTGCGGAAAAATATGGCCGACTGTCAGTTGGTCGTAATACAGGTAAACCCCAGCCGGTCGTTCCGCGTCTAGCAGCCTTTCTGCCGCTTCCCAACCTTGCTGCAAATCGATGTTAATTTCATGTCCCCCCAAATCAGCACGGGCCGGGCCTCCTTGCATAAAACTAGAAATTGCCGATCGACTTTTGATCTCATCAATCACACCCCGCAAATACCAATAACCGCGCAATTTTGCCCGCAACCACCGCCAAGTTCCCCGCATCCCCAAGCTTTCGAGCAAATCCAGGCATTTCCTCGCTCCCACAGCCAGCCCATCCACAACCGTCGGCCACAAAAACGCGATCGCCACCAAAATCTTGTCTACCAAAAAATAAGGAGTTTCGTAGTCTTTTATGTGCAGCGTCGGTCTGAGTTCCGGGTGTCGGCGCCCGATCAAAACATCAGATCGCCCTTCCTGACGAGAGCGCCGGAAAGAGCGATCGAGATTGTTGGTTTCGTGTTCGTAATGATAAGCCACTGCTTCAGCAGCCAGAACAAAAGGTACATCAGCTTTCAGCAAGCGCAGCCCAAACTCGTAATCTTCCCCACCGCAGTTCCCGAAACCCGAATCAAAGCCATCGAGACGAGCAAACAGTTCTGCATCCAAAGAAAGGTTGCCGCTGAGCAAATCTTGATAAGTAAATCGGTGATCCTCGCGGCTCATCTGATAAAACTTGTCTTCCCACCACGAGCGCACTTCCACGTCAAAAAATTTAGTTCCTCCCTGCAACTTAGGGGGATAGGGGCCCATAACAGCCGAGCCCGGACGCTCTCGGTGAACCCGCACGTGGCTTTCCACCAAAGGCGGCAGCGCTTCGATATCGTCGTCGAGAAACAGCAGCAATTGCCCGGTACCCGAAGCCGCTCCGGTATTGCGGGCGATCGCAGCGCTCCGGCAATTTACCTCGATCGCCTGCAGTTTAAACGGAGCTTTGTAGTCTTGTAACATTGCCAAAGTATCGTCTATGCAGGTATCTGCCACTACAATTACTTCGATCAGGTCGAGCGGATAAGTCTGCGAGTGCAAAGCATCAAGACCGCGACGCAGCGAAGAACTTCGATTGTGGCTGGGAATAATTATGCTAACTGTTGGATTTTCTCTATTCATATTAGATTGGTAATTGGTACTTTGTCTTTTGTCTTTTGTCTTTTGTCTTTTGTCTTTGCTAATGGGTCTTTGGGAATTTATAATGAGTGATTAAATTTTAAAACACTCTTACTTCTTCCCTGTCCCCTCAAAATCCCTTAAATCCCTTAAATCCATTACACAATCCGTTGCCGGGCTTCCCTCTTCCTCCTAACTAATCACTCCTGACTCATCCCAAAAACAAACTTAGACCTTAGTTTAATTTCCCAGATTCATCTGTGGAGTAAATCTCCAATCTCCAATCTCAAATTAACTGACTTCCCCTTTAACTTCCTGCAAGCGCTTGCGAGAAGTTAAATAAGCCATCGGTCCGCTAATGCACCCCCGCAGTTGAGCCAAAAGTAAATAACTAGGAATACAGCCAGGTTGCTTTCGCAAAGAAGCAAATAATTCAGGAATTTGCTTATACCGCAGCCATCTCCAAGCTAATAGAGTCACACCGAATTCTCTGTTGACCAGAAACATCCGCGTCCAGAAAGCATAGACTCCGATTCCGTAGGATTTGAGCAAGTTACGCAGTTCTTCCCAGGTGCGTCGGTGGCGGTGCCAACTCAAGGCCCTCGGTTCGTACACCATGCGGTAGCCCGATCGCAAAATGCGGGCAAACATTTCGCAGTCTGAACCGGCCTTAGCAGGCGTACCCACGCCCAAAGCTTCGTCAAACAGCCCGATGGAGTCGATCAAACTTTTGCGCAAAGCCATACTCGCCGAAACCCCCAGTGGATCTACAATCAGCGGATTGCAGTACGCCCCGTCAAAAACTCGGCGCTCGAAGCCCTGCCCGTAGGGGCTGTAGAACTCAAACAATTCTTGCGCTTCGGTTTCCAGTTCCAAGGGCATCACTAGCCCCGTGACACCCATAACTCGCGGATCTGTGAAATTTCGCAACAGCGATCGCAGCCAGTTCGGATCCGGGGCCGCATCGTCATCTGTAAAGGCTACGAATTCGTGTTTAGCTTCGCGTAAAGCTCGGTTGCGGGCCGCGCTCTCGCCCACTACGTCTTCGCGCACATAGCGGACTTTTGGGTAATTTTTGATTAGTTCCTTGGTAGCGTCCGTGGTGGGCCAATTGTCAATTACTAAGTATTCCTGACCGTCGTCGGGCAGCAGCATCAGCGCGTCGAGACAGCGCCGCAAATCTTCCGGTCGCTCGTGCGTGCAAACTGCTACTGTGGCGATCGGCATTGCCTCCAGCGGCCCCCGCTCATCCCATTCTAGAGTGTCGTAGAGCCAGCTTTTCCACAAGTTGTCACCAGCAGCATTCATCAGTCCTTCCCGTAATTCGTCACCGCCAAGGCGACCTCCGACTACGGGCAAAAGAGCTTGACCGAGCGGTTTTCCGTGCAGTCGAATTAAAATCAAGGCTTTGCTGTAACGCTCCTCAACCGTAATTTCTGGCGGGAGTTTGGAGATTTCCAGGTCAAGAATAGCTGTTGCCATTTTAGATTTTATATTTGAGATTGTAGATGCCGAAAAACGCCTAGATACTCCGTATATTACCGGATGTATTTTAGCCGAAATTGTTTTAGGGGATAGCAACTTCTCAATGCCATACTTGCCGATTGCCGAGCGCGAATCAAAGATCAAGCCTCATTTTTGTTATTGCTTTTATTTATTTTTACTTTCAATGAGCCGCTAATGTCAAGTTTTTTTGCAAGCGAATGTTTACCGCCGACAACGAGCGATCGTCGAGGCTTGTGTCAATTGCAGGTGTTATTGGCACTCTGCTGCCACCTTGCCTCGCCATTAATGCCAAATCTAAAAACCCGATTTTTTGAGAAAACCCGGTTTGTGCGATCGCTCCTCATTTTAGCTTTAATTGCGATCGGCTACTATTCAATGGCAACATACTCAACAATTCAACACTCTCACCATTCAAACTTTCGCCCCTAGTAGTTCTCTAGCAATCCCAAGCCATTTGTGAGAATATAGAGCCAGCCCCTGAAATACTCTTTTTTTTATAATAAAGCCAAATGCTAAATATAACGGCACAAAAAACAATAATATCTTGTAGGGTCAAGTAGGAGTCCTTTAGCTAAGAATCACTTTTATACAAGCCACTTTATTAGCGATCTCACCCGCCCCACCCACATTTTCGCGATCGCCCAAATCAGCACGAACCGGCTTTCCTTTCATAAAACTAGAAATTGCCGATCGACTTTTGATCTCATCAATCACACCCGCAAATACCAATAACCGCGCAACGAGAGCCCGCAACCACCGCCTTCCTGCATCCCCAAGCTTTCGAGCAAATCCAGGCATTTCCTCGCTCCCACAGCCAGCCCATCCACAACCGTCGGCCATAAAAACGCGTGAAGCGAAGCTATCCCGAAGGGAATCGCCACCAAAATCTTGTCTACCAAAAAATAAGGAGTTTCGTAGTCTTTTATGTGCAGTGTCGGTCCCAGTTCCGGGTGTCGGCGCCCGCTCGAAACATCCGATCGCCCTTCCTGACGAGAGCGGCCAAAAGAGCGATCGAGATTGTTAGTTTCGTGTTCGTAATGATAGCCCACTGCTTCAGCAGTCAAAACCAAAGATACATCAGCTTTCAGCAACCGCAGCCCAAACTCATAATCTTCCCCGCCGCAGTTGGCGAAAGCCGAATCAAAGCCATCGAGACAAGCAAACAGTTCTGCATCCAGAGAAAGGTTGCCGCTGAGCAAATCTTGATAAGTAAATCGGCGATCCTCGCGGCTCATCTGATACAACTTGTCTTTCCACCGCGAGCGCACTTCCACGTCAAAAAATCTAGTTCCTCCCTGCAACTTAGGCCGACCGTTGCCGGGCTTCCCTCGGACTCCTGACTAATCCAAAAAACTTAGACCTTAGTTTAATTTTCCAGATTCATCTGTGGAGTAAATCTCAAATCTCAAATCTCAAATCGATTGACTTCCCCTTTAACTTCCTGCAACCGCTTGCGAGAAGAAAAATAAGCCATCGGCCCCCGAATACACCCCTGCAGTTGAGCTAAAAGTAAATCACTAGGAATACAGCCCGGTTGCTTTCGCAAAGAAGCAAATAGTTCAGGAAGTTGCTTATACCACAGCCATCCCCAAGCTAATAGAGGCACACTAAATTCTCTGTTGATTACAAACATCCGCGTCCAGAAAGCATAGACTGCGATTCCGTAGCCTTGGAGCGTTTTTTGCAATTCTTCCCAAGTGCGCCGATGGCGGTGCCAGCTCAAGGCTCTCGGATCGTAGACGATGCGGTAGCCCGCACGCAAAATGCGGGCAAAGAGTTCGCAGTCTTCGCCACCGACAGCGGGCGTTCCCGCCCCCAAAGCCTCGTCAAACAAGCCGATACAGTCGATCGAACTTTTGCGCAAAGCCATGCTCGCCGAAACCCCCACAGGATAGACTATCAGCGGGTTGTAGTGCGCCCCGTCAAAAATTCGGCGCTCGAAGCCCCGCCCGTGGGGGCTGTAGCACTCGAACCATTCTTGAGCTTCCGTTTCCAGTTCCAAGGGCATCACCAGCCCCGTAACGCACATAACTCGCGGATCTGTGAAATTTCGCAACAGCGATCGCAGCCAGTTCGGATCCGGGGCCGCATCGTCATCTGTAAAGGCTACGAATTCGTGTTTAGCTTCGCGTAAAGCTCGGTTGCGGGCAGCGCTCGATCCCGGTACGTCTTCGCGCACATAGCGGACTTTTGGATAATTTTTGACCAGTTCCTTGGTAGCGTCCGTGGCGGGACAATTGTCAATTACTAAGTATTCCTGACCGTCGTCGGGCAGCCGCATAAACGCGTCGAGACAGCGCCGCAAATCTTCGGGTCGATCGCGCGTAGAAACCGCTACTGTGGCGATCGGCATTGCCTCCAGCGGTCCCCGCTCATCCCATTCTAGAATGTCGTAGAGCCAGCTTTTCCACAAGTTGTCACCAGCAGCATTCCTCAGTGTTTCCCGTAATTCATCACCGCCAAGGCGACCTCCGACTACGGGCAAAAGAGCTTGACCGAGCGGTTTTCCGTCCAGCCGAATTAAAATCAAGGCTTTGCTGTAACGCTCCTCAACCCTAATTTCGGGCGGGAGTTCGGAGAGTTCCAGGTCAAGAATAGCTGTTGCCATTTTAGATTTTATATTTGAATATTTTAGATTACGAAAAAATTCTAGATAATCCCTATCTTAACGGAGGTATTTTAGCCGACCTAGTTTTAGAGAATACCAACTTCTCAATCCCATACTTGCCGAGCGCCGATCGCGAATCAAAAATCCAGCCTCATTTTTGTTATTGCTTTTATTTATTTTTGCTTTCAATGACCTGCTGATGTCAAGTTTTTTTCCAAGCGAATGTTTACCGCCGACAACGAGCTGTCGTCGAGGCTGGTGTCAATTGCAGGTGTTATTGGTACTCTGCTGCCACCTTGCCCCGCCATTAATGCCACCTCTAAAAACCCAATTTTTTGAAAAAACCCGGTTTGTGCGATCGCTCCTCATTTTAGCTTTAATTGCGATCGGGTACTATTCAATGGCAACATACTCAACAATTCAACACTCTCGCCATTCAAACTTTCGCCCCTAGTAGTTCTCTAGCAAACCCAAGCCATTTGTGAGAATATAGAGCCAGCCCCTAAAATACTCTTTTTTTATAATAAAGCCAAATGCTAAGTATAACGGCACAAAAAACAATAATATCTTGTAGGGTCAAGTCGGGGCCCCTTTAGCTAAGAATCATTTTTATACAAGCCACTTTATGAGTCCTCTCACCCGCTCCACCCACATTATGGTTATTTGTACCCACTGGCTTAACCGACCTCAAAGATTTGAGCTAGTCCAATCCATACCCACGTGAATTGAAGCGAGCTTCTTCAGTCCAAATGTTTCTCAAAGGCTATAAAAACCGAGATATTCAGGAGGCTCTAGAAGTCAGTCTCTGGTTCACTAACCAAAAAACTCAAATCTATAAACTACTGGTATATCTAGGTTAAAACTGGCAGATAGACCAGGGTCAGTAGGTTATCTAGAATCTGGGCAAAGCGCAGCAGGCATTTGCTGGCTGCCGTAAAAAAACAGGAATCTCGCAGAACTGCAAGGATACATATCCGAGAACTACGATATGGTGTTTAACTCCAAACAAAGCTATTACACACTGTTTAACCAGGCACGGATTAGGTCAAAAAAAACTCAAAAACGCAACCCTAAATAAGACCCAGCAATGCTAAAAAAAAAACAGGACATTACAGACTGGTTGCAGATTCATCGAGCTGAGATTACTTCTGGCAAGTTAGTGGTATTTTTACAGCATGAATATCATCTATTGTCGGGGGATTGATGTGGCTATGTTTGGGGTAAAACAAAAGAACGCATCGTGTTGTCGCCTAGTCAATGAGCGGAGTAAACAAACCTATTATGGGGCAGTCAGTCGATTTTAGATTTGAGGTTTGAGACTGGGGCGTCAGACGGCGGCGAGAGGTTCGGCGAGACGCTGGGCGAAACATCGAGCTGCGCTTTCAGGTTCGGCGAGCGCTCGCCGTCGAACTATTTGACATTAACTGCAAAGATGAATCTGGCAGCTTGAACAAGAGTCTAAAACTTTGGGCGGTTGGCGAGTCCTGTCCTTCACAAATATCCGTTTTTCGGCGATGTCAAAAAGCCATTTAAACTCTCTCCCGGATAGCCACAAGGTTTGCTTAGAAGAATGTATCAAACTTTTACAAAGAAACCGCTCAAACTCATAAAGTCTCTCTCTGCCCTGACAAAAGCAGTTAGCTAGCACAATTCTGCTGGTTCTCCAAGTTTTTCAGATGGGACCATACACCGCCCTCAATACCCTAAAAATGAAGATTTGTAAAGTTTTATCAAGATCTTGGGGCATCTGAATTAAAATCTTCTCATAAAAAAGACTAGCTTTTAGCAGGCGGAAATTGTGGAAAAAGGTTTAAAACTTAGAATATGAGATCGAGTTCGCTGCTCTTACATGGTGCAATAAAATGTAACTTTTGATGCCAGAACCAGTAGCATGAACTTTGTCGAAGGCCGAAAGCCCGGAGCGGCCAATGCCTTCGGAAAATCGCTTTCCAGGCGCTGCATCAAATCTTAAGTACAATTACTTTCCTTGGACGGGAGCCGGAGCCTTCGAGCAAACATTTAACTCCAGGGCTTACGCACCACAACTTTGATAAACCGGGTTTTTTTACCGGGAGCGAGGGCGGCAACAAAGTGTTTTCGTCCATCTTTCCCCGGTTTCTGCGTCCGGAACTGAACTCGATCGAATGAATGCAGTCGCAACCAATGTTTAAATGTGGCGATACTGCAAGTTGCGTGCAAAGCAGGGAGCTAACCGCAGTGATGGATCTCGATTGTTTACCTTACGGCGCAGGCCACGCACAGGAAGGAGTCTGTCTGCTAGTCCGAATGGGACCGCACCGCATTTTACTCGACTGCGGTGTAGAGGATATTGCACCCCTGTCAGCGACACTAAATCGATCGCTGCCAGCCGATTTCGTGGTGTGCAGCCACGCCCACTCCGACCACGCCAGAGGTTTGCTAGCACTCCATCAATCTTTCCCCCACTTGCCAATTTACGCCAGCGAAGTGACAGCGCGACTGCTACCGCTCAACTGGCCGGGACGGTCTCAGCAGCCAGAGTCCCGGTTCTGTCAGGCACTGCCCTGGCAGTCGCCGATCGAACTGCGCCCGGGATTGAGCGTGCAGTTGTTCCCCTCGGGCCATTTGCCCGGAGCGGCGACTGTGCTGCTGACTTATGCCGCCCCCCACCGCACCTACACCCTGGTATACACCGGCGACTTTTTCCTGTCCAATTCTCGTTTGGTAGAAGGTTTGCCGTTGGGAGAACTCAGGGGCATGAAGCCGGATGTGTTAATTTTGGAAGGCAGTTACGGCACGGCGCGCCACCCTCACCGCCGACAACTGGAAAATCAGTTAGCCGATCGCATCCACCGCGCCATCGCCGACGGGTACTCGGTACTGCTGCCCGCGCCGGCCCTCGGTTTGGGTCAAGAACTGCTGATGCTTCTCCGCAGTCACCACTACTTTACTGGCCGCGACTTGGATATTTGGGTAGACGGCACTGTCGCCGACGGGTGCGACGCTTATCTGGAACTGCTGCCCCAATTTCCCACCGCCGTCCAAAATTTTGCTCTGCACCAACCTTTGTTTTGGGACGAAAGGGTGAAACCCCGCGTCCGCCGGCTCATTGCCGAACAGCGCCCCGGATTGGGTTCCACGCCGTGTATTGTAATTACAGACAAGTTTGCTGATTTGGCTTTGTATGTTGCCGAAAGCACAAATCCTTGGATTTTGCTCGCACCTCAAAAACCCGGATATCCCGTCAGCAATTGGCCCGAATCTCGAGTCAGAAGCGTCGAAACTTATCTGCTAGCGGAACACTGCGACGGCCCAGGGACTACCCAGCTCATCCACAATTTGCGTCCCCAGCACGTAATTTTGCTCCACGGTTCCCCTGCATATTTGGCTGACTTGGCTAACTTGGACGAGCTGCGAAACCGCTACCAGTTGCACACTCCGGCCGTCGGAACACTTGTAGAACTGCCCATCGGGGAAATGTTTTTGCAGCCCGCTATCCCGGAAACTAACTATGAGGGAGAACTCAGCGAATTGGGGAAAGAGGTAGCAATTACCTTGCCGAGTCCGATTACAGCCGATCCTCGGTGGGCCAATTTTGCCGATACCGGTTTGGTAGAAGCACGCTGGCAAGGCGAAGAACTCGTAGTGCGCGGCATCTCCCAGCGGGAACTGCTTTTTCAAGGCAGCGCCGTTCAGGCCAACCTCGAATGCTGCGGCAATTGCCAGCACTACCGCGGCCAGCGCTGTTGGAACCAATTATCTGCTTTGTTTGGCTTTAAAGTTACCCCCGACGGTTACTGTCCGGTGTTTAAAGCAATACCGGAGTCCGAACTTTTCCTAGATGGGGAAACAGAGGGCGAATAAGCTGTCGGGCACCTCGAAACCAGCCCACAGGCAAAGAAAACAAAAGAACAGTCCTGGACACACCCAGACAAAAAACCCCTTTAACTTCCTAGCGGTTCGTCCCGCGCTCGATCGGAGCGAGGATGAGCGCCAGGATGAAAGCAGGGTTGTTGACGACACTCCCCTGACCTATGGGCGAGGGCGCGAGGTCCTCTCTTGATGGAATGAAACAGCCAATTACTTATTGACACTCCCCGCCCTATAAGGACGGGGATTCTTTCATCGCCGGGAGCGCAATCGCTTTACCCTCAGAAAGCATCACAGGCGGTGTGTCCCACGGCTGCAAGTCCTCGAATGAGAACTACTTGAGCGGCTGCAACCTCTCTATCCGTCCTATAGTCGCAATGTTGGCACGAATGAATACGCTCGGATAGCTCTTTCTTGCCCGTCTCGACTAAGCAGTTAGGACATATCTGACTGGTTTTCTTGCTGTCAACCTTAAGAAAGAACACTCCGCGTTTGCGACAGCACTGCTCTAATACTTGAAAAAATTGTCCCCATCCAGCGTCTAAGCAGTGCTTCCCTAAGAAGCCCCACACTAGACCTTTGAGTTTCAAATCTTCCACAAATATCATCCCCGCCCAATCGCAGAGATTGTGAGCTACGAGCCAGTAGTAGTCTTTCCGAGTATTTGCAATTCATTCGTGCAGTTTGCTGACTTTAACTTGCGCTTTCTTGCGGTTATTCGACCCCTTAACTTTTCAAAGGTACTCTCTGTTGCAGTAATCTAAGCTTGCGTTCGAGCTTCTTGAAAGGTCTTGGATTGGGGAACAACTTACCGTTAGAAACCGCAGCAAAGTGACTGATTCCAACGTCTAGTCCAAGCGCTTCGCCATGTGGCATGACATCTGGAACGGATACATCCCACTGCAATGTCAACATGGCAAACCATCCGCTAGCACGTCTGACTATCCGAACCTGTTTTAGCTTTGCGCCACCAGGAATAGAACGCGATTGGCGGAAATTGAGCCAGCCAATTACAGGTAGCTTGATAGCGCCATCTCTTACGGCATCTATCCCAACTTGAGAAAAAACGAAAGAGCGCATGGTTCCACTCTTCTTGAATCGAGGGAAACCATGTCCTTGCTCCCACATACTGACGAATGCTTGTTCTAACTGACGAAGCGTCTGTTGTAGAACTTGAGATTGCACTCGCGCTCCGGTTGCCAGAAGTTTTCCTATAGGCTGTTAATGTCTTGCATTGACTGGCATAAGTAGGGCGTTTGGTTTCTGCTGGAATGATGTATTCGGACTGGAGAGAACAAGCATTTATCTGACAGCTAGGAGATTTAAACCAATCTTTGCGCTCGGCTAATGCATAGTTGTAGACGCGCCGACATTGTTCGAGCCAGTTTTCAAATCGGGAAACTTGCGCGCTCTGTGGGTTTGAGTTTGTATTCGTATGTCAGACTAAAAACTTGCATCACCTCCTCTTTTTACTATAGCTTAAGAAACGTTGCATCGCTTCTTAAGCTATAGTATTTAAAGAGAAAGCCGTCCTAGAAGGACGGGGCTTTAAACCCAATTTTTCGGTAAAGGTGTTGTCTCAAGTTCGGGGAACCCAGTGGTATGTTGCGGTCACGATTGAATCAAGTGTGTCGGTTCCAGATGCTCTTTGAGAGAATGGGTTTGTTGGAAGCGTGGGGTGTACTTTGCTAAAGTCAATCCCAACGGTACTAACCAAATCTGCCCAGCTTGCCTTGCAACCGTCAGTAAGGGGCCCGAGGTTAGAGAGCATCGTTGTCCCGAGTGTAATTATCGGACTCATCGAGCTCATGCAGCAGCAGAGATGGTTTTGCATCGTGGACTATAAAATATAGTAGCCCAGGGACTCTGGGGAACGGAAACAGCCTGTCAAGTCGGTCTGTCGGGGGTCTATGACCTAGATAAGTGGCGTGGGGCAGGGATATCCAACAGCTCACGAGGGTGCGCCCGCGCTGTACTCGTAGAGTCAAAGTCGGCAGGAGGTAACCCAGCGTTAAGCTGTCGCCGATTGAATTTTTAAACTACTGTGTACTTACGCTCTTGTGGGGTGGGCAGGAGAGCCCGCCATCAAGCTTAAATTTAAAGGCGAAATAGCTTATTTGGTCCCAACCCAGAATATTTTTGGCCTAAACCGGGTTTTTTGCATAATTCCTCCACAAAAAAGGGAGAAAAGTCGTTTTCTTTTCCCCCAAGTCTTCCGGGTGCCTCAAGCGCGAGCTCAAAACTATTCCAAATTCGAGTCGGGGTAGTGATTGCGAATTTGTTCGGCTTCGGGACAATCGTCAGAAACTAGGGGTTCGCAGTTAGTTCGGGACACCGAAGCCAACTTCTGGGACACAGATCCAATACTTTCGAGACGCACCATTTCTTCCCAGGAGCTGATTTCGTCTTCTTCGTCGGTTTCGTAGCGCAGCGTGACTAGATCCCCTTCAATATCTAGGATACGAGCGCGCTCTATCCAACGTTGCTGATCTCGAAGAAAAATAGAAACCTCACGACCATCACAACAGAGTTGATAGATTTTGCGCTGTAGCATTTGTCAGTTCTCCTGCGCAGTTTAAGTTGCTTAAAATATAGCCTGTTTACCGTAACGTACTTTGGGTTTTACATCGGAAGGCACAGCCGTATGGACGGGCCATTTTCACGTTTTCCGAAACTTTGGTACCGATGGGAGTTACCAAATTTCATTTTACCACCAAATCTATCTAGTACGCCATTTATCCAAGTACAGATTTTGCAGCCAGTGGCATCCCTCGCGGGAGGCATTTGCCAGCATAGATCCGAGCCTTAAAACTTGACTCCGGCGATCGCGATTAACAGCGACAATAAAAACAGACTCTGCCTCAGAAATCTCGCTCTTTTCTGGCTCAAGTCCCCCAGAAACCTCTTGTTTCGACGTTTGTTCTAGCCCACAAACGCCGTCAAGACTCAATCTCCAATCTCAAATCTCGAAGCGAAAGCTGCTTTCGCGACACTCTAACAGCGACAATAAAAACAGACTCTGCCTCAGAAATCTCGCTCTTTTCTGGCTCAAGTCCCCCAGAAACCTCTTGTTTCGACGTTTGTTCTAGCCCCCAGTACCCCATCTGAACTCAATCTAAAATCTAAAATCTCAAATTTAAAATCGATTGACCGGAGTGTGATAAAAATCACTGACAGCAGGCAGCGCCTAAATGTAGAAAATGGTGGCGGCCAACAACTAGCTTCAAAACGGGCAGCGGAACCTGTGGCGGTTAAGCTAAAAGAATTGCGGTTCCGTTCAAAACAAATTGGAGTCATCGCGAGTGCGTATTAATAAGGAGGCGAATTGATGGTGTACGCAGAAAATTGGTCGCAGCCGTCTATCTTGGAGCTAGCGCGATCGGGCAACTTTCAAGCCCTGAATTACTGGATTGACAGCTTGCTGCGACCCGAAGGGATTTATGCCCGCGTCGAACAAGCTCAGGCTGGCTGCGTCCAAATCCTCGTAGAATTTCAGCGCGAATTTGCGCCAGATACTACATTACTGGGGAGCACTCTCCGGGAAGGCTTAGTCAAATTTATTTGCCACCAACTCTGGAGACTCAACTCGCCAGCAGTAGAAGGGGTGCGAATTCAAGCGCGCTTGGCTGGGGAACGAGACATTCTCTGGAAACAGTCAGTGCGAATAGTCACTCCGGCAAACCGCCAGCGGCGGCGTTACCGTTCCCTACTGGTCGTCGATTGGGTTAAATTTAAAACGTATCGTTCTCTGCTGCTAGTAGGATCGGCACTTGCCTCATTTATTTTAGGGTGTTGGGTGAGCTACCACGAAGCTGTGACCCTGCAATTAGTATCCCCAGTATCCGGGTACCAGCAAGCTGCGGTAATATCGGGGCCGCCTGCCAAACGTGCGGATACGGTGCAAGCGGCCTTAGAAGTGGTACCAGTAGTACAGCAAAAGCAAGTTGCTAATCCTTACGACCCAACCGTAACGCTGATGTTCGGAGGAAATGTGAATCTATTGGATGCGCTCGGAGCATCTGCAGGCAACGATTACCATTGGGCTTTTGCCAATATGGACGAGTACCGGCAAGCAGATGTGGCGATGGTTAACCTAGAAAACCCCCTGACTCGCTCTAAATTGGGTTCTGGCAAAAAACAATTAAATTTTAAAGCCGATCCAGAATCGGTGAAAGTATTAACAGCAGGAGGAGTGGATATTGTCAATCTGGCAAATAGCCACGCTATGGATTACGCGGAACCGGGGCTGGTGGAGACTATGAATACTCTAGATAATAGTGGGATTCAACACCAGGGAGCCGGCCGAGATATTAAAGAAGCCAGGCGTCCAGATATTATTGAGGTTAAGGGTCAGCGGATCGCCTACCTCGGTTATTACGATGCCGACCTTCACGCCGCCGACCAAGGGAAAGCGGGCACCAATCCCCGCCGCAACAATCGCGTGGCAGAGGATATTCGAGCTCTTAAGGGTCAGGTAGACTGGATTATTGTTAATTACCACTGGGGAGTCGAATTGGCCGATTATCCGGGGGACTGGCAGATTGATTTGGCTCGGTTCACGATCGACCAAGGAGCTGATTTGGTAGTGGGACATCACCCCCAGGTCCTGCAAGGTGCAGAAATTTACAAGGGCCGCCCGATAGTTTACTCGCTGGGTAATTTTATATTCGGCGGGAATGCTCGCAGGGATTACGATACCGCAGTCCTGAAAGTATCCCTCAAAGACAGGAATATGAAGGTAGAGTTTCTGCCTGTGGAGGTGAAAAAGTTTCAGCCGAAGGTGGTGAACGGAGCCGCGGCAGATCGCATCCTCAAACACGTTGAGCAAATTTCTAGTATTTTCGATCGGCCGATGCGATCTTCTGTAGTTCTCGAGGCCCCAATGAACCTAGGAACGGCACCAATAACTCCTTCTTCTCCATTGCCAGGAGCAACAAAGAGCGGTAGCTACGGGCCTGGGCGGGGTTCCGGGGCAACCTCCGGTGAAAGCAATCTGCAAGGTCCCGGACAACCTAAACCAACTTTGATTTTGCCGGCTTTGCCACCTGCGCCCAAACAGCCGGACAACTCCTCATTTTTTCCGAACGGGACGGGATCTGCAATTGAGTCAAACCCGCCTCGGAATCTAAATTTGCCGCCGCGCATCTACCGCACTCAACCTCAAAATCCCAGCGAGGAAGCAGATCCGTTTACGAAAGAGCCATTCATCAAAGAACCGTTTATTTCGCCCCCATCTCCCAGTCAAGGAGCAGTGCCGAGTCCCCAAAGCTATCTTCCCCCCACTCGGGCTGTATCTTTTGAAGTCGCACTCAAGCAGTCGACCTCCACGATGGTTCCACGTACAAGCAGCGACCGCTCCGGGCCGCGGATCGCCCTGCCTCCTATAGCTGGAAGCATTGGTTAGCCGATGGGGATCGGAGCGAGGATGCAGGGGGAGGATAGGGGCGGTAATGGGTGAACATCAACATAGCAGCGACCAATTATTAACGACCAATTTACTGACAACCAATGATCAATGACCTACTACCGATGACAAATGTGTTTGCGATCGCGCTCAAGCAAAAGCAGTACAAAACCTATATCCTCTCCGACGAAACCGCTAACTCTGCTCTAGAAGTTGTGCCGGAACGGGGCGGTATTGCCACTAGCTGGCTGGTTGAAGGCAAAGAAATCTTCTACTTGGACGCGGAACGGTTCGCCAATCCCGATCTGACAGTACGCGGCGGGATTCCCATCCTGTTTCCCATCTGCAGCAATCTCCCCGACAATACTTACACCCACAAGGGAGTGCAGCGTCAGCTCAAACAGCACGGCTTTGCGCGAGACTTGCCTTGGAGAATAGGCGAACCAGTGACGGAGGGTTGTGCTGCTCTTACCCTGATTCTCGACAGCAGCGACAAGACGCTGGCTGTTTATCCCTTTGATTTCCAACTAGCCTTCACTTATCAGATTAAAGGCAATTCTTTGGAAATTTTTCAGCGATACACCAATCTGTCTTCCGAACCCATGCCTTTTTCTAGTGGTTTCCACCCCTACTTTTTGGCGAGGGACAAATCTAAGCTGCGGTTTGAGATTCCCGGGATGCAGTACAGAGATCAGAACACCCACACGAAGGGTTACTTCACCGGGGTTTTTGACCCGACGCTGGATGAAATTGATGTTTCCTTTGACGAGCTCACTGGTCTTGCTGCTACTGTCACTGACTCGGCCCAGAACTTGCGGCTCACACTCAGTTACAACTCCAGCTATGGGAAGTTGGTCTTCTGGATGGTGAAGGGCAAGGATTTTTACTGTTTGGAACCTTGGACTGCTCCTAGAAATGCCCTCAACACTGGCGAACACTTGATTTATTTGCAGCCAGGAGCGACTTGCGAGATGCTGGTTCGCATGAGTGCAACTTTTTTTTAAAAAACACTTGCTATTTCACATCAGGGGTGCTACTATTAGAAATTGTGTGCGGTAACAATGTTTTCGCGGGTCGCTAGCTCAGCGGTAGAGCATTCGGCTTTTAACCGATTGGTCTCGGGTTCAAATCCCGGGCGACCCATAAAAAATTGGTGAGTGAAGAATTTTGAGTTTTGAGTGGAATGCTCGGAACTCAAAATTTTGTTTGTTGAACTTTTAAGTAAATCTGGAAAGATAGTGCGCGATCGGTGGCAAATTGTCTTAATATTATCGTAAGAATTGAGACTGTCCAAAATTCACTGCCCAGAAATCACAAATAATTAGGAGGAATATCTATGGCGCTTGTACCTATGCGACTGCTGCTCGACCACGCGGCTGAAAACGGTTACGGCCTACCGGCTTACAACGTCAACAACATGGAGCAAATCCAAGCGATCATGCGCGCTGCTGACGAAACCAACAGCCCTGTGATTCTGCAAGCTTCTCGCGGCGCTCGCTCCTACGCTGGCGAAAATTTCCTGCGCCACTTGATTTTGGCAGCAGTTGAAACCTATCCTCACATTCCCATTTCCATGCACCAAGACCACGGCAATGCCCCCGGCACTTGCTATTCTGCCATGCGCCAAGGCTTCACCAGCGTGATGATGGACGGTTCTCTGGAAGCGGATGCTAAGACTCCCGCCAGCTACGAGTACAACGTTCAAGTTACTCGCGATGTGGTGAATGTTGCTCATTCGATCGGCGTTAGCGTTGAAGGTGAACTGGGTTGCTTGGGTTCTCTGGAAACAGGAATGGGCGAAGCAGAAGACGGCCACGGCTTTGAAGGTGCGCTTTCTCACGATCAGTTGCTGACAGATCCTGAACAAGCTGTTGATTTTGTCGAGCAAACCGGCGTGGATGCTCTAGCAGTCGCGATCGGCACTTCTCACGGCGCTTACAAGTTCACTCGCAAGCCGACTGGCGAAATTTTGGCAATCAGCCGCATTGAAGAAATTCACCGCCGCTTGCCAAATACTCACTTGGTAATGCACGGTTCTTCTTCTGTGCCCCAAGAATTGCTGGAAATCATCAACAGCAACGGCGGCAAAATCCGCGAAACCTACGGCGTACCTGTGGAAGAAATCCAAAAGGGCATCAAGTGCGGTGTTCGCAAGATCAATATCGATACTGACAACCGTTTGGCGATTACCGCTGCGGTGCGCGAAGCTTTGTTTGCGAAGCCCGATGAGTTTGACCCCCGCCACTTCTTGAAGCCGTCGATCAAGTATATGCAGAAGGTTTGTAGCGATCGCTATAACTCTTTCGGTTGCGCCGGTAACGGTACAAAGATTAAGCAAATGTCTTTGGACGATTTTGCAGCTAAGTATGCTAAGGGCGAATTGAGCTCTTCTGCTAAGAAGACTGTGGCTGTTTAAGAATTTTAGGTTTGAGATTTTAGATTTGTCTGAAGTCTAAAGTTAGGATTGCCGGGTAGCTGTGGAGTTGCCCGGTTTTTGTTTGTGCGATTTTATGTATTTAGTTACTGGGCGATTGAAATCGCTAGTATACAAACTAAGTCGGCCTCCGCAGACTAATAGATATCAATTACACCGCAGAGGCGATCGCATATTGCTTCAGTACAGGTGAAATCGTGTAAAAATTTGCTTGTTGTTCTATCAAGCAGCGCCGCGATAGAGATTGCAGCGCATTTAGCAAATCTGAAGCCGGAATTATCTCATTTTCTAGCAATTTTGCCCGGTTGATTGGCTGGCTTTCTTTCGCTAACAAGGAGATTACTTGTTTTTCTAGTTCGGATAGGCGATCGAACTGCTGCTGTAAAACATCTTTCAAATCTTCCGGCAACAATATTGTATCATTTGGTAATAACTCAGTCACGCCTCCTCCTAAGTCTTGAATCTGATTCGCCACGCTTTTTAACCATAGGGGGTTGCCTTGGTAACGATGAATGAGAGTTTCATTGTTGTCGCTTTCTTCTAACCCATAATCTCTCAGAATTTCCCGTGCGGCGGCGATGTCTAAACCTTTGAGTTGTAAGGTACGAATAGAAGTATTTTGGCTTTTAACTTGAGTAACTTCTCTCGGTTGTTCCCAACCGATTAACATTAAGCAGCTTTGATGGGATAATTTTTCTATTTGTTTGAATAAAGTGCGATATTCTTCGGATTCTGGTTGATATTTTCCTGCCAATTCGCCGCTACAGAAAAGGTTTTGAACGTCATCTAAGACGATTAAACAGCGATGGTTTTGTAAATACTTAATCAGCGGTAAGCGTTTTTGGTTTGTTGGGGATAAATCTTGTTTTTCGGAATGGGAAAAAAGCTGTATTAGGTTAGATTGAAATTTTTCTAGGGTGGGCAATTCGTCTAGTGTGTACCAAACTGCGTAGTCAAACTCGTGTTTGATTTGTTGTACGAGTTGTACTGCTAGGGTGGTTTTGCCGATGCCAGTGATGCCAGTGAGGGTGATGAGGCGGCTGTGTTGTTGTAGAATCCAGGTGGTGAGGGTGTGGAGTTCGAGGGGGCGATCGAAGAAATCACCCAACTCCGGCATTTCGCTTAAATCTTGATGGGATGTTTCTTGATTCGATGGGTGTGAGTTTGGTATGTTCGGCGGGTGTCTAGCTTCTCCACAAAAACTAATATTCCTAATTTGCACTGAGTCTTGTGCAACATTTGATGAAAATATGGAGACTTGAAACCTCTCCATTGCCGATCGAAAATTCTTTTTATTAACATCTTCCCCTAATTCTTCTGAAAGTATCTGCCATAATTCCGATCCGATTTGCCTCACATTGCTTTCAGAGCAGTCAAATTCTTTGGCTATGCGCTTGTATGTCTCGCGTTCTAGAGTGCCTTTTAATACCGCTTTCTGTAAGTCGTCAAGGTGCTGACCCGTTTTATCGAAGATTATGCGATCGGCTATTTTTAACGCTTCTTTTAGGTTCATCACGCGGGGGAGATGTAAATTTATTATGTATTGTAGCTCACATCTGCTAACATTTCCATACATTTTTGTACAAAACTAGATTAAATAGATTGAAAGCGAGGGACAAACGGTGACAAAATTGAACATTTTTAACTAGACACAACTTTGATTTATTAAGGATAATAGAAAAATAGTGTAACTATGTGCTAAAGCGCTGGGAACAGTCTCACATATATTTCGCTAAATTATTATGGTTACAAAATTAGGAGTAAGACAATAGATGAATTGGTACGAAAACCCTACAATTGCGGCAATTCTTGGTGGGGTTGTTGGCTCGGTGATAACTGCCGCAGTATCTATGTGGATCACAAAAAAAACAACTCAAATTAGACGAGTTGATTGTATTATTAATGATGCCTCCTCATTATTGTCTTTTTCAGATACAATTCGCACTAAATTAGAGATCAAATATTCAGGAGAACAGGCAACCTCTGTGTTTCTGTTCAATCTTGAAGTATTTAATTGTGGTAATCAAGCAGTTGCCAATCAACCATGTTTGATACGGTTGGATGATAAGGCAAAGATTATTGGTTACAGTATAAAGACTCAGCCGGCAGTGGGTTTTGGGGAAATTAGCAAGTCACAGAGTCAGAATAGCCTTGATCTAAGCATTCAATTATTGAATCCAGGAGATCGTGTCTACCTTGAGTTAATATCTGTGAATAACGCATCTGAGGAGATAGACGTGTACATGAAAAATGCGAATGTTATCTGTCGTTCGTATACCCGTCAAGCCGCAGAAAGCGCAATTTTAGGAACTCTTAGTAAAGCAGTTGACCCAAGGCTTATGTTCTTGGCTATCATACGCTCACTTCCATTCTTGGGGGGAATAGCAGAGCCTTTCATGATGATTATTCTGACAGAGCGGTTTGAAAAGGCATTGCGTCAAAGAAAGTAGTCCGATCGCCCCACCAAGCATATTCTATTAACCCTCGTGTCACCCAACTTCTTTTTCCACTTACAATCTTATCCATTTCCACAATTTTAAAGTGCGATGGTTGCACACAGGGCGTGAAGCGTAGCTATCCAGTAGGGAATCGCCCCAGCAAAAAAAGGGCGATCGCCCACAGAAATATAGAATTCCTAACTGAGTGTTTGTAGCACCGAATTACCTGTAAGGTTGGCATCAACTGTAGCTAATATTAACCCATAATAAATAGCTGTGGCGGCAATAAATCGGTCTCCGGGGTCTTGATGGGGTAGTGCAATCTCGCGACTTAAAATGGCAATGGAGTGATTCATTTGGGCTTCACGAGTTTCCAGAGTTTTTAAAGCTATGTTAACCCATGTAACCGGATCGGGCTGTAAAGATATCCGTCCTTTTTCTGCAAGGATGAGCGTCTCCCAAATGCTAATTGGACTCAGCCAAAGTTCAGTATTAGGATCGGCGATACCCGTTTGAAGTTGGAGCGATAGGCGTTGATCGCCGAGTAAATACCAAAGCCAAATGTGGGTATCGAGTAAAAGTTTTATTCTAAAACCTCCCACAGTTCGGCGACAGGAGCAATTAAATCTCCTAATATTTCACCGCTTCCTTTCATTGTGCCAAACGTGGGGCGTGGGGTTTGGGTAGTCGCAGGATAGATAACCACTAATGGTTTCCCTTCATGGATGATAGTGAGGGGGGTTTTAGTACGTTCGACCTCTATAAATAGAGTCTGGAGGGTTTGGGGTAATTCAGTCGTGGTAATTTGTATCATTTTTTACGGTAAATAGTTTTTAATAGTTGATATCTGAGCCTGAGCAATCAGCAAGCGTTATTTTAAAGCATTTCAATCTCTCATAATCCTCTTAATAACTGTATTATACAGGTTAGCTAGTTTGTCAATACTTTATACTATAGCTCGTTCTGACGGGCGATCGCCCCACCAAGCATATTCTATTAACCCTGGTGTCACCCAACCTCTTTTTCCACTTACAATCTTATCCATTTCCACAATTTTAAAGTGCGATGGTTGCACACAGGGCGTGAAGCGTAGCTATCCAGTAGGGAATCGCCCCAGCAAAAAAAGGGCGATCGCCCTCTTCTCTAATTCACCGCCAACAAACCCGACATATTCAGCACTTTTACCGACCAAATCCTTCCCTGTTCTCCAACTCTCATTCGTTGTGTCGCATCCTCCCAAATCCTTGCCCAAGAATACTACCAGCAAGCTAACTGAATTTGCAACTCAACTAACTCAGCAGCTATTTCTATCTCTGCATCTTGAGCCGTCCCTTCAATAAACAGCTTACTTTCTTGCAGCAGATTTTCAATTAACTCGCCATTAGCTGCATTTGAAGAGTCAGATTTAATTCGTGCTAAATTCTATGCTAAATTTTCCAGACGAATCGGTAGCTAGCCTTGCAAATAGCGTTCCTTTAAAGTATACCACTCTCTCATAATCCTCCCAATAACTGTTCAACGATATGAGCAACTTGTTCTATAATACTCCGATCTTGACTTTCCATCGAACGATTGTTCTGACGAGGGCTGATATTGGTTAAAAATTCATAGCCTACATCTTGTTTAAGCGGATACCAATCTGCTCGCCAAATATCTACCGACTTGCTGCCATTTTCGAGCAAGACAGCTTCGCAATCAGCGTGATGTTCTCCACCACCTGCCAAAATTCCCCGTTCGAGATCCACTGCTACTTTAATATAACTGCTAAGGTTTTCTAACATTTGTTCAAGTTGCTCTTTAGTAGCACGCTCCTGAATCAGATTAACCATATTTGTCTATGTTTTCGATAGTATTTTTAAACTCAGCGGGCATTGGGAGAAGCAATATGCCATCACATCCAATAGGCGAGATCAGTTTCATTGTTTCCTAGCCCGACTCCAGGAATTTGGAGCAATTCTAGTTTACCTTAAAGCTGCTCACTCTTACCAGTATCTTGACCGATCGCAGAGATACTATTAAATGGCGAAGGGTCTCGCCCCTCACACCAAATACCAAATAGTGCGATGATTCTACGGAGTGCGATCGCCCACTAAAAGCTATCCCCTAGGTTGGCCTTCGTATTTCTAACCAACGTACAAAACTTGACAGGGCTAGCAATGTCCACCCTGTTTACCCGTAAGATATCATAAACGAGTTTCTAGAAGGTAGCGGAGCGATCGGGAGTTAAACTATGCAAACCATTCTTTAAAGTCGTGAAGAAGTGGCACGGCGTGCAAGACAGTTGTACAAAAACAGCATCCGTCAGCAAGTGGAGACAGGCGAAAACATCGGCAAGATGGTCATCATCGACTTTGAATCAGGAGATTACAAAGTTGATGATACTGGGTTAAAAGCAGCCCGCAAGCTCAGTCCAAAACATCCATATTCCCGTCTCTTCGGCCTTCGCATGGGATATAATGTAGCTGTATCATTCAGTGGAGTAATGGATCGTCTCTACAAGAGATTTTCGGCATGGTAATTGATAGACACGCAACCGTCACATTGACATGAATGCTGCCCAACGGCTCAACTCTACAGATCGAACTTGCCATCGATGCAGGATTTACTAGAGAGCTTTGCTTGCCTCCAGAAGCCCTTTCATTATTGAGGTTCCCTTTCATCTACGATGTGTCGGCAAACTTGGCAGACAACCTCAAAGCGATTCGTTTCTAACACAAATACCCAATCCAAGCCGGCAAAACCTCCGGCGAACCGTACCACTTCCCTGGAGAACGAGGCGAATGCCAAACTCCCTCCAACACCAAATTTTCGGCCCCGTCCAAAACAGCAGCTTCCACCGGCGTAATTCCATCTCCCCAAGTTTCGCCCTTCCCCACAGTCAACTCGTAACTTTTATAAGCCAGCCAAGTCCCTAAACCCCGCTTGCCAAAAACAGCCTTCCCAGCAGCGCACACGTAGCGCACCTGAGGGTGAAAAGCCCCCGGATAGTGAACTTTGACAAAATCTAGATTTTTGCGGGTCCAGCGCTCTTGAGAAACGTGCGGTGTGCCTAAAGTGATTAAAGTATTCACACAGGGGTAAGCTTCCCACAAACCCGCGTCCTCAAGCACGTCGCCGTGAATCGTGTAAGGCTTTTCGCCCAAATAGATGCGAGAAATCCAGCCGCCGGCAGAATGACCGACGAGATTGATCTGGGGAACGCCGTATTGCTGTAACATTTGTTTGACCGTGCGATCGAGCAGTCGCAAAATTGGCACCATCGACCGCCCGCCAAAAGTCGGCAACCAATCTCCCTTGCCCAGAGGCACTGTTACTGTTGGGAAGCCTCGATCGACCAAAGCTGTTTCTAATTCGCGATAGTCGGAAGCAGCAGCAAAATATCCGGGTAAAATCACGGTTGGTAATGGCATTGTCAATTTTAGATTTTAGATTTTAGATTTTAGATTTTGCGGTCGGAGTGCTACGATCTACTTTTCAAGTTCAAAGACGCTTGCCCAAGCATCCTTTGGATTACTAACATCTGCCACTCGTTAAACTTTTTGGTTAGGGAATATCTACTTCTATGGCTCGCGAGCCGATTCAAACATGGTATTTTACCCTAGTTGTGGTTCACTTAGAAGACCGTTTTCTACTGGTACAAGAGCGCAAGTACGAGCAGCAGTGGTATCTCCCAGCAGGGCGAGTGGAAAAAGGCGAGACTTTGCTGGATGCTGCTATGCGTAATACCGTCGAGGAAGCGGGCATTTCCGTCATCGTTGAGGGAATTCTCAGGGTAGAGCACACAGTCATGCCTAGGGGTAATGTGCGCCTCCGAGTCATTTTTGTGGCTCGTCCAGAAGATAAGACGCCGCCCAAGAGCAAGCCGGATGAGCATACTTTGTGCGCTGGCTGGTATTCTCTCAAGGAATTAGACCAGTTGTCTCTACGGGGAGAGGAAGTTCGGGAAATGTTTCAATATATGGCAAGCGGGGCTCCAATTTATCCCATGGACTTGCTCACCGTCGAGGGAGCTCCTTTTAAAAATTACCGCTATCGCTGGTGAATCAAGGGAGTTTTGAGATTGCGGCCACAGCCCGCGCCTACAACGCGCAGCCACTCGATCAGTTTTGAGTTTTTTAAACTCGTAACCGAATTGGAAACGCCGATCGATCCGTTCGAGCGATCGTGTGTAATGAATTAGTAGGGCCCCAGAACTCGGAAAAAGACGGTATGGCAGCGGCTCCGTCTGTTTTTTTGTTCGCCCTAGTCCGGCTCGCTTGACGCCCCGAACACCATTGTCAACAATAATTGAGAAACCCGGTATAACAGAGGGCTTCGGGAAAAAGTCAAAGGCATTCGGCAAGAAAAACAATGCTTTCAGCAATTAACAACGTCCTAACCGTATGGGCGGTGCTACAACAGATCCGAAAAATCTCGGTTCTCAGGTCGAATCCGTCAATAAACCCGGTTTCTGGGCTTGAGTGCTTGAGTTGAGGGTCGCCGAATCTAAATAAAAGTCGATCGGGCTATTTCGATACCCACCGTGCTAAAATTATACCTTTGATTTCCCAACAGCAACTTTTTAAATCGCTCAAAATAAAAAAATATCAATTAATAACTATTAACTTCCAATTCCCAATTCGCAATTAGCAATTCCCAATTACCAATTACCAATTCCCCATTCCCCACAGTCATGACTGACTCTTCCTCCCTAGCCAACACCCTTTCCGAACCGCTGCGCCAGCCTTTTTGGTGGGCAGCCCTAGCTTCTGTAAGCCTTCACGGAGTGTTCGGAGTAAGCGCCCCGACGCTCTCAAACATATTTTATGGTGGAAATTCCTCAAAAAATATCCCCGGTTCCGTCGGCTTGGTAGAACTAACTCCCACAGAGGTCGGCCGCCTGCCACAAACCATACCACCGCGCCCATCCAACCAGCCGTTTTCGATCGCACCAGTTCCCCTTCGGCCCTCGCCCAAGTTAGCCCCGCCCTTGCCCCCCCCCGCACCTCCAACTATCAACTTGCCCGCCCTACCGCCGGGAATGCCCCCTCCTGGATTCTTTTCCCCTCTCCCTTATTCCCCTCTCCCGCTCTCCCCCGCCCCAATAGCCCCGCCACCTCCGAAAACTCCATCCCCAACAGCGAAAAACCCCCCGCTGAATATACCCGCTCGCGTGCAGCAACAGCCCCCCAGCGGTTTGCTTTTCCCGCTCTTACCCCCTAATTTCGATCGCAATATCCCGCCGCCACCGCCATCGCCGCCATCGCCCCCATCGGCAGAATTGCCTAGCTTTTCTGCAGGCGGAACTTCGGAAGATGACAGGGACACACTCCGACGTATGATCGATCGAGGCGGAGTGCCCGGTCTTTCAGATCCAAATCAAATTTATTCGCCAGAGGACTACTTACCACCAGGCAGGAATTCCGAAGGCGCTGAAGTAGGAACACAGCCTCAAAACAATGAAACTCCCGAAAAAATAGCGACGGGGCAACTGGAACCATTGGGTTCAAACTTACCCAGCGACAGAGAGACACAGCTTGCGGCTGGAAATACGTATGTTGCTTTGTTTGAGAAATTCAAAAGGGCTTATCCTGACTTGGAAATGACGGGGCCGACTCCTGTCAATGTCCCTTATCCCCTAGCAGCTTGCTCGCAAAAACTCGAAGGAACAGCAGTTTTCGGAGCAGTTGTCAGTCCTCAAGGCTTGCTCAAGGCCCAGCCTCAGGTGATCGTCCCCACGGGTGACAGTATTCTCGACAATGCGGCTAAAACCGCGATTATTAACCCTTCTCTACCATTTGCAGCAGCCAGCACGCACAAGCTTTACCAACTGACTGTCTCGTTTAAATACGACGAAAAAGTTTGCAGCGGCATTCCTGTCACCCCATCCACCGCCCCAACCGGGCCCAACCCAGCAGGCCAGCAGCCGCCAGCGGTAGCCCCGACAGCGCCCAGACCCACAGCCCAGCCTCCCTCCCCAGCGCCTGCTGAAGTGAAGCCGCAGTTTGAGAAGCCGCCGACCCCGTCAAACAAACCGCAGCCAGGGGCCCAACCATCGCCGCCCGCACCAAAGCCCGCAGCCCCACCGTCGCCCTCACCTCAACCGAAACCAGCCGCCGAACAGTCGCCAGAACCACGGCCGCAACCCGCCCAAGAGTCCCCGCAGCCGGAAGCTGCGCCATCTCCTGCCCCGGAAGTGTCACCTGAACCTGAAGCTGCGCCATCTCCCGCCGCCGAAGAGTCCCCGCAGCCGGAAGCTGCACCATCTCCCGCCACCGAAGAGTCCCCGCAGCCGGAAGCTGCGCCATCTCCCGCCGCCGAAGTGTCCCCATCGCCATCGCCTGCGCCTTCGCCTTCGCCTTCTCCTGCTGCTACCGAAAATTAATTGCTAATGGAGAATCGGGAATTGCTAATATCAAATCTGCTTGCTTCGCTATTGTGAGTATCATCTGATTGTTCGCGATGCGTCGCAATGGCAGGGTTTTTAATGGCTAGAGGTATCAACACTTTGGACAGTTTCAGGTCTTGCGCATGGGGGCTAGAAGCCCGGTTTCTACGAGTTTTGCGAACAGAAACGAGAAATATAGGAAGAAACCGGGTTTCATCAGTCAGCCTGCGTAAGCCCCCGCTGGCGTTTTTGGATCGTCGTAGTCTAAAACCCTTGATTTTCCGGTGGAATATCCTGTGCCTCGTAAGCGTTGCTTGCTTTTATAGCATAGCCATCAAACCCTTACCAATTACCAATTACCAATTATCAATTACCTCTCAAGTGTATTGAACTTTATACATTTGGAACAAGTCGCCACTTTGCTTTTTTACTACCTTAGCGCCAGCAGCTTTCATCATTTTTTCCCAATCTTCTATTGTCTCTAAAAATACTTCCCCTGCTCGATAAGTTTCCAAAATTGCCCAATCTTCTGCTAGAGGAGAATTGGGATTGAGGACATCAAAAACAAAATGACCGCCCGGTTTTAGTACCCGCTTGACTTCTCCCATGACAATACTCCAATAGTCTATGGGATAGTAACAGCTAAAGCCTGTAGCGAGGCATAAATCGAACTGAGCCTCTTCGTAATTTAACTGGTGAGCGGGGGCCCATTCTACGCCTTTGAACAGCTTAGAATTGAGCTGAGGGCCGCGAGCGTTTAATGCGTCTCGCGCTGCGCTGCTGATTTCTTGACCGTAAAAATATGCTTCCCAATCCCGCCAAGGGTAGATGAGAAAGCTGACTCCGCAGCCAATGTCTAAACAGCGCTGATT
This sequence comes from Microcoleus vaginatus BM001213989, assembly GCA_036700245.1. Lineage (GTDB taxonomy): Bacteria > Cyanobacteriota > Cyanobacteriia > Cyanobacteriales > Microcoleaceae > Microcoleus. Next base: position 89,247 of record JAUBOM010000016.1, read on the forward strand.
TTTTTGAGGTTTGGCAATTTTCCAGAAGGGAGAAACTGTTTTTTCTTGGAGAGTTCCTGCGACTGATTCCAGGAAAATCGGCATTGCTTCGACTTCTTCGGGTAAAGCGAAAGCTTCTCCTCGGTATTCGCGATCGAACCGAGAAGCAACTTGCGACAGTAAAACTTGCCAGCTATCTGATTTTCCCTTAGCAAACCAAGTCTGCTCCTGACCCGCGGCTGGGCGATCGGACTTTTTAGACATTCTTGAATTACCTTTTAGAAGCTTTAAGAGCTTTTGTAAAGTTTTTGCGGTAAGGCTTATTAAAAATTAACGCCGGCCAGAGCAGCGACAGCTTCAGGCGATTTGCAAAACTTTTGTCGAAGTTAGTACGCTCGAAACCATTCCAAAATTTCCAAATACCGCCGCCGTAAGCGACTAGCAACACCAATCCAATTAACGATCCCATCAAATAACCCCCTAAACGACTTAGTGACGTTCTCCCCCGCCCGAGCGAAACGCTCGCTTCGGGGGCTTCTCAGAAAAGAGTTAACTGAAAACCAGTTAACATTTCCTTTGCTTCTTGCTTCAACAGCGAGCTATCGCTATCGCCTCCACAAGCAGAAACGATGAGTCCCACCGTTTTAAAATCTGCGATCGCTCTCTTCAAAAGATTAATGCAGCCATTAATATCTTGCTCTAACTCAGTATAGCAATCACGGCATGAATGCCATCTGAGTGATAAATATTTTCGGACTTTAGCTCCACATCCTGAGGAATCCTGTGATGTATTATTAGAATTAACTTTCACCAGGTGAACGCCGCGTTTTACCGCTACTGCTTCCACTATTGTCATGATACTTCCCGATGCTGCATCTAAGATTGATTTGCTCCAATGAGTACGAGCAAGTCCTTGAATATTTAAGTCTTCAACTGCTATTAAGTCATATTTCCTCACCAGTTTATGTGCTGTTTTATAGTGAAAATCTTTGCGCTGTCGAAGCGTGGTCTACCAGCCAGTTTTCCGGTTTGGTCAGGTGTCAGCCAACGCCGCCAAGTTTTATCTAATCCTTGAAGATTGATTTGTTGAACTTGAGAATAAATATTTTTGTAATCAGGAAAAAAATTTTTTCCTTGAGTGCTGTTTGCTGAGTGTAATAATTTACCCTAGGGTGAATTTGAGCCATTGGCTCTGAGATCTTTGAGCAGAGGTCAATCTGGTATCTTGTCCGATGCAACCAATCTAGTCGCTGCCCCAAAGCATCATTCCCATAGCGTAGCAACAACTATAACCATTGACATCCACCCCGGCGTAAACGCGCGGGGATTCCTAAGACTCACGACTTAGGTTTCTGCTTCCGTCCCCTAGGGGATTTCGCACCAGCCTTAACAGATTTACTCTGCTCGGGTCTTACAGTCGCTCCACAGACTGCCACGGCAAGCCCTGCCGCCAAAATATTCCTTGCCGCATTGATGTCTCGGTCATGGTGCGTCCCGCAATTAAGACAATCCCATTCCCGGATATTCAACGGCATCTTGTCAACGATGCGTCCGCAATTGCCACACCGTTTTGAACTCGGAAACCATCGGTCAATCTTAATTAAAGTACGACCGTACCAATCGCACTTGTAATCAAGTTGTCTGACTAATTCCCCCCAACTTGCATCACTTATAGCTAGACCAAGTTTCCGGTTTTTAATCATATTCTTCACAGCTAGGTCTTCTACGGCGAGGGTTTGGTTTTCACGCACCAACCGCATTGTTAACTTGTGAAGATGATCTTTCCTTGCATCAGCAATTTCTTGATGCACTTTCGCTACTTTAAGCCGTGCTTTGTGACGGTTGTTAGACCCTTTTTGTTTGCGACTTAAAGATTTTTGCGCTCTTCTAAGCTGGCGATACTTTGCCTTGAATCCTTTGGGATGGGCAATCTTTTCGCCAGTGCTTAGAGTGAGCAAGCTTGTAACTCCCAGGTCGATACCGACTTGATTATCTGTTTTCGGTAATGCTTTAATTTCAACATCTACCAGCAGAGAGACTGACCACCTACCTGATGGTGCAACCTTCACGGTTAAGGTTGATGGTGTTGCACTATCAGGTAATGTCCGACTCCAACGAATTGGTAACGCTTGTGTGTTTTTTGCTAGGTAGACTTGTCCATCTCTGAACTTAAATGCTGACTTGGTAAATTCTGCACTACCACCATTGCGTTTCTTTTTGAAGTTAGGATATTTTGCCCGCCCATCAAAAAAATTGGTATAAGCCGTTTGTAAATGTCTCAAGCATTGCTGTAATGGCACACAGCTAACTTTGTTCAGAAAATCTAGTTCTTCGGTTTTCTTCCATTCGGTTAACATTGAAGAAGTCTCAG
>JAUBOM010000169.1:0-12774 GCA_036700245.1 Microcoleus vaginatus BM001213989
TCAGATACTCTGTATTTTGAACCCTGGCGGGTTTCCATTAGTAGTGTTTTTTTTTGAGATGCACGCTATATATAGCGTGCTTGCGTAAGTCCTGTTAATTTGACTCCGCATCGCTCAGTTCGAGGAGCAATATTTTGGGTCTCGCGATACTGTTTAATCAGTTTTTGGACAAAACTGAGTGCTAGAGCGTCGGTTCAGTATTAGGATTTGACAAAACTGGATGAGTATGATATGGCTTGAAAAGCCTTTTCAATTCTAACAATCAGGAAGAAGGAAAAAATTTTATGCGTCCTCCCTTATGGCATCCTCCAATTGAACTCTCAGACCCTGAATCGTTGATTATCAAACGCATCAAAAGAGCCAAGCTATTCACGTTTCTTCGACTAAACCGTTCATTGATATTTAATAATGAGTTCCAAGAGGAACTCGCTACAATTTTTAAAGACAGCACAGTGGGTCACAGCCCAGTTCCTTCTACACAACTTGCCTTGGCAATTATTCTACAAGCATATTTGGAGATTTCTGATGATGAAGTGATTGAAGAAATGATGATGGATCAACGGTGGCAGTTAGTTCTTGATTGTCTCAATTGTGAAACTACCCCTTTGGGCAAAGCTACTTTGGTTAGATTCAGAAAGGGCTTAATTAAAAAAGAACTCGACCAACGTTTAATTGACCGCACCGTAGAAATTGCCAAACAAAAAGGGGGATTTGGCTCATCTCAACTTAAAGCGGCTTTAGATTCCTCCCCGTTATGGGGAGCCGGTAAAGTCGAAGATACATATAATCTATTGGGTCATGCTTTGCGTAAGGCAGTGAGTGTGATAGCTGCTGTGCAGGGGCGGGAGCCAGCAGAAATTGCCTCGGAAGCCGGTGCACCCATCCTCAATAGTTCCAGCTTAAAAACGGCATTAGATTTAAACTGGGATAATCCAGTAGAGCGTCAAGATGCACTCTTGATTATCCTAAATAGCTTAGATTTTGTAAAAGAATGGATGCAAAGCCAGTCTAATTGTGATGAATTTGAAGCGGCTCAAGATACTTTGTATATTGCCCGAGTCATTGAATCCCAAAATGTGACCTTAGACTCTCTCTTGAGTTCCTAATCTTGCTAAAGGGGTGGCCAAAGACCGTCGCATTTCTATTGAGGACCCCGATATGCGGCATGGGCGTAAAAGCCGGTCTAAAAAAATAGATGGATATAAACGTCACGTCTTCAAAGATTTAGAGAGTGGTGTAGTTTGCGCGGTGGCGTTGACTCGCGCCAATACTCCAGAGTCCGCTGCTACAGTTGACCTAGAACATGACTTGAAATTTCAAAATATTCACCTAGCTGAGTTACCTATTGACCGGGCTTATTTATCTAGTCATTGGGTTACACAACGGGATGATAAATTACAGATATTTTGTAAGGCGTGGCCGGTCAAAAATTATGGACGGTTTGATAAAAATTCCTTTTTCCTAGACTGGGATACACATTTAATTAGCTGTCCTAATCAAGTAAGTGTCTCATTTGAAGCCGGAAAAACAGTTCATTTTCCTCTGAGCGAATGTGCCACCTGTCCTCTGAGGAAAGACTGCACGAACAGTAAAAGATGACGTAGTGTATCAATTCATCTTGATGAAGCCTTAATGCAAGAGTTGCGAGCGCGTCAATCCACTGCTATTGGTCGCCAAGACTTGAGAAAACGTACTACAGTTGAACATTCTTTAGCGCATATTGGGCATTGGCAAAGGAATCGTGCCCGGTATCTTGGACATCGAAAAAATCTCTTCGATCTACGCCGAGTCGCTGTTGTCCATAATCTTCATGTCATTGCTCGAATGGCTGAGGTTCTGCCAATTAAACCGGGCATAGAGTCTAACTCATTGACTGGGTAATTCCATACATCTGTTTTCTTGTCAACTCCTAATACTGAACCGACGCCCTAGACAAAAACGGTTGGCTATTGCTTTTTGTGAGAGAGGTTCATTCTGGTACACATCCATAACTTTTTGTCTAAAATCAATAGAATAAGCTTTCATTTTTAGTAATGTGCGATGCGTTCGCTCATTGATAGTTGTGACTCGAGCGGCTGCTGTGATCGTGACTTTTAATTAGAGCTGCATGACCTTTTTGGGTTCTCTATTTTTCAGTTAGTTCTTGACGGTTAAATCATACGTCATCTATCTGAGAAAGGCTATATTTAAAACATTCATAACTTCTTACTTCTTTGAATATATTCTTATACTCTGCACAATATTCATCTATCGCTCTCGTTGTTGATTGTGCGTCTCTCGCCAAATGTTTGAGAACTTGTAACTTTACATCCATTACTCTGCCTCATTTGTAGCGTTTTTATTTTTTCATACATTTATTTTAACACTCGGAGAGTGACAGAAAAGAGATATGTACCTGCAATTAGCTGTAGCAAGTTTGATGCTCTTTTTGGGCTTGAAGTTTGTTTAAGTCCCGTTGCAGCTTTAGGTGCCGAGTATTACGAAGAGAAATATCGACAACTGCTCGTTTCTAAGCTGGAGGAAACGGCTCAGTCTTTGGGGTTTGATCTCGTTGCTAAAACTCCACACTTGGATTGAGTTTCTTACGAAAACTTCTACTGTGAACCAGGGCGTTTAGCTCCTCTCGTACTAAGGGTTTGACCTTAAATTGATACTAAGGGGTAAGCCAGTATAGAACAGCAGCAGTCTGGTTGCCTTCCGATAAAGCTTTGACTTTTTATCTAACAACTAGATTTTTATTAAAACTTAAGATTTAATAAATTAAATATTAAGTTTTTGTTCATATCAAAAAAAATCTTCGATACAAAGGTAAAATATCAAGAACTGATGACATGATATATTAACTCAGAATGCATCAGTCTCATGCTTTTTCACTACTATACTTCTTTTAAAGATATAAAATGAGAACCCTTATACCCGGATACCAACTGATCTCCTCCCTCCACGAAGGTACAAAAACCGTTATTTATCAAGGTCGCTACGAGCTAGAAGGCACTCCTGTTATCATTAAAACTCTCAAAGCAGAGTATCCGACCCTAGAAGAAATTGCCCGCATCAGACATGAATATCAAATCCTCCACTCTTTAAACATCCCAGGGATTATCAAGCCCATCGAATTAAAACCTTATGAACATGGATTTATCCTAATTCTAGAAGATTTTGGCGGACAGCCTCTTAAACAATATATTACCTCCCAACAAACGAATTTAATTAACTTTCTTCAAATCGCAAGTCAACTTGCCCATATTCTTGGAGAACTACATCAAAATCAAATTACCCACAAAGATATTAAACCACAGAATATCCTAATAAAACCCGAAACTATGGAAATCAAACTCATCGACTTTAGTATCGCCACCCGCCTAGAAAAAGAAAATTTTAATATTACTAACCCCAACTATATCGAAGGCTCTCTCGCCTATATGTCTCCCGAACAAACAGGGAGAATGAATCGGTCAATAGACTACCGCACAGACTTTTACTCACTTGGCATAACCTTTTACGAAATGCTTGCGGGTCGGCTACCTTTTAATTCTAACGACCCAATGGAATTGGTGCATAGCCATATTGCAAAACAACCCCCGTTGCTAAATCAGCTAAATCGAGAAATTCCCAAAGCGGTTGTTGACATTGTAATGAAATTATTAGCTAAAGCTGCTGAAAAAAGATATCAAAGTGCTCATGGACTTTTAGCCGATTTACAAGAATGCGTTAATCAATTAGAAGCATTTGGTCAAATTAAAAATTTCACAGTGGGTAAATTAGATCGATTTGGTCAATTTCTAATTCCTCAAAAACTCTATGGGCGAGAAAAAGAAATTGCAGCCCTAATGGCAGCCTTTGAGCGAGTTTCAGTTGGAGCAACAGAAATGATGCTTGTAAGTGGTTATTCAGGCATTGGCAAAACCTGCGTTGTGCAGGAAGTTCATAAATCAATAATACGCCAGCGCGGTTATTTTATAGCTGGCAAATTTGACCAATTTAAAAAAAACATTCCCTATTCAGCTTTAATTCAAGCTTTTCAAGAATTGATCCGGCAACTGTTAACAGAAAACTCGGAAGATATAAAAATTTGGAAAGAGCGACTTGTAGAAGTTTTAGGCCCAAATGGACGGGTAATTATCGACGTAATTCCCGACGTAGAACTAATTATGGGTGTCCAGCCAGAAGTTCCCCAGTTAGGGCCGACAGAATCTCAAAATCGCTTTAACCGAGTTTATAAACAATTTATTCGTGTATTCACTAAACCCGAACATCCGCTTGTTCTGTTCCTAGATGATTTACAGTGGGCAGATTCAGCGTCTCTGAACTTGCTCCAACTCTTGATAACAGACACTGAGGGCGAATATTTGTTACTAATTGGAGCTTATCGAAATAACGAAGTCAGCCAAGCTCATCCAACGATTCAAACGATTGAAGAGATTAAAAAAGCAGGTGCCATTGTAAATAATATTGTCCTCCCGGCTTTAGATATTAGCAACGTCCGCCAATTAGTTGCTGATACTCTTCAGGGAGATAACAATTCAACAAATTTAGCCGACTTACTTTTTAATAAAACTCAGGGGAATCCCTTCTTTTTAACACAACTTTTCAAGACTATACACTCTGAAAAACTGTTAAAATTTGACTTTATTAGAAATTTGTGGCAGTGGAAAATTTCTCAGATTCAATTATTTGGAATTGCTGATTGTAATGTTGTTCAACTGGTAGCTAGAAACATCGAGAAACTGCCACCAACCACACAAAACATCTTACAATTAGCTGCTTGTATTGGGAACAGATTTAACTTAGATATCTGCGCAATTGTTAATGAAAAGTCACCCATTGAGACAGCCGATGATTTGTGGCTAGCACTTCAGGCAGGTCTAATTTTACCCCTTAGTAACGACTACAAAATTCCTTTAGCTTTTCAGTCAGAAGAACAGGAAAAAATACTTTTTGATCAATCAAGAGTTGGCTATAAATTTTTACATGACCGGGTACAACAAGCAGCCTATTCAATGATTCCTGAAAATCAGAAAAAAGTAACGCACTTAAAAATTGGTAAGCTTTTATTATCTCAATACGCAGAAAACGCCCTGGAAGAGAATATATTTGATATTGTCAACCAGTTAAATATTGGGGAAAAATTCCTCGTACAGCAGTCAGAAAAAAATGAACTTGCCCACTTTAATTTAATAGCTGGACGCAAAGCAAAAGCAGCAACAGCTTATGAAGCTGCTGTCAGATATTTGAATGTAGGTTTAGAACTTTTGCCAGAATCTAGCTGGCAAAGTCACTATGATTTGACGCGAAATCTCTACTTAGAAACACTAGAAGTAGAATACCTTAGTACTAACTTTGAACGAGCGCAAGAGCTGTCTGAAATTCTTTTATTGCAAGCTAAAACTCAACTTGAAAAAATCAAAGTTTATGAACTTAGAATCCCATTTTATTTACAGCAAAATAACCCACAAGAGGCAATAGAGACAGCTCTGCAAGTTCTAAGAATGCTGGCAGTACCTTTTCCTAGACATCCTACAAAATTTAGTATTATGATGGGGTTGACTCGCAACAAAATAGGAATAGGTAATAAACGGATTGAGGATTTAGCTTTCCTGCCATTAATGACTGACCCATATAAACTCGCAGCCATGCGAATATTAATTGCTATAATTCCGGCTGCTTTTATGACAAATCCTATGTTGTTTCCACTAATTATCTTTACAATGGTCAATCTTTCTATTCAATATGGAAATTCGCCTCTGTCTGCTTATGGATATGTGAGTTATGGGATGCTCCTTTGTGGTGTGCTATCAGACATTGATTTGGGATATCAATTTGGAAAACTGGCTATTAAACTAGTAGAACAATTTGCGACTAAAGAAATCAAAGCTAAAATAGATTTTATGTTTAATTGTTTTATTAAGCAATGGAAAGAACATATTAAGGAAACAACACAACCTTTACTAGAAGCCTTCAAAACAGGATTAGAAACAGGAGATATAGAGTATAGCTGTTATTCGGTTGCTAATTATTCTCACCACTGCTATTGGAGCGGTGAGCACCTAGAATCTACTGTTCAAAATTACATTAAATATACTGATTTTATGCTTAAATACAAACAGCATTTGGTTTCCGCTCAAACAAAGTTGGGTCGTGAATTTGTCTTAAATATTCTCGATCAATCAGGAGATAAGTTTAAATTTATTGGCGATAATTTTGACGAAAATGAAATTATTATTGTTTGGGAAAAAAGTAATAACTATACCTTTATTGCTTATTTTTATCTTTTCAAGTCAGTAATTTTTTATTTGTTTAGGAATAATATTAAGGCTGTTGAAGTTGCAGGTTTTACAGAAAAATATAAAGGAAGTCTTGGTGCGCTCATTCATTCATCAGAACACAATTTTTATTATTCTTTAATTCTTCTCGCTCACTACCCAGCCACTACCAAAACCGAACAAAAGCAATACCTGAAAAAAGTAGCATCCCATCAAAAACAAATGAAAACCTGGGCGCACCACGCCCCCATGAACTTCCAGCACAAATACGACCTCGTAGAAGCAGAAAAAGCGCGAGTATTAGCACAAAATGAGACAGCAGTAATCTACTACGAACGAGCCATTAACGGAGCCAAAGAACAAGGATTCATCCAAGAAGAAGCCCTAGCCAACGAACGCGCTGCTGAATTCTATCTAGCCCTTGGTAGAGAAAAAGTCGCCAAAACCTACATGACCGAAGCCTATTACTGCTACATTCGCTGGGGAGCAGTAGCCAAAGTCAGAGACTTAGAAGAAACATATTTTCATCTCATCTCCCGCACCCAGCAACCTGAAACTATGAACCTCGACCCTACTAGCACAACAACCTCAAACCGGACAACAACCTCTACTTCCGATCATTCAACGTCACTTGACCTCGGTACAATTATGAAAGCAGCACAGGTTTTGTCTGGAGAAATTATTCTCAGCGAACTGCTAGGTAAATTAATGACCATTCTCATAGAAAATGCCGGAGCTACTCGTGGCTCATTGCTCACAAAGTCTACTTTTTCTTCTAACCAAAGTGAGGAGCCGTGGGTGATTTCCGCCACGGGGATCGTGGAAAGTAACGACCTCACCGTATTGACAAATTCCCAACAATCACAAAATAAAATTATTGTTGTTTCTCTAGAACATGCAGTCCCAGCCTCAATTATCAACTACGTTACTCGCACTAAACAAACAGTCGTTTTAAACGATGCCAGCAATGAAGGAATATTTAAAAAAGACTCCTATATTCAACGAAATCAGCCCAAATCAGTTTTGTGTACGCCCCTGCTCAATCAAGGTCAACTAACAGGAATTATTTATCTCGAAAATAACTTGACTACCGTCGCATTTACCACCGATCGACTCACAGTCTTACAAATGCTATCGGGACAAGCTGCCATCGCTATTACCAATGCCAAACTTTACGCAGAAGTTAATCAGCTTAACCATAACTTAGAACAAGCTAACCAACAGCTTGCAGCATATTCAGAAACCCTAGAACAGAAAGTTGAAGAACGAACTACTGAATTAAAAACAGCTCAAAAACAAATAGTAGCCTCAGAAAAACTTGCATCCCTCGGAGCCCTTACGGCAGGTGTTGCCCACGAAATCCGCAATCCCCTCAACTTTGTCACTTCTCTGGCCACGCTTTCAGAGGACTTAACATCTGAAATCGCAGAACAAGTAGACCGCCAATCCCAAAAGTTAGACTCAGAATCCCTGGAAATAATTAACGAAAACCTTACTTATCTAAAGCGAAACGTATCAGAAATTAACGAACAAGCACAACGTGCTAATAGCATTATTCAAAGTATGCTAATGCACGCTCGTAGCAAGGGTAGTAGTCGCCAAAAAACGGATATTAACGCCCTCATCGCTCAATCCCTACAACTAGCTTACCACAGTATCCGTGCCAAAGATAAAACCTTCAACCTTAGCCTTGAAACCGACTATGATCAATCAATTGAAGAACTCGATGTCGTTTTTTCTGACCTCAGCCGCGCTTTCATTAATATTATCGATAATGCTTGCTATGCCTCTCATATTAAAGAATTGAAAATGGCTGCTGATTTCACTCCCACCGTTTCTGTTACCACTAAAAATCTAGGTACTGCAATAGAAATTCGCATTCGTGATAACGGCATTGGCATTCCCCAAGAAAATCAACCAAAAATTTTCCTCCCTTTCTTCACTACCAAGCCTCCTGGACAGGGGACAGGTTTAGGTTTATCTATCACTCATGATATCATTGTTGGTCAACATCGAGGCAATTTAGAAGTGCAAACCGACCCTGGAAATTACACCGAGTTTGTTATTACTTTGCCAAAATCATAACTTTTTTATTCCTGATCAGTTAATTCACTTGTTTATAAAATTTAAACAACGTGCTATAGTAAGCAATTACCCTAGTTATTTCTACCATAGGATACAGGATCGATCCCCATGACAACCAAAATCCTAGTCGTCGATGATGAACAACTTTTAGAATATGTCATTCAACAAAAATTTAGGCAAAAAATTCGGGCAAAAGAAATTGAATTTGTCTTTGCTCATAATGGTAGAGAAGCTTTAGAAAAAATTGCTGAGTTTCCACCCTTCGATTTAGTGCTAACCGATATTAATATGCCCGAAATGGACGGGTTAACTTTACTAGAGAAACTATCACAAATCGATAATACCTTAAAAGCAGTTGTCATCTCCGCCTATGGAGATATGCAAAACATTAGAACTGCTATGAACCGGGGAGCTTTTGACTTTTTGACAAAACCCATTGATTTTCAGGACATGGAAATCACCATCCAAAGAGCCTTAGAAACTGTTAAGCAAGCGAGAAAAAACTTAACAGAACTTCAAGAGGTGCAAACTCAACTCATTCAAAACGAAAAAATGGCTTCCGTCGGCCAGTTAGTTGCCGGAGTTGCTCACGAAATTTATAATCCTATCAGCTTCATTATAGGAAACATTGAACACGCCGAAAACTACTTTCAAGGATTGATGACGGCTCTCAATATTTATCAACAACACTGCTCCCTAAATAATCCAGAAGTACAAACTCAAATTGAAGCTCTTGATCTCCCTTTTCTCTTAGAAGACTTGCCACAATTGCTCAACTCTATGAAAGGAGGAACTGAACGAATTCTGGAAATCAGCATTTCTCTCAGAAGTTTTTCGCGAGCCGATAGTACATCTAAAGTTTTTTTTGATATCCATAAAGGAATTGATAGTAGCTTATTAATTTTGAGTCATAGGCTCAAAGCACATGAAGGCAAACCAGAAATAAAAGTGATAAAAGACTACGGAATATTTGCCCCGGTAGAGTGTTATCCCGGACAGTTAAGTCAGGTATTTTTAAATATTCTTGCTAATGCTATAGACGCATTGGAAGAGAGGGATTTAGGGCGAAGTCGCGAGGAAATTAATGCGAAGCCTAATTTTATTACGATTCGCACTTTCCTTACCAATGAAAGTGAAAAAAATCTCCCGGATAATCCCCGTTCTCATGTTATAATTTCTATTACTGACAACGGGAGGGGAATGAGCGAAGAAGTAAGACAGCGGGTATTTAACTACTTATTTACTACAAAAGCTGTCGGTAAAGGAACGGGATTGGGTTTGTCCATTTCGCGGTCTATTGTCGAAGAAAAACACGGGGGATGGCTCACTTGTAATTCTACACCTGGTGAGGGGACGGAATTTATTATTGAAATCCCCACTTAATGGTTGAGAAATGATAAGATCAGGACTTACGCATATCTAGGCTAGAAACCGGGTTTCTTCGTAAATATCTAGTGAAGATTTTCAATAGTTAGAAAAACCCGGTCTAGGAGCGTAAGTCCTAAAATGATAAATTTGCTGTAGGAACAGTGCTTTCATGCCTGCCCAGACTTACTTACGGTGCAACCACAGGGGGGCAACCCCTGACGGATTACTTCTACAAGAGAATTAAACTCCTGGCTACTTGTTAACAAGAGCAATTACATGACAGCTAAAATCTTAGTAATTGATGACGAACCACTTTTAGAATATGTAATCCTTCAGCTATTTCGGCATCAAATAAGCGCTCAAGAATTGGAGTTTGAGTTTGCAATTAATGGAGTCCAAGCTTTAGAAAAACTGCAAATTGATGGTTCCTTTGACTTAGTGTTAACTGATATTAATATGCCCGAAATGGACGGTTTAACTTTGCTAGAGAATCTGCCAGCTATTGACCCGACGCTCAAAGCTGTAGTGGTTTCAGCTTACGGGGATATGCCCAATATTAGGACAGCTATGAATAGGGGTGCTTTTGATTTTTTAACGAAGCCAATTGATTTTGATGACTTAAAAATTACCATCAATAAAGCTTTAGAGTTTGTGCGAATTACTAGGGAAAAAGAGCAGCAGCTGGCTACAGCGAATGCCCAAATTCACTACCAAGCATTTTACGATGAGCTGACCGGTTTACCTAACCGTAATTTGCTTTTAAAAGAGATGCGTAGTGGCATCAACTCTATAATAAAATTAGGTCATTTAAAAGCTCTTTTATTTCTGACTCTTAATCGCTATCAAATTGTTAAATATAGCTTAGGTCATTCTAGAGGAGAGCAGTTGCTAGTAGAAGTAGGACGGCGGTTAGAGGCTTGCGCTCTGCCTACGAATCTTATAGCAAGAGTGGGAGAAGATGCGTTTGCGATTTGGCTGGCAAATATTACTAATTCTCAGTTAGCTTTAGATGCAGCAGAACACATTCGTGAAGCATTAGAAATACCCTCTAACTTGGGTGAAACTGCGGTTTTTTCTCGCGTTAGTATTGGCGTTGCTTTAGGTGCAACTGGCACAGAAGAGCCGGAAGATTTACTGCGAGCGGCTGACGCGGCTAGACATGAGGCGTTTGTTCGGGGTGCTGGTAGCATTGTTGTATTTGATGCTGACATGCAATCAAGAGCTTTAGAGCAACTACAATTAGAAAATGACTTGCAAAATGCAATTAATTTGCAACAGTTTTACCTTAATTATCAGCCAATTGTATCTTTTGTAACTGGTCAAATAGTGGGGTTTGAAGCGTTAGTAAGATGGCGGCATCCTTCACGCGGGTTGGTTTCTCCAAGTGAGTTTATTCCAACGGCGGAAAAAACGGGTTTGATTGTGGCATTAGGGGAGTGGGTACTGTCGGAAGCAGTGGCTTGTTTAAGTAAATGGCAGTTGCAGTTCCCTGAGTATTTGCCTTTAAACATGAGTGTTAATTTATCGGGAGTTCAGCTATTTGCTCCTAATTTATTACCACTTTTAGACTCACTGCTGCGAGTGCATAATTTAAAAGGCGAATTTTTGAAGTTAGAGATTACCGAAAGTGTTTTAATGGAAAATGCTGAGGAGGCTGCTGGGGTACTAGAGCTATTGAAAGCTCGGCAGGTTAAGGTTTGTTTGGATGATTTTGGAACGGGCTATTCAAATTTATCTTACTTACAATTGCTGCCGATTGATACTCTCAAAATTGATCGTTCTTTTGTTTGCTGCCTGGAGGAAGGAGGGAAAAATGTGACTTTGCTGGAAGCAATTTTAAATCTGGCGAGTTCTTTAGAATTAGAGGCAATCGCAGAAGGGGTGGAAACACAGGATCAACTAATTATACTCCGTTCTTTGGGATGCAATTCCTATCAAGGGTACTTTTTTTCGCGACCTTTGGAGGAGGAAGGTGCTGTAGCTATGTTGAGTGCTGCAACGCTCTTCAACAATGCTTAAGTAGCGGATATTTTAATGCCAACTCATATATGCTAGACCGGGTTTATTAACTACAGTGTCAGCAGCTTCTAAACCAGTTTTTTAAGTGCTTAGAATTGACAGAATAAGCGTGCCTACCAACTGAAGGGGTGACAAAGAGGCCTAGGAGATAGACGGTATAAGGGTTGCGGCCCGCATACCTTGTTGATAAAAGCGGCGTTTAGAAGGGGTTAACTTCATTAACTGTTCTACCTCATCAGAATATTGTTCGAGGTAATTAACCCACTTTTCTCCATCTAAACCCACACCAAATGTACTCCGTCTGCGACATCTTTTTTTAGGTTCATAAAGGTGAAATACATATTTTTGTACCTGCTTTTTCCTCGTCTCGATGCCTTGAAATATTCCCTCCAGGTAGGCGAGCGTCATGAGTAGAATCATGTTAATAAGTCGGTTCCCTTTAAGGCTAGCTCCTTCAATATCATAGCCTCCTGTTTTAAAGTCTCGGAACATTTCTTCAATCCCCATCCGCTGCTTATAAGCATTGATAGCCACTGCTGCTGAGCCTAAATCTGTGAGAATAAACCAAGCTTCGTCAACCTTCCATCCGCCATAGTTCCTTTTCCCCTTACAAGCAAGATCAAACCCGGTAGCGGGTCGAGTTTTTCTCACTCTTTTTCCTTGAAAATACTCATAGGTTCCTGGTACTGTTCCTAATTCATCCAACCGTTGTGAAACTAAATATTCTGTTTCGATGCAATGATTCTTTTTCAGTCTTAAGCAAAAAGACACACCCTTTTCCCTCAGCCAGTTTCCCAGGGGGAACGCATCTTATTGAACACTGTTCATCAGTGGTAAGTATATTTTGAGATAAATTCACCATTCTTAGAAGCTACAGACACGCTTTGTAATGACTTTTGTAAGAAAATAAGAAATGATTAATGGTGGTTTTTATGCTATTGCTAATTTTGAAACCATAAAAATATTACAACCCCTGTTTACAAGCTGGGGGGGTGACGACCCGCCCCAAACCCATAGTTAGTAAGGATTGAGCCAATTT
>JAUBOM010000170.1:0-12611 GCA_036700245.1 Microcoleus vaginatus BM001213989
CCCCCCCTAACCCCCCCTGATTAAGGGGGGGGACAAGAGTTGACTCGCCTTTATTCAGGGGGGGGACAAGAGTTAATATAGTTGCGAGATTAGTTGCGAGATTTTCTACGGAGGTTCGCAGGTGAATTGTTTTGCCATGTAGCGGATCGAAGTTGTGGTGGCTGGGGTCGATTATATATCGTTTGGGTTGGGTTTTATCTAACCAGTTTCGCAGTTCTTTGCTTGTGGGTAAGTCTCCGATTTGAATGGCGATTTCTGGGATTAATTTATCTGCTAGTTCGCGGTTTCGCAGAATTAAATCGTAGGTGGAAATTAGATGGGGGTTTAGTTGGGCGTAGTTTCTGACTGGGGATAGTCCTTCTGCTAAAACTGGCCAGTTTAAGGATTGGGAAATTTGGGCGATCGCACTACAGTATTTTTCGGCAAATTGAGGCTGGGAAACGCCTGCAATAATTATCCCTTTGCTGCACTTGTGCCATTGTTGCATTCTACTTTCTTCTCCCGCCCTTAACAAGGGGGGGCTGGGGGGGGTAGAGCTTTCTCCTGCAAAAATTGGTTCTAATCCTGCAAAGAAATGTTCGGGATTGAATTGTGTTTCTAACGCTTCTACAGCTATGTCTGGAACGGGTACAAGCGGGTCGCGAAAGGGAATGTTGAGGTGGACGGGGCCCTTGGTGGGAAAGATCGATCGCTCAATAGCATACACGATCGTCTGCCGCAGATAGTCTAGCATTCCTATGGACGCAGAAGGTATCGCTAATTCGGCTTGCCAGTTCGGATAATTGCCGTATACTTTAACTTGGTCGATCGCTTGTCCGGCGTGACAGTCCCGCAGTTCTGGAGGTCGATCGGCTGTGAATATTAGCAGGGGAATTCGACTTTCTCTGGCTTCTATTATCGCAGGATAAAAGTTGGCTGCGGCGGTTCCTGATGTGCAAATTAGTGCGGTTGGCAAACCGGATTTTTGGGCAATTCCTAATGCAAAAAAGCTGGCTGAACGTTCGTCGAGTATGGGAATAGTTGCTATTTTGTTGTTGAGGGCAAAAGCTATTGTTAATGGTGCCGATCGCGAACCGGGACAAATCACGGCTGTAGTTAATCCCAGTCGTTGCAATGTCTCTGCTAATACGGAAGCCCAGACGGTGTTTGTATTGCGAAAATCTATTGGCATTGCTAAAGCTGAGTAGCTCAACTCTGTATTGTGCTACGATATTATACCCAAATAATTGTCAGGATACATTTTTATGATTCTTGAGGCGGTTGTGCTGAATGTCAAATCGGGCTGTGAGGGTGATTTTGAGATAGCTTTTAGAGAAGCCTCCAGTCTGATAGCGTCTATAGATGGATATTTATCTCACGAACTTCATCGGTGCACAGAAGTTCAAGGAAAATATCTATTATTGGTGAGATGGGAAAATTTAGAAGCTCATACAATTAGATTTAGGAGTTCTGCTGAATATCAAGAGTGGAAAAGAATGCTTCACCATTTTTACGATCCTTTTCCCATAGTAGAACATTTTGAGGAGGTGAAAATTAAACATTAACACAGACTCAATCAATTAGCCAGACAACTCTACATTCGGCAAAGTAGCTGAATTAGACTAAAGCATTTAAAAGTGCCTGCAATTTGAGCTGAATTTCTGCTAGTTCTTTCTCGGGTTCCGAACCGGCAACAATACCAGCACCAGCATAAAGTATAGCCCGATCGCCGTCGATTAAAGCCGATCGAATGCCCACGGCAAATTCCCCGTTGCCGGTGCGATCGATCCAGCCGAGGGGTGCTGCGTACAAAGAGCGATCGCAGCTTTCGCAGCCCCGAATTTGCTGTAGGGCAATATCTCTCGGCACGCCCGCTACCGCTGGGGTTGGATGCAGTTGAGCTAAAATCTTTAATAAATGAATATCACGGGGAATTCTAGCCCTTATGGGTGTCCACAAATGCTGAATATTTGACAGTTGCAGCAGTCTGGGAACCGGGGAAAAGTCGGGATTAATACCGAGTTTAGACAGGCGATCGACAATAAAATCAATCACAACTTGATGTTCTCGAAGATCCTTTTCGCTGTTGAGCAAACCTTTGCCTAAATTCGCATCTTCTACTTCCGTTTTCCCCCTCGGTGCGGAACCTGCTAAAGCATCTGTTACTAACTGATTGTTGTCAATGCTGATTAAGCGTTCTGGACTGGCGCCGATAAAATTTTGACCTTTGCCGTTACTGGTCGAAAAGACGTAGCACCCTGGATAAGTGAGGCGCAAGTTATTTAAGGAATCTATTAAACTAAAAGGGGTTTGGGAAATGACATTTATTGCTTGGGACAAAACAATTTTACTGAAATATTGAGACTCAATCAATTTTAAAGCACACTTGACTGATGTTTTAAATTGAGCGGAATCCTTCACAGGGATTTGTTTTAAAGATATCGAACTGTTGCTACTTGTCTTAATTCTTGGGTATTTCTGAGACTCTATTTTATCAAAGCTTTGCCAAATATTGTCGGTAATGTTTTTAACATTTATATCTTTGTTTATAATGGCATTAGCGACAATTGTACAGCTATCTTTGAGGCGAGTAATCTGCCATTTGGGTAAAAATACGGTTCCTGGTGGAAAGTAAGAATTGGTGGCGACATTCTCATCGAAAAAAGCAAAGCTACAAAAAAAGTGCGGCCCGCTGAAGGGCAAGCGTTCCGTACCGATGGTAATTGTTCGGGCAAGACAAGATTGAATAAAATTTTGAGCTAGGGCAAATCGCTCGGTTCCTGCTACTGTTAGATGGATGGCTGAATCTAGGGCGGCGATCGCAAAACTTTTGTCTGAAATAGGGTCTCTTTTTTCAAAGTAAAAGTGCCGCTGACAAGGTTCGGCAATCTCTTGCAGTACAGCTAGCGGATCGAGGGGGTAAATTTCCTGAGAAATACTAACTATTTTTGTGCGATCTTTTTCAGTTAAAGACTGCTGGCAATTTAACAGAAACTGATGCAGTTGATTGCGGTCTTGCAAGAGATTAGCGCGGTGCGGTATTACTGTCATGAAAGCGAGAATAGCAGATTTGTCAGATAGAGTGTGGGTTTGTCCGGCTAAAACCCCTATTTCGATCTAAGCACGGGAGGGCGATCGCAAAACATGACCTTTCGAGTTTCCCGGAAAGTTTGGGCTCGCTTGGGGGCGAAAACAGACTATCGCGCGATCGATCGAAACATTTATACATAAAACTTTAAGATTGAGCAACTAAATCTCGACTCTCATGCGATCGCCCCTACAAAGGTTTGCAGACGGGCTACTTCAAGCCTTTGAGCACCTTCACAGCCTCTCAACGGATGCCCCGCACGCACTCAACCTTATACAGAGTAAACATTATTCACCAATAACATTGTAAAATCACTAAGCTGCTATCAATTGCATCAAGTTTGTGTAATGACAACAAAGTTAATTGAACATCCAAATAGTAAATTGTGGCTAGCGGCAATCAAGCCACCCATGTACAGCGTTGCCGTTATTCCTATTTCAGTAGGAACTGCCGTTGCTTTTGCCGAAACTAAAACGATTAATCCGTCAATTTTTTCGACATTTTTAATGTCAGCCATTTTGATTATAGCATGGCTGAATTTCAGCAATGATGTATTTGACTCGGAAACAGGCATCGATAAAAACAAAGCGCATTCCCTAGTTAACTTAACCGGAAATAAAGCTTTAATTTTCGGGCTGGCCAACCTGTTTTTAGCAGTCGGAGTGTCGGGAATCTGCGCCATAAGCTGGTGGCAAAAAGACCCAACAGTAATTTTGCTAGTAGTTTTATGCTGTGCTCTGGGCTACACTTATCAAGGCCCTCCGTTTCGTCTTGGCTATCAGGGTTTGGGGGAAATCATCTGCTTTTTCACCTTTGGGCCGCTAGCCTTCGCCGCTGCTTATTACAGTCAGACTCAAACTTGGTCTGCAACTAATTTTGCAGCTTCGGTAATCGTGGGAATTACTACGAGTATCATCTTATTTTGTTCCCATTTTCATCAAATTGCGGACGATTTGGCGGCGGGGAAAAAATCGCCGATTGTTCGACTCGGTACGAAAAAAAGTGCCGAGTTGTTGCAGTGGTTGTGCGGCAGCGTTTATGCTTTTACTGTGCTATTTGTGGCTTTGGGAATGTTCCCAATTTGGACGCTGTTGATTTTTGGGAGTTTGTCATTTGCGATCGACCTTTGCCGCCATGTCACAGACTATCACGACCAACCTGCTCATGTCAGCAACTCTAAGTTTATCGCAGTTACGCTGCATTTTTCGAGCGGATTGCTGCTGGCGTTGGGCTTTGCTTTGTAGATCGGGCGATCGAGAATCCCGGTAAACTGGAGGTATGGTTTGCTAAGCTGAGGGAGTTGGGCGAGTTGGCCCAGTTGCGCGACTTCTCAAAATCTTCTTTAATTCAGCAATCCGTACCTCACATTGAATCGTAAAAAAGGAGAATCAAAGCCTGAGTACGCAAGTCGAAATTGACCAAATCCTCAGCCTAGAAGAAATCCTCCACTTATATCCTAGCGAGTGGGTGCTAATTGCTTACACTGAACTGGATGAGGATTTGAATGTAATTCGAGGTGAAGTTTTAGCACACTCACCGGAGGGCAATTTGCTTTACAATAATCCTTTGTCAAGGAAGGGAAAATCGGTAGCAAGAGAATACAGCGGCCCTATCCCTGCAGACTTAGCAGCTATGTTGTAACGAAATGGCAACCTTTAATAATTATAAATTTTATTATTTTTTAAGCGGGAACAATAATCAGCAGACAGTTTTATTTTTGCATGGATTCACTGGCAACGGTCAAGACTTTAGTAGCGTCATTCCCTTACTTTCTAAAACTTATTGCTGTCTAGCAGTTGACCTTCCCGGCCACGGACAAACCAAAGTCAACGGCGATGAAACTTGCTACAATATGTCAAATACAGCCGAAGCATTGATCGAGTTATTAGATGATTTACAAATAGACAAATGTTTGTTGTTAGGCTATTCAATGGGCGGCAGATTGGCACTGTACATGACATTACATTTTCCTGAAAGATTCGAGAAAGTAGTGTTAGAGTCAGCGTCTCCGGGATTGAAGACAGAAAAAGAACGATCGCACCGCCTGCAAGCCGATTCACAGATAGCACAAAAGCTGGAAAATAGCAACATTAAAGATTTTTTATTAAACTGGTACGATCGCCCTTTATTCAAATCTTTAAAAAACCATCCCAACTTCGACAGACTCATAGAAACCCGCTTAGCAAACAATTCGTTAGAGTTAGCCAAATCACTCCGCAACATGGGAACCGGCAACCAGCCCTCTCTCTGGGAAAAACTCGCACAAAATCAAATCCCTCTCCTCTTGCTAGCGGGAGAATATGATGATAAATTTACAACTATAAATACCGAAATTGCCAAATGGTGTCCGGCCGCTAGTCTGGAAATTGTACCAAAAGCTGGTCATAATATCCATTTTGAAAATATTGATAAGTTTGGATCAGTTGTGAGACAATTTTATAATTAACTAAAAAATTAATGTTTTATCAATTCGAGTTTCGTACTTATCAGCGAAAGTTTAAGCGTCCATTGCGAACAAGTCACGGCATCTGGGATATTCGATCGGGAATTATCCTGCGACTTGTGGGAGAAAATAATCGAATTGGTTGGGGAGAAATTGCCCCTTTGAGTTGGTTTGGTTCCGAAAGTTTTGAGCAAGCTTTAGATTTTTGTCACCAGTTGCCAGCTAATCTTTCATCACAGATGATTTTCGCTATTTCCGCTGAATTGCCCGCTTGTCAATTTGGCTTTGAGTCAGCACTATCAAACTTGTCAAACTCGTTCCTAGGCTCTGCCGGGGAGCGCATATTAGGAGGAAGAGTTTCTATTTTACACGCGGCAGAGCCGCTAGAAAAGCATTCCCAGGCAGAGTCTGGGAACGAGGATAACGAGGAGAAAACGCAAAATCGGTACAGCGGTTTATTGCCAGCAGGTGAAACAGCTTTGCAGGCTTTGCAAGTGCTTTGGTTAGAGGGATATCGGACGTTTAAATGGAAAATTGGTGTTGCTGCAATTGAACAAGAATTAAAGATTTTTGAGCAGCTAGTCCAAGTAATGCACGATTTGTGCGATCGAGAAGTGGCATTTTTGCGGTTAGATGCCAACGGGGGACTCAGTTACTCGCAGGCTAAAACATGGCTGCAAGCTTGCGACAAGGTAAAAGCAACTCCCGACTTTTCCGCAGACATTGAATTTTTGGAACAGCCGCTGCCCGTAACACAGTTTCAGGAAATGGTAGAATTGAATGCTATTTATGCAACTGCGATCGCCCTAGACGAATCCGCAGCCAACCTCGATCGCATCCAAGAGTGCTACAGCCAAGGCTGGCGGGGAATTTTCGTCATTAAACCTGCGATCTGCGGTTCTCCATCCCAACTGCGAAAATTTTGTCAAACTCACAATATAGACGCAGTTTTTTCATCAGTATTTGAAACCAAAATCGGCCGACAAGCAGCATTAAATTTAGCACGAGAATTGTCTCCAAAGAATAGAGCCTTAGGCTTCGGCACCGATTGCTGGTTCGACGACAATGATTCGATTTTAGATTTTAGATTTTAGATTTTAGATTACTCCTGGGCACTCAGAAACCGGGTTGATGGGCGAAAATATACAGCTTGCGGCCCGCACCCAAGGTAAAAAACCCGGTTTCCGAGTCGAAGTACGTAACTCCTGTAATTGTTTTAGATCGACAAACTAGGTGAAAGCATCTATGGCAACAAATCTAACAGTAAATATTCTGGATCTCGCGGATCGCTTGCCCGATAATTGGCTAATCGGTTGTGACAGTCGCGAATTTTCCCGAATTGTCGATCGGCTATTTCAAGAAATCACCCAAAATCAAGCACGAGAAACACCCCCAAAAATTTGCCTCGCAGAACCAGAACCCGTGCAATTTCTGGCCAGTTTCACCGCCGCCCGCGCCGCCAAATGCTCGATTTTTCTCTGCAATCCCAACTGGGTAAAACCAGAATGGCAACAAGTCTTTGATTTAGTCCAACCAGACCTAATTTTGGGACAAGTTGCTGAGTTAGAACAAAAATTCCCCTTTCTTACATTCCGCGCAGCCGGACTTCGTTCGTGCGATCGCGCTGCTAGCGAATTCCATTCGCCGGAATTCTGGGAAATTGACGAATTAACTGCGATCGTGATTCCCACCGGCGGTTCTTCAGGAAAAATCCGTTTTGCCATCCACACTTGGGACACACTAACCGCATCAGTACAAGGTTTTCAGCAATATTTTCAAGTTGACAAAATCAACTCGTTCTGCGTCTTGCCATTATACCACGTCAGCGGTTTAATGCAATTCATGCGTTCGTTTACGACGGCGGGAAAACTGGCAATTGGGTCTTTCAAAGCACTCGAAGCAGGCGAAAAATGCGATATCGAACCAGAAGAATTTTTCCTTTCTTTAGTTCCAACTCAACTGCAACGGCTGCTGCAAAACCCAGATACAGCTAATTGGCTTGGACGGTTCCGCGCTGTACTTTTGGGCGGTGCTCCCGCTTGGCCGGAACTTTTAGAAACAGCTAGAAACTATCAAATCAAATTAGCGCCAAGTTACGGCATGACAGAAACAGCCTCGCAAATTGCTACACTAAAACCCGAAGATTTTCTCGCGGGCAATAACAGTTCCGGTCAAACTTTACCCCATGCTCAAATAACTATTCGCAGTGCCAAAGGCGATATTTTGTGCTATAATGAAATCGGAAATATTGCAATTAATGCTAAATCTTTGGCGTTGGGTTATTATCCGGAAAAATTTGGGGACGGGCAATATTTGCAATTAGATGATTTGGGATTTTTTGATAAAAATAACTGCTTAAATATCGTCGGACGCAGCAGCGACAAAATTATAACAGGCGGAGAAAATGTATTTCCGGCGGAAGTCGAAGCCGTTGTGCGATCGACTAATTTAGTTGCGGATATTGCTGTAATTGGCTTGCCAGACAAAGATTGGGGTCAAGTAGTTACGGCTATCTACGTTCCCGCTAATTCCGAAGTTACTGTCAAAAATCTGCAAGCGGCAATAGAAGATAAGTTGAGCAAGTTTAAGCGGCCGAAATCTTGGGTTATCGTCGAAGACTTGCCCCGCAATTCTCAAGGCAAAGTCAATCGAGAACAATTGCAAGAAATTGCGATCGTCTCATCGTCGGTGAATCAATAGTATTAACCGGATTTGACAGTAATTCCTGTAGGGGCGGGTTCACCAATATCTACAACACCAGTGAGAAATCTCACAAACCCGCCCCGCCTAATGCCCAATTCCCAATTCCCAATTCCCAATTACTGCAAAGCTAACAGCCTTCTCGTCCTCTCAGCTTCTTGTCTGTGAACGTCCACAAACTTCAACATTCGGTAAAGTACCTCTATTTGCGGCAACTTAATACCTGCTTGCTGGGCCATTCGTATCGGATTACCCAAAATCGCCTCAACTTCCAGGGGCCGCGATTCATCATAATCGATTTTCATGCTCGTGCGGTAAGGCTTCATTTTCAGAGTATGTTCGAGCATCTGCGGGATAAAGTCATCGCGAATAAGGCGATGACAACTTTTGGCTCCCGCTACCACTTCCCCCATTATTTCCTCGACTAAAACCAGAGTATCGGGATTAGCCATCAGTTGGTCAGTTCTCGCATCCAACACTACAGACAGCGCGTTATAAGGAATATTCCATACCAGCTTTTTCCACCTTGATAATAGCAAATCTTCGCTCATTTTAATAGGAATATGAGCACGTTTAAAATCCGCAGCAATTAGCTGCAATCTGTTAGTAATACCGATGGGTTTGTAGTCTTGGGCGTATTCTCCCAGCGTGATAGTGCCGTAATCTAGGTGGCAGATGTGACCGGGCCCAACTTTATAAGAACAGAGAAAACACAGCCCGCTAACCACTCGTTCTGCACCGACAATTTTAGCTACTTCCGGTTCCGTATCCAATCCGTTTTGCAATATTAAAACCACGCCGTTATCCTTTAATAAAGGAGGCAAAATTTTGGGCAATAAGTGATTTTGAGTTGTTTTCAGCGCTACAATTACTACATCGCACTGAGGCATTTTGTGCGCGTCGTGGTAGGCGCGGACATGGGGGAGGGTGAAGTCGCCTTCGGGAGACTCGATAATCAAACCGTGTTTTTTGACGCGATCGTAATCGCTGCGCAGCAAAAAATTGACTTCTAAACCTGCTTGTTGCAGTCTAGCACCGTAGAATCCGCCTAAAGCTCCCGTGCCGACAATGGCATAATTGCGATTTGACATAATATCAAAAAGTTAGAAATAATTATCAACAAAACTGAAATTTGATTGTCATTCCCTGCTATTATTTAAAGATAGAAATAATCTGAAATCTCAAATTTCAGATTTCAAATTTACTCATCCACTGGATCAAGTCTTCAGATAGCTGTTTTCTAGTTCGGCTAACTGCATCGATGCAGACGTGCTTAGTCAGAGCTTTAGCAGCGCTTCTCCCTGCAAGTTCCTCCGCCGCCAAAAATACTTGATAGGCAATTTCAAATTCATTGCCAGTAACTTGTTTCGGCGTCAATTGAATCATCAGCCGATCGCCCGCAAACATGGGGCGATAAAAATCTACACTAGCATGAATTATGGGAAAGGCAACCTGGGGATTGCTGAAAAATGCTTTGAGATTGATTCCCGATGCTGCTAGAGATGCCTCGTAAGCTTCGTGGCACATCGCTAAAACGTTAGCAAAGTAAACGACTCCAGCAGCATCGGTATCTTGAAAGCGAACAGTACGGGTGTAAGTGAAAGGCATTTGAGGTAGTAGCGGGCGATCGCAAATTGGATCTGAATTTTACCAACCATTTTATCGGTAAAGCCGCACTTTTGGGGAAGTTATCAGCTAAGTAAGTAGGCGCTAATTTTTTATCTTGTAAAACTTGCCCTCCTCACTCCTTCCCCTCCTTTCTTAACCTTCTTTCTTAACCTTTGTTCTTAATCAACATCACGTCTATAATATTGAGCGCCACTTCTTCGGAAATCCCCAATGCACCGTAAAGATCGTTCAAAAGTTGTTCTTCTTCTTCTGAAACCTCGCCATCTGCTAAAGCGATATCAGTTGTCACAGCAAAAACTGTTTCTTTAAGTTCGTCGGGAAGCGTTTCCAAAGCAGCATTAAACAGTACCTCAACTCCTTGCCGTTGCAGAATCATCAGCAGGCGATCGAGCATTTTTCTCATCACGTCATCCGGATAGCTGCGGAACAGTTGCATCCGAGATAGCGTCATGCTAATCGCTTTACTTTCGCTGTCATTGATGTAACCGTCGGCTGCTACGGCAATTAGCGCGATCGCCGCAAATGCTTCGGCAGGCCCTAACGTTACGTCCGTTTCTTGGCGAGTCTGCGATACTTTATCAAATAAACCCATGATATTTTCCTCATTTAGTGGTAGATTTATGGAGTCAGGATGGGTTCTGGCTCTGGAGGTTTCTTTGGGGATTTTGATAATTATATCAAATCTTGTTAGTTATTTATTCTCAATAAAATTATGAAAAAATTAAGAATTTTTATTTCGCCCTTCGGCGCTGCAATGGCGGGTTTATTCAGCTCCTGAATTGCCTTCCCATAGGTCAGGTAAAACCCGCCCTCCCAGCGCAGACGAGCTACTTGTGAAAAATGGCTAAATCTGCTTTCAGGAAATCAACAAACTGCCGCGCCGTCCTGCCAGATCTACCGTTGTGGCGAGTTGCCCATTCTTTAGCGCGGTGCTCCAAATCCTCAGCAGCGAGTTTGATTTCAGCAAGTTCTGCCAGATGTCGGACAATTGTTAAATAAGTGTTTTGATCGGCAGGTTCAAAAGTTAAAGTCAAGCCAAATCGATCGCTAAATGAAAGTTTTTCCTGCACAGTATCCCAAGCGTGAACTTCATCCCCGTCGCGGGGGCGAGGTCTGTCGTCAAAAAATTCTCGAATTAAATGTCGCCTGTTGGATGTGGCGTAAACCGCTACATTTTGAGACCTTGCCGTTACATTCCCCTCCAAGACAACTTTCAGAGCTTTAAAAGCATCGTCATCTTCCTCAAAGGAAAGGTCGTCCACAAAAATAATAAACTTTTGAGGAACTCCCCGCAACTGCTCGACAATTAGCGGCAAATCTTGCAAGTCTGATTTAGATACTTCAATCAAGCGCAGATTGCGAGAGCCAAATTCATTTAACAGCGACTTCACCAAAGAAGACTTGCCCGAACCGCGGCTCCCGTACAGCAAAACGTGCAAAGCCGGATAACCTGCCAGCAAAAACTCCGTATTTTTTACAAGAGCATCCCGCTGCCAATCGCAGCAAACCAACTCTTTTAAAGTTATGGGATCGGGATGGGAAATACTTGCCAACTGCCCTTCGCGCCACGCAAAAGCGCGATATTCGGCAAACAAACCCGTGCCAAACTGTCGGTAATAAGCTGCCAAGGATTCCGTAGCGCTGGACCATTTTTTTAGTTCCCCGTGCAGCGGCAAATCGCCATTTTCTTTGACAGTTTCTGAATGCCAAAGCGGAGGCACAGCGTCAAGTTGACCCGCTACCCGCACCCACTTGCTCAACTGATCGCTGCTGCAGTCGTAAATATTTTGCAGCAGTTGTAAATCATGTCGCGCTGCTTCCACCAAAGCGTTCGGCAAACTCGCAAAATCTGTTTGCTGTGCTCGGCGAGAAAACGGGTTATCGTTTTTGAGAATTTCCCAAATCAGAGAATCTTTCCAGTTCTGATTTTTAGCAGCCTGAACTTTGAACCAGTTGCCGTAAGCTGTCAGACAGTCTAAACCGCTGACTTCGCTGTGGTGGAGGGCTTGCAGCAAGTCGAGAAAGGCTTGACCTGCAGGGCTTTTGAAAACCGATTGATACAGCAGCAGGGATGCTGCTTGGCGCTGCAGGTAACGGATTTGGGCGATCGCACTAGAAGTTAGGGCTGACATAATGGCAATTGTATAACAGTTAGATATCCTGACTGGGTTTAATAAATTTTCTAACAATTCGTGACACTAATTGCAGCGCGCGCTGTATAAATTTAGAGGCAAACAGTGAAATCTGGAGGATTAAAAATGAATATAGGTACAGCAGCGGCGATCGGCTACGGCATTTTAACACTCGTTGGCGGCATCATGGGTTATATCAAGGCCAAAAGCCAAGCCTCGCTAATTTCTGGCCTGATTAGCGGTTCGCTGCTAATTTTTGCCGGCATCGCACAACTCATGGGACAAAGTTGGGGTTTAACATTAGCAGCAGCCATCTCCGCTGTTTTGGTAGTAGTCTTTATTTTACGGCTTGTAAAAACTCGCAAATTCATGCCTGCCGGGATGCTCATTCTAGCTAGTTTGGCATCTTTGGGCGCGATCGTTTACGAAATCAGCGGTCAATAGATTTGATATTTGAGATGTGAGAGTTTAGATTTTAGATTTTAGATTGACTTCACACCTTTTACTGGGAGCTTGAACTAAAGTCTAAGCTTTTTTATCTCCACGACTTATACCAATTCTAAAAAGTAGGGAGACATATATAGGCTTTATCAGTAACATGAGGTGCTCTCGCGGGCATAGGGCATAGGGCATAGGGCAT
>JAUBOM010000171.1:0-12459 GCA_036700245.1 Microcoleus vaginatus BM001213989
CCTACAACATCGTTGCAGCCCACGGCTACTTCGGTCGTTTGATTTTCCAATACGCAAGCTTTAACAACAGCCGTTCTTTGCACTTCTTGTTAGGTGCATGGCCAGTTGTCGGTATCTGGTTTACCTCTTTGGGTATTTCCACGATGGCATTTAACTTGAACGGTTTCAACTTCAACCAATCGGTTATCGACTCGCAAGGTCGCGTCATCAACACTTGGGCTGATGTCATCAACCGCGCTAACTTAGGTATGGAAGTCATGCACGAGCGCAACGCTCACAACTTCCCCCTCGACTTGGCCGCCGGTGAAGTCACCCCAGTAGCAATGGTTGCTCCTTCCATCAACGGCTAAATTTAGCTTTTGATTTAACAAAAAGCGCTCCTAGAAATAGGGGCGCTTTTTGTTTTGGGAAGTAGAATTTGATAGATTTCCTTCTGTTAAATCCGTTAAATCCCATACACTGCGCGTTGCCGAGCTTCCTTGTTCCTGATTAATCTGATATATTAATTAGGAATTATTATTTTTGGCAATCATCAAAGTGGCGATATTTAACAGGCACAAATTTGAAAAACTCGTGGTTCATAAATCCAAAACATTAGCCTGGGCGATCGCATTTCTTAGCGGCATTTTGATGGCATTGACAACCGCACCAGTAAATGCTTGGC
The DNA here is from genome assembly GCA_036700245.1 of Microcoleus vaginatus BM001213989. Taxonomy (GTDB): domain Bacteria; phylum Cyanobacteriota; class Cyanobacteriia; order Cyanobacteriales; family Microcoleaceae; genus Microcoleus. The sequence continues at coordinate 665 of JAUBOM010000171.1, forward strand.
TATTGGCTTGGGTAGCCCTAGTTCCCCTCTGGATTTTAGTTGTTAGTTATGACAGGCCTCTTCAAGAAGTAAAACAACCAAAATTCTTCCTTCTTCCTGCTTCATTCTTCCTTCTTCCTTCACTCTGGGGAATTGGCTATCACGGATTAGCTTTATCTTGGATTATGGGAATTCACCCGATGACTTGGTTGGGAGTTCCTTGGTGGCCGAGTTTGGCGATCGCACTTTTTTGCTGGGCATTCATCACGCTGTGGGGAGCCGCCTTAGTCGCCGTTTGGGCGTGGCTATTTGTAATTCTCAACTCCCTCACTTTACCCGGGAAAAATTCAATTCTTATTCTTAACTCCCCCCCTTTACAACGGGTAGCTGGCGGGAGCAGCTCTAAATTTTCAGCATTAACTCGCGTTTTAATTGGCACAGCTTTGTGGTGTGCCTTAGAAAGTATTTGGAGTACAGGTTCGCTGTGGTGGACATCCCTATCATATACGCAAAGCCCGCACAATTTAGCAATATTGCACCTCGGTCAACTCTCCGGGCCCAGCGCAGTAACAGCCGCTCTTGTAGCAGTAAACGGCTTAATCGCCGAAGCTTTTATTGAAGGAAGAAGGAAGAAGGAAGAAGGAAGAAGGAAGAATTGGATTCCTTATATTTTGCCTGCGAGTTTGTGTTTAGTTTTGCATATTGCAGGATGGAGCTTATACAACCGCCCTTTGAATCAAGAAGCTGCAACCGCTTTAAAAATTGGCATTATTCAAGGCAACATTCCTAACGAGATTAAGTTTGATTCAGGGGGTTGGGGGCGCGCTTTAGAAGGTTACACTATTGGATACAAACAGTTAGCAGACAGGAAAGTCGATGCTGTGTTAATTCCAGAGACAGCTTTGCCTTTTATCTGGACAAATGAGTATCAGCGTTCTACTCTTTCCTTTTACCAAGCTATTCTCGAACGCGGCGTTGTGGCTTGGGTGGGAGGGTTCGGACAGCAAGAGAATAGTATCACTAACAGCTTATTGGCGATCGATCGCACTGGAGAAATTGTCGGCCGCTACGATAAACTAAAGCTAGTGCCTTTAGGCGAATATATCCCTTTTTACGAAATCTTAGGCGGGATTATTAATCGGCTTTCTCCCTTAGATGCTCATTTAGTACCCGGCAATTCTCAACAATTGTTTGATACGCCGTTTGGCCGCGCCATTGTCGGAATTTGTTACGATTCCGCGTTTGCGGAAATTTTCCGATATCAGGCGGCGAATGGAGGCGAATTTATGCTCACCGCTTCCAACAATGCCCATTACAAACCGCCCATGTTGGATCAACATCACGCTCTCGATGTGATGCGGGCAATTGAAACTGATAGATGGGCAGTTATCGCAACTAATACGGGTTACTCTGCTTTTGTAAATCCTCGCGGCGAGACGGTTTGGAAGTCGGGAATTAATACCTATGAAGTCCGAGATGCTACTATTTATCGGCGACAAACTCGGACTTGGTACGTGCGGTGGGGAGATTGGCTGACGCCTTTATTGTTAGTATTGGCTGGGTTAATGCGGTTTATTGTTAAAAATTAACCAGTAGGTTATACCATTTTAGATTTTCGATCCCAATCTAAAATCTAACATGGAATGAATTTACTTATCTTTCACCTGTTCGTGAACGCTAGGAGACAAAGAAATTAAGTCGTCGATATTGCGCTGCATGGCAGCACAAATATTGTCCAAAGGCAAATCATTGTCATCGTGCCCGAAGGGATTTTCTATTTCAATGCCGATTTCTTCGATGCCGAACAAAGTAAAACTAATTAAAGCCACAACTAAGCCGGTTCCCCAACTCAAATCTTTCACCATTTGAAAGGGTAGTGCCAAACAGTAAAGCAACAATAGTTGTTTCAGGTGAATCGCGTAAGCCAAAGGGATAGGCGTCTTTAAAATCCGCTCGCAGCCGCCTAATACATCAATCATAGAGTTGAGCAACTCATTCATAGCAGTTAACTGATAGACATCGAGGCAATTGCACTCGTACTGCTCGTGCATATAATCCTCAATCCAAAAGGCAATTTCTAGGGGCGGATTGTTCATTGATTTGAGCTTTTGGTACTGCGCTGGGGACATTAACGGCTCCAATTCTGGATTTACTGGTTCTTGCCGCAAGTGCAGTTTCATCGCCACTGCAAAGGCAGGTAACAGGCGCAGGACTGACTTTTTGATCACGATATCCTGCGGGTCTTTTTCCTCAATTGCTACCCAGATTTGGCGCGCCAAATTGCGGACGTTGTTGACTAAAGTTCCCCAAAATTTTCGACCGTCCCAAAATCTTTCGTAGGCTGTATTTGTCCGAAAAACTAACAGTAAACCCAGGACAATACTCGGTACAATACTCGACAAAATGGGCATGGAAACGGGCAAGTTAAAAAATTGCAGGAGGGAAATAAAAACTCCAAAGCCGCCGCACAGCAAAACGCGGGGCAAAATTGAGGGAATGACAGACCCCCGAACCTGTAATGCAATTTTAAACCAAGGCGGTCGATCGCCACTCATGCAAGTCTCCTCATTAAATTAGTAGTCTGCGCCCTAGGGCGGGCAGCGCAAACGCCTGCTACACTTAGTTCTGCGGCTCCCGCCAGTCGATTTGAGATTCGAGATTTTAGATTCACTCCACAGATAAATCTGGGAGGTTTGAACTAAAGTCTAAAATTTTTTGGTCTCCACGACTGGTGTCGGGGGCTTGTATCCCTATTTGGGTGCGGTGAGAGCTTCCGAAAAAAGCTTTCCTACAAACAACCTTTGGATTTTACCCAAAAAACTCATCTTTACGCTAAATCTAAAATCTAAAACCTCAAACCTAAAATCTAAAATCTAAAATCTAAAATCTAAAATGGATTGACGGAGGAACTTAATTCGGTAAGATTAATCATGTATCTTTAAACCTCAGCTTCCGTGCAAGAGCTACCGACATCTGTACCCCCGCATTTTCACCGATTGCCAAACCAACGGTGGCAAATTTATTCGCCTCAACCACAGCAAGCCGAACAGTTTGCCGCTGAAATCGGTTTGTCGCCCTTGCTGGCACAGGTACTGATTAACCGGGGCATCGACTCTCTGAAAGAAGTGCAAGGATTTATCGAACCGGAATCTCTGGTTTTGCCCGCGCCAAAGGATGAGTTTCCCGATTTGGCTGCGAGTGTCAAACTGTTGCGGGAGGCGATTTCGGGAGGGCAAAAAATTGCGATTTGCGGCGACTACGATGCTGACGGGATGACGAGCACCGCTTTGTTGCTGCGAGCTCTCAGGGCTCTGGGCGCGAATGTGGATTATGCTATTCCGAGCCGGATGCGAGAAGGTTATGGGATTAACGATCGCATTGTAGAAGAATTTCACTCGGAAGGTGTCGCTCTCATTCTCACGGTTGACAACGGAATTGCCGCCTACGGCCCGGTTGCCAGAGCGCGAGAGCTCGGTGTCAAAGTTATTATTACAGACCACCACGATTTGCCGCCAAAATTGCCCCCGGCTGATGCTATTCTCAACCCGAAATTAATTGCAGAATCTTCGCCTTATCGCGGTTTGGCTGGCGTAGGCGTTGCTTATGTTTTGGCGATTACTTTGGCTATTGATATGCAGAAAGTGGGTGGGTTGGTGAATCCGCTGCTGGAGTTATTTACGTTGGGAACTATTGCGGATTTAGCGCCTTTGACTGGAGTTAACCGCCGCTGGGTAAAGCGGGGTTTGCGACTGTTGCCTCGCTCGCAATTGGCGGGTGTTCAGGCTTTGATTCAGGTCGCAGGAGTGCAGCCGGCAAGTGCGGAAAGTCCCTCAATTCTCAACTCAAAAACTCAAACTCAAAATTCGTTAAAGCCTGAAGATATTGGTTTTAGGCTCGGACCCCGGATTAATGCTGTGGGGCGGCTGGCTGACCCTCAAATTGTGATAGAGTTGCTGACGACGGACGATCGCGAATTGGCTCTCAAAAACGCGATGCAGTGCGAACAAATCAATCAGCGCAGGCAGGAGTTGTGCCAGGAAATTGAGCAGGAAGCCATCGCTTGGTACGAGAAAAGCGATCTCGACTTGCAGCAAGAACGAGTTTTAGTTGTCGTGCAGCCCGGTTGGCACCACGGGGTGATCGGGATTGTGGCTTCTCGGCTGGTGGAACGCTACGGCGTACCCGTTTTTATTGGTACTTTTGAGGATGAGGCGGAGTCGGGAGACGAGTTTAAAAACGCTAATAAGTCTAAAATTGTGCGGGGTTCGGCGAGGGGAATTCCTGAGTTTAATGTATTTGACGGGCTGAATTTTTGCGCGGATTTATTAACTAAATTTGGCGGACACAAAGCGGCTGGCGGTTTTTCTATGCCGGCCCAGAATCTCGAACAATTCCGCAATCAACTGTCTATTTTTGCTAATCAATGTTTGCAGCCGGAACACCTAAAACCCCTGGTTTCCGTAGATGTGCGAGCGGATTTGGCTGAGATTAATCTCGACCTTTACCGACAAATTGATGCTCTGGAACCTTGCGGAATTGAAAATAAGGCTCCTGTATTTTGGACGCCTAATGTTTGCATAACTGAACAGAAAATTGTTGGTAAAGGAGGTCACGTTAAACTAACTGCAACTCAAGATGGGAAAGTATCGGCTAGTGTGAAGGCGATTGCTTGGCGTTGGGGGGAATATTTTCCTTTGCCTCGGCGGGTTGATATTGCTTACCGATTGCGGGAAAATAGTTTTAATGGCAAGACATCGGTGGAGTTAGAATTGTTGGGTGTCCGGCTGCCGGCAAATGCTGCTAGTTCCAGGCCGCGGATTTTTGGGAAAGTTGAGTTTGATTACTGCGATCGCACTTATTCTTGCAGTCTGTCTCCCGCGGGGTCGAGCGAGGAATTGAGAATTCGCAACTCTCAAGGGCAAGTTCTGGCTGTTGCACCCGGACAAAACATCGGTTTGTTAGGCAACTCCCGCAAAGATGCTAGAGAAGTCGATGTATCTCTACCTTTTTTTGAGAATTTGATTCAAACTGCTAAACACGCCCTCGGTATTTGATAACTCGGTATTTGATAACAAAGCTCGTGGTGCTGGGAAATTTGGCGATCGAGCGTTGTGAATTTTGAATAATTTAAAACTCAAAACTCCCAACTCTCGATCGCCCCGGAGCGTGCTATAATTACAGGTCGCCGCCTCTAGCTGCCAGCAGAAAAATTACGATCGGGCCCGAAAGCACCACTGCTGCGAGTAAAGCTACCTGAATAATGAGTTGGTAGTCTACACCAGCCATACCACTGAAAAGATCGGTTATAAAGTCCATGTGTCCTCCTGACTGTAGTGATTAAGTCTAGATTGTTGAATTAGAAAATCCGCTTCTGATTTTACCGGGCTATCGTCCCTATTTTTTAAGGAACTTTACAAAATTCAACAAAATGTAAACTACGAGCAACCTCCCAGTCACAGGAAGGGACTTGATGCCCCTTCCTTTGAAAGTGCCCCCAATCTCAAATCTAAAATCTCCAATCGAACCGCCTCTTCGGGCTCGCCGGTCTCGGACCCTGGCAATTGATATACTTGAAGAGCCCCGAGATCCTAAAGTTTGGCATTTTCCACATTATGCTGCGAATCTCAAATCTCAAATCTCAAATCTAAAATCAAACTATGGCTACTTGGCGTTGCGTAAAGCAGTGCGGTGCTTGTTGTTACCTCGACCCAACAGAGCGCCCTGACTTAGACGAGTATTTATCGACAGAGGAATTAGCGCTCTACTTGAGCTTAGTCGGAGAGGACGGTTGGTGTATAAATTTTGACACTTCGACGCGAGAATGCGGAATTTATGCCGATCGACCGCGCTTTTGTCGGGTAGACTCAGAGGTGTTTCAGGATATGTACGGCATTGAGCCGGCCCAATTGAACGATTTCGCGATCGAGTGCTGCTTGGAGCACATTGAAGATCTTTATGGCGATCGATCTTTGGAAATGATCCGCTTTAACTCTGAAGTCGGAATCCTCGCCTTACCTGACAACTAACCGACTTGATGCGCCTTTGGGCTTTTGTCCCTCCGGCTCATTTTCCCGATCGCCATCTCAATTCTTTAATCAAAAGTCTAAAATCTAAAATCGAACGATCGTCTGTCGGTTTCTCCAGCCAATAGTGTCAAAATAAACAAATCAAAGAAATATCGCGCAGTTGAGTTGAGCCATGAGCAATCGAGAGGGTTTTACAGGGGGATTTATTGCCGGAGCTGCGGTTGGCGGCTTGGTGGGTGCAGTTTTGGGCACGGTGCTGTCGCGGCGCGCTGCTGAAGCTTTGCTGAGTGAACCTTCAGAAGCAAAGACAAGAAAAATCCGCCAGAGGAAAGCCACTCAACTCGAAGCCGACAGTATGGAAGTAGCAAGGCTGAGTTTAGAAGATAAAATTGCTCAGCTAAATCAGGCAATAGATGACGTGCGGCTGCAACTCGGCGACGTAAACGGCAACGCGCAGGCGCCGGGCGGCTCGGGCTCGATCGCCCAAGACTCCTGAATCCATTTAAAATTTTAGATTAGTCTGGCAGATCGATGCGGGCGATCGGTCAACTGTCGCACATTTCTCTCTTCATCTTTCCAGCTAAAAGGGGGAGACAGAAGGAACAAGGAACAACAAAAATGCTCCTGGTCTCCCCATCGGGCCCTCTCCCTCCTCTCTCACTCCCCCAGCTATGCTAAACTCAAAGTTAAAGTGTCTGTAAACTTTACTCAAACTACAAGCAAAATTTATGAGTTCTTCAATAGGCCTTTTGGCAACCACACTAACGACATTTCTGACAATCTATCTATACCTGATGATTGCTCGGGTGCTGTTAAGCTGGTTCCCCAATATCAATTGGTACGACCCCCCGTTTTCAATTTTGAGTCAGTTAACAGACCCTTACCTCAATCTATTTCGATCTATTATCCCCCCCTTAGGAGGGATTGACTTTTCGCCGATGATTGCATTTTTTGTACTTCAGTTCGGCTCGCAATTCTTGATCGGTCTTTTGAGCAGCTTGCAAACATCATTATTGTAGTTGGAAAAGCTTAAGTTTTTAAGCCTCTAGCCTAAATTGTTTTGCCGACCTAGCTGCTGCCAACTAAATTTGAGATTTGAGATTTTGACATGAACTCCCCGGTTGAAAAGCTGGGGAGTTACTCATAAATTAGAAATGAGAAATTGCCAGCCACTCAACAATCTCAAATCTCAAATCTCAAACTCCATCGAGGCTTCACGGGCAGCAAATCCAAAATCTCAAATCAGCAATCTAAAATCTCAAAGAGTTTCGTTAGCGGCGAACCACGCCTGTAAAACCTGTAGCTTTAAATTGCTTGAGCTTCAAAGGTGTTCGTTGATTGGCAGCAACCGAAATTCTGAGCTGAAAATCGCTAACTCCCGGAGGAACTTCTTCTATAGAACCCAAGCGAGTCCGGTTTTGCATCACCGGATTGTCGTCCGCATCATAAATGCGGCCAAAAATATCGGCATTGACAACTGGTTTGCCGGTGCTATTTTCAGCTTTTCCAGTAATCAAAAAGCAGTTAGCTTCCATAGAACTGCCGCTGGTTACTGTTCCTTCTCCCATTTGGGCCGGGCATTCGCGATAAGAAAGGTCGGAAAGTTTAATCTGCGTCAGAGCCCAAGCAGGTGGAGTGAATACCAAACTAAAAATTCCGATCAGGCAAGTAGCAAAAAAAAGGCTGATAGCTCGAAATTTCATAAATGGCAGCGCAAGTATATTTTAATTCTCAGCTTAGCGCGAATTCACCCTCAAATTCCTACTTATAGGAATTCTGAAAACTACAGCTACTGTTTCCAGAAATGGCATTAGTCTAGACCTAAATGCTGCCGCAAGGCTTGGCGCATCACATCCACTGGGACGGATTCTTTGTTCAGCCAAATTTTTAAGGCGGCTGCTCCTTGTTGAACTAGCATTTCGAGTCCGTCAATAGCTCGCGCTCCCCGAAGCTGCGCGTCTTTGAGAAACTGGGTAGGATTCGGGTTGTAAATTAAATCGTAGACGATCGCACCTGCTGAAATTCGATCGATCGCACCCGAGGCAATCGGCGACTTTTCCCCCTGCGGATACATCCCCACAGGCGTCGTGTTCACCAGCAAATCTGCCTGCGAGATTAACATTGACAAATCATCCCAAGTATGCACCTGCAAATTCTGCACGGGCATCGGAGAATTGACCCAACTCTGCTGAAATTCCGCTAAATTTGGTTCGCTGCGGCCGACAACGTGAATCTCTGCACATCCCAATTGAGCGCATCCAGCCACAACAGCTCTCGCCGCCCCGCCATTCCCCAAAATTACTGCTACTTTCTGACTCCAATCGGAACCCCCCCTAGCCCCCCCTTGGTAAGGGGAGGGAGAGGATTCGACAGCCGTGTTGCTCCTTTCTAAGGGAGAGGTCGCGTCTTTAGCCCCCCCTTGGTAAGGGGGGTTTGGGGGGGTTTGCAGCGGCGCGAGAAAGCCTTCAACGTCAGTATTTGTGCCGCACCAACCTTTGTCAGTCAGGTATACGGTATTGACTGCGCCGATCGATCGGGCGATCGGGGAAACGGACGACAGCAGCGGTAAGATTGCTTGTTTGTGGGGAATCGTGATGCTAAATCCCCGAACGCCGATCGCCGCAAATCCTGCAATAGCAGCTTTTAAATCCCCTGGTTTTACCGCAAACGGCAGGTAAACAAAATCGACTCCCAAGTGGGAAATAGCAGCATTGTGCATCGCCGGCGACAGAGAATGTTCGACGGGATGACCAATTACTCCCAACAGTTTAGTAGTGCCTTTAATCATTTTTGTTAGTTGACTGTTGACTGTTGACTGTTAACGGTTGACTGTTGAGTTTTGTTAGTTTTCATACCAGATCCTGCTACAGTTGGGCCCTTATTCTTTAGTCGGCTAGGAGTGAACTTCGTTGGGAAAGAAGCGATTTTCCTCGCCGATTGACTGTAAACCGTCAACTGTTAACTGTCAACTCTCAACTGTTGTCAACTTTTTGCCGAAACTCTTTGGCGTCAGCCAAAATCGGATTGACATCAAACCAGTAATCCTCGCCGTAACGGTATTCAAACACCCAGAGACTCCGCAGCAAGATTTGGTATTTAGTTTCCCCACTCACAGTTTTGGTAGCGGATACTTGGCGCAGTAATTTCCACTCATCGGGTTCGATCGCCAAAGTAAGCTGGTGGCGGCGCTGGACGATCACATTTTCCAAAGTTTCCCGCGACAGAGGAGGGTCTTGTTTCTGCAGACAGCTATACAGCAGTTGCAGCAAATTGCGGACATGACCGCCGCTGACTCGACACAGGCGATCGAGAGTTTCTGCAGAGTCGAAAACTTTGCCAACCAAAGCATAGCGCTGCTTCGGGTCCACCGTCGGAAAAGCCCGCGCCAGAACCATCTGCTGCAGCAATTCCACACCCTCAGAGCACTCAGAACCGTCGCTCAACTGCACCGGCACCATCGGCAAAACCTTCGGATCTACCCCAAATCGATTGGTCAACTGACCCAAATCGTTAGAGAAAATCAGCACCAAGGGAATTGTATACACGACATGGCAATTTAGTCTTGCCAACTGTTCGCCGCGATCGACAAACAGGTATTCCGGCTGCAGCCGCCCCGTCGGTTTTGCGCACAGGTGTATGCGATCGAGATTGTCGATAATTACTGCAAGTCCTTGTTTTCCTTGGCGTTTTAGTTCTTGATTAGCCGGCTCCAGCAACTCCTTATTCAGTGCATCTAAAATTACGTTAGTTCGCGGCTCCAAATATTGCCTCAACTCCGATCGCAGATTCGGAGCATCTTTCGCTTTAGCAGTAATTTTGCCAATTCCCAACGCCAGAGAAAATTCTCCCTCCGTGCTGGCATTTATTTCCCCTAAACCAGGAATATTAGCTTCAGCGCTCAAGTCTATTTGAGTTTGAAAAACATCAGCAACCCCTTTAAGTAAAGCTTTAAAACCCGTCGGTTGCAGCTTGATTTTCATTTTCTCGATGCTTTCGCTCACCTGACGAGCAACGCTCAACAAAATGTCAGTGATATCTACATCTGCCATGTCTAAGTCTCTACTCGACTCAAAGTAAACAACATGAAATCCTTGTTGCTGCAATTGAGCTTGCAGCCGCAGCAATTCTGTTGACTTACCAGAGCCGATGTGACCGGTGAATAGTTGACAGGTAGGTGCATCGGGGGACAGACGGCTGATGGTGCGCTCCAATTGTTCTACGATTGTGCCGCCCCGCACTGATGAGAAATCGATATAGTATTGTCGGTCTTCTTGATTTGCTACTGCCAGGGTGTAGCTGGGATTGCAGGCTCTATAAAATTTCTGTAAATTTAGTTCCATACCCTGTTCCATTTTTCACAACATTATGCCCTAATAGATTATTCATTTCGCTCTGGTATTAATCAGCACAAGTTCCCAACTTATTCTGATGTTTTATGGGATTCTCACTATCGTGATTCCTCCCTAAACCAGCACTCTCAAATTATACGTAATTTTTGCGTACTGGGAATGAATGGAATTCACTAATACCCCATTAATAAGTAATTTATCTTCTTACAGCGAGCGCGACTTCATTGACATCACAGACTAAAAATCGGCAGTAATATTTTCGGATAAAAGTGGGTATTTGAGTACGGTTAACCGCAGAAAAAAAAAAGGTAGTAATTAGCTATCCCGAAACCTGATTTTTTTAATAATACCATCGCCATTTTTAGAGTAGGTTGGGTACGAGTGCCTCCACCCAACCTACTTTCTTACAGGATTTTGACTTAGACGCGAAGTTGTTGTTTAAGAAACCGGGTTTCTCGGTGCGATCTTTTTTTGATATCTACTTATTTTTGATCAATTCTACCATTTTGTGACCGACACCTGCGGCCGAAGCGGGGTTTTGACCTGTGACGAGCCTCTCGCTGACGACAACATGAGGCTGAAAATTAGGAACTTTCGTGTAATTAGCGCCGCGTTCAATTAATGTCGCCTCCAGCAAAAACGGCACTACTTCAGTCAGTTCCATAGCGACTTCCTCTTCATTAGTAAAACCAGCCACAGTCTTATTTGCAACCAGGTACTCACCATTCGACAACTTAAGATTAACTAACGCCGCCGGCCCGTGACAGACAGCACCGACAACGCCACCTGCTTCGTAAATAGCAGCACCAATCGCAGCAAGTTCCGGGTTATCCGCAAAATCCCACATTGTACCGTGTCCCCCAGCGTAGAAAATAGCGCCATATTCTGCGGGGTCAACTTGTGCAGGATGGAGAGTATTTTCCACTTGCGCCACCTGTCGCAAATCCTCTAAAAAAGCCTTATTTAGCGGGTCTTCTAAATCTACCCCAATCATTGGAGCTTTACCGCCTTTGGGGCTGACAAAATCTACCGTTAATCCAGCCTGAGTAAATGCGTCCCATGGATGCGTCACCTCTGGGAGATAAAAACCCGTTTCTTTACCAGTGTCGCCCAGTGTATCGTGGCTAGTTAAAACAATCAGAACTTTTTCGCTACTCATCGTCTATTCCTTTTACTATCAGGTATGGTTGTGCCTGGTGTTCCGATCATAGGTCGAATTTATCAAAAATACAAATTATAAAATTTTAGAGCTGGTATAAATCTATCTATGATTAACTTTGAATGCTATCGCAGCTCGATCGAGGTTTACCGCGTGGGAACCCTATCGGGGGCCGCCCAAATTTTCCACCTCACGCAACCGGCTGTTAGCCAACACGTCGCAGCAAGAGAGTCAATCGATTTTAGATTTTAGATTTTAGATTTTAGATTGAAGCATTGACCC
>JAUBOM010000172.1:0-12312 GCA_036700245.1 Microcoleus vaginatus BM001213989
TCGGGGAGGGTTGGGGTGGGGTAAAAAATTTACGACTCCTGCAAGGATTGCTATAAGTGGTTATAGAGGTTTTGTGACAATCGGCGCGATAGATTTCAGAAAAGCATTTTTTTTGGTAAATGATATGCCAAAATAACACACTAGGAAAATGACCCAAAAAATTATGCTGAAAACAAAGCTTTTAAGCAGAACTTCTGGTTCTGCTTTTTTGCGATCGCTGACTTGTGGATTAACCACAATTATGATAATGGTTAGCTTACTTCTATTGAGTCCAACTCTTGCAGGCGATCGCACAGCCAACACCACAGCCAACACCACAACCAACACCACAACCAACTACATCGCCAGCAAAGACACCCAAAACTTGCAATGTGGGTGCTTATCTGATATGGCTGCATGACTTTGATTTGGCAAATGGCTTGTTCAGCTTCCACGAACAACCGATTGTACGACGGCAGTGACTCAAGAGCAGGAACGCTCGTCCCGGCAATAGATCTTTGATCCGTTCCCACTGGTCATCGCGCAGCGCATAACGTCGCGTCATCATTCTGCCAGAGGTTTCCTTGTTGGATGGCTTCCTCTAGCTTATCTAATTGATGACACGCTCTAGTCTAAGGCAAATTGTCCCAAGCTTGAGCCACAATGTCGCTCAGCCAGAGCCTCTGAGAAAAATCGAGCAGATTGTCGTCCGCGAGCACCTCAGCCTTCAACTCATCCAAAGACTGAGATCGCGATCGAGCTATTTGAATCACACCCGCGATCGCCGACGCCACCAATTCTTCATTCACCGGCTGCTGTCGCAAAGCAATCATTTCTTGAGGGTTCGTAGGAATGGGATAATTCATAGGAGTGCATACCGAAGAAAGTAAATATTCAGCCGCTGTGGGGCTTCCGGCGAATCAGCTAAAAATTTGAGAACACTGTAAACTTATTTAAAACTAAATAAGTATTCGGGAGTATAACTTAGTTTGCTCCCTTGTCAACTCCCCCATCTTTATTCATTTATTCAGAATTAAGAGTCTAATTATGCAAGAAATTCTTTATCTAGAAGTTCCCACACCAGATACAGCAGCCGTCTGCACTTGGTTGCAGCACGAATTCGATCCCGGAATAGGAGAAAAAATTATTACTCCTGACGGTTTTCGCCTACTTTCACCCACCACAACAGCCGAAGTTCTCAAGTCAGGAACTCAAAATGCCAATCCAAAACCCGCCTTTGCTGACACCAATTCAGGACACCAAAATTGGCGATCGACAGAACTTTCCACCTTTGTCTGGTCACTGCAGCGCACAACTTATTTAAAAGTCTTTCGTCTAGAAGACGCACCCGCTGGAGAAAGAAAGTTCCTGGAAGCTCTGAATCTTGCTGTGAGAAACAAGTTTCCCAATCGCTACCCTGAACCCCCTGTCATAGACCTCTCCAAACAGTCTATTTTTGAGGCTCTTGCCCCCTATTACCCCCTCACCGTCAAATACTTCCAAAAAATGCCCAAAGGCGAATACGACCTCCAGCGCGTCTACTGGTGGGAGCAGCGCTGGCGCGAAGGCACCCGCAATCCCCAAAAGCCAAAACAAGTAGTGTTTTTCCACGAAGAAGGAAGTTCGGCAACGAGCACTGTACGGGATGTAAGGGAGGTCAGGAAGACCGAACTTGGAACAGGGGAGAAGGTATCCGGCACAATTCCAGTGTCTGATTCTGGCGATACGTTTTATGACTTAATTTATATTGGCGGGGCCTTGGGAGTGATTCACGCCGCAGTGATGGCGAGATTGGGCTACCGAGTGCTGCTAGTGGAACGAATGCCTTTCGGGCGGATGAATCGCGAGTGGAATATTTCGCGGGACGAAATTCAAAGCTTAATTGATTTGGGTTTATTTACTGCTGCGGAAATCGAAACTTTGATTGCCCGAGAATACAAAGATGGCTACAACAAGTTTTTTGATGCTAACAATCCGCCCGTTGCTAAAGCGCCAGTTCTGCACACGCCGAAGGTACTAAATGTAGCTTTGGACGGCGAGAAATTGCTGGGTTTAGCGGGAGTGAAGCTAACAGAAGCTGGCGGGGAAATCTGGGACGAAACTGAGTTTATCAGAGCCGATGTTGAAGCGAAAAAAGTAGTAGTTCAGGGTCGCCACTTGCCGACCAAAGCCGATCGCACTGCATTAGGACGGCTGCTTGTGGATGCAATGGGTTCGGCTTCTCCCATCGCTTGGCAATTGAACGAAGGGCGGACTTTTGACAGCGTTTGTCCGACGGTGGGAGCAGTCATCGACGGAGGATTTGAGCCGGGAGTGTGGGATTCCGATTACGGGGATGTGCTCTACACTCACGGGGACATTTCTCGGGGGCGCCAGCTCATTTGGGAGTTATTTCCCGGCGCCGACACAGAACTGACAGTTTATCTATTTCACTACCACCAAGTACATCCTGAGAATCCCGGTTCTTTGCTGGAAATGTACGAGGATTTTTTCGCAATTTTGCCGGAGTACCGCCGCTGCGATGTCGATAAATTGGTGTGGAAAAAACCGACCTTTGGTTATATTCCCGGGCATTTTAGCACCAACAGCAGCGATCGAGCCGTGGCGATCGATCGCCTAATCTCGATCGGCGACGCAGCATCCCTGCAATCTCCCCTCGTTTTCACCGGCTTCGGCTCCCTCATCCGCAATCTTTTCCGCTTAACAGACCTTTTGGATACAGCTTTAAAGCACAATTTGTTGACGGCAAATCACTTAAACAAAATTCGCGCCTACCAGAGCAATGTTTCAGTAACTTGGCTGTTTTCTAAAGGGATGATGGTTCCAACTAATCGTAGTTTGCCACCCCAAAGAATTAATTCAATTCTCAATACCTTTTTCGGTATTTTGGCATCACAAAAACTCGCCGTAGCCGAAACTTTTATTAAAGACAGAACCGACTGGCTAACTTTCAATCGACTGGCTCTCGAAGCAGCCGGAAAAAACCCTTCTCTCCTGGTGTGGATTTTAGATTTTGTCACCTTGAGGGATATTTGGCGCTGGCTGGGGAGTTACTTGAATTTTACTCTGCTGGCTTTTGCCAGTTGGTTGTTCGGATGGCTTCCCAGCTTCGCCCGCAGCGTACAGCCTTGGTTGGAGCCCCGGTATCCCGCTGTTTGGCTGTGGCTGTTGACTAGCTGTTATGCTCTCACCTACGGCATGGGAAAGGGGAGACAAGAGTTTTGAGTTTTGAGTTAGATCAAGTCCGCGTCAATAATTCTAATTAAGTTGGTAAGGAGGACTGAAGCCATCAAAGTCCTAAACGAGGCAGGCTCAGTTCCTGGAAGTTTTAGGAACTGTCTTTTTGGTAATTGGTAAATCTGAGCAATTACCAATTACCAATTACCAATTACCAATTACCAACTACCAATTAGGAATTCCATCAGTCACAGCTTAATAACTAGCAACTTCAGTTCGCTATCGAAAACTCGGCAATTCAATTTCAGCTAGCGATCGACGTTTTTTAGAAGGCCGCAGCGGACTGGCAATCAAAGCCAGCCAGTCAGGTTGTGTGACTGCTGTAGGTTTGGCCGCACTCGATCGCACTTCTTGAATGCCAAAGGTTTCAACGGAATTCAAAATTTGAACAGCCGGTGTCAATTCTGGGCTGTCTGAGTTGATAGCAGCAGTTTCGGGTTCAGACTCAGCCACCGGCAGTTCAGGTTCCGCAACCGCAACGACCGAGTCAGTTGTCGGCTCCTGAGGCTGGTTGGTTTCGGTCGGATGCAATTGAATGCCGGATACTTGGGCTAATTTGTTGAGTTCCAGATTTGCTATGGGTTCAGGGTCGATCGCATCGGAAGCAGCCATTGCCTCTGAATGCTCTGCAGGTTCCGACCAAGGTTTGACAGGGGAAGCGTTGAAAGCTGGCGGCACCGGAACCTGAGAGCTTTTGACCGCCGCGAGCAAAGATTCTAATTGCGCGGTGGCGGTATCATCTGCATTGTCAGGCGGGTCGATGATTGGTGGCTTTATGTGCGGCATCTCCAGACTTCTTTCCAAGGCAGCTTTGAATTGCAGTGTGTGGCGCTGCTGGCGGTGCAAGCGCGATCGAAGTTCCCTGCAAATGTTTTCTGTGGCTACTAGCTGGTGTAACTGTTCGTTGTAGCGCTGCACAGTAGACGCACATTCTCGCTCAACAGTCGCTAGCCTGGCTTGGCTGGTTGCCAAGTTACTTCTTAAACTTTCGACTAAAATTTCTTGACTTTGGAGAGTTTGATGGGAAACTTCTACTTTGCCAAACAGCCGCGTCAATTGTTCTTGAGTATTTTCGAGTTCTGCAGTCCGTTGTTCTAGCAAAGTTTCGCGATTCTGCAAGGTGTTCTGGGACTCTTCGAGAGCTGTTTCTAGCTGGGCGAGGCGCTGCAAAAGGTCGCGGTTGCATTCGTGCAGGGCTTGCATTAGGGTGACCGGGGTCGATCCTTTGCCCTTAGCCTGTTCGGCATTGCCAAGGAGATTTTTTAGATTGTCTGAAATCGGGGGCGAACCCGCCTCGGTAGGCTGTGTCTGAGATTGCGAATTTTTTGTTTCAGGTTTTGTGGGAATTGCATCTACGCTGATGGCGTTGGGAAAATCTACTGTTTGCCAGTCTTCTTCTGGCTGTTGGGGAACCCTTGCCGGAGTGTCTGTCGGATGGGGGGCGATCGGCTCAAAACCCCCAGCAGCAGCAAAATTTGACTGCAATGGTTCGGTATCGGATGGAACAGCAGGGTGCGGTTGGTGCTGATGGGCTCGAAGATCAGCTTCTGACATGGCTTTTTATCCCAATAGTCACAGAGTCTCAGATACAGTCTATCCTTATAGATTCTCCAGAAGGAAGCCCCTAAGTGATAGTTTTTGTCATTTTTCCTGTTTTTTGGGACAATAGCCTCTGAATCGAGCGGCGCGATCGAGCTATAGCGTTCGGAACAAGTCCGATCGAAGTCGTCTTGCGCGAACAAGGAAGAAGCAATAAAATCAAGGGTTTGAGCAATTAAGAACGTCCTAACCGTTTTAGCGGTTGCGCTATACAACCCGGACTCAAATTAACACGTAATATCGATTCCGGTTGCACCGTCCGTGCTTGTTGACTGTTGACTGTAGAAGCAGGGGTCAAAAAAATGAAAATTGCGCGAATTATTTGTTGGCCTCGGGATTCGACATCCGTGCGATCGCCTAAGCTTTAACAACTGCAAAATGTTTGTCAATGATTGCTGGAATTTCTGCCGGTGCAATGCGACTGTAGCGAGTTTTGTCCGGCATCACAACTATATTTGGGGCCGCTTTGCACTGTTTGAGACATCCGGTTCCCTGAACAGTCACTTGGTCTTCTAAACCGCGCGAATTCAAAGCATTTTCTAAAGCTTTACAGACTGCTCCGGCGCCCCGCTTCAGGCAGTCTGATTTTTGACATACTAATATTTTGGTTTGGGTTTTTGCCGGAGCTTTTACAGTTTGAGCTGCTGCGCCAGAGGTGAATTCGCTTTTGGCAATAGGGCGATCGTCGGATGTCAATACCGCAACAGGCAGATTGGTAGAGTCGAGCAGTTCTGGCGATCGCTCATTTTTGCCTTGAGCTAGCTTGAGGCTGCGAGCTTTAAGTTTTATTTTACCGTTTTTCAAATTGAGTTCTTTCTCGCCTACAACTTGAACTTTCAACCCGGGCGTCAAAACAGGTAACATAAATGACCGCAATTCCTTACAAAGTTTAACAAGATATTCTACTCCCCGATCGCTGCTAATTCGCAAATATTTAAGTTTGCAGCCATCTTCAACAATCAGACCGAGGATTTCTCCCTCTAAACTGAATTCGGAAACTTGCTTGCCAGATTTATACATTGTTATGACTCCTTTAAATCCGTTAAATCCGTTACATCTTGTACACTGCTCGTTGCCGAACTTCCTTTTACCTTTACCCGATTTGCCAGCAGCACTCCAGCCACTGCACCAGTTCGCCTCGAGGGGCACTGACTTGCCTCAACACGCTCTTTAACTGAGCCGCTTGTTTGACAGTGTTGACTTTTGCCCGCAAAGGTTGGTCAACTCCACACCAGCAGGGAATTTCTAGCTCTTGCAAGCGTTTGTAAACTTGCCATCTATCTAGCCAACTAACTTGCACAATGTCACAAACTTCTAATTCTGGCTCTGCTGGATTCATTTTTTGACAACAGTAATAATTTGCATTAATTTTTGATCCTGACCGATCGCCTGCAGAAGTCAAAAGCTAGATTTCCCAAGAAAATCAAGGATTATCAAAAGCCCTTCCTGAAAAATTCTGCCTTTTCCCTTCTGCCTTCTGCCTTCAGAAGCTGCGCCCGACTTTCAGGAAGCGTTCAGAACGAGAATCTTTTTAAAGCATAACCCAACTGCTAATTATTCTCAATAGGTTTAGAAAAAATTTTTCCTACTCTAGAAAATCTTCCACTATCGAGGCAGACCCTGCTTGACTGGTAAATCTACGGTGCTACACTGACTATATTGGCAACAAAACTGCCTATTGAGAGGAGAACACCCATGCCTGAGACTCAGAGTGCATTGAGACCATTTGGCCACATAGCCGAAAACCCAATTCTACTGGAACATTCAGTCACAGCACCCATTTGTGAAGGAATGAACGCGCTGCTGGCCAGTTTTCAGGCTCTATACCTGCAATATCAAAAACATCATTTTGTGGTGGAAGGGGCAGAATTTTACTCCTTGCACCAATTCTTTGAAGAAAGCTACGGAGAAGCTCAAGATAGCGTCCACGAGTTGGGCGAACGGTTAAACGGGTTGGGCGGCATACCAGCAGCTAGCTTTAGCAAGTTAGCCGAGCTGTGCTGTTTTGAGCCGGAAGCCGACGGCGTATATTCCTGCCGCCAAATGCTGGAACACGATTTAATTGCAGAGCAAGCTATCCTAGGTTTGCTGCGGCGTCAAGCAGGACAAGCAGAAAGTTTGGGCGATCGAGCTACGCGCTACCTCTACGAAAAAATCCTGCTAAAAACAGAAGAGCGGGCTTATCACATTTCTCACTTCCTCGCCCCCGATACCTTAGTGCAATTGAACTTGAACTAACAACCTGTTTGTAGTAACTCGGCGGTTGAAACCGCTGGTTGTCAAACCAAGTCCCTCTCGCTTGAGAGTAAGAAATAAGCCGGATTTGGTATTATATCTAAAAAAACGCCAGCAGCTAGAAAACTGCTGGCGTTTTTATACAATGTAAAAAGGGAAAAACTGCGGTTGTGCTAGTAAAAAAGGTGGAATTCGGGATAAATTAGCTATAAGCCTTTTTTCCTTTTATTGCCCACCGCCCATCGAGCAGCCAGCAGCCATAAAGCAGTACCAACAAGGGTTGCAGGCTCGGGAACTGGTTCGGGTTCTGCAGCAGTAACTTTAGCAAAAAGCAAAGCTTGATTCGTTTCGCCTTCCTGAGTGATAAACTCATTGATAGGGACCTCGCCCGGAGTGAGGCTGAAACCTAACAACTGCAAAGTGTAATCAATTCCGGCGACGGAAAACTTATTCGACAGTGAAGTTTCGGAAATAGAAATTTTGTCGGCACAAGGAGTGATGCTGAAATAACCACAACTACCCTCATTCACAGTTTCCTCAATCTGCAAGTTTAAATTAAAAAATGGAGTCCCAGTCGGATTGTCAAAGTTTAAAGAGAGGCTTAAATTAACTGCGGAAGCTGCTGTGCCCGTAAAAATAAGATTGTTAAAATGGCGCACTTGCCCGACTTGGAATATTTCACCGAGTCCAAAGGTTGAGGGGCCAACTCCTGTAAATCCCAGTCCGCTTTTTTGGCTGGTACCGCCACCATCAGGTGAAATGCCCCAGCGTACTTGGGTTTCGCTAGCGACAGTCTGGTAAACAATCTCGCTACCGCCAACAGGCTGATTCCAACTGCCGGAAGATAGATTTAAAGATATAGCTTCCGCTTGAGGGGCAATACCAAATACTAAAGCAGCACTAGCTGTTGATAATTTAAAAAGACTAAACTTTGTTAAATTCATGGCAGTACCTTAACTTATTTGTGATCTGGCTTGTTTAAAATTACTAGATTGGCGATCGCGTCTCTACTTTAAAGACCTTGCTTTACGACATCTTTAAATGTACTCGCTTCTCATCCGTAAAATACTTAATTAATCAACAGAGGATACAAAGGAACAGAAAAAAAGGAGCGATCGAATTTGATATTTTTAGATCTACAAAAAATGCGATCGGTTAAACACCAAATCGCGTTTTTATACAATATGAGCTTAAGATTTGAGAACTCCGACTTCTCGAAGAAGTCGGAGTTCTAGGGGAGTTATCCAGCGACGAATTAAGGCGCTAAAGCATTGCCGCGCAACAAGCTACCAATGGTTTTCGCAGTAATCTTCATCTGCACGAAAGGATTAGCCGGTACTACTGTCTTATACAAGTAGCTATCGAATGTGAGTTTCTGCACATCGCGATCGGCACACATTTCCACAAAAGCTTCGCGAGTAGCATCGGAACGGTAAAACACGCGCTGCAAAATGTCAAGAACTTTGTAAGTAATGCCGTAGGCTTTATCCCACCGCTTCAAGTAAACCTTAATTTCCTCTTCAGTCGGAATGCGCGCGCCTTTATTGGAAATCTCAACAATAGTTTCGGCGCACATCCGGCCAGACTTGGCAGCAAAATAGATACCTTCGCCGGAAGACTTGGTAACGTAGCCGGCGGCGTCGCCTACAAGAGCAACTCGGCCGACAACCCGGCGGGGACGCGGATGTTCCGGGATGGGGTGAGCTTCCACTTTAATAATCTCACCGCCCATCAGTTTTTTGGCAGCGCGGGCGCGGACGCCTGCTTGCAGCTTTTTGATGCTGGCTTGATTGACTTTCATCGTGCCGGTACCGACAGCTACGTGGTCGTATTTGGGGAACACCCAAGCGTAGAAATCGGTAGATACGTCGTCGCCGACGTACATTTCGGCTAAGTCTTCGTAGTAAGCCATTTTATCTTCAGGCAGGCGGATGCGCTCTTGGAAGGCGATCGCATAATTGTAGTCGCCAGCGTCGATCGCCTTTGCTACCCGGGAGTTAGCCCCGTCAGCCCCAATTACCAAATCCACTTTCAGAGTTTTCTGAATTCCTACGGCGCTGCCGTCGGAGTGGTCGGCATAGTGGAGAATGTAGGGGTCGGTGTTGTTTGAAGGAATGTCTAATGTGTGAACGGTGCCGTTAATCAGTTTTGCACCCAAGGAAGCGGCGCGATCGCGCATGAAGCCGTCGAGCACTTCGCGGCGGCACATACCGATATATTCGTGTGCTTTTTCGATGTTGATGTCCACCTCTACGTTGGAGGGGGAGATCATTTTCATTTTTCTGACTTGGCGGTCAATGATATGTGGCGGCAAGTCAAATTCGCTGACCATGCACAGGGGAATCGCCCCACCGCAGGGTTTGGCGTTGTCTAATTTACGCTCGAATAGGTATGTTTCGATGCCTGCTTTTACCAGTGTTTCGGCGGCGGAAGAACCCGCAGGGCCTGAACCTACTACTGCAACCCTTAGTGTCAAAGCTTTTCTCTCCAGTTTTTTTCTATAGGCATTACTCAGGTGTGATGGTATCACGGACTTTGGATGCGGTAGGCCTTCGGGCCGGAGATTTCAATGAAATGAAACAGACCTTAACAGTTCGATACGAAAATCGGGTCTGGGGCGCTCGTTTCGATCGAAGATCTTAAATTTTTAACCGCAGATCGACGCGGATTGACGCTGATGTGCCCTGGTGTGCGATCGAACATTTCGCAGTAAATACTCAGCGGCTGCGTCGCCTGCGACAATCTCCAAACCAAAAAGGCTTAAGCATGGGGCCGGTGAAACCGGTTTTTTTTACGAAATACAGAGGTTGTAGCCAGCCTCCAACGTAAAAAACCCGGTTTCTTTAGTCATAGTGCGACAATCTCCAAACCAAATCCAACATTTAACAGCGACGCACCATACAACATACCTTCGGGCGCGTCGCGATTCTCGCTTAGAACCTGTGCAATTAAGTTACATTTAAGTAGTTCCACTGATATCTAAAATTCTTATGCTCGGTAATTTTCAACAAAGCAACCTGCGGATTGAGCTTGAAGCTTCCGAAACAGCGATTAGGGACAGCTTGTTGCGTCCGAGTCAATTGCAGCAGTGGCTGTGGCCGCAGCAGTTGTCTAGCGGTTTGCCGGAAGAATTTTCTCAAGGTTTGACGTTTACGAGTTCGTTGGGTCTGGTGGCAGTTCAGCATCACGTTGATATTGCTGAGCAGAATTGTCTGCGGCTGTTATTGAGTCAGGGAATTGACGGATTCCACGAGTGGTATTGGGGCGACGGTTGGGTGCAGTCTCGGTTGGAGGGAGTGTCGCTGCTGCCGTTGAATTTGGGGCAAACCGCTAGTTTACTGCGGCTGCGGGAGTTTGTAGCCCGCAAGGGTAAGGGGAAGTAGATAAATGACTCTCCAAAATCATTAGAACAAAGTCTGGTAGTCCTGCATAGCAAGGAAAAATTCTAAACACTTTTAGGGGTAAAAAAGCGTTATAATCAGGGCTAAAATTCCCGAAGACCCCGAGATGATTGGAAAGCTTTGTAGATGAGGACACACTATTTCTTACAATAGCTAGATCTGCTTTGCCTCAGGGTGTTATTGAATCTTTCGATATCAGAAATTGGGCCCGTATCTTTCCCCACAGATTTGTGTTGCTGGCGAGGAAAAACTTTTTTAGAGGCGGCACCAAAATCTGTATAAGAGACGAGACGTTGTCTGTAAACTGCAACGAGGGAATCCCACAAACCTCTAGCACCAGTTTCAACTCTACTTCCTATCTACAGCCCTATAATTTCTTTGGTTAAGGCATCAATCGCCAGCTATTTCCACTGCTTGTTACCCTTATAGCCTACAAACGACCACATTTCATCAGATTGGCTCGTTAGCTTGCCTTTTTTTTACTTTACTTGAACTTGCCGGAGGACGGATGCTAATTGTTGAAAAACACATAGTATTGCAACCAGCGGGGGGACACCTCCGTGACTTTGGCAATCACCGGCTCAAGATATTTTTTCTTGCTAAAGCCGATCGATCAATTCTTTTGTTCCTTCTAAAATCGGTTGATGTCTGGGGTTTTGAACCAAGTACCTGTGACAATCTCTACATTTAAAGTTTTGGTTCCCGCTGTTGGTGGGGCCATTTGTAACGCTGTTTGGAGAACCGCAACGGAGGCAGTTCATGGAATTGAGAATTAACAACGCTTAGATACGTACCATTATAGCTCCTTACCATTACTATGCCACACTACCTGAAAGCCACGAGATCCTCAAAAACTAACAGTTTGTGAGAAAACACAATTTGTTCCTTTCTAATTCCTTCCTAAAGCGCTATTCTATACACAACGAACCGGGTGCGTTTTGACTTCGCGTTAAATTTTACCCTAAAAATAAATATGCTCTCCATTCCAGGCATTGCCGTCCAGACACTTCTCTATGAAAGTGCCAACTCTCTGGTTTACCGGGCGATTCGGGAAGCAGATAACCAACCGCTCATCCTCAAACTTCTCAAAGAGAGCTACCCCACACCTCAAGAATTGCTACGCTACCGCACCGAATACCGCATCACCAGAGAACTGAAAGAGGCGGGAGTCGTGCAAGTTTATGACTTGCAAAAATACCAAAACAGCCTCGTGATGTTTGTGGAGGACTTTGGCGGCCAATCCTTGAAAATGTTGATGCAGCAGCGAAAGTTTAGCCTCAAGGAGTTTCTGCTTGTTGCTTCCGCCACAACTGAAATTTTAGGGCAAATTCACAGCGCCAACATCATCCACAAAGATATTAACCCTTCTAATATAGTATTCAATCCAGCGACCGGGCAGATAAAAATTATCGACTTTGGCATTTCCACTCAGCTAACGCGAGAAACGCCGAGCCTGAAAAACCCCAACGTTTTAGAAGGCACCCTCGCTTACATCTCGCCGGAACAAACTGGGAGGATGAATCGCGCTCTCGATTACCGCACAGACTTTTACTCCCTCGGCGTCACCTTCTACGAATTGCTGACAGGAAAACTGCCTTTTGAGACAGAAGATGCTTTAGAACTGGTTCACTGGCACATTGCTAGACAGCCGGTTCCTGTGCACGAAATCGAGCCTGGGATTCCCCTAATTCTCTCGCAAATAGTCAGTAAGTTGATGGCGAAAAATGCCGAAAACCGCTATCAAACAGCCGGGGGGCTAAAACACGATTTAGATAAGTGTCTGGTTCAATTACAAGGAACCGATACCATAGAAGAATTTGACTTGGGAACGCGGGATATTACAGACCGTTTCCTGATTCCC
>JAUBOM010000173.1:0-11606 GCA_036700245.1 Microcoleus vaginatus BM001213989
AGGATAGGGATGCGATTATTCAGGCATTAATTAGCCATCCCGATTGTCAAGAGATACAGTTTGAGGTTTGGGATTTTCCCGAACCCGATCGGCGCTTTTTGATGGATGAAATTCTTAAGGTTTTGCCAACAGTCAAAGTTCAACCACACAAGAAGCTAATTTTAATTGTGCGGGGGTTGGAACATTCGATCGGGATTACGGGGGAAGATCCGCCGATGCTGGTAGATTTAAATGGGGTGCGAGATGCTTATCCGATTAAAGTGCCGCATCCAATGCTTTTTTGTTTGCCGCATTATGCGATTGCGCGGATTGCTAATTTTGCGCCGGATTTGTGGGCTAAAAATTCGGGGATTTTTGTGTTCAAAACTCCTGCAAATACAAGAGATGATGCGGTTTCTCAAACTCTGGATGCTAGCAAGGCGATTACAAATTGCGAGGTGCCGGAAAAGCAGGAACGCATCGATTTATTAAAACGATTCTTGATGGAATATACTCCATCTAATGGGCGCGAGGAAAATGAAGGGAAGTTGAAAAATCGCATCAGAATTTTGAATGAGTTGGGAATTGCTCATCGCAGCCGGAGTGAATACCCAGCAGCAAAATACTATCTAGAACAAGCGTTGGATTGGGCGAAAGATGATGAAGAATTGAGATATTTAAAAGCAAATACTTTGCATGAATTAGGAATAAGTTATGCGAATCAAGGGGAAGTAGCCAAGGCGATCGCACTTTATGAAAACTCTCTCGAACTTCAGGAAAAGATTGGCAATCTTCAAGGGAAAGCTGCTACTTTGCACTGTCTAGCAGGAATTTATGTGAATCAAGGGGAAGTAGCCAAGGCGATCGCACTTTATGAAGAATCTCTCGAAATTAAGGAAAAGATTGGCGATGTTCAAGGGAAAGCTGCTACTTTGCACCAACTAGCAGGAATTTATGCCAAGCAAGAGGAAGTAGTCAAGGCGATCGCATTTTATCAAGAATCTCTCGAACTTCAGGAAAAAATTGGCGATGTTCTAGGGAAAGCTGCTACTTTGCCCCAACTAGCAATAATTTATGCGAATCAAGGGGAAGTAGCAAAGGCGATCGCACTTTATGAAAAATCTCTCGAACTTCAGGAAAAGATTGGCAATGTTCAAGGGAAAGCTGCTACTTTGCACCAACTAGCAGGAATTTATGCGAATCAAGGGGAAGTAGCAAAGGCGATCGCATTTTATGAAGAATCTCTCGAACTTAAGGAAAACATTGGCAATCTTCAAGGGAAAGCTGCTACTTTGCATTGTCTAGCAATAATTTATGCGACTCAAGGGGAAGTAGCCAAGGCGATCGCATTTTATGAACAATCTCTCGAACTTGAGGAAAAGATTGGCAACGATCAAGGGAAAGCTGCTACTTTGCACTGTCTAGCAATAATTTATGCCAATCAAGGGGAAGTAGCCAAGGCGATCGCATTTTATGAAGAATCTCTCGAACTTCAGGAAAAGATTGGCAATATTCCAGGGAAAGCTGCTACTTTGCACTGTCTAGCAATAATTTATGCGACTCAAGGGGAAGTAGCCAAGGCGATCGCCTTTTATCAACAATCTCTCGAACTTAAGGAACAGATTGGCGATAGTCGAGGGAAAGCTGCTACTTTCGCAATGTTAGGACAGTTGTTAGCAGATAAGAAGGGAGATTTTGGCAAAGCCTTGAATTATTTACAGCAATCTTTGGACATTTTGCAGCATTTGCGATCGCCCGACGCGGAGACAGTGAGGCAACTTATTGCTGGGGTTCAGCAGAGGGCTGGAAATTGAGGGTGAGTTGGCAGTTTATACAATGTTAAGGGTCTAACCGCTTTTTCAAAGCATCCAAAAAATGAACAGACCAATATTCAAGAAAGCGCTTTTTCAGAGGTTTGATGAATTTATCCCAAGGATTGAGGTCAACAATATAATAACCGATTTGGATGCCAATCGGCTCTAAATGTTTGCCTTCTATTTCCTTGCTCAATAAAGGCAACTTTCTATTACTTAGCTGTTTTAGGAACCAAAGTACATCGCTATTTTTTTGTTCTTCGGGACTTTTTTTGATATCCTTGGTAGAACCAGCAATTTCATCTCGATCGAAAGAAATTATTGCTGTTAAATTAAACAGAGAACTATTAGCAATAAAGTCTTGAGTTTGTTCTCTGGTTGGTAGCACTCCTAAGCCTAATTTGTCTAACAATTGTGCTAGGGGTCGCACTGGAATAGCGCTCTCTGTATTGCTGATATCAGGAGCAAGTAATAAGGACGGCTGGCCTTTAATTGACGGTCTGTTGATGCCCAGATTTTCGATTAACCTTTCAATCTGTTCGTAGTCAGGGCGATTCCCTACGGGATAGCTACGCTTCACGGAGAATTTATCCACAATATTTGGACACCGATCGTCGCTTAAAAGTTCTAAAAGAGCAATGTACTTGCATCCCAGACTGTGACCGACCCAAAAATAACTCGATGGTTCTTGATAAATTTCGCTTTCATAGCCTAATCTTTGGGCAATTTTGGTCAGTTCGGTTCTCAGTATCTCCTGCTCTTTTAATAACCCAATAGCGATCGGCCAGTGGCGAAAAGTAAATCTAAACGGCAAAGCAACTACGGTATAACCTTCTTCAAACAACTGCTGTAAAAAATATCGATAAAACAAAGTTGGCAAACTACCAAAAAAAGTTCCACCAATAAATTGAACAACACCTTTTGGCTGCGGATGAACAGCTACCCAACTAAAAGAAACAGGCTGAAATTTAAATGAATTCGACATTTGAATAAACCTCAGTGAGTGTATAACTGGGTGTAAGTAAACGTAAGTAAACGTAAGGTGGGCATTGCCCACCCTACAGTTACTTACCCTTTAACAGTTCTAGATTCTAGACATTCTGACAGGAATATCGATTTTTTCTATCACTGTATTTAGGTCTTTCAAATTGACCTCAGTGGCATCGAGTTGGGCTAGCAGTTGCACTAGCATTTAAGCTGTTTTTGATTGGTCGACTACCAAACTAGCCAAGTCCAAAGTACCGTTACGTAACTGTTCCAAAATTGGCTCAAGAGTTGGCAAATCGCTAGTAAAAGATTGGGAGCCTGTTACATTAGGTATTTCGTTCAAGCCTTTTCCACTGGCGATCGCTAAAGTGTAATTGATTTGATCGAAGTCTAGTTCAGTAGGAACTACTGATGGGAAATTATTCGGCAAGAAAGTACCGCGAATTTCCGGATTCAATAATACCTTGACTGGTGGGAAGGATGCGGGTGGAAACCCAAATACTGCGCGCGATAGTGAGACATATCCGCGCACTTCCAACAAACCTGGAGTCAGAACGTCTGGCAGTTTAGGCAACAATTGAACAGATGCAGTTTTGTGAGCGGGTATTGTGAAAAATCCGCGATATACCTCAGGTTGCCCCAACACCTGAGTCAGAGGTACGTTGATGTTAGCGCCTTCAAAATCAATAAGTAAGACAGCGTTGTTGAGCAAGATTTTATTCGAGTCTGCCGGCACGGGTAAGCTGATGGTAAAGTCAATCCGATATACCACGCTGAACGCTTCGAGATTGGAGATGGTGAGAAAGTATCCCTGAACGATTCGGCGAGCCACTGGGAGAAGTGCTGGAGGGAGGCCCATCACAGGTGCGATTGGTGCGGCGAGGATTTCAAAGGTGGAAATTTCCATGTTGTTTTCAGAGTAATTTAACTTTTTGGGCTAGTCTTTACCTGGAAAAATTTGTTTATGTTTTTCCGTGGCTATATCTATGAATAACTGCCCGTCGCGGTTGGTTAACAGTCCCTTTTTCTGGTGACACTCATTTGAGTTAACTCAAGTGAGTGTCGCTCGATCGTGGGACTTGACAATTGAAAAATTTTTGTTAAAGCGCACAGGAACACGGATCGGGACTTTAATTTACCCTGGTGTATCTGAAGATCAAAATAAAATATTGTAATTGATAATCAGCCCGATCGCACATTAATCTGTTGGTACAATACCCGTTCCAGGGGCCCGCGGCGATCGAAAAACTAAAAATAGCTACACAAAACGTTACATATTTGTTAACATCGGGACGAGCCTGTTCTCAGCAGCGCCTCTGTTAACCTTCTAAACTAACGACTATGAGTCAACCTCCCCCAGCACTTCCCGCCTCGGAAGAGTCCGCCGAAACCCCGACAGCCCCGACAAACAATGCACCTCCACCAAGTTATGTCAAGCTGGCGATGCGGAACATGGTTCGCAAGCGGGCAACTTCTCTGTTTCATTTTGCCTTGACAGCGGCCGGACTTTTAGGCGTACTCGTCGGTTTGGCATTTCTCGATCGATATTTCAATTCTTAATTGGGGATTCAAACAATCAGCCTCTAATTTGCGCTGATGTTTTTCATCTTTCTTAATCGGGAGTTAAGGTGATTGTGTTCCCGGCTGTTGCAATCTTCAACAGATTATTGTAAGGTGCCTGCTGAAAGCAAAAAGTATTTCTGCTCGATCGCGCAATTGGAGATTGTAAAAAAATTGAATATATCGCTTGACAGGAGATTATAAAAATGCTAATCGAGGTGAACGTCGAAGACTGTTACGGGCTCGCCCAGGATTCAGCCGACGCTTCCAATCTCCCTGAGAGTGCAGCCAGCGGGGAGATTTCAGCCGAAACGTGGGAACATTGGTTTAGCGTTTGGCTGCAAAACCAGGAGGCCGATGTGCCAGTGGCTCCGGGTTACGAAGTCAGTCTGCGTTTAACCGCCGATCACCAGATGCAAGGCCTCAACCTCCAGTACCGCCAGCTCGATCGACCGACGGATGTCCTAGCTTTCGCAGCTTTAGAGGTAGACTGTCCTCAGCTAGAAGAAATGCTGTCGTCTCAGCCCTTATACTTGGGTGATATCGTGATCTCGATCGATACAGCTCAGCGACAAGCCCAGCAGCAAGGACATTCCCTGAAGACCGAACTAGCTTGGCTCGCAGCCCACGGTTTTCTGCACCTTTTGGGGTGGGATCACCCGGATGAAGAAAGTCTCACTCAAATGCTCGATCGACAAGAAACATTGCTGCAGGCGATCGGTCTTGCGATCCAAACAGCATAACTGAAGTTGGTGGTTACTTAACAAATCATCTCAAGCCCAACATAACTTTCTGAAATTACACCAAAACTTTAGTAAAAACTTAGGAAAGTTACCGAGACTTGATGAAATTAATTTGAAAAGTCTAGCTTTCATTCATCTCTGGAACTTAAAGTAGGTTGTTTATGGCACTAAATAAACCCTCAATTTCATCAAAAATCGCACAGTTTCTGCCCATGCCTCAAGACTCTTCCAGCCCGACAGTCCAGGAGTCTAAAAAAGCCTTGAAATACAACCGAGATTTGTCCTGGAAAATCGCATCTAGCTTAGCTACGAGTTTTATATATGCTTGGGGGGGTCTGAGTTATGCTTTTGAAACTCAGCGAAATTTTCGGATTCACACTGTTATAGGAACATTGGCGATCGGACTCGGGCTATTTTTGCACTTGAAACCTGTAGAAATATCTGTGGTCGGCGTCACCATTGGCATAGTTTTAGCAATGGAACTGTTGAATACGGCGATCGAATCGGTGGTAGACTTGACCGTCGGGCAATCTTGTCACGAACTAGCCAGAATTGCCAAAGACTGCGCTGCCGGAGCAGTTCTGGTATCGGCAATGGCTGCGATCATCGTCGGTGCTGCACTTCTGCTTCCTCCTTTGTGGGGAGTCGTTCACATTGCGATCGCCCATTAGTAACTTATTGGGCGATTAAGAGCCCGATAGCTTCGCTTAACGCAACTTTTAGGTTTTAGATGACCAATTTGAGGTTTTTAGTTTTATTTGTCTATATTGCAGCTATTTTTATCTTCGGCATTTATCTAA
This sequence comes from Microcoleus vaginatus BM001213989, assembly GCA_036700245.1. Classification (GTDB taxonomy): domain Bacteria; phylum Cyanobacteriota; class Cyanobacteriia; order Cyanobacteriales; family Microcoleaceae; genus Microcoleus. The sequence continues at coordinate 5,884 of JAUBOM010000173.1, forward strand.
AATCTTGAAGCTCTTGCTTTCAGGCAGCGAGTCGATCTAAAATCTAAAATCTAAAATCTAAAACCTAAAATCTAACTTAACCCGTGATTATAGTCATCGATAACTACGACAGTTTTACATACAATTTGGTACAGTATCTAGGAGAACTAGGTGCTGAGTTGCCGGTAGCAAGCGAAGTGCAAGTTTATCGCAACGACCAAATTTCCTTAGCAGAAATTCGCCAATTGCAGCCAGCAGCAGTGGTAATTTCTCCAGGTCCGGGGCGGCCGGAAGATGCGGGAATTTCTCTAGAATTAATCAAAGAATTGGGGCCGACTCTACCAATCTTAGGCGTGTGCCTCGGACATCAAAGTATCGGTCAAGTATTCGGCGGCAAAATTGTTTCTGCACCCGTGTTGATGCACGGCAAAACTTCTCAGGTAGAACACGCAGGAACCGGAGTTTTTCAGGGCGTCGAATCGCCGATGATTGCAACTCGCTATCACAGTTTGGTAATTGAAAAGCAGAGTTGTCCAGAAGTTTTGGAAATTACGGCTTGGGTTGAAGACGGAACTATTATGGGCGTGCGGCACCGGGAATATCCGCATATTGAAGGTGTGCAGTTTCACCCGGAAAGTATTTTGACGACTTCGGGAAAGCAATTATTGCGAAATTTCTTAGAAAGACTTTAGTTGAATTTCTCTGAATTTGTAGGGTTCGCTCTTCTAGCACCTTACGGTGAGAGTAGGGTAAACATTTTCGCACCTGAACCGCCCCAAAAAGGATACAAGCCCCCCACTGCTGTCGTGGTGAACCCCAAATTTTAGACTCCTGTTCGAGATTCCAGATTCAATGCTGCAAGTAAATCTAAAATCTAAAATCTAAAATCTAAAATCGACTGACGGTGTTTTGTGGTATAACAACAAACGACCAACACCCGACAACCCCAACCACAAGATGAAACGGCGACAATTAATACGTTACGCACAGACGGGTTTGCTAGCAGCTTTAGCAACTGGTTTACCATCTGGATGGGAAAGCTATCAAGCTCAAACTGCTGATGCTTTGTCGGTTCAGTGGTTGGGCCACACTTGCTTCTTGTTCGCGGGGGGCGGTGCAAGGGTACTGGTGAATCCTTTTCGCCCCCTGGGCTGTACGGCAGGCTATCGCTCTCCTAAAGTGCCAACGGATTTGATTCTGATTAGCAGTCGGTTGCTCGATGAAGGGGCGATCGACGGATTTTCCGGCAATCCCGGCCTTTTGTACGAACCGGGCGCTTACAAGTCTAACGGACTGCGGATTCAAGGGATTCGGACCCAAAAAGACCGTGAGGGAGGAAGGCGATTTGGGGTCAATGTGGCTTGGCTGTGGCAGCAAGCGGGCGTTAAGATTTTACACTTGGGCGGAGTTGCTGGCCCGATCGGCATTGAAGAACAAATCTTGATCGGGCGGCCCGATGTAGTGCTGATTCCCGTGGGCGGCGGGCCGAAAGCTTACACTCCGGCGGAAGCGAAGCAAACTTTGCAACTTCTCAAACCGAAGATGGTGATTCCGACACATTTCAAAACCCAAGCAGCCGATGCTGCTGCGTGCGATTTGGTGCCGCTAGATGAATTCTTGGCGCTGATGGAGGGTACGCCGGTGCGCCGATTGAATAATGACACGATTTCGATCAAATCTGCTGACTTACCCCAAACTGGTTCGGTGATTGAGGTTTTGAGTTACAGATTTAGCGGTTGATGCCGGATTTCTCAGCTTGCGTTATAGTAAGGAAGTTTTGCTCGATCGGGGATCGAAGAGAATTTTCTCTCTACCTTAGCCTCTGGCAACCTTGCTTTTTGTCGAGATTTGGCTAACATAACAATTCATGTTCACTGTTTTATCTCATAAGGAAATGCAAGCGCAATGAAAAATCAAAATTTACCTAGCTGGATGAAACAACTCACAGGTTTCGCAGGAGTAATCGGCGCTAGCGCGTTGATTGGTTTCCCGGCTTGGGCTCACATCACCTCCAACACCAGTGTTGCTAATGCAACTCCAACTCAACAAGTTGCAGGAAATGTGAAAACCGCTGCTTCACCTGCACCAACTGGCACTTCACCTGCACCAACTGCTGCTGGTAAGGATATTGTTGCTATTGCATCTGGCGACGCTCAATTCAAGACGCTGACAAAGGCTTTGGGATCTGCAGGTTTGGTTGCAACTTTACAAGGCAAAGGCCCTTTCACTGTTTTTGCTCCGACTGACGCGGCATTTGCTGCTTTGCCAAAAGGAACTGTGGAGAATTTGCTCAAACCGGAAAACAAAGCCCAACTTACTAGGATTTTAACTTACCACGTTGTTCCTGGTTCGGTTTTATCTACTAGCCTGAAATCCGGCGATGTTAAAAGTGTTGAAGGCACCTCGCTGAAGGTGGCAGTTACCCCACAGCAAGTTACTGTCGGCGGCGCTAAGGTTGTGAAAGCTGATATCAAAGCTAGCAACGGCGTTATTCACGTAATTGACAAGGTGCTGATACCGGCTGATGCGAAGTAAGACTAGCGGTTTTTGCATCAATTGATGTCAGATTCGGTTAAATGAAGGCGAAGTAAGGACACAACATTGTTGTGTCCTTATTTGTATGGCAGGCAATTCAGAATTAATATAGATCAAGCTTTAGCTAGCTGCAGGTACTTACGAAAAGGGCTGCCAACCCTTACCCCGATAGCCAAAATCGAAGATTTCGGGATGGAGAATTTCTGCTAAAATTTCTAACGAATCAACCAATCTCGGTCCCGGCCGATTAAAGTAAGAATTGCCGTCAGTTATGTAAACTTTTCCCGTTTTTACTGCTTGCAACTTAGGCCATTCTGCATATTTAGTTATCTGCATTGCTTCGCTGCGAGTGCGGCTCAAATCAAAGCCGCAAGGCATGAAAATAATTACATCGGGATTAGCTTCTACTAGCGATTCCAATTTTAACCAAGGGGAATGTTCGCCGACAATTCCAAATAGCGAATTGCCTCCCGCCATTGCCACTAATTCGGGAATCCAGTTACCCGCAGCCATCAAAGGCTCAATCCACTCTATGCAAGCGACTTTGGGAACTCTCTCTTTTGTGGTAAGAATAGATGATGCTTGTGTGTGGGAGATAATAGCATTGATGCGGGATTGCAAAAGATCGATCGCACTTTTGCCATCTACGCCCAAAGCATCAGCCACTCGCTGAATATCCGTCCAGATTTCTGCTAGCAGATTCGGCTGCAAAGAAATAATTTCCGGCTTGCTATTTACCAGCGTGCTTACTGCTTGTTCAACCTCTGTTAGAGAACAAGCGCAGACTTCACATTGAGCTTGAGTAATAATGTGAGTCGGCTGCAATTTTTCCAAAGTATCTATTTCTACTTTATACACGCTGAGGGCATTTTGCAACAATTCTGTCACGCGGTTGTGAATTTCGCTGCTAGTTCCTTCGGGATTAAATTTAGGCTGAGTGCAAACAGGTAAATTTTGGATTTCTGGGGGATAGTCGCATTCGTGGGAACGGCCCACAATTGCATCGGTTAATCCTAAAAGTGCTACAATTTCGGTGGCACTGGGAATTAGAGAGACAATTCTTGGTTGGTTCATTGGTTTTTTGTTTTTTACCGATTCGGAAGCACAGGCGGGACGCCCGTGCCACAATAAAAGGGGTTGTTAAATTTTGAGTTTTTTTAAGTATTGCAAATCTTGCCATGCTTGAATGAGATTACCTTGCATCAGAGCCGCTACACCGTTTAAAATTCTAATTTCCGGTAGATTGGAGTTGAGAGCGAGAGCAGGTTTTAAGGCTGTTTGAGCGGCTTTGGGATGCCAGCCGTAAAGCTGGACGAAAGCGAGATAAGCATAGGCGTATGGGTTTTGAGAATCGAGTTGGGTAACTTTTTCTAAGGCGGCGATCGCACTTTTGACATTCTGCTGCAATACCCGAGAAAATGCCAAAGCATAAGCCAATTCTAGATTATTTGGTTCCTGTTTCAACCGATATTCTAATGCTTGTTCCGCTTGCACGGTATAATCTTGAATTGGGTCGTACTGATTGATGCGCCCAATCTGCTCGAACACGGGTTCTAAACCGGGCAATCCTTTGGGTAAATTAACCGCCATCGCCCGCAATTGAGTCACCAAATCTAACTCAGGCTTATCTGTATTATTCTCGTTTCCAGGCTCTGCCTGAGAACGCATATCCAGAGGCTCTGCCTCGATATTAACACTAACTGTCGGCACATTAATCGGATAAGTTTCGCCGGTTTTCCGATTTAGATAAGTAGCTTGCAGATTGTAAGTTCCCGGTGCAATATTAGCAGGAGGAAGCATCGCCGTGCGATCGACAACTCGAAACCCCACAGCAAATTTATCCGCTTCCAGCATCCCCGGATGCAAAGTAGCCTGGGCGATCGCGCGATCGTGTAAAATCCTGAAAGTCTGTCCCGGTGGAATATTGCCAGACTGCTGATTTTGCCACGTTACCAACACTAAACCAGACTGCAACTGCTGCCAAGGCCCAGACCAAGTATAAGTAACCGGCAGCGTGACTCCGGGAACTGCTTTTGCAGCGACAGTAACTCGCTCTAATTGTACTTGCGATCGTGCTTCATTCAACGGCTGTATTTCGACAGGCTGCACTCGCTTGCGATAAAGATTTAAATTAGTATAATCTGGCAAAACCCAAGTTTTTTCTAACTGAAATTTATCACCTTTTTCAATCGCGGTTACGGCTGCATTTTGAGCTTGTTTAATCCCTTCGCGAATCGAACCTTGCGGGCCACTTTTAGTTACGAACCAAGAGAGCGATCGCACATCTTGCGGCACTTGTTTTAAATTCGTTGCCACCTGCCGCCCGTAAACCTGAAAATTAGCCAAAGCACCGTAAAAATTTAAATTATGCTGGTTAATTTCCGGCGTCGAAGGCAACACGCCTAAAGTAGATTGTAAATAAGGTTCCCTATCAATAATTTCTGCAATTACCTCTCGGTGCGGCCACTCTTTCCCCAAGTAAGGATAGTTAGAATTGCCGGGACTGATAATTTGGACTAAGCTATGTCCAAAAGCACCTCCCAGCGGCAAGATATGGAACAGCATCGCCAGAATTGCCAAGCCAATTGTACCCCAGCGAATTTGTCGTCCCCACCGAGAAGGCCACAGCGTTAAACAGTAGGCTAAGAAAATAGATAAAACTGGCAAATAAGGTATCACATATCGGTCGTCTTTATTGATATTTAGAGAATTAATTAAATAAGCTCCTCCCCAGAAAACAGCCAGCCAGCGGCAGGAGTTGAGATGCAAGATTGACGAACTATCTTGTCGGCGACGCCAATAAAGTATTAATCCTACTAAGGGAATAAGTAACAGAGGCCAAGAAATGTGTTCGGGTAAGTGTTGACCGTAGTAAATCCAAGCGTCGATCGTATTGATGGCCGGATCTCCTTCGGCGATCGCAGAATCCAGCGTTGCCCGTTTTCCCCCGGTCAAAATTAACAGCCAATTGGTTTTCGCCCAGGGCCCAAACACCGCCACCGACAGCAACAGAGCACCAGTTAATTGACCTAATCTTCCCCAAGCTTTTTGCCGCACAGCACCCACAGCCAACCACAAAATCGGAGTAAACAGAAATAATACGGTAGTGTGTTTAACTAATATTGATAAACCGAGAGAAATTCCAAAGGCGATCGCCCAAAAGAAAGATGACGCGGAGAGTGGGGGAGAGGGGGAGGGAGATCGGAAGA
>JAUBOM010000174.1:0-11549 GCA_036700245.1 Microcoleus vaginatus BM001213989
TTCATCTGTGGAGTCAATTTTTAAATCTAAAATCTAAAATCTAAAATCTAAAATCTAAAATCGACTGGCTGTTGGAGGGCTCAAGTCCTCATTACAAACCTTTTTGATTGCGGTCGTTTGAGGGAACATAATATTATATTAAATGCCAATGCTTTAAACCTTAATTATTGGGTTCGTAGCTGTTGGGGTGGTTAACACCCATTGCAAATTACCGACTACGAATTACCGATTGCCAATGACTAATTATTGGTCACAGCTAAAAATAGCTGCACAACCTTAAACTGCGGTATACCTGACACTCCGCAAAATTAAATGTAGGATTAAGTGTTGCCGTGAATCACAAAAAAAAGATGAACGTATCCACTATTTGGCGAAAACTACGCAGCCAGCAAGCCTTCTGCTTGGCTGCACTCCTGGCAGGTTGCCTTCTATTTATCGGTTGTTCCCCCGCGCAGTCAGCGGCTGGCAATTCAGTCGATCCCAAGTTGAAAGAGCAAGTCTTGCAGGTTATCCGCGAAAACCCGCAAGCAATTTTAGATTCGGTACAAGCGTACCAGCAACAACAGCAGCAGTCTCTCAAAGCAGCGCAGCAGTCATTTTTGCAGGAGATGAAAACTAATCCCAAATCTTCGATCGGGGATTCTCCCACCACGGGTTCAGCTTCGCAGCAGATTGTACTTTTAGAATTCTCTGACTTTCAATGTCCGTTTTGCGCGCGCGCTCACGATACTGTCAAGCAGTTTATGGCAAAACACCAGGACAAAGTTACTTTAGCTTACAAGCATTTTCCCTTGACTTCAATTCACCCTCAAGCGCTGCCAGCAGCTAAAGCAGCTTGGGCTGCCCAACAGCAGGGCAAATTCTGGGAATATTACAGCGCTTTGTTTGAAGGACAGAAAGAGTTAGGCGAACCATTGTACGCATCGATCGCCCAAAAGCTCAATCTAAAATTAGATAAATTCAACACCGATCGCAACAGCCCCCCTGCCGAAGCCGCCATTGCCAAAGACGTGCAACTCGCTCAACAACTGGGCATTCAAGGGACTCCCTTCTTTATTATGAACGGTCAAACTTTGTCCGGGGCCGTCGAGCTTTCAGAGATGGAAAGCATTCTCGCTAGTATCTCGAAATAAGAAATTAGGAGACGGCAGTGCGGTGTTCCTACAATATTATTTTGGGATAGGGAGACGGCACTGCCCAGCGGGGTGTCACCAAACAGGTCAAATTCAGTCACAGACTCGTGTTTGACCATTAAGGCCAGGTTCGCCCCCATCGTCGGAGGGGACAAGAATCTGCTCAAAGTTTTGCGACTATCAGGGGGATGCCAGGGGGATCTAGACTTCGCTGTGAACCAGAGATAAAAAGGTTTTCAGGCGATTGTTGACAGAAATGGGAATTGCCGTGTTTTTTTGCTCGATCGCATACAAAAAATCGATCTGGCACGATAATGGTCTTGCGATCGATCTATCAACTCATATATCACTGATGGAGGAATAAGCTCTTGACACCCCTGACATCTCCAACCGATCGAACTAGTGGATTATACGTGCGTTCCCCCGAGGGAGAAAAACTCGTTTTTCCCCTGAAACATACAGAAGTCAGAGCCAAAATAGCCGGAAATTTATCGCGAGTTGAAGTCTCGCAAAAATTTGAAAATCCTTTCACCAAGCCGCTGGAAGCCGTCTATATTTTTCCGCTACCTGCGGAAGCAGCGGTAGATGAAATGGAAATTAAAATCGGCGATAAGACCATTAAAGGCAGCATCAAAAAACGCGAAGAAGCACAGCGAATTTACGAAAAAGCCAAACAAGAAGGGCGGACTGCGGGTTTGCTGGAACAAGAGCGAGATAATATTTTCACCCAGTCCCTTGCCAACATCAAACCCGGTGAAGAAATCGATGTCACTATTCGCTATACCGACAGCTTGAAATTTCTAGCTGGCGATTATGAATTCGTCTTTCCGATGGTTGTCGGGCCGCGATATATTCCCGGTACGCCGCTGGATGAAACGGCAGCCAGCGGTAGTGCCCCAGCCCCAATGACAGTTAATTCCGATACCGATATTGTTCCCGATGCGTCGCGGCTGAATGCCCCGATTTTGCCACCGGGAAGGCGATCGGGACACGATATCGGCGTGACGCTGGAAATTGAGGCGGGCATACCGATTCGTAACGTCAATTCCCCATCTCACCAACTGCAAATTGAATATTTCGACTCTCCCCAAACTTCCTTAGCAAGCGAGCATAAAAATGGGCAGAGGGTGCGCGTTCAGTTGGCAAGTCAAGATACAATTCCCAACAAAGATTTGATTGTTCGCTATCAAATTGCGGGTGGAGAAACTCAATCTACGGTATTAAGTCAAGCGGACGATCGCGGCGGGCATTTTGCAGTTTACTTGATTCCGGCGATCGAGTACAAAACTGATGAAATTGTTCCGAAAGATGTCGTATTTTTAGTCGATACTTCCGGTTCGCAATCCGGTGCGCCTTTGCAGCAATGTCAGGCATTGTTGCGGCAATTTATTAACGGATTGAATCCAGCGGATACTTTCTCGATTCTGGATTTTTCCGACTCCGTGCGGCAACTGTCCCAACAACCCCTGCCGAATACAGCAGAAAATCGACAAAAGGCGATCGAATATATCAACAAACTCTGCGCTGCGGGTAGTACGGAAATGTTGGGCGGGATTCGGGCGGCGATCGATTTTCCCGCACCATCCGGGCGCTTGCGAACTGTGGTATTCCTCAGCGACGGTTACATCGGCAACGAAAACGAAGTTCTCGCCGAAGTGCAGCAACATCTCAAATCGGGGAATCGCCTGTACAGTTTCGGTGCGGGGAGTTCCGTCAATCGCTTTTTGCTCGATCGCATTGCAGAAATCGGGCGGGGAATCTCGCGGATCGTCCGGCATGACGAACCAGTTAACGAATTTGTCGAAAAGTTTTTCCGGCAAATCAACAATCCGGTGTTGGTGAATCTGGAAATTACTTGGCAGGGAGAGGGCGAAAATCCGGTAATTTATCCGTCAGTTGCGCCGGATTTATTTGCCGAACAACCGCTGGTTCTCTTTGGGAAAAAGGGCGATCGCCAAGCTGGAACACTTGAGATAAAAGGGGTTAGTGCAGGCGGACACCAGTACGTCCAAACCTACTCGATGAACTTTACCGATCCTGGAAATCCGGCAGTTGCCCAGCTTTGGGGGCGGCACCGCATCAAAGATTTGATGAATCAGATGGTGCAGTACGAAACCAAGGTGGGCGTGGAAACAGTGACAGAAACGGCGCTAACTTATCAGCTTCTGTCGCAGTACACGGCTTTTGTGGCTGTCAGCGATGATGTGCGCGTCGAACCTGGTACGGAATCCATCTCGATGAATGTGCCGGTAGAAATGCCGGAAGCTGTGGAATATGAGGGCGTATTTGGCAACACAGACTATGTATTACACGAGTTAAACGAGGAAAGGATGGTGCGAAGTTGTGCACCTGCTGCAGGGTCTATGCAGTATTTTGCCTCCGATGAAGAAGATGCAGAAATAGAAATAGAAAGCGACATTTCATTCAACTTTGCGGACATAATGTGTGATGAGATCGAAGAGATCTCACCGTCAAAGGCGCGCCCGCGCGGCACATCACCTGTAGAAGTCGTTAGCGCTGCGGGGTTGGATGAAGTGGCGATCGATAGTTTAAACGAACACTTGGCAACTCTGAATGTCCCGCGCGGTACAAACGGCGAATTGGTGTTAGAAATTGTCTTCAGTAAGGTGCGCGCCAGCCGAATAGTTGTGGATGCTGAGGCTTCGACTTTGGCGGATGTGGAGTTGCTGAAAACTATCAAAAAATGGCTGTTTAGCTGGCGCATTCCTCACTCGATTGAGAATCCAGTGCGCCTGACGTTGCAGGTGCGATCGTAAAACAGCTTGAGTTGCACAACAATCGGGGCGATACTTTTGCTCGATCGCCCACAAAAAAATGGAAGAATTTGCTCTTCCATTTTTTTATAATGACTATTCGTCCTGACTGCAAACCACTTTTTTTATTAGACTTCTCCCATAATTATCGTGTAACAGGCCCTCGTTGCCTGTTCAAAATCTGCTTTGAGAGGACAAGTCTATTGGTAACTTGACGGACACGATCGAATTTTTAAATTAAACCGCAGCCAACTCAGGAGTCGGGCGCTTGCTGTGGCGAATACCCTCGATCGCGCCTGCGTAATCATTCGCCTTAAACACAGCAGAACCAGCAACGATCGCATTTGCGCCCGCTTCCAGAACCTGCCAAGTATTGTTCCCCTTCAAACCGCCATCCACCTCAATCCAAGGATCGAGGCCCTTGTCGTCGCACATTTTGCGCAACTGGCGAATTTTCGGCAAAACAGCGGGGATAAAACTTTGACCGCCGAAGCCGGGGTTGACGCTCATAATCAGCACCAAATCGCAAAGTTCCAGCACGTACTCGATCAACTCCAGCGGCGTCGAAGGATTCAGAACCACACCAGCCATTTTGCCCAATTCCCGAATTTGGCCGAGGGTGCGGTGCAAGTGAGGCGAAGCATTATGCTCGGCGTGAACCGAAATAATGTCAGCACCAGCCTTAGCGAAGTCCTCGACGTACTTCTCCGGCTCCACAATCATCAAGTGGACATCGATCACCTTGGTAGTAACAGGGCGAATTGCCTCAACAATCAGCGGTCCGATAGTAATATTAGGAACAAAGCGACCGTCCATCACATCTACGTGAATCCAGTCAGCCCCAGCTCGATCGACAGCCTGAATCTCTTCTCCGAGACGGCTAAAATCGGCTGATAATATGGATGGAGCAATAACGATCGGTTTTTGGGATTGGGTCATGGCTAAGTCTGTTCTCCTGTCTCCTGTGCTGTATCCAGTTTATCAAAATACGGCTCCCCGGGCCGAAAAGTTGCCAACGCTCGTGAAGCGAAGCTATCCCGAAGGGAATCGCCATCCCCGGCGCGCCGAAAAATTTTGCCTCTGATAGACAAGTTTTGCGATCGCACCAGCCCTGCTACCCCTATTTTGGTTTAGGATATAAATTTTCCGTCCAACAAATAACTTTTGTGCAAAATCAGACCTTCTGGAAATTTTGAGCAGCGAATTATGAAAAATAGAGATCCCTTAGAAAATCCTGAACTCGATCGTGCAAGTCTGTTTGTATTAATGATCCCAGTCATCGGCTTTTTCCCCGCCCTGTGGACACTTTACCGTCGTCAGGGCAGCCCCGAACGCAAAGCCGTCAGCCGCTTGGCAATTGCCCTTGCTTTTAGTTGGCTCTTAGGACATATTCTTTTAGAAGCTGGAGCGATTTCTGCGGAATCTCCGACACTTCCCATGTTATTAATGAGTAGCCTGCTGACAACCAGCTATTTCATCGTTGCTGTGGGACTGATGGTTCGCCTCTGGAAGCGTCAACCGCTATGGTTGCCCGGAATTAGCCGCGTAGCCGAGCAAGTGGTGGGCAAACATTTATCATAATTTAGGGTTCTTTTAAGCCCCTACCCTCTTGATTGAGTGCGTCTTCAGCTTGATACTACATATTGCCATTATCTTTTTTATTTCTGTTGTGTGTGAGGAAGCCAGTGCCAGCTCAAAAAACTCCTAATCAAGACCCTATCGAACAATCAACTGCTCAACCTTCAACCAAAAAATCTTCCCAGCCCCATCGAGGCCGCTGGCTGGGTTTTGGTTTTGGTTTGGCTGGAGTAGCCATGCTCTCAGCCACAGCCGGAGCGTTGCTAGCCGTCTCCCTTTCCACAACGCCACTTCAGCAACAAAAGTTGAGCCCTGAAGAAGCAGCGGTATTTTCTCAAGGCGACATGGCAAAGCTCAGCATGAAGATGCCGGAGCTGACTCGTCCAGTTAATATTTTAGTTTTAGGACTTAAAGTTCTGAGTTCAGACCTCCACGGCCATCCCGATAAGGAGCAGGGATACGATGTCTGGCAAAACTCTTTCAAGGGGTTAACCGATACCATGCTGTTGGTTAGGTTTGACCCTCAAAATAAAAAGTTAAGCGTGCTTTCCATTCCCCGAGACACCCGCACCTATGTTGAAGGCAGGGGTGTCGTGAAAATCAACGAAGCCAATTACCACGGCGGCCCGGCTTCGTCGGCCAAGTCAGTCAGCGGACTCTTAGGCGGCGTGGGAATTGACCGCTATGTCACCGTCAATATTCAAGGCATAAAAAGCTTGGTAGATGCACTTGGTGGCATTACTATTAATGTCCCTAAAGACATGAAGTATACCGATGAAAGCCAGCATTTATATATAAATTTAAAGGCTGGCAAGCAGAACCTCAACGGCGAACAAATAGTGCAATATTTGCTTTACCGGCACGACGATTTGGGGGATATCGGGCGGGTGCAGCGGCAACAATTGTTGATGCGGGCTTTTGTCGAACAGGAAGTTAATGTAGGTTTACTGTCTCGACTACCGAAGATTTTATCGGTGATTCAGTCTCACCTTGACACGAATTTGAGTATAGAAGAATTGGTGGCTTTGGCTGGTTTTGCTACTAAAACCGATCGCGCTGGCGTGCAGATGTTGATGGTTCCCGGCAGGTTCAGCGATTCTAAGGATTACAAGGCTAGTTTTTGGTTGCCAGACCAAGATGCCATCGAAACTCTGATGGCGAAACATTTTGACTTCGGCCAAAATACTTGGCAAATTGAGAATGCTGATTCGACTTTTCTGAAGGTGGCGATTCAAGATAGTACCGGAGATCCATCGGCTGTTGAAGATTTTGCTAATACTCTGACTCGCGCTGGCTATCGGAATGTTCAGGTTTATAAAGCTTGGCCCGAACCGCTAGAGGTAACTACTCTAATAGCTCAAGACGGCGATGTTAAAGGTGCTGAAGCGATTCGCCAGTTTTTGGGTTTTGGAGATGTGCTGGTTGAGAGTACCGGTTCTTTGCAGTCGGACGTGACAATTAGATTGGGCCAGGATTGGCTGAGCAAAAAAAATCAGTCTGGCGGGGACTTTAAGTCTTTTTAAACTGGGTTTTAACCGCGGTATTTGAGGGACACAGCAATGCTGTGTCCTCTTCTTTTATGTTGGTAGAGATGGAGGCGATCGCTTTTTTGGCGATTTACCCATACAATCCTGGGCGCACTAATCCTCACAAACCCGGTTGATTCGTAGATTTCTAATTACCAAACCAAGATTTTTCAGAAACCGGGTTGATGAGCTAGGAATTGCCTACTCGGATGCCTGGAAGGTTTTTACCGGAAGTAAAGGCTATAACACAGTCTTTGCCTAAAAAAACTCGGTTTCTGCGCCATACCTATGATACTATTTTTTTTGGTGATGATGAATCACGATCGCAATACCGATACTTCCCTCCGCAATCAGAACTGACACAAAAATCAACGAGAGAAAGCCTAAGATATTTTATAAAGGTAGGGTTGATGAACAACAGTCCTAAAATAGACCGACAGCGGGAACATCAAGCAAATGAACGCACGTTTCTTGCATGGTTACGAACTTCACTGGCTTTAATTGGTTTTGGGTTCGCGATCAGTCGGTTCAGTTTATTTCTCCGTCAATTTCAAGCTACAGTGACTCAGCAAGAAGTTTCCTCCCCTCCCTTCTTCAACTCCGAAACTTTAGGGCTAAGTCTAGTCGTTTTTGGCATTGCGGTGATTGCCTTAGCAGCATGGCGTTATAATCGAGTTTTCTGGCAAATTGAGCGAGGTGATTATCGCCCCAATCGTGTGCTCGTTTGGATTCTAGCTGGAACTGTGATGATTTTAGGAACGTTAAGCATTCCCTTGTTGCTCTGGCGAGAGCGCGGAAATATAGCTCCCACTTCAACCCCTAAAAATTCTCAATTCTAAGTTAACCCGATCGCTTAGAATTGAGTCAAAATAACCGCAACCATATCATTAAGCTTTTGTGCATCTAGATTGTCTATGGTGTTAGAGGATCTGACGGGGAGAGAATTTGTAGTAAACTCCAGTCAACAGTCAACAATCACCGATATTGCAACCGGAATTGATCTAATTCATCTGCGTTAATCTGTGTTTATCTGCCCTCATCTGCGGTTAAAAAAAGAGAATTTAGTAACCGCAGATGACAATGGATAGACGCTGATTCACGCAGATGAATAGAAGAGAGATATCAATAATTCCGATGCTAACAGATTTGATATAATATCAATTACGGCTGCACTCCTTATGATACCGAAGACACACCAGTACCGTGTCCTAATTTCTTCTTCCTACTTCTTCCTTCGCGTTCTTCGCGTCTTCGCGGTTCAATCATCATACCAATTCTTCCCGCACCAAAGGAGCAAAAGCACTAATTTTCTGCAAATGCCGATCGCTCTTTAATCCAATCGAGTAAAATAGGATTAACCAATTCCGGCGCTTCATCCTGAGGACAATGGCCCACTCCCTCCAAAGGAATAAACTTTTCAACAGCGGGAAACTTTGCCAATTCTCGCCCCAAAGCGATCGGCTCCCAAGGGTCATCCGTACCCCACAAAATCAAAGCAGGACAGCTCAAACGCGGCAACAAATCCTCCGGTAGCGGCCCTTGAGAATAGCTGATAAATGCCACAAATACTTCGACTGCGCCGCTGTCTTTGGCAGGTTCCAGCAGCATATTTATGAGTTCGTCGGTGACAGATTCAGGACGGCGATAAGCTTGCAAAAGCACTTTTTTTAGTGTTTTTGGCGTTGCTAATTGTTTAAAAAATAATTGACTTATCCACTTGACATTTAAAACTTTTTGTGCGATCGGGGCTCCAAAACTGCGATACCAAGGCAATTCGGCGCGTTTGCGATCGTGCAGCAAGCGCAGGGAACAATTGATTAAAATTACGCCCTCAGCAATGTCAGGAAAATCAACAGCCGCTTGCATAATTGCCACACAGCCGATCGAATTTCCCACCAAAAAAGCCGGCCCGCCCGCAACTTCCCGACAAAAATCAGCAATTAGCTGTCCCCAAGTTTCAAAAGTATAGTCAATTTCAAGCTTGGGCTGGGGTTTAGCAGAACCGCCAAAACCGATGAGGTCGATCGCATAACAGCGACAATCAGCAGCCAGCGCCGGCAAATTCTGGCGCCAGTGGCCCCAAGACGCACCAAAACCGTGGACAAACACCACCGCAGGCCCCTGGGAACCCGCAGCCTGGTAGCAAATCGGAAAGCCTTTCCACAGCCAAGTTTGAGGTGCAGCAACTGTTGACGAAGTGGGAGTAGAAGATGTCATGCGATTTTAGATTAAAGATTAAAGAATTGAAGAATTGCTCCCCTCCTGTGACCAAATTGCTTTCGGTCATCAGAGTGAAAATTTAAGAGTAACAAGGAGTCAAGTCCTCACTACAAAAGGTATCGTAATTCGAGGCAACCACGGGGAGAGTGTCCGGACATAAATCAATAGCCTTCCTTCCCTCGAACCTCAGCGCCCTCAGCGCTCTCTGCGGTTCATTTCTCTTCCTTCTTCCTTATTCGTTCTGACTTTGCAGTTAGAGCCGATATTATGTCACGATTAAAGATGCTGACTTCTTTGCCTTATTGAAATTTCCCTTATGCCAACGATCATTTCCACTGCCGTCGTACCGTTTCTGGGGTCGGAAATTGTACCAGACTACGACACCGCCAAAGTAGTAATCTTACCAATTCCCTACGAAGCTACCACCACTTACCGCCGGGGGTGCGAAAACGGGCCGGCAAAACTTCTAGAAGCTTCTCATCAACTCGAGTGCTACGACGAAGAACTAGATTCCGAAGTTTGCTACGATGTCGGAATTTATACAAAAGAGCCGATCGCCGATACTCGCAACAGACAACCGGTTTCATCCTCAGAAATGCTGCAAGTCACCCAAGCTGCAGTCCACCAGCTAGTTACCGAAAATAAATTTGTCATCTCCCTTGGAGGCGAACACAGCATCACTGCAGGCGTTGTCGAAGGTTATCGCCAAGCATACCCGGATGAACCTTTCACAGTCGTGCAAATCGACGCCCACGGCGACTTGCGGCACGAGTACGAAGGCTCGATCCACAACCACGCCTGCGTGATGCGGCGTATTGTAGATATGGGCTTACCGACACTGCAAATCGGGATTCGCGCTATCTGCAAGGAAGAAGCAGACTTGATTAAAGCAAAACAGCTAAACGTGATTCGAGCCAGAGAAATCGCTACTCAACCGGATTGGGTCGATCGGGCAATTGCCAGCATCACAACTAAGCGAGTATTTTTGACTATAGACTTAGACGGCATCGATCCGACTTTAATTCCAGGGGTGGGCACACCCGAACCGGGTGGGTTAAATTGGTATTCCCTCACCGCATTTTTGCGCCGCATCTTCGAGTCCTATGAAGTAATCGGGTGTGACATTATGGAATTAGCACCTCTTGTAGATTCTGTAGTCTCAGAATTTACCGCCGCCAAATTAGCATACAAACTTATTGGATATCAAGCTCTGGCTCAAGGTTGGCTAAAGCCAGACGAGGGATAAATCGCGAAGTACGAATCAAAATAGGCTGTTGGCAAGGCTAGAATTAAGCTAAAGCAAAAAACAGCCAATTTTATTCGCACTGACAGTTTCATGCTGGCAAAACTGCTCTTCACCTCCTGAAAAAATGAGTTTACTAATGGAAACAACCGGAACTCCCATTAACGGCTACGCTCCCGATTTTGAACTGCCGGGAATTGACGAAGACGTTCACCATTTATCTCGATATTTAGAAAAATTTCGGGCGATTGCGGTGATATTTATGTGCAATCATTGCCCTTACGTGCAGTTGTATCTCAATCGTATGAAAGAACTTCAAGCAGATTTTCAAGATCGAGATGTTACTTTAATCGGGATTAATGCAAATGATCCAAACCAGTATCCCGACGACAGTTTTGAGAATATGAAAACTTTTGCAGCCAACAATCAACTCAACTTCCCGTACATCCGAGATGTTGCTCAAGATGTGGCTGAAAGTTTTGGGGCTTCTAAAACGCCGGAGGTTTTTTTGTTAGATCAAGACGGCAGATTGCGCTATAAAGGTTTAATTGACGACAACGCCGACGATCCGGCGGCGGTGGGGGTGTCTTATCTGCGGAGTGCGATCGACCAATTGCTCAAAAGCGAACCCGTGGAGCCTTCGAGTACAGAGGCTCAAGGCTGTTCAATCAAGTGGCGAGAATAGGGAGGTTTTAACTCAATTGGCGTAAGTCCCACGCTGTAATTGTACTCAATTGGGCGTTGGGATATAAGCCAAGCAAGGTCTAAGAAATAATCGAAAGTTTCCCGATCTTGTTGTCTAATAGTGTAAGATATAAATGGTTGCGACCCGCCCACTCGACTGCAAACAACAGGTCACAGTAGCAGTAATATGCTTACCAAGGATAACTGCGAGAGAAAGGGGGAAAAGACAGACCGCTGGTTGACAAGGTAACGCCCTAACGTAAAATAGAAACCAAGTTTGTCATACGAAAATAGTTTTTTGCCTTGGGAAACAGGGCTTCTGCGTGGGTTCCCTACGAAGGGATAAAGGGTGTAAAAGCCCAGAGATGGTGTGTAAGACTCGGATCGTCTT
>JAUBOM010000358.1:0-1557 GCA_036700245.1 Microcoleus vaginatus BM001213989
AACATATTGTGGGCGATTTTTATCACTTATTTATTCACTTTCAACACTTCTGGGTTCTATCCAATGCAATGACTAATTGACTCCCCGCTGTGATCTGACGGGCTATTACCTCCTTGACAATTGGAAACCACAGCACAAGTATGCTGAGCGCTTTAATCTTTAGAAATCGTTGTATGTGGCGGCGGCGACTACTTTGTAAGATCGGTAATTGCAGGGTAGCCGCTAATCGTTCTCTTCTGACTTCTTGTTGAGTCTGTAACAACCATACCAACATTTGAAGAGTAACTAACTGTGTTGGGCTTAGGTATTTTTCCAGTAGGTCGTGATAGAATGAGGGTAACATTTTATTGATTGGGGTCTTGTGGTATTAGCGAGACCCTTCTTTTTTATCACAACTGGGTACTTTTTTGTTCTTCAGATTATTTGGTCAATAAGCCGAAATTTTTTTGATATCTGCGATCGTGCGAAAACTTAAGCCTGTAAAGGTTCAGGGGCGCTTGTCGCCCCCTGAAGCACTTTCCCCATGCAGTCGATTGCAACTTCATGCAGGACTTCTTCCTTCAACATCTGCTATAATTATAAGCTTAATTTTTGATTAGACATCTCCCAAAAAGAAATGTCAGAGTGAACGATCTGAGATTATCAGAGAATTTTACCTTCAAAAAATCTGAGCCAACTCCGAGAATATATAGAAAAACATCTATCAGAAACCTAAAGGGTATTGGGTATGGACTACGACCAACTAATAGAACTAATTACTCACGCAGGAAATTTATATAATCATCAAAAAAAGCTTTAATAAATTCATAAAACCCGCCTCATTAAAGCTAAAGCTAGAAGTGGTCGGCAACCTAAACTTGCGATCGCAGAACAACTTCTAGTGACCAAGCGTATACTTGCATCACTTGCCGACATTTCAAATTCTCGGCGTACAATTGGGAGTCAGCGAATCAACCGTTAATTATATATTTCACCGCCACCAAAAATATTTAGAGAACTTTTGCCCGCTTTTTAATTAGAAAAAGTAAAAAAAAATGATTCGTAATATTCATGGGTGATTGAAATATTGACGGAGTTTGAGTTGATAATAGATAGGTATGATCGAGCTATACAAAGACCTAAAGGGTATCAACAGCATAAAAAGGCTGACGAGAGGATAACAAAAAAGACATACCAAAAATAACCCACTAATTGTAATGCTTTCTAACCAATAAATTGTTGATATAATAGTTGGAGAAACCGGAGCTACTGCCGACATAACAATTTTGATAAATAGGCGTTCGGAACTAAGTCCCACCCAAAGATTTCAAGGAGATAAAGCTTATGTCGGAGAATTATTAATAGATATTTCACACAAAAAGAAGAGAAGTAGAGATATTGCTCCGGCTCAAAAAAACGAAAATCAATCAAAGGCTAAAAAAAGATTCTTTTTTTAGCCTTTGATTAGATTGGTAAAAATATTTCGAGTGGCAGCAGAGAGTTTTCGTTCAGGGGGTGACAACCCCGTCTTGAGCCATAGCTAACAAAGGTTAGACCGATTTATGGTAAAAAAAGATG
>JAUBOM010000175.1:0-11372 GCA_036700245.1 Microcoleus vaginatus BM001213989
GTAATAAGTCTGCCCATTTTTAATAAAAAAAATCGCTTTGGCAATTAGGACATTCTATACTTTGACCTCTGAAATTTATGTGGATTTAATCTATTAAACCATTACTGTCCATCACTACCTATAAAAAAATAGAAGATCTAGATACCAGACTTCTTTAAGAATTCGGGTATCTAACAAAATCGTTAACTTCAAACCTCGCACATAATATTATTACTCAAATTTACCCATTGCTCCACGCTTAAATCTTCAGCGCGAGATTGAGGATTTATCTTTAACTCTTCTAGCAATTGAACGAGTTTATCTAAATCCACAGCCCCTTTCAAATTATTTCGCAGCATCTTGCGCTTGCTACCAAATCCCAACTTAACTAAATTCTCCAAATAGCGCGGATTAACCGCCGCAGTTTCTATCTGTCTGGGAAGCAGCCTCACCACGGCGGAATCGACTTTTGGCGGCGGAAAAAAGTCTTTAGAGGACACATCGCAAATTAACTCGCATTCTGCTAAATACTGCACCCGCACCGACAAAGCGCCAAAAGCTGTCGAACCCGGTTTAGCGTAAAGCCTTTGGGCCACTTCTTTCTGCACTAAGAGCACGATCGAGTCGAAGGGTTTAGCAGCAGGAACAGATATCGTTCCCAGCAGTTTTTGCAGGATCGGGCCGGTAATATTATAAGGAATATTGGCAACAACTTTATTGGGATTTTGGAATTTGGGGAAGGCTGTTAGTTCAGCCTCTAAGTCCATTTCCAGGATGTCGCCTTGCAGCAGTAAAAAATTGTCGGTTTTGCCGAGTTGTTTGGCTAGCTTGAGACACAAATCTCGATCGATCTCCACAGCAACAACAGACTCAGCCGCAGGCAGCAAACGCCGAGTCAAAATCCCCGTACCCGGCCCTATTTCCAGGACGCGATCGCCATCCAAAGAAGCCGCTTTCACAATCTTATCTAAGGCTTTCTCGCTTTTGAGCCAATGTTGAGCAAACTGTTTCCGAGGTCTGGTCGATCGCATTTTTTGAATTGTTGGAGAAATCTTAGGCTGTCATTTTATCACAGCTCTCTATTTTTTCCTAACCTAGGGTCATGTTTATTTTTGTTAACAGGGGTTGAATTAACAAAAAAAATTGGGCACTATAAAAAGATAAACGATAAAAAATAAATTAATTTATTCCCAATTACCAATTCCCCAAAAATGAAATTCCAACGAGTATTTGGTACATTACCCCAAACCACAGCCAGCGCGCCCGGAAGAGTAAACCTGCTGGGCGAACACACAGACTACAACGATGGATTTGTACTTCCAACTGCGATTCCCCAGTGCACAACAGTAGAAATCGGCTTCAGCAGCGACGCTCTACACCATTTTTACTCAGCAGAATATGACGAACTCATAAATTATTCAGACGAGGATACCATACCGCAAAACTTCGTCAGTTATATCTGTGGCTGCCTGAGACTTTTAGAACAAGAAGGATACAAAGTACCGCCAATAAATCTCTACATTACCTCGAGTGTACCGATCGGAGCCGGTTTGTCCAGCAGCGCCGCTTTAGAAATAGCAACCCTTAGAGGACTGCGCGCGCTGCTGGATCTCCCCCTAGATGACGTGCGGCTAGCTCAAATCGGACAGCAAGCCGAAATCCAGTATGCCGGCTTGAACTGTGGCATCATGGATCAAATGGCGTCGAGTTTAGCAGATACCAACACGATGCTATTTATCGACACCCGCAGCCTGGAATGCCGCGCGATACCTTTTCCCGCAAGCACAGAAATTTTAATCATTGACAGTGGCGAAAGCCACAAACTAGCAGCAGGAAGTGGCTACAACCAGCGGCGCGCCGAGTGCGAGGAATCCGCCCGGATATTGGGAGTTAAGGCTCTCAGGGATATCGCCGATCCGCAAGCAGTGGAAGTATTGCCCGAACCCCTCCGGAGGCGAGCGCGCCATGTCGTTACCGAAAACAACCGCGTGCTCGAAGCGGTAAAATCTTTGCCAGCAGCGCGTTTTGGCGAGTTAATGAATGCTTCCCACGCGAGTCAGCGCGACGACTACGAAGTTTCGGTGCCGGCAGTAGACGCGCTGGCGGCAATCTTGCAGTCAATCCCCGGAGTCTTTGGGGCAAGGCTGACGGGCGGAGGTTTTGGGGGTGCTTGCGTAGCGCTGGTTGAGAGTGGGAAAGCGGATGTTATCGCATCAGAGGCGATCGATCGCTACCAGGGCGCAGGTTATACCGGCCGCCTTTTGGTTCCCGAAGTTAAAGTGAATTCTTAACGCCAGAACTATCTCCCGACAGGGAAGGCCAGCGCACAGTGACGATCGTAGAATCCTCCTCGGCTGACCAATAATGAGGCACTCCCGGCAGCCAGAGAGCATAATCTCCTTCCCGAGACAGCAAGATTTCTTGCTCGGGAAATTGCAGGCGAAACCGCCCTTTTACCAGGATAGAAAGCGTGGTGGCTTGCGCGTTTACCGCCCACTGAGTCCTACAATCTCCGGCGGGGTGAGTGCCCCATTTTACCTCTAAAACAGAAGTCGATCGCGGGTCGTCGCCCGGCGTCATAAAGTGACCTGCAAACCACCCGCCGCGACTAGCGCCTTCAGCGCCCGCATTTCCAAAAACCACTTCTGAGGACATCAGTTAATAATGTTAAAAATATATACGTTGCCTACACAAAATCTACGGTTTCTAGTAAGGATTTTAGTCCTGATTGATTCCTAGCCCCAGAGAGAGGAGTGAAGTCCTGACTACAAACTTTATGATTGTTAGATCGGGGGACATGATATAATATCATGTCCCTTGAATTGCCCGCGAGCAAAGTCGCCCGGTAGGGGCGGGTTTGTAGATATTGTCGATGTGAATCAAAGATTTTTGGTAAAACCCGCCCCTACAGGAATTACCATTAATTTACCCGAGACGAGCTAACTGATTACTTGCGGCCCGAAGATTGGCCTTCGGTCGTAGCTATTTCCCCAGCTTCCATAAACTGCTTAAAGCGGCGCAAATCGTTGGCAATTTGCTGTTCGGGAGCTTCGCCAAATAGTTTAGCAGCACCAGCAGCAATTGCACCGCCCGGAGGGTTGTATTCGATGACAACTTTTACTTCAGTACCGCGCCCTGCGGGTGCCGGTTGAAAGCGCACAAAACCTGAATTCTCAACATCAGCCCCTTCAACAGACGCCCAAGCAATTAAGCGATTTTCTTCTTCGCGGACAATCTCTGCATCCCATTCCACACTATTGCCCATCGGCGCGCTGGCAATCCAGTGAGAACGTTTTTCATCTATTACCGTAACGTGTTTGAGATGCTTCATAAACCGAGGCAAATTTTCAAAATTGCGCCATAAACGGTACAATTCCTCAGCCGGTTTGTCGATCGTCACCGTCTTTTCAACTTTAATGCTTTGATTCGGATCTGCCGCCGACTGCAAACCCTCCACAACCCCCAGCCCGCGGGCCGCTAAACCGCCGCCCGCAACCGCCAGCAAAGCACCTCTCAAAGAACGCTGCGACAAACCAAAAAGCACCAGCGCCCCGCCGCCAATTAAAGATGCCCAGCGTTCGGTATCGCCGGTGCTAGTCTGGTTTTGTTTGTCGGAATTTGTGACTGAAGAAGATTCCATTGCTTTAAACCTGGTAAATTAATAGCGGAAAATAGCAGCTAAAGGCGCCTCCTCGGGCACTTGTTCCGGCGGCACCGCGTAAACAGTTCCGCCGTTGAGAATAGTTTGAATTGCTGCAGCATTCAACAAATCTTCGTCGCCCAATTCTGCTTCTGGGTGGATTTGCACCGCGTTCGTATCGGGATTAAAAGTACCCCACTGCTGAACGCCAAGAGCAACAAACAGTCGATCGACCCGTCCAAAATAAGCAGCCGAAACAGCTTCTTTCAAATCAGCAGAAATTTTATCGCTTCCTGTCAGATCGTGGTATTGTGCGATCGCCTCTGACTGAGCCTGCAAAAACAAGGGTTCCACCAGCGGCAAAGCTTCGGCCCGCAACTCTTCCGGCTTGAGAAGTTTTTGACTGCCTGTAATTCCTTCTTCAAATAAATGCGGGTAGGTATTGGCTTCTCGGTAAAGCGGGAGCAAATACTCAACTCCAGCTAACACTAAAGGAGCTTTTTTATTGCGCAAATATTTGTGCAGCGCCCCATCAATTATGTGGAAATACTGCAAAATTTCCTGCTGGGGCTCATCTTGATCCGGACTTCCTTGGCCGTGAACACTTCCCGGATGCTGAAAAGGATTATTAGTGCCTCCTTTTGAAGTAGCAATCCGAAACTGACCATCTTTAGCAGTCGGGTCATATCGCAGAGCCTCATCAAGGCTTTTCGGCAAGTTTTCAACTTCAACTTCCCGAGCACCGTAAGCCGTACACTCAATCAGCCTCACTTCCTTTTTACTGAGGGCTAAAACATAAAATAAATTATCTCCTGTCAGCAGAGGCATCAGCGGTTTGACGTGAAAACTGTCGCTTACAACCACTAATTCGTCAAAATTCACCGGACAGGTATAGTAGCGGAAAAATCCCGAACCGACAAAAATCGCCAGCAGGTTGCTTTGATTTTCCCAAAAGTTTTCCTGGTCAATTTCTGCTTTGACTGGCTCTAGCAATTCTGCAGCTTCTTTTTTGTCAAATCCGTACTCTACAATTTTCTCTTCAGCCTCTCTGATTAAATTTTTGAACCGAATCGGATTTTGTTGAATTTCTATTCCTTGAGCGACTGGCATATAAATTGAGACGCACAATCCAGGAGATTGTTGTACCAGCGCTTTGAGTTCCTCTACAGATATTAAGTTCATCGCTGAAACTCTTCTTTCTTCTAAGGGGTTATGTAATGAAAACAACCGATTATTTAAAATGTATCTCTCCTGAGGTGGCCCTGCGTCTGCCTAAAGTAAGGATCGGCTGCTGTAGAGCTTTTCATCCCCGAACTAAAACCGGGTTTGCAGCCGCTGTTCCAATCCTACTGCTTATCACCTAAGATAGACGCCGCTAACTCGGCCGCTACTTTACCATAAGTTACTTTAGTCGGCTTCCACTACTCGTTATATATAATGAAAACAAAAATGTTTCTGTGGTTGCTGTGGGCAACATTTATTGCCTACACCTTGCTGCTAGCTCCTCTCGATCGGCCCGGAACGCTAACAGTTATGGAAAAAATGCTCAAGTTGCAGCTAGAAGGAATTAACCCTTACCTTGTCACCATATTCGCTCTCATGGGAGTGTGGCCGATGGTCTACGCTTGCCTCCTATTCATTGATGAGAGAACCCAAAATATATCCGCTGGGCCTGCTTTCATCGCTTCCAACGGCGCGGGTATCATCGGCTTAATTCCCTACTTACTCCTGCGCCAGCCCCAGCCACAATTTTCCGGTCGCAAAGATATGTTGATCAAAATATCAGACTCCCGCTGGACAGGCGTTGTACTTTTACTAACTACTATCTGGCTGTTAGCTTGGGCTTGGTTAAATGGAGATTGGGGAGATTATGTCAGGCAGTGGCAATCAATTCCTTTTGTGCATTTAATAACTTGGGATTGTTGCTTGATGGCTGTAATATTTCCCTCTCTTTTGGGAGACGACATGGCACGCCGCGGACTCTCGGACGATCGCATTTTTTGGGCAGTCTCTCTAGTTCCGCTGTTAGGGCCGCTAGTTTATCTTTGTCTGCGCCCCCCTCTGCCAGAATCTGGAACAGAAATCCCCACTTTCCCACTGACAGCCAGAAATTGAAACGAAAAATTTTATTCCCTGGGCTAAGGCTAACTGTCACTGGCTGTAGTTGTAGGGTGCGGCCGCCTGCATTATATCTCGATTTTCCAAGGTTTTATCTCAATGAGGCAGTTGACAAGTCGATCGAGCTCTGGCGTTTGCCTTAGCGGGACTTAAACAAATTTCAAGTCCAAGTAAAGGCGAAACTAGCTTTATCTGCCGCCAAATCCTACCATGCTGAGCAGTATTTTTTTGTTTAAGCCCTGTTAATTAATTAATATTAACTTTTGAATTAAATTATAATACAAATGGGGGAATTAATTCAATTGTTACGCTGAATATCTCGTTCCAATGGAACCATAACTGCAACTCTTATCAATCTCTCCAATCCGTCAGAGGACTGTAACGCGCCATCCTCACTTGGTGATGAGTTCTGAAGCGCTACTCCAAGGAAAGCAACGCATATTTGACCATCAGCAATCAGCGAATGTTGAACAACCACAGCAGGGGAATTTGTTTGACCTCAGCCCTAATCCTTAGGGTTCCCACCAAATAGACCCTTTCGGCCTGCAACTCCAAAACCTGGCCTGTCTCGATTTGCCCGAAAAGACACGATCGCACTTGTCTTTTCGGCTTTGCATAATTTTGGGATGAATCTTGTGGGGTAGGCCGAAGATCCCGCCCGAAAAAATAGGGTTTTCAGCTTTGATAAAATTCAAAATCATCCCGCCAATATGCAACGCCGATTTTTACAAGTAGCTAAACCTTAGCGATGAATTTGATCTCGATGAGCTGCGGAGGGAAAGCCAAGCGCGGAGTCACAAGGATGGTGCTGGCAACCTGCGGTTTCTCTGAGCCATACACCTCCTTTCTCACGAGTCCTGCAGCCGCAACCGCTTTATCCATGTCGGTAACATACACAACTTCCTCCACCACATTGTCCAACGTAGCGCCATATTTCGCGAGGAGTTTCTTGGCGTTTACATAGGTTTGCCGCATCTGGATTTCCATGTTCGAGTGATCCTGTATCCGGCCTTGCTCGTCCAGCGGGGCCGGCCCAACGAAGTTTCCTCGATCATCATGGCTCAGTTGGCCGGAGACATAAATTGTGTCACCGACCTTTACCGCCTGAGCATAGCCGTACTCGTCTTCCCAGGGCATTCCCAGCCCTTTTGCATCTTTACTAATCATCATCCATTTCTCCTTAATATTGCAATCGCATAGTTTAACGGTCTTTAGCCTGAAAATCCACTTAATACGGCAGCACATCTGCAGGGGGCAGCAACCGCTACCGCACCCCACTTAAACGGCGGGTTTCGATCGATCCAATCTGTGAAACTGGTACGCTCAAACGATTCGGCTTTGGGATCTCCAGACGGGGAACTGCATTAGAGTTTTGCGGGGGCATACAGGTGGAGTCTAGTCTATTGCCCTTAGCCCAGATGGTCAAACCTTAGCCAGTGGTAGTGCCATCGCACCGTTCGATTATGGAATCTGCAAACGGAGAGTTGCCTAAAAGTGTCGCACGAACATACGAGTTGGGTCACGTCGGTAATGTTTAGCTCGAATGGTCAAGTGGTATTGAGTGGCAGTGACGATCGCACGATTAAGCTGTAGGATGTCGCCACCGGACGCTGTAACCGGACGCTGATGGGCGATCGGCTGTATGAAGGTATGAATATTCAAGGGGCAACGGGATTGACGAATGCTCAAAAATCGACTCTAAGAGCATTAGGGGCGTTGACACAATCATACATATCAATCTGCGTTGGCCTAGCCTCTCCTGTGGAGAATCGCCTTAACTTTCCTGTTGAGAAGTTGCAAGTAACCTTTGCGACTCCAGCAAGATCTCTCGCTAGTTCGCTGAAAATCTCGATCGACACTTATGAGGTCACTCTATGGAGCCAAATGATACATCGGCCCGCTACGACCGAATTGCCCAATGGTGGCAAACTGAGCATCAAGATTCAACCTACGGGATTGTCCAATTAGAACGGGCGATCGAATTTACTTCTAAGCAGCACGCAGCACTTGATGTCGGGTGTGGAAGCAGCGGGCGTTTTATTAACAGTTTATCCGAGCATGGATTTCAGCCTGAAGGACTTGATATTTCTAGCGAAATGATCAATTTAGCTCAGCGGCTACATCCAGAAATCACGTTTTACCGCGAAGACATTTGTGATTGGCTGCCGCCGAAACTTTACAGCCTGATTGCAGCGTGGGATAGCACGTTTCATCTGCCAATCAACAAGCAAGCGCCTGTGATACAAAAGCTATCCGATGCGCTTGAACCAAATGGAGTGATCCTGTTCACTTGTGGCGGCGGACATACAAGCAGCGAGGTTTCGGGAGCATTTCAAGGTCAAGACTTTGATTACAGCACTTTGGGTGTAGATACTTTCCTGCAAATTCTGGTTGAGCATCATTGCACCTGCCGCCATCTCGAATATGACCAGTATCCTGAAAATCATGTTTATATCATTGCCCAAAAGACCTAATTTATCATTCGCACAATTAAAGTGTGGGATGTCGCAACTGGTGGCTGTATTAGGACGTTGATGGGCGATCGGCTGAAGGCACGATCGAGAGGCAATGGGATTGACGAACGCTCAAAAATCGACTCTGAGAGCATTAGGGGCGTTGACACAATCATACATATCAATCTGCCTTGGCCTACCCTCTCCCGTGGAGAATCGCCTTAACTTTCCTGTTGAGCAATTGCAAGTAACCTTTGCGACTCCAACAAGATCTCTCGCTAGTTCGCTGCAACAGAGTTGTGTAAGCCGATTGCCCCAGACCGTGGTCTAGTCTGCGCTTAACACTTTGCGGAACACGACTTTATCATCGCCCGCCGCGTAGAAGTCGCGAATGCGCGCCTCCTCCTCGTAGCCGCATTTCGCGTAGAACACCCGCGTGCGATCGAAGTCCGGCAGCCCTGACGTTTCCACCAGCAATATGCGCCCGCCCCGCGCCGTCAACGTTTGTTCAACGTAGCGCAGCAGTGTCGCACCGCGTCCTTGTCCTTGGCGGTCAGGTCGGATCGCGATCAATTGTAGGTTCCACGTCTGATCGGTCATCCGTTCTGGCTCGCA
This sequence comes from Microcoleus vaginatus BM001213989, assembly GCA_036700245.1. Classification (GTDB taxonomy): domain Bacteria; phylum Cyanobacteriota; class Cyanobacteriia; order Cyanobacteriales; family Microcoleaceae; genus Microcoleus. The sequence continues at coordinate 8,806 of JAUBOM010000175.1, forward strand.
GTAGGCGACCCCAACTGGCCCATTGTCGTCATCGGTCAGCCAGAAATGAGCACTCTCGCCGTCGCCACTGAAGTAATCAGCCAGCATTTCGCTGAGTTCCTCAACCTCATTCGGCTGGAAGCCGATCGCGTCGGCTATGGCCATAAGCGCAGTCCTGTCATCCGGTGTGGTCGATCGAATCATGGCGAACTCCAGCATATTGAGTTCAGTTGATTGTCCTACGGTATACTACAAAAGGCAATTAGTTTGGCTCTGAATCCTCACAAATAACTTTTAAGCTGCTGCCCTCACTGACCAACTAGCGACCTAACTCAGCGCTTAACTTGCGGATCTTGAGTGGTGAAATTTGGTGAGATTTTGCAAACTGAGTTCATGTCGCAACAGCTTACGCCATAAGTTATTTAGAGGAAATAGACGTTTCGCTTTTAATAAAAAATCACATTTAAGTTGTACAACTCAAGGCTTTCTGACTCTTGAATCCATTCTGCAATGCCTCATTCACCCATAACCAAAATAGGAGAAATACCTCATGTCTACATTCAAATACAACCGTCTAGACAAGAATAACGCTGCGGTTCTGCTGGTCGATCACCAAACTGGACTGTTCTCACTTGTGCGTGATATTGGTGCCGCCGACTTCAAAAATAATGTGCTAGCGCTGGCAAGTGCAGCCAAATTTTTCAACCTGCCTACAATTTTGACAACTAGCTTTGAGCAAGGCCCCAATGGAGTCATCATCCCTGAACTGAAGGAGAAGTTTCCAGATGCTCCCTTTATTCCGCGTCCCGGACAAATCAACGCTTGGGACAACGAGGACTTTGTTAAAGCAGTAGAAGCAACAGGCAAGAAGCAATTGATCGTGGCCGGAATTGTCACTGATGTATGTGTTACTTTTTGTGCGCTTTCGGCATTAGAGGCAGGTTATGAGGTTTTTGTTGTCACCGATGCCTCTGGAACCTTCAATGAAGCCTGTCGCTATGCAGCTTGGGATCGAATGTCTCGTGCTGGAGTTCAGTTGGTCAATTGGTTTAGCGTTGTGTGTGAATTGCACCGTGACTGGCGCAACGATATTGAAGGACTGGGTAGCCTATTAGCAGAGTTTATTCCTGACTACAAAAACCTGATGACCAGCTATGCAGCAACGGCAAATCCTGGATCTCCCAGTAAGTAGTGAGAAAGCGCCTAGTTTGTTTAGCTCCTGTGTAACTGAGTTAGTATTGTCATCGCTAGGTTATCAATTTTACGTGGAACGTAGCGGTGACAACTACTTCGTTGTAAGTCACGTAGAGGGTGTTTTTAATAGCTGTTGTCAATGATTGCAAGTCTTTGTCTGGGCAGAACTAGGTCACAATTTCAGGCTAATTAAAAGATACGCCTTACTCTGCCTAGGATCTGCAAGAACCCTATGTGCGACTCATTTTTGCTTTCATGGGCATCACTGATATTGAAGCCATCCATGCCGATAATCTCATGGGTGGAGAGGAGACTCGATCGCAGGCTATCGCCCATGCCCAAGCTGCCTTACAAGCTGCTGGATATCGCTAGTCATTTGATCTTATGCCAAAGCTTTTCGATCGCCTTCGTTAATCTCCCGAATGTTTCAAGACGTTCTGCCGAAAATTGCCCAGCAATTTGGTGTCTCTAGGGCGGTTGTTCTCAATAAAACTTTTCTCTCAGTTAATACTCTAAATCCTATGTTGGAAGAACCGTTGGCGAGCAATAGCAGTGAAGAAAACTATCTAGTCACCACTGTGATCTCTCATGTAGTGAAGCCGGGGCGCGACCAAGGTTATGAAGCATGGTTTCATGGCATCGCCGCAGATGCACGAAAATTCAAGGGACATCTGGGTGTCAGCACTATTCGACCCCAGCATCACGCTCATCCTGAGTACGTGGTCATTCTCAAGTTCGATTGCTACGACAATCTCAAGGCCTGGCTTGAATCTGATATTCGGCGAGAGTGGATTGAGCGATTGCAGCCCTTGATTGAAAAGCCAGAAGATATTCAAACCCTGACCGGATTGGAAACCTGGTTTACGCTGCCCAATAAATGGATGAAGGCTCCACCCCCTCGCTACAAAATGGCGTTAGTTACATGGTTGGGAGTGTTTTTTACCATTTCTATTCTCAATCGTTTGGTGGTACCGCTACTATCATGGCTTCCTGCCTTGCTCACATCTCTGATGGTCACAGGTCTCACTGTTATCCTGCTCACCTATTTGATCATGCCGCGCTTAACACAATTATTTCGCAAATGGTTGTATCCCATTCCCTAACCCTAAAATGATATGAATTTGTGGCGCTGCGACGACAGGGACAATCGGTTTGGCTGGATAATTTTGAGCGAAGTTGGATTTACTCACATCTTGCACTATTCTCGCTGAACAGGCAAGATGCCTGTTCCACAAGAAAATCTATTCTTTGTGGAACAGGCATCTTGCCTGTTCAAAAAAGATTATTGACAATGGTGCAAGATCTCAGATTACCAACAGTAAGTTGCAGCACTACATTGTTGACATCCACCCCGACCTGAAGGTACGGGGATTCCCAAACCTCACGATTTGAAT
>JAUBOM010000359.1:0-1015 GCA_036700245.1 Microcoleus vaginatus BM001213989
ATCGTTTTTGGCAGTGCCTATTTGAATGGACGATACACCGAGTATCGTGTTTTCAACTGTATTGGGTTGGTTTAAATTGGGATAGGCAATGTCATCGCAGATGCAGTCGTCATTGGGGATGTTGTTGGTTGTTGGTGTTGGTGTTACCGATGGTGTTGGCGTCGGTGTCGGTGTTACCGATGGTGTTTCAGCAGGTGTTTCAGCTATTGTTGGTGCGGGTGTTGGCGTTACCGATGGCACAGGGGTTGTTACGGCTGGGGGTGTGAGCGCGGGTGCGGCAACATTCACGCTAAAAGTACCTAAATTGCTAGCAGCAGACAAATTGCCAACAACATCCTTCACCTGCGATGCTTGCAAATTAACTGTGTAAGTACCCTTGTCAAGACTATCCCAAGTTCCCCCAGGCGGCGTCAACGAATATGTTGCTGTGCGGGGCGTACCATTTCCAGCCGGTGTGGCACTAATAAAGGTAGCACCAATAGCACCACCTGACCAATTTACAACAACGTCCGAACTATCTAAACTGCTAACATCAACTCCACTACTATCACTGAAAGTAACTGTCAATGTCTGGCTTGTACCACCCGCTGTAGTAATGTTAGAAATTGCACTCAAGTTAGGATTAGGTGGGATGACATCAACAATAGGTGTGGTGAAATTAGCAGTACGAACCAGTTGAGTTGCTGCGGTATTATTATTACCTGCTGTATCCGTTGCTATTGCTGCTGGGACATCAACTGTGACATTACCGCTAGCTGCAGGAGTGACATCAAAGCTGTAGGTTTTGGCATCAACTTTCACAAAGTTATTGACAGTCCCATTGGCTACGGTGATATCAGTATTATCAAAGCCGTTAACATCTTCACTGAATGTGGCGGTGACGCTAAATAAACCAGTTACTGTTGGTGTTTCCGTTGATGTTAAGGCAACTCGAGGCGGGGTGATGTCAGGTGTGGTGACATTAGCAGTACGAACCAGTTGAGTTGCTGCGGTATTATTATTACCTGCTGTATCC
>JAUBOM010000359.1:1115-1550 GCA_036700245.1 Microcoleus vaginatus BM001213989
GTGACATTACCGCTAGCTGCAGGAGTGACATCAAAGCTGTAGGTTTTGGCATCAAGTGTGACAAAGTTATTGACAGTCCCATTGGCTACGGTGATATCAGTATTATCAAAGCCGCTGACATCTTCACTGAATGTGGCGGTGACGCTAAATGCGGCGTTGACTGTGGTTGCGTCCGTTGATGTTAAGGCAACTGTGGGGGCTGTAGCATCATAGGTGCGAGTTAACCCAGTTGCTGCGGTATTGTTATTAGCAGCAATATCCGTTGCTATTGCTGCTGGGATATTAACGTTTACAGTGCCATCAGCATTGGGAGTAACGGTAAAATTATAAGTTGTGCCGCTACCGGTGAAACCGCTAATCGTACTGTTAGTAAGATTAAGGTCGCTGGCAATAAATCCTGTGACGCTTTCGCTGAATGTTGCTGTGACTAAAAAT
>JAUBOM010000176.1:0-10739 GCA_036700245.1 Microcoleus vaginatus BM001213989
TTAACTTCTTCCGAGTAACCTTTATGAGGTTGATAGCAATCTATAAATTGTCTGCGACAACAGACACAAATATAATTCTGTTTACCTTTTTTCTGACCATTTTTATTAACATGAGTTGATTGACATTCAGGACATTGCATAAGCTCTGCGTTTTGAAGTGTTATTTTTTTGCGCTCGAGCTATAAAATTATCATACCCTAATTCAGCAACGCCGAAAAAATTGGTGTAAAAAAGGCAACGGAAAAAAGCTCAGAAGAGATAGGAGACAAGGAAGATTTAATGTCATGGGAGGGCTGAGGTACTCAGACAAAAAAAGATTTGTAAAGTTCTTGGATATTAGCAATGCAGATAATTTTTACAAATTCTTAAAAAGCTTTTATCAAGAGCCTATTTACAATAGGTCGAAGTAGGTAATCAAGCGGAAAACTTTGCTGAGAAATGAGCCCAAATAATTATCACTCTCGATAATGCTAGTTTTCATAAACAAAAAGAGTGGATTAAGAGAACTGAAGCAGAAATGCCTAATATTCATTTAGAATTTCTCCCGGAATACACTCCGGATTATAACTTTATTGAATTAGTATGGCATTCGGCGAAAAAATATGTCGCTAATCGACTATTATTTAAATCAATTAAAGAGCTACAGTATTTATTGCATCAGTTTTTAAATGAAGGAAATTTGTTTATTAAGTGGGGACGGAAGCTCAAAAATAAAGGCAATGCCCTTATCCCAATTTAAATGCACAACAGCTTAACCCAAATTGAGCGCCCAAAAAAGTTTACACTTATTTTCGTTTAATGATGCCCCAGGCAGCGTAGAAGATAAGTGCAGTTAGCGCAACATTCTTCAGTTGGACTAGACAAAATTATTATTTGGTCTAATGCCAAAAGACATACTCTCGTTGACGTTCGGAGAGCTTGCTTTCAAGTAAATCTAAACCCTCTCTTGAAAAATGACCTTTACAAAAATCTGGATTTGCTGGCTGTCTAGATGTGTAAGCAAACGCTATTAAAAATCGCTCTTTTCTTACTCATGTTTTTATAGGTAATTTTCCCTGATGAAAAACACTATCAGTGGCAGCAAAAATAACTGTACCAGAAGATCCTCGGCAGGGTTTCCACTCAGATTGAGGTACAAATTTTTTCATCTCTTCACCCGTGTATATAGATTTGTGTATAGTCTTGAACAAATACATTGATTTGTAGATTATTTTTAATTCAGATGGACTTAAACGCCTTGGAATATATTCAAAAACTATACTGTCATCAAAGACATCATTGAAGTAAATAAGTATTTTAACTTCACGGCAATCTTCTCAGTCTCTATGCCAAAGTTTAGTACCTAAGTTTCTTGCATTTTCATGCGGTATCTCTTTACGAAAATCTACGCCAATACACGCTACAGGTAAACCAATATAATTTTCGGCTATATTGAGCAGTCGTTCTTCCAGCCCCCAAAGAAAAAGGTCTGGATATTCCTTGGCAATTTTGTTGTAGCAAGCACGAACAGTGTAGGTGTTATAAGAATTTGTATGACCAGGAGAATCAACAGAGAGAGCTGTTTCTATATCGGGTAATAAACCTTCAGCTGCTTTTAGAAGCAAGGGAGTAGAGGGAAGTGATAAAGCTTCTAAAGAAGTAACAAATACTCCTTCATTTACAAGAGCATCAACAATATAAGTGTCATTAACATCTAGCGCTGGTAGATTACCATTATTTTTCAAGAGCCTGGTTTGATATTTCAACTCCCCTACGACTTTCTGGCTTTTTTGTAGGATTGTTTTAAGCATTTTCTTCGTCTTTTTCGTTATTGCTATTTCAAGTAAGTATGAGCTGGCTGAGTATTTTACAAATCTGCAACTTTCTTCAATTATTTAGCCGGATTCAATGTCCTCCGTGCTTCTGGAGAGAGCCTTTGTTTCCAGATTCGAGGTATTGCGTATAAGGGATTAAGAACAATAACCATCGACAAATATAGAGTAGCTTGTAAATACTGTTTTTCTGAGAAAAACACACCAGCTTTCCTATACCAAAACTGACTCAAGTTATTTAGGTAGTGCTTTGTACGCAACAAAAATGGTTTCTGTTTATCATTTCCGATAAACTGATCGAGGTCAACTACTTCCTCTCCTTTTATCTGTGCTGCACGTCGTGTATATACATATCTGATTAGTACATCTCGTATAAAATACTTGTTCATAGAAACACTTTGCGAATGTAAGCGATATAGAAGAAGTGGCTCTGGAATAACAAGAATAGGACCGTGATCAGAAAGACGATCAAAAAGTTCAAAGTCATCAGCATCGGAAAATTTTGGGTCGTATCCTCCCACCCTTAATAAAATTTCTTTTTTTATGAGAGAGGTAGGATGTATCACAAACGGAACGTCTCCCCTTTTCATATGATCATAGTATTCTTCCTCAGTAAGAAGCCCATGTTTTTGAAGGCTCAAAACTTCCTCTTTTAAGTTTACATGATGAACATATGTACCCCAAGCAACTACTTTAGGATTAGCATTAGCAGCTTCTATCTGTTTAGCAAATCGCTTAGGTAGTGCAATGTCATCAGCATCCATAACAGCAATCCAGGGAAATTTTGATTGATCTATCCCTAAGTTTCTAGCACGACTACATCCCACATGTTTACTTTGAATAATTTGTATTCGATTATCTTGCTCCCTATAATGTGTCATGATTTCTAAGGTGTTATCTGTAGAGCCATCGTCAACAAGTATTAATTCAAAATCCTGAAAGGTTTGATTTAATATGCTTTCAATAGCTTTAGCAATAAAATTTGATGAATTGAAAGCAGGCATTACGACACTAATCATAAAAAAACACTCGGTAAGTGGGAAACTCAGTGGCTTGAGCCAAGAGAGGAAAACGACCCGGCGGTTTTAACCGCCTTGAATCCCCTTACGGGGAGAGGGGTATGGTTGCCCCTTTTCGGAGATATGGTTGTCTCGGACCTATTGCTAGGTAACGTTCGCTTTGTGCCTTGGTTATAAAGGCTTGTTAAACTTGCAGCACTGTGGAGCGTGACTTTAAAACTATTTAACTACAAGCGACAGAGTCCAAAACTAGCGTCGCCTCCAAGCAGTGTGGTGACCCAAGCAACGTAGTCAGTGAAGACGATAGCCCGTCAGTATAGCTTGCGAGAGATTGCTCGCGACCAAGCGAGCGTCCCTTTAGGGCTGAGTTACTGACGCTTATTTTACTTTTTCCACAGGTTTTATTTAGATTATATATATATATTATCTAGCTTACAGGGTAAGCGCATCTAAAACTGTAGCCAAATATACAGACGGTTGGCCCAGGGGGTGAAAACCCACCTGAAACGCTTATCCAGTAAAGATTGAGCCCACTCATGTTAAAAAAAGATAGGCCCGAATTGTTACAAGCCAGCCTATCCCAAAAAATAATGTTACCAAAATTATATCAAACCCACTTACAAAAACAACTGACGCACACTCAGGTTATGCTGCTCACAATCTTACCCTCATTTGATACAATGGGAAAAAAAAGTGAGATTAGAACGGCTCGCACTCCTTATTTTCCTATCCAATTACTACGCCCAAGTCGGCGTCCCAAACTGCAACGATTTCTGGACATACCTCAATTAACAATCTCACTAATCTGGTTCCCTTTGATCGCTTATTGGTTAACAACTTATTGCTCGGTTGGACAAAGCTTATCAATAGCGATCAATCCCATGTCAATTGGGATGTATAAATCTGTTCACGATCGCCTTGATTTGGCAGAAAAGAGCCATTCCATTATATTGGTGGGAAGTTACCCAAATTAGGAAACAGTAACTTACTATAACAAACCCTGGCTCTACAACAATTATTACCATTATTTAAATAATATAAAGTTATTGTTTTGGGCTACCGTGAATTTTGTTCAGTAGACGCAGGGATTCTGGCCGGAAGGGGTGTGTCTTTCTGTTGGAGTCTCAAAAAGAATCATTGTGTCGAAACAGAAAACTTATTCTGGCAACGCTTAGACTAATTAGGAGTTGTGCCGGGAACATCTTTGTATTTTTGCATGAGTGAGGATCAGCAAAACATGGGCCTCTATTCGGGTTTGATATCGCTTGTAAATGAAAAAGAAACTATCAAGGATTGAAAGTAAAAGACACCTGGTTTATTATCACAGATTTAGGCTCGTTATGAGTGGCGATCTCCGCTTATAAACAGCGGATGGGAATTGAAGAGATGTTTCTAGATTACAAGACAGGAGGATATAATCTAGAAGGGAATGGCTTAAGGGGAGAGCAACTCATTAAAATAATTTTGTTAATGGCGATAGTTGACAGCTCGGCTATATTTGAAGGCACATAAATGAGCGAAAAAACAGGTGCAAAAATATGTATCTCGTCGTAAATACAAATGCCAAAAATACTGTAGACGGAGTATATTTGGCATGGGTCAGGATGGAGAACAGTGGGTGAATTATCTCGATTGATATTCGTTAGAAGTTCAAGAGTTAATGAAGTTAACCCGCAATAAACGTCGCTTTTATTAACAAAATATACGGGCTGCAACCCTTATTCAGTCTAGTTCCTAGACCTCTTTGTCACCCCTTCAGGTATTTATGCGCTCGTTTGGTTTGGGAGAAACGAAGTATCCCGTTATACTGGCTACTCTTAGATAAGAAAGGAAGTAGTAATACCAATTTCCGAAAATAGTGCTACACTTAGTAAGTGCCAATTTTGTAAGGTAGTAGTTAAAGATTGGGAGAAAAAATGTCAGAAGTAGTTCGGATTGAGATTGTGGAAACGCCAGAAGAACTCAAAGACCTGATGCGTCAGGAGAAAGATGTTTTGCGCCAGGGAAAACTACAAGTTCTTTATTGGCTTAAAACCCAAGCGGTAGACAGCGTATTGTCTGCTGCTGTGCGGCGCGGGGAAACATCGTACCACAATGCAAAGATGGTTGTCTAGTTATCGCTCGGGGGGAATAGAAGAATTATTATTGCAGAAACCTCCTTCGGTTCGACCTTGAATAATGAATCCTGAAACTGTAGAGAGATTATCAAAGGAATTACAAGAACCCGAAGGATTCAATAGCTACAAAGAAGTACAGCAATGGCTGACAAGCTGCTGTGAAGTAAAAGTGGCATATCGCACAGTACACCAATGGGTCAGATATCGCCTGAAAGGAAAGTTAAAAGTCCGGCGTCCGGTGAGTAAAAAATAGAAACCCGGGGTAATAGAAGAATTAAAAAAAAACTCTCATCTCTAATCAAAAGTAGTCTCAGTAAGAGTGAGAGCTTTTTAAAACAGTGGGAAAAAGTGCGATATTGGAGTGAAAATGAGAATCGGATGGGATTGCATACAATACAAATAAAAAAGCTCACAGGACGCGGCATAAAACCGCCAGAAAAAATGCAATGGGATTTTATTTATTTGTGGCTGTACGGGGCAGTAGAACCACTAACAGGAGAGAGCTTTTTTTACGAGTTTACGCATCTAGATACAGTATGCTTTGAGAAATTTTTAGAGCTATTTGCCAGTAAGTATCCTCTGGATTTACATATAATACAAGTAGATAATGTCGGGTTTCATAACTCTTTAAATCTCAGCCTACCAGAGAATGTGATTTTATTGTTTCAGCCCGCCTACAGTCCGGAAGTAAACCCAATAGAAAGACTGTGAGAGTATATAAAAAAACAATTGAAATGGTTGAGATTTGAACAAATAGAAGAGTTAAGAGCTGCGTTGAAAAAAGAGTTAGAAAAGTTAACGAATGAAGTAATTGCTTCTTTGACGGGATGGAAGTTCATTTTAGAAGCCATATCTGTAGCAAGGCTTTAGGAAATTGGTATAATATCGGCGAACAACAAGCTTTAATTACCCCAGTCTTAGAGCTGCTATCAGATTACGAAGTAATTATTTTAGGTGATTCCCTTCGGGATAGCTCCGCTTCACGGGAATTTGGTAGCGTCAAATTGGCATCCTGACTCTGTCATATCAATTCCGGTTGCACCCGAATAATATAACTTTGGTTTTTGGCCACCAATGGAAACAAGTAATCCCTTTAATCAAGGGAGATTGTTTCAGCAGAACTTGGCAACGTTGAAATAAGACCTCTTCTAATTCATCCAGATTTTCAAATGAGCGATTGGCAATTGGTTCATTTATTAACTGCCACAAACGCTCCGAGACAGTTGCAATTCGGGAGAATGAGAGGGCATAAATTCCAAGTGTAAACATAATAAAAACTTGAACTTGTGGGCTAGGGCAGCCAACCAGCTTGGTCAATAGTAAAGATGATGTGTTTATCCTTACCTATGCCAAATTCTCTGGCAAAACCTACTAAAACTTGGTTAAAAAACTCGGTGCTAACTCTTGGTAGAATCCAAAAGTATGTTTTTCCGGTTGACGGGTGTACAAAAGCATATAACCATAGCCATTGATAGCGCCAATTTACGTTTGCTATCGGCTGCTCCCCATACCCTACCCAGACTCGCGGAATTATGGGCTTTAATCCCAGACGATGTTTATCCATTCCCCACACTTTTACTACTGCCAATGGATGCTGCTGTTCAATTTTCTTGGCTCGCGATCTCCGTTTTTTTTCAAGCTTCTTGGACTTCTCTATCCGCAGTAGTCATGTTCCTGTCGGGGCCTTCGTAACCGAAACTCCAACGAATGTAGATAATATCAACCCTTTTGTACGCTGACTGGACGGTCTAATAAATTACTGAGCCACTCAGCAACTTTACGACGGTTCCATAATCCTCCATCAGCGGGAGGAGTTTGTAAAGTTTGCTTCATTTGTGCTTGTTGTACTTGAGAAATTAAAGGTTGAGTACCCGGATGTTGATGACGTTTGTCTTTCAAACCATTAGCACCTAATTGATTGTAACGACGAACCTTCGCGATATATTGAGTTACGGCAGTAACCTGTGACATTGGCAACATCTTCTGTCACTCGTCCAGTTGCCAATAGCCAAATTATTTGATAGCGCGTCCGTTCAATTGGATAGTTATGCTTGACGATACAGTTGAGACAACGAGCGAGGGAGTTTGATGAGGCTCTAACTTGAGACGTTTAGGTATAAGTTGCCCTCCTTGCAGTCTTGACACTCTTTTAGTATGTCATTCCGGCCTGCGCCGGAATTGATATCACAAGCAAGTGAAGTTTATTCTTAGTGTAAAACAAGGGCGATATATCGAATCAGAAGACTCGGATTATATCATGTTGTCAGACCTGGGTTGATGCATCTCACTTTGGCAAATATATGAAAAAAGAGCTAAAATAAAAAAGCTAGTAACACTGTGAAAAAAGATGAGGTAAAGAAAATGACACCCGAAGATAAAAAGCAGCTAAAAGCATACTTTAAAGTGGCAGCAGAAATTATTGGCGTCGCACATATCTGCTAGGATTGAAGATGAAGGTCTATCAAAGTAGATGATTATTTGTCCTAAATGTCAGTCCATAAACCTCACTAAAAATGGCTTAAAAAGGGGAAAGCTTGCACTATATTTGCTCCGATTGCGGTCGTCAGTTTATAGAAATACATGCGAAACTAGGTTATTCAGAAAAGGTCAAACGGCATTGTTTACATCTCTAGGTTGAAGGCAATGGATTTAGGCGGATAGAACGTCTGACAGGAGTGAATCACAACACGGTGATTAACTGGGTAAGAGCCGTGGGAATAGCATATCCTCCCAACCCTATTATGAAGAGATTGCCGAAGTGGCTCAGATTGATGAGTTACAGACTTAACAAAAGGCAACAAAAAACCAGCTCTGGGTCTGGACTGTTGTAAATAAGAGCATTCCAGGTATTTTAGCCCTTGTTGTTGGAGACCTATCGTCAGAAACATTTAAATCTTTATGCAAGATTATTCGGGGCTGGCAGTGTTTTTTTTATGCCACCGATGGTTATGTAGTTTATCCCCAATTCATTGACGATTGTGACCATATAGTGAGCAAAATTTATATGACGAGGGTGGAAGGAGAAAATACTCGTTTGAGGCATTATCTAGCTCGCCTACACCCTTAAAACTTTATGTTATTCAAAATCATTAGAAATGTTATAAATTTCCCTTCGGCTGGTTGTTTACTATCTAAAACATAAGACTGTGATCCTCCCTTGTTGAATCATCCCTCAAGTGTGCAACGCCCTATCGATGCTGCAATATCTGCTATTATATCTTCATCTTCACTATCACGCAGTTGAGAGATTCTAAGGAGACCTTGCTTACACCACAATGTGTCTTCTGCTTGAATCCCATAACCTTGATTATTCCATTGGGAATCAATGCTAATCTGGGGCATATCAAATAGGTGAAGCGTTTTCCGAGTATCATCCCCCCGCAACTGCATAGCAATTGTACGAACCACTTCTGCGAAGGATGTCGTTACACCTGCTCGTCGTCTCTCTTGATTGCTTAAATGCTTACCACCGGAATTTATTCTGCCAAAAACCTCTGTTATATTGCTTCCATCCATTGCAGTGTAAATGGTTACAGCAAGCTGATAATCTAAAATATCTGCACATTCTTTTATATCTAATTTATCAAAACTTTCTTCAAATTCAAGGTTTTTTTTATTAGCTAATTGTTTTGCAGGGGATAAGTCGTTAAGAGCGAAATACTTTTAAGAAAAGACAAATAAATTTTAAATGAAACCACAAATAGCATTAAGTCGCTGCATACCATGTATGAGTTCATACTTACCACTTCCCTGAACTTGAGGACGTTCTGCTAATAGACTTAAAGGAATTGGATATCCCTTTAAAATGCTTGCAATCAGTTTTTATTTTTCGTCAACCGCTCAAATTAATTTTATTTGATACTTTCTGTTTACCCATATGTTACCTGACCGATAGAGCCTCTGTGGCTCTCATTCAGCGTGGAACAATGCTCATACTTATGCTCCCTTTAAGTCAAGATTTTGATAATAGTATAATACTATCGATCGACTCAAACAACTGTTGTTACCAAGCATTGCCTATCTGTAAGGTGCGCACTGCACACCCTACAGATTGAGGTTCTGCCTAAGTCCTCTCTTTTCACCAAGGATTGCCAATCATTCTAAAAGCAGACCAATAATAAGGATGAGAGAAATTCTGCCTCCCCTGGTTTGCCAATTCCGGAGGTAGCGGCAGATTGCCAAAAGAAGTGTGCAGCATCCCCCCTTCAATTCGCACGTCTTGGCGCAACATCGCTAATTGCGCTTGCCGCAGTGCTTCTGTTTTAATCGGAGCGGTTTTTAACTGGGCGTAAAACTCCGCCATCAATGCCAAACTGCCCTCGTCGCTGACATACCAGAGAGTTGCCAGAGCCGATTTAACCCCGGCTTGCACGGCTAACCCGCCAAAGCCCAACTCGGCGTCTCGATCGCCCACAGCAGTCCTGCAAGCACTCAAAACTAACATTTCAATTTGCGGGCTTTGCCATCCCATTTGCCGCAACTGATCCAAACGCAGTTTAGTATCCCACAACTGAATAAAGGATTCGCTGGGCTCTCCCGCTCGAAATTGGGCGTGAGTAGCCAAGTGAATCATCCCAAAAGGCTGCTGCTGGGGCTGCGATTTCAAATTGGCCAGGGTGAAAGCTTCGTTCAAGAAAGACTTGCCCGGCCACTGCTGCGGCGTGATTGTCGCTACTTCTATTTCCACCGCAGGCAAAGGACTCATATTTGCAAATTGCGACGCCCCCATTGCCAGAACTTGGGTATTTTTGAAATTGGCGGGGTCGGTATCTGTCAAATTGAGGCTCGGCATTGAGCCAACACTGTAACGCTCTATCAAAAAGCCTTTGCCGTCGTGCAGGGCGGCCATGGGTATCGATCGCAACCCCATATCTGAGATAAAAGATAAATTCTGAATGCCTTGGGCTTGCAGCTCTGCTTCTAGCGGCGCTACTATCCACTGGTAGAGCTGCTGAGCCACCGGCAAATAACTTTTAGTATTGCGCTTTACCGGATTAGTCACTTCCGCGTGAAATTTCTCAATAGCTTCCACTATCTGGCGGCGAGAGGTTGCAGGGACGCGGTGGCGAACGGGCGCGGCTTCCGGCGCGATCACCATCAGTTCCAGTTCGTCAGAGGCTTGAAGTTGCTGTTCTACCTTCAAGAGGCGCGAACTGCTGTAAGACCGAGGGACTGTAGAACCCTTGGGTACAAAGCTGATATAGATGAGAGCTGGTTTGATGCCTGTGGCTTGTTGGACGCTGCGAAGGGTATTTTGGGCATCTTCTAGGGTGCCGAGCGCAGTTGTTGATGGCGGCAAACTTAGGTAATCGGAAAACTCCCTGGTCAATCTGTCCTCTACCCGAAAAATAGCTGCTGCGACGTTAGCTGGCAAGTTGGAAGGGTCAATACTCGGAGACGCCAAAGATGAATTGCCCTGTTGCAAGGAATTAGATATCTGGTTTTGCGGTTGCAAGCTGGGGGAAAATAAAGTATTTGTGCTCGGTGACAGGTTTGCTGCCAGATCCTCTGTCGGTATTGGTGCGAGATTTGTTCGCCCAGTAACAGGCGCAACCGCTTGATTTTGAGTATTTTTTGTCTGTACCCGCGGCAAATTTGATACTCGTGCTTGATTTTGAGTATTTTTTGTCTGTACCCGCGGCAAATTTGATTCTGGCACTGGACTTTGAGTATTTGTCTCGGGGGGCGGCGAATTTGATTCCGGCGCTTGATTTTGAGTATTTGTCTCGGGGGGCGACGAATTTGATTCCGGCGCTTGATTTTGAGTATTTGTCTCGGGGGGCGACGAATTT
>JAUBOM010000176.1:10839-10982 GCA_036700245.1 Microcoleus vaginatus BM001213989
GATTCCGGCGCTTGATTTTGAGTATTTGTCGGTGCGAAGATCGGCGAATTTAATTCCGGCGCTTGATTTTGAGTATTTGTCTGGGCGGTCGGCGAATTTAATTCCGGCGCTTGATTTTGAGTATTTGTCTGGGCGGTCGGCGA
>JAUBOM010000176.1:11082-11320 GCA_036700245.1 Microcoleus vaginatus BM001213989
ATTTGATACCGTTCCTGGATTTTGAGTGTTTGTCTGTGCGGTCCGCAAATTTAATACCGGCCCTTGATTTTGAGTATTTGTCCGTGCCAGAGGCAAATTTGATACCGTTCCTGGATTTTGAGTAATTGTCTGTGCGGTCCGCAAATTTGATACCGATGCTTGATTTTGAGTAATTGTCTGTGCGAGCGGCGAATTTGATACCAATGCTTGATTTTGAGTATTTGTCCCGGGGAGCGGC
>JAUBOM010000360.1:0-1545 GCA_036700245.1 Microcoleus vaginatus BM001213989
AGTTAATCAGTGGTTTGACTCATTTCTATTGGTGGCCGGAGGCAAAAGTTTAATCCTGGTTAATCGACCGGACATAATATCACTTGCTAATTTTAATAATTTAGCTTTTTAGTAAAATGTAATTTTAGCTTTTTATTATTAAAAAGTATAAGTTACTAAAATGCTAAAGTAATAAAATTAGCTTTTTAGTAATTTAGATATTGACTAATTTTTTTTTTTAGATGACGATATATGACGATATATATAGAAAACCCCATCCCATGTCCCTAAAGCCATGATCGCAGTCGCCATCGCGTCCCTGTCCGGGGGGCAGGGCAAGACAACCGCATCTCTATTCCTGAGCCGCCTCCTAGCGAGCCGTGGCTATCCCACACTGGCTATCGACGCCGACCCCCAACACAACCTGACCACTTACCTGGGGCTAGAACTGCAACCCAACCAGCCCACATTGCTGGAAATTCTCAAAAAATCCGTACCCATCGAAGACGGCATCTATCCAGTCGAAGGTAGCGACAACTTGTTTCTAATTCCCTCCGACGACGGTCTAGACGCCGCCGACTACCTGTCCAGCAGCGGCGTCGGCGCTACCCTGTTGCTGCGCCGCCTCGAACCTGTTGCCGAAGCCTTCAAATTTTGTATCATTGACGCACCCCCGCAGCGCTCGCAGATTTGCTTAACCGCAATAGGTGCCGCCGACACCGTAATCGTACCCGCCGAAGCCTCCGTCAAAGGCTACGGTTCCCTAGTGCGGACGCTCGACTTGCTCAACTCCATGAGAGATGTCAAAGCAACCAACGCTACCGTACTAGGAGTGCTGCCCTTCCGGGACCGCTGGATTGGCAACACTCAAACCCTAGAAAGCCGCCTTGCCGTAGAAGGAATGAAAGACGAAGTTGAAAACGAATTAATTCTCCCTTCAATCCGAGAATCCGAACAGTACAAAAAAGCCATTAACAAACGCCAAACTCTCAGCGAATTAGGACATCCCGACTTAGAATATCCCTTTGAAATACTGCTCGCCAAAATCGAGTCTCTTTTACAACAAAAAGTACAGTCAGAAACTCAGGTCTAAGTGCGCTAAGTTTCCCACCTACCGAGCTTTTTTATGAGTGACAGCATCCTCGACAAAATTCGTTCCAACCGCAAGCGAACAATTGTTCCCAACCGAGAAGATACTTTAATCGCCCCAAAACAGGAGAGCGAACAAATAGCTCAACGGTCAACTCCGGCGAACGAAACTTCAAACGAAACTTCGGCGAACGAAACTTCAAACGAAACCACTAATTCCAATTCAAACTTAGAAGAGTTAAAAGCCGAACTCGCGAAAATTCCGCCAACTCGCCGCCATTCTGCTGTTGTTTTAGATGCCGAAATAGATGCTAATTTGACGAGATTTTGCAAAGAAAAAGGAGTGACTGTAGAAGTATTTTTAGAAGCTGCATGGCTGCAAGCAGTAGCTTCATCCGAGCTGATGGAAAAAATCTTGGTAGAACAGGACTTACGCAAGCACGCTATATGTAGCGTGCTAAAAAAGAGCGGTCGCTT
>JAUBOM010000177.1:0-11316 GCA_036700245.1 Microcoleus vaginatus BM001213989
TATCCGTGGGGTCAATCTAAAATCTAAAATCTAAAATCTAAAATCGATTGACTGCGCTTTCTCAAAAAACAAGTGGGTCAAATTAATATTTTGCCCCATTTTTAAAATAAGCCAAAAACTGCTTGGAGAATCCAAAGTGTACTGTTTCCATAAATTAGCCAGCGGTAACAGTTGGTGACATCCGCCAGTATAAAAAATCCCATGAGAAATAGCAGCCCAACAACAACTAACTTTACCAGCTAACCTTTGAGAGTGATGCTCTACAATAACGAAATACTTCCAACATTAACTGTAGAGAGCAGCCCAAGAAGTCTTAATATTCTTCTTTCTAAGCTGTTATCCTTACGCAGGAGGGAATACCTCGCAGTCGATCGGGAACTTAAGATTAAAGAAATATCTGTGAAAGTGCAAGATTTTGCCGACATTCATGAGGAACTAGGCGAAGGAAAAGACCGGCGCGATAGTTTTTATGAACTAATCGGAATTGAAGGACTCCTTGAAGGCATTATTGAAGAACGAGAGCAAGAATTTCAGCTAAAATCAATTACCAGAGTTCTCAAAGACGGAGCTTATTTGTATCAAGATTTGTACATCTTTGGTTATAAGGGACAAACCAACGCTGACAGATTGATTATTTTATGCGAAGATGTGACAGATAGCATTGCAGCTCAGGAAAACATGGTTCAGGCTGCCAACGAAAACACTATTAAAGTCGATTACTTAGCTGCGAATGGCGATTATATTGACAAAATTATTAATTCCCTAGGCGATGTTTTGTTAGTAACAGGAACATCGGGAAACATCAAAAAAGTGAATCACGCTGCACAGCAATTATTTGGATATACCGAATCGGAATTAATCGGCAAATCCCTATCCCAAATTACGGCTGAGGAGGAATTGTTGCGCAAAGCCAGCCAGCTACCTCCTGCACTTAAAAGCGAATATTGGCCTCAAGTAAAAGTAGCTTGCCAAACGAAAATAGGTTTAAAGCTGATTGTCGCGTTTTCATGCTCTAGTTTCGAGACAAGCATAGGAAGCCAGTATGCAGATAGCGAGGTTATACAAGATTTTGTTTATATCGGCAAAGACATTACTAAGCAACAGCGCATAAAAAATTGTCAAGAAGCACAGTATGCTGTTACTCATATCCTGTCAGAATCAAGTTCTCTAGATAGCGCAACTCCGAGAATTTTGCAAGCTATTTGCCAAAGTTTTGGGTGGGATATTGGCGAACTTTGGACCCCTGGAGAGGGGGATAAAGAAACTAGATTTTGTGTGGGAATAAAATCCGAAAAACAGCCGATTTGGTGCCTGCCGCTTTGCTGTCTGATCGAGGAAACTACTGGTTTGCGGCGGGTGGCAGTTTGGCAGGCTACGGAGGAAGTTAGCAAGTTTGCCGAAAACGGGCAGCAAATTACTTTTGCTCCGGGGGCGGGTTTGCCGGGAGCGGTTTCCAGGAGCGGTTCTCCGCAGTGGATTACTGATATTGTGGGCGATCGCAATTTCGTGCGATCGCACTTGGCCCAGGAAGCGGGACTGCGATCGGGATTCGGTTTCCCCATTCACGCTAGGGGCCAAGTTGTAGGAGTAATGACTTTTTTTTGCCGGGAAGAACTGCCCCCGGATGAAGATTTACTTCAGATAATAGGTGTTGTAGGTTCTCAATTAGGGGAATTTGTCAAGCGCAAATATGCAGAGCAAGAATTGCAGCAAGCTGAAGCTTCAATCCGATTTTTGTACGAAGAAGAAAAACGGCAAAGTGAAGAATTAGCTCGGCAAAATCTAGCTTTAGAACAAGCCAAATTAGAATTAGAAGCAGCTAACATGGCATTGCAGCGGCTCGCTTCGGTGGACGGATTGACTCAAATTCCCAACCGCCGCTGTTTTGACAAACAATTGGAGATAGAATGGCAGTGGATGGAACGAGAAAAAGAGTCGCTGTCTTTAATTTTGTGCGATATCGATTTTTTCAAACTTTACAACGATCGTTACGGACATCAAGGAGGCGACGAATGTTTAAAAAAAGTTGCCGAGATTTTAGCTACCAACGCTCAGCGGGCGGGAGATTTAGCCGCCCGCTACGGCGGCGAAGAATTTGCGGTAATTTTGCCGCGAACTGATGTGACAGGAGCCATGCAGGTAGCTGAATCAATTCGCAGCGATTTGAAAGCTGCGGCAATTCTTCACGCTGCTTCCAGGGTGAGTGAGTTTATAACTCTCAGTATCGGGATCGCTAATGCTGTGCCTGCTGCAGGTTTATCGATTGAGGGGTTAATTGGACAGGCCGATCGAGCGCTGTATCGAGCTAAACTAGAAGGGCGCGATCGTATAGTTTGCCTAGACTTGAAAAGAGAATTTCAGGGTCCGAAAGGAGTATTTTCTGATGATTGTGAGAGAAGCTAAAATCGCTGACGCACCTGCAATCGCACGGGTTAATCTAGATACTTGGCGGACAGCTTACCGACAAATCATACCGGCATATTACTTCGCACAACTGTCCTATGAAAAAGGAGAAAGCCGTTGGCAAGAAACCCTAAAAAACGTCAAAAATACTGGGGATTTTGTCTGCGTTGCTGAGAATGACTCGGGACAAATTGTGGGCTTTGCTGCGGGTGGTTGCGAGCGAACGGGCAAATATGTTTATGAAGGTGAATTATTTGCCATCTATATTTTGGACGAATATCAGCGTCGAGGAATCGGACGCCAACTCGTGAGAACAGTTGCCACAAGATTGGCAGAATTAACTTTGAATTCAATGCTGGTTTGGGTACTGGGAGACAATTCAGCCTGCAGGTTTTATGAATTTTTAGGAGGTGAAAAAGTGGAGGAACAACAGACAAGCAGAGCAGGAGTTGCACTCAAAGAAATTGCCTACGGGTGGAGGGATATCGCAGTGCTGATAGACAGGCCAGCCTGACCTAAAAAGGGGAAGTTTTATCAATCATTTATCAAACTTCCCCTCTTCATTTGTTCCCGTTCAATTGCCTCGAACAAAGCTCGAAAATTCCCGGCGCCAAAACCTCCAGCTTGCAACTGTTTGCCGTTAACTAAAGTAACTCGGCGCTCAATCATCTCGAAAAAGAAAGTCGGTTCTGGAAAAATTGGCTGGGTAAAGATTTGCAGCAGCATCGCTGCGGGAGTATCTTCTTGCCAATCTGCCAAAACTTCAGAAGCTGCAATTGCTGGCCAATCTGCGGGCAAATAGTTTTGCCGCTGCTGCAATTCGGAGTAGTATGTTGGAGGAACTGGCAGAAAAGGCAAACCGCGCGATCGCAAATCGGCAACAACCTCCACAATATTATCAGTTTGCAAAGCCATGTGCTGAATTCCCGGCCCCCGATTTGCACTCAAAAACTCTTGAATTTGAGAATTAGCTGATGCCGGTTCATTAATTGGGAATTGCACCCCACCTTCAGCGTGTACCATAACTTGGCTCCGCAAAGCTGATTTCTCTGTCTGAATGTCAAAATTTTGCTGCGGTTGAAAATCTAATATTTTTTGATACCAACTAACAGCACTTGACAAATCGCCAGATTCAACATTTAACACTACGTGGTCAATCAAGGTAAACAGCGGCAGCTTACCCGAAGCCGATAGCAGTGAATGCCCGCCAATTCGCTCAACGAGCGTATGGCTTAAATCTCCCCAGCCAGCTATTTTTGCGCGCTTAAAATAGCCTCCTTCGTTTAGGTCTTCTTGAATCGGTTCGACGATTTTAGCGCCTGCAGCAGCCGCTCTAGCTACCGCTAATTCGATATTTTTTACCCGAAAACCCACATCGGCAATCCCGGGAGGATGAAACTTCAACCAAGTAGCAGCGAGACTAGCGGAAGTCAGGGGCGAAGATAAAACAAAACATACATTGCCACTGCTGACAACTTCACTTCGAGTGTGGCTGTTAGCATAACCTGCTGTTGATTGAAAGCCTAAGTGGCTGACAAACCAGTCGCGGGATATTTGAGCATTTTCAACGTAAAAGTGAATGCGATCGAACTCCATAATCAATAATTGAAAATGGAAAGTGAAAAATGGAGAATCGGCTGATTTTCAGTGCGAAACTGCAAGGGAGGAATTGAGGAATGGATATTTTTCATGTGTTTTTTGTGCGCCCGCTTAATAATAACGTAAAAATTGAATACCTTAACTCTTCCTGAAGGCAGAAATAGGTTGGCAATTAAAAGAAACCCGGTGTTTGCGATAACTTCGATTTGGTCGCGAGGTTTCCATCAAGCGGTAAGGTTTGCCGAGGCGCACCCTACATAATTAGGTTGCGCGCCAGTCCTCAAACTTAAAGATGTCATAATCTTTGTGGCTTTGGGCTTCCGCTGCCGAATCCCGAATGCCTTCAAATCACTCGTCAATCGCTAAAAGAACAAATGACTTTCCGGCTGAATATTAATCTCCATCGGCACAGCTTGCGGGTCAGCCGAAAGAGCAAACATAATCGCATTTGCAGCAGTTTCGGTACTCAGCATTTTTGACCGGTCTACCTTTAAACTCACATTATCCCAAAACGGAGAATCCACCCCGCCAAAATAGAATAGCGTAAACTTAATGCCGAAGCGTCGCAGCTCATCTGCCATGCACTTGCTGAAACCAACTACCCCAAACTTTGAAGCGCAATAAGCCGTTCCCATCGCCATCGAATGCTTGCCCAAAATGCCGATAACATTGCAAATGTGGCCGGATTTGCGCTCTTTCATCACATTCGCCGCTGCTTGAGACGTGTAAAAACTGCCTTTTAAGTTCAAGTCAAGCATTGCATCTAAATCAGCCGGTTCTAACTTGTTCCACTGCTTGAGAATTCCGGCACCGGCGGCATTTATGAGGGCATCAATTTGTCCGAAATGCCCCGCCGCTATGTGCATCAGCGTCTCAACTTGTGGCAAATCAGTGATATCTGTGGGTACGCACAGTACCTCTGTTGCTGAAAGTTCGCTAGCTAAAGCGTCTAATTTACTGCTGTCTCTGGCGGCGAGCACTAGCCTCGCACCCGCATCAGCGAGTTTGCGGGCCACTGCTGAACCGATGCCGCCAGTCGCACCCACCACAACCACAACTTTGTCCTGCATATCCCTTTACATTTCTTTACGTCCAGATTGTATGATAACTCAAGTTGCTAGTAATGGCGATGCTTATATATTTTAATTTTTAATTAATTGAGGGAAACTTGCCAGCCTTTTTCTGCTTTTTTTAGCTGGAGAGAAGCGCAGGATTGCAAAAATTTAGTAAATTTCCTACCGAGATTAAAATCTTTAATTATTTGGGTAATTTGTTTGCCGTATTGTCTGTGAAATTCGCTGCCTACATTGGAGAGAAATACAGAATTTTCAGGAGAGTTGTCGGTTAAGTCGCCAACGATTTTGACAAGAGCTCTTTCCAAGTCTTCCAGAGTATTGATATCTGTCAATGTGGCAGGTGCTGCCTGGTGGTTATTCAGATTTTCTTGGCTAAGTATTGGGGGTGGGGGTGACAGTTTGACTTCAAAAAGAGTGACATAAGTTTGAGAACTTTCTGAGGGTTTGTGGATGACAAAATCGGTGGGATATTTGAGAAATATATCCCGGGTTTTAGTGCCGAGGAAATGATGGGCAACAACTTGATTTAGAACTAAACCGTAAGTCTCTCTAAATAAAGATGAAATTGTAGACAGTTTTATCCACTGACTCGAGGCGCGTTGTTGCTCTTTTTTGATTAATTCTTTGAGCTGAATAACTAATTGTTCTAGGGGTGTTATTTCCGGTATAGTTACAAGGGAATGGGTTTCAACTTGTCCATTTTTGCTGTTTAAAACTATGATTTTATCTCTTTGTTTGCGGACTTGAAATACGGTTAATCCGTGGGCTTGCAGTGTGTTGCTGAGGTGAGTGAGGGCTCGATCGGACGAACAGACAAAAATCTCTTTGGCTGTGGGATAATGTACGAAAATCGAGGCGCCGACTGTAGCCATTTTTAAGTCGGCGCTGTCTTTGCCGGGGGGGACGTGAATTAGTTGATAGCCGCGCTGGTGAAATTCGGCGTCTTTCTTGCCCATGCTGCGCCAGTTGGCAAAGGCAACTTTGATTTGGATGGGATAGTTGCAAATTCCCTCTAGGAATTTTTCGGTTTCGATGTTGAGTTGCAAGTTTTCGACATCTAGCAGCAAGATAGCAATGCCGAGAGGAAGCGGGGCTGGTTGATTGGCTGTTGGAGTTGGAGGTTCTGAGGAAACTGAGTTTTGTGATTTAGCTGCTGCTGTTTGAAATTGGGCTAGCTGCTGAATTTTGGCACATAATTTGCTGAATTGAGGTGAATTAACGAATTCTGGAACCAGGAGAATTTGTAGGTATTTTTTCGCTGTCAGCAGCAGGGAATCTGTATCGCTGGCTACTCTAAAACTTTTTGTCAATTTTCCAATCAAAACTGACTGAAAATCAGGTTTAGTCCAGGGGGTTTTCCTGTATTTTTCAGCTATCCATTCGGGATGCTGTTCCTGAATGGTAATTAGTGTTTGAGCGATATAGCGACTGATGGCGCTGAATGCGGGAGATTCTTGAGTCGCAAGCTCGGGAGTTCGATCGGGCATGACCCTCTACAATGCGGGATGCTGTTTCAATTTATCACAATTCTAGTTTCTCGCCGGGAGTCGGACGATCGCCCGCCAAATTAAACCGGCGGCAATTAATGCCAATCCTGTCAGCCAAATTTGCCTCTGGACCGAGAAAGCCAGAAACAGACAATTCCCCAAACCCACCCAAGCCAACCACTGCGGATAAAGCCTTTCGGCGGGGGAAAGTTGCAGCGCGGCGAGGTTGGTGATAGCGTAGTATATCAAAACACTAAAAGCACTGAAAGACCAAGTGGTTTTGACATCGCCGATGAGGATTAAAAGTGCGATCGTAACTTCGACAACCACCACAGCCACGTAGGGAGTTGTCCCCTCTGGATTCAGCCTCGCCAAGACTCTTGGCATATCCAGACGCCGCCCCATCGCCAGCCAGACGCGCGAGAGCCCTAAAATTAAGTTCAGCAAGACTCCCAACATAGCGGTAATTGCACCGACGGCTAGCAGTTGAGAAACTCCTGGAATTGGGAAACTGCGGGCGATGACTTCCAGGGGTGCAGTCGTGCCGCCTGGAAGTAAAGACAATTTATCGGGTTCCCCCGCGCCGGCGACAACTATTGCTACCGCCACGTAAAGCAGCATTGTCAGCGCCAAAGTTAAAATTATGGCTTTGGGAATGGTTTCCTTCGGTTCCCGCACTTCCTCGCTCATTGTGGTGATGCGGGCGTAACCGCTATAAGCGACAAACATCAGGGCGGTGGCCTGCAGGATGGAGCCGATCGAGCTATCATTCTGTAGCGCGGGCATGGACCACCTTACCTCTGGCAAACCGACAGCAACAAACACCGCTAAGGATAGGAGTGTAACTGAGACTGTGACAGTATTGGCAATATTCGATCGCCTAATTCCCGTCAATACAATTAAAGTGAGGGCGGCGAGGGCGACTAAAGCTGTTAGGATCAGGTAAGTGCGATCGGCTACACCAAATGCATTTAAAAAATACCCCGCAAAACCTAAAGCAGCAGTAGCAGCAGAAGCCGTTTTCGCCAACAGAAACATCCAGCCCGCAGTGAAACCCAGCCAAGGATTGAGATATTTGTAGCCATATTCATAAGTACCGCCGCTAACAGGATGATTTGCCGCTAATTGAGCGCTGTTAAGACCATTGCAAACAGCAACTAAAGCCGCAATACCTACAGCCAAAATCACTCCCGGCCCAGCAACTTCCGCAGCAATCCCGATACTCACAAATACTCCGGTACCGAGGATTGAGCCCAGGCCCATCAGAGTAGCGCCGAAAATACCCAACTCTCGCTTCAGCAGTGGTGAAGACATAAATATAGCAAGCAATATGCCTGCACAAAAATATTTGTCTGTTGTGGAACAGGCCTCTTGCCTGTTCTGAAAACATAACTATAGCAGGCAAGATGCCTGCTCCACAAAAATATTTGTCTGTTGTGGAACAGGCCTCTTGCCTGTTCTGAAAGAGGTTCAAGATATAAGTATTAACCGAAACGGCCTTGAATGTAATCTCTCGTACTCGAATTGCCCGCAGAAGTAAAAATCTTACTTGTCGGACCAAATTCAACCATGCGGCCGATGCGACTTTCATCAGTATTAAAAAATGCCGTGTAATCAGAAACACGAGCAGCCTGCTGCATATTGTGCGTTACAATCACAACAGTTAACTGCTGGCGTAGAGTCTGAAATAACTCCTCAATCTTCATCGTTGAAATCGGATCTAGAGCCGAACAAGGTTCATCCATCAGCAAAATTTTGGGCTTCACAGCCAAAGCGCGAGCAATACAAAGTCGCTGCTGCTGTCCCCCCGAAATCCCCTGGGCCGATTTCTTCAAATCGTCTTTGACTTCATTCCAAAGCGCCGCACTTTTGAGTGCAGATTCCACAATTTCATCTAATTCTGCTTTGCTTTTGCGACCAAAAATTCTCACCCCGTAAGCAATATTATCGTAGATGCTCAGCGGAAAAGGATTTGGTCTTTGAAACACCATCCCAATTTGGCGGCGCAAACTATTAATGTTTACTTTGGGGCTGTAAATATCCTGTCCAAAAAACTCTACTTTTCCTTTAATTTGAACCTTTCCCTCCAATTCACCAATCCGGTTTAGAGCTTTGAGAAAGGTAGATTTGCCGCAACCTGAAGGGCCAATAATCGCCGTAATTTGCGGGTGAGGGATATTCATCGATAAATTTTCTAAGACTTTGTGAGTTCCGTAATAAAAACTCAAGTCCTGAACCCGCAGTGCTGGCATTGCACTGGGGTCTATTTCCGGCGCGGCATTTTCTAGGGATTTATCTGTATAGTTTTCGGCTTTCAAGTTAGCTTTAGGTTTCATTATTTGCCTGGTTATATTGTTAATATTTGACTGAGAGATGGAGTTGAGTTATTGATTTATCGATTTTGCAAGCGTTTCCGAGTTACTGTACGGGATGCGACGCTAGCAATCAAAACCATGCCCAAAAGCACAGAGGCAGCAGTCCACGCCAATTCGTTCTGCTCTTTGTAGGGAGAGCTGGCGTAGCTATATATTAATACTGACATAGAAGGAGTAGGAGTCAGCAGTGTCTCGGGAATTTCTTTGAGTCTTGAGATAGTTTCTGCACCTATGGGGGACTGCATTATTTCGCCCAACTTATCAACTAAAGGAGGCCAAAATTGGCTCGACAACGCTGTTACAATCAGCGGTGCGGTTTCGCCTGCGGCCCGGGAAGCAGCGAGTAAAATACCTGTGGTAATAGTTGGAAGTGCTGAGGGTAAGATCGTGCGAAACATCGTTTGAAAGCGTCCCCCTCCCAAAGCAGCAGAAGCGAGGCGGTAAGAAGTAGGCACTAATTTTAATGCTTGTTCTGTTGTCAGAGCAACAACTGGAAGCATGATGATGCCGAGGGCAAAACCGCCTGCTAATGATGAGAATGCTTTGGTAGTAATGACAATTAAGGCGTAGGAAAAGACGCCAATTACGATCGAGGGAACGCTGCTGAGAATGACGGTGATAAAGCGAATACTATTGGCTATCAATTGGTTTTCTCTACCAAACTCAGACAAAAATATTCCCGTCATTACGCCTATGGGAACGCTGATTAATGTAGCAATTCCTACCATTAAAATTGTGCCAAGAATCGCATTGGCAAAGCCGTTAGGCTGGTCTTCAACTCCGACGGGTGCTGGTAAAGACACTAGCACTTCCCAGCTCAAATGTGTGAGTCCTTCCCCGAGGATTTTGTATAAAATAGCAAACAAAGGGAGCAGGGCCAGAGCTGTGAGAGCGAAAGCGATAACTGTCATTCCCAGGCTGAAAAGAGTTCGGTTTAGCGACAGGGGGTTGTTGATTTCTGCATCCAGAATACTGTCTAATTTTTGGGCTTGAGTCATCGGATTTTAGATTTTAGATTAGAGATTTTAGATTGAATCAGCGGATTAATCCGGCGGCGCGGCTTGTGACCAAGTTGCTGTGGATGATGTTAATTTTTAGCTCCTTTGACGCCAATTAGCTGAACTAACAATACTGCGATCGCATTTACCAACAGAGTGATGACAAATAGAATTAGGGCTAAATACATCAAAGCGCCGATGTGCAGCGGTTCGAGAGCTTCGCGAAATTGGCTTGCTAAAACAGCAGGAATTGAGTAGCTGGGAGCTAGGAGGGATTTGTTAATTTGAATCGAGTTGCCAATTACCATTGTGACTGCCATTGTTTCGCCTAAGGCGCGTCCCAATGCTAATATGGTGGCGCCGATAATCCCCGAACTAGCTGCTGGCAATAACAGCTTGAATATCGTTTCCCAGCGGGTGGCGCCGAGGGACATGGAAGCACTGCGCAAATCTACTGGAACTGACATCAATACATCGCGGCTGATGGCGGCTACTGTTGGCAAAATCATAATTGATAACAGTATTCCTGCAGGCAGCATTCCGGGGCCTAAAGGTTCGCTGCTGAACAGGGGAAACCAACTGAATTTATCGAACAATGACTGCTGCAATGGCAACAAGAAGGGAATCAAAACAAAGATTCCCCACAGGCCAACTATCACGCTGGGAATAGCCGCGATTAATTCAACCAGGAATCCCAAGGGCGATCGCACCCAAACGGGTAAGAAGTTCTCGCTAGTAACTATAGCTACTGACAGCCCTAACGGAAGTGCGATGATTATGCCGATCGCAGAACTAATTACAGTACCGTAAATAAACGGCAGAGCCCCAAACTGCAACTCGCCGATATCCCACTTAGGATTCCACAAAAAGGAGAGTCCAAAATGGCTAATAGCTGGCCAAGCATCTTTAAAAATTACCGCGCTTATCAAGAACAGCGTGCCCGCTGTCGCTAGGGCAAAACCCCATACAAATAGTGTAAATCCTGACTCGATCCATAAACCTTCGCCAGAAGTATCTGTCAAGTCTACTGCTGTGTTTATTTCTGCCGGTTGCCGAGTCTGTTCTTTCGGTTTTTTTGAAAAATTGGTCATACCGGAATTATTGCGTAAAAAGTGAAATATTTGCTGGCAAGACCAGTAATTCTAATGGCTGGGTGGGCGCTGCGCACCTGGTTTGTAGGGTGCGTACAGCGCACTTTACACAGTAAATTTAGCGCACATTAACCTGAGAATTTATGAGTTTTGAGTTATAGCGGTTCTCAAGCGTGGTGAGGTATGCCCTATGCCCTATGCGCGATAGTACCTCATGTTACTGAGAAAGGCTATATATAGCCTTTCTCAGAAAGATGAGGTACAATAACAGCAGTGTGTAAACCAGT
>JAUBOM010000178.1:0-10855 GCA_036700245.1 Microcoleus vaginatus BM001213989
GCTCTTCCGATCTCAACACCAACACCAACACCAACACCAACACCAACACCAACACCCACACCCACACCCACACCAACACCCACACCAACACCCACACCAACACCAACATTACCCTTTGATATCAATAAGCTACTTGCCATTCCTCCATCTTCTATACGCACATTTGCCAGCGATTCAATTCCTCGAATTCTTACTGAAGCTTTAGCAAATGGCATCACCGATTTAGGACAGATAGCCTATATCTTGGCAACTGCCCAACACGAATCCCTTTTAGGACGATGGATGGAGGAATTAGCATCTGGAGATGCTTATGAAGGAAGGCAAGACTTAGGAAATACCCAACCTGGAGATGGACGGCGTTTCAAAGGACGCGGTTACGTGCAAATCACAGGTCGATCGAACTATGCCAAATGGTCGCAGCGACTGGGTATCGATTTAATCAACAATCCAGGTTTGGCATCTGACCCGGCAATTGCAGCCAAAATCTTAGTCCAAGGAATGCGCGATGGTTCCTTTACTGGAGTAGGCTTGAGCCAATACATCAACGGCTCGAAGCAAGACTTTTTCAACGCCCGACGCATTGTAAACGGTACAGACAAAGCCAGTTCTATCGCACAAATTGCTGAGCGTTATTTGGAGGCTCTTCGCAGTGCCAGCACCAGCCCTACTCCCACTCCTACTCCTACTAACCCCGGGCAAACTCCGATTACTGGTTATCGCGAATACGTTGTAAAAAAAGGAGATTTCCCCTCAATAATTGCACAAAAAGAGTTGGGAAATGCTAATCGCTGGCGGGAAATTCTCAAAGCAGATAACACTCCGTTAACCGATTTTGATGCAACTCGTTTGCAAATTGGTCAAAAGCTACTTTTACCAGTGAGCTATCAATCTGGGCCGGGTACTCCCGTGACACCAACTCCGGTAGCTACTCCAACTCCTGTTAGTTCCGAGATTGGTCGAGTCAGTTCGCGAGTTGGTAGCGTGCCTTTGAATTTGAGGAGTCAGGCTCAAGTCACTTCTCAAAATCGGATTGACACATTACCTGTCGGTAAGGAAATGAAGATTTTGCGATCGGTGCAAGGCGGAACTTACAGTACCGGTAATGGCAATCGCAATGATTGGTATGAAGTTGAAGTGAATGGCAAGCGCGGTTTTGTTGCTGCTTTCTTCGTTGACAAAGGTTCTAGTGCGCCGCCACCACCGGAATCAGGTTTTGTTAACTCAAGTGTTGGTGGTGTACCTCTCAATTTGAGGAGTTCAGCTTCTACTAACGCAGTGAGCACTACCAAGTTGAATCAGGGTACAAACCTAAAGATTTTGGGAAGCGTGACTGGTGGAAATTACAGTATCGGCAATAGTAACCGTAATGATTGGTATGAAGTCGAGGTGAATGGCAAGCGCGGATTTGTTGCTGCTTACTATGTGACTAAAGGAACAAATTCCGGTTCCGGTGGTGGTGGTTCCAACAATGGTGGTGGTAATAATAATGCTGGCTCAACTCTGGGAATACCAGTAGATTTTAATTCGCCTGCATATCGTCAAAACAACCCTTTATGGCGGGCTGGATACGCACCAAAATCGGTAAACCCTCCCATTTACAGCATGAGTAACCCTAATGCTAAGGGAAACTGCACTTGGTATGCTAATGGTCGTTTAAGACAACTAGGTTATAGTCAGAGCGATCTTAACCAGTTAACAGCGGACGCATCCCGCTGGGACGATCGAGCCCGTGCTGCTGGTATCCCAGTCTCAAATACACCTCAAGTGGGTGCTATTGCCCAGTGGGAGTCCAACCACGTAGCCATTGTTGAGAGGGTAAATCCGGATGGAACAATTGTCATATCAGAATCAAGTTATTGGCCTACTAGCAGTAATGCCTATGACTTCCTGTATAAACAACGGACAATCTCTGCAAGTAATCCAACTAGGTATATCCATGTACGTCGCTGAGGCACGACTGTGAGTACAGGGCGATCGCCCTTTCTTTCCCCATCCGAAAAAAAACGCGATCGCACTCCCTCATCCTTCTGTGTCCAAACACTTCTGGCAAAACCCAAAATCCATCCGCCTTAATCTGCGTGTATCTGCGGTTAAAAAAGATCCAAATTCGGATTTTTGCAAGAAGTTAAGACTTACGCATGGGAGCCCAGAAACCGTTTTTTTTACCAGTATTAAAGGCTCAAATCCAGTATCTTCGTAAAAAACGCGGTTTCTTTCGTTGTAGTGCGTCCAAGAGTGGAAGTCTTAATGCCGATCGCCCTTTATTGCCTTTTCTCAACGAAGGGAGATCGCCCCTTTGGAATAAGTCAAAATGTGCGATCGCCCATCATCCCAACCCCACAGCGAGATCCTTTTTAATATAATAGAATTGTTCAATAACACGAATCACCTAAATACAACCGCTAGAAAAATAGGAACAAACAAATCCAAACAATTATCACAAAAACTCAGCAAGGTCTAAAAAAACTTTACGGCGAACAATTAGACAAAATTGTTCTATTTGGCTCCCAAGCTAGAGGTGATGCGACACCAGAATCCGATATCGACATCTTAATTGTTCTAAAAAATCCCTTTAACTACTCTCAAGAAAGCGAGCGAATTAGTATTTTAATTGCCGATTTATGTTTAGAATATAATGTGCTGGTTAGCTGTGCATTTACCACTTACGAGCAATTTCATCACCACAATAATGCTTTTTTTCGCAACATTCGTCAAGAAGGGTTAGCGATATGACTCCAGAACAACAAAGATTACTGGATAAAGCAAATAGAAGTTTGCAAGCAGCGAGAGAATTGAACAACACAGGTTTTCCAGAATTTGCGACTTCCCGTGCTTACTATTCGATGTTTTATATCGCCACAGCATTTTTAGAAGCCGAAGGACTATCCTATTCGCGACACGAGCGCCGTTATAGCTGCTTTTGGAGAACGCTTCGCTCGCACTAATCGAGTTCCGGTAGAACTGGACCGCTACCTAATTGATGCTGAAAGAACTTGTCTGAGAGCGGATGATAATGTCATCCAAATATAACAGAAACCGATGCCAAACAACTGATATCGCGGACAGAATACTTTCTCAATTTTGCGATCGCTAATATTGATTTGCTTCCTCCACCATCTCCTTAAATAACTAATGACTACCACTGCGGCTCGGAAGCCATCAAAGCAGTCGCGGCCTCGCTCGGTAACGGCTTAGCAAAAAAATAACCCTGACCGTATTCGCAGCCGATCGACCTCAACTTAGCTAATTGTGCCGCCGTCTCCACACCCTCAGCAATCACATCCATACTCAAAGCGTGAGCCAGCGCCACAATCGTCCGCACGATCGCCACATTCTCCCCCTCGCTTTCGGTCTCCATTCGCCCCACAAACGACTTATCAACCTTCAAAGTATCCGTAGGAAACCGACTCAAATAACTCAACGACGAATAACCAGTGCCAAAATCATCAATTCCCAACTTGACATTTAACCCTTTCATCTGCTTCAAAACCGCGATCGCCGACTCCACATCATCCATCACCACACTCTCAGTAATCTCCAACTTCAAACTCTCGGCTTTCAAACCCGTTGTTCCCAAAATCGCCTTCAGGCGATCGACCAAATCCGGCTGAGCAAACTGCTTCCCAGATAAATTTACACTCATAATCAAAGGTGGATCGAAATCAAACATTCCCTGCCACAGCCGCAACTGCCGGCAAGCCTCCTCCAGCACCCACTCACCCAGCGGCACAATTGCCCCCGTTTCCTCAGCCACCGGAATAAACTTCACCGGCGCAATCAAACCCCGCACCGGGTGCAGCCAGCGTACCAAAGCCTCAAACCCAATAATCTTCCCGCTTGCCAAAGATACAAACGGCTGGTAGTGCAGCACAAACTCCCGACGCTTGAGGGCCAGCCGCAAATCTGTCTCCAACTGCAACCTCTCCACCGCCACAGCGTGCATCGAAGCATTAAACACCTGATACCTTCCCGTTCCCAAAGCCTTCGCCCGGTACATCGCCGTGTGGGCGTCCCGCAGCAAGTGTTCCGGCTGTTCCCTGACACTAGCAGCCGGTTCGCCCCCCAGCGCAATCCCGATGCTGGCCGTCACAAACACTTCCTGCCCCTTCAACTCAAAAGGCACAATTAAAGCTTGGTGAATGCGATCGGCCAAATCCACCGCACGGCCAACATCAACATTCCTCACCAAAATCGCAAAATGGTCGCCCCCCACCCGCGCCACAGTATCCGCAGAACCAATACTTGCCCTCAACCGCAGCACCACCGATATCAGCAGTTCGTCCCCCGCCAAATGACCCAAAGAATCATTAATAACCTTAAACCTGTCTAAATCCAGAAACACCACCGCAAACCGATAGCTGGGGCGGTCCCTAGTATTGGCGATCGCCCGCCCCAGGCAATTCACGAACAAATCCCGGTTGGGCAAACCCGTCAGAGAATCGTGAAAAGCATCGTAAAGCTTCCTGTAAGCGCTGACACCCACACCAGTCACCACCAAACCCAAAGCCGGCGACACCAGCGGCACCCACCCACCCCCAATAAAAATCCCAAAACTAATCCCCAACAAACCCATCAACGCCGCACCCCCAACCAATGCCGCCCTCGCAGGGTGCTGAATCCGCCAAGCCACAATCCCGCCAACCACCGCCCAAGCACCGTTCCACAAAATTTCCGCCCATTCCGGCCACACCCAAAACAGCGATCGCCCATCCATAACTGCACTCAATATTTGGCTCAGCATTTGGGCGTGCACCAGCACCCCCGGCATTTTCGGACTTTCCTGCAGGGCGGGGCTGTAGGGCGTCAAAAACAAATCTCTGGTACTCGGTGCCGTCGTCCCGATCAGCACAATCTTGTCCTTAACCCAGTTTGGGTCAATTTCCCCATTCAATACCTGCCTGATACTGACTTGTCGCGCCACCTCGTTCGCAGAACGGTATTTGAGCATAATTTGGTAGCCTCTGGCGTCTAGATTTGCATAGCCACCGCTGTCAGAAGTTAAAGGCACAAATTCTGCCTTTCCCCAGTTGATTTGATGGGGATGAACAGGGCTATTTTCCGGCTGCACTCTGTCTTTGAAATACAGCAAAGCCACTTGCACAGAAAACGAGAAAGCAGTATTCTTCTGAGCTTGGGAGACTGAAAGCAAATGGCGGCGCACAACGCCGTCACCATCGAGCACCAAGTCGTTAAAACCGACTCGATCGGGCGGTATCCCCGGAGGCGCAGGCACTCCCGGACTATCTGAATCGCTCAATTTGTTGATTCCCACCACATTCGGTGCTTTCAGTTGAGTCAGCAATTCTTGGTGTCCCGGTGGTTGAGGCAAATCCCGGTACAAGTCCAAAGCTATGACTTTTGGCTGATACTTTTGCAGTTTTGTCAAGGTTTGAGCGATCGCCTTGTCGGAAATCGGAAATCTCCCCAAAGCTTGAATATCGGCCTCAGAAATTGCCACTACCAGCAACCGCCGATCGGGGCCCAAATCGGGCTGCAAGCGCACTAACGAGTCAAAACTCCCCAATTCCCAGCTTTGCAGGCCTCCCAACTGCCGAACTCCCATATTCAGCAGCGTTACAGTCGCGCCCGCAAGCATTGCAGGCAAAATCCAGACCCCTCGGTTTTGAGAACTCAGGTTGAGGCCAGTTGCAACAGACATTACATATCGAAGATTTCGAGAGAATTGGACACTCACAGCAAAAATATATCGGTGCAAATTAGCTTTGCACAAGTCTGTTCTTACAGAATAGGGCTTAATATGAGATTGAATATAATTTTTTCAGAACTTGTGCCGCCACCGAGTTTCTTTAAGCTAATTACTCGATTTGGCAAAGTATTTCTGGGATGGGAACCGGGTTTCTCAAGATTTGCCGACCAGTCCTGTCTTTCATTCCTTGTTTCCCCAAATTCCCACAAGCGTTAAAATTTAGTCGATCGAACTTTCAGGATATTTTTGAGATTATGGCGAATCAACTTCCGATTCCGGTGATTGTTAACGGTGCAGCAGGCAAAATGGGCCGCGAAGTAATTAAGGCGATCGCCCATGCTAGTGACATGACCTTATTTGGGGCTGTAGACCGCTCTCCTGAGTGTCTCAACGCCGATGCCGGGGAATTAGCCGG
Organism: Microcoleus vaginatus BM001213989; assembly: GCA_036700245.1. GTDB lineage: Bacteria > Cyanobacteriota > Cyanobacteriia > Cyanobacteriales > Microcoleaceae > Microcoleus. The sequence goes on from JAUBOM010000178.1 coordinate 6,123, forward strand.
ATGCGGCCCATTAGAAGTTCCCATCACTGACGACTTGCAAGGAATGCTGGTATTAGCAGCTCAGGAAAAGCAGTTAGCAGTGATGGTAGATTTTACGCACCCGAAGTCTGTTTATGAAAACGTGCGATCGGCTATAGCTTACGGGGTGCGCCCAGTAGTCGGCACTACCGGATTGAGCAGCAAGCAAATTGAAAACTTAGCTGAATTCGCTGATAAAGCCAGCATTGGCTGTTTGATCGTACCCAATTTCTCGATCGGCATGGTTTTGCTCCAACAAGCCGCCGTCACCGCATCTCAGTATTTTGAACACGTAGAAATTATCGAGCTGCACCACAATCAAAAAGCCGACGCTCCCAGCGGCACCGCCATTCAAACGGCCCAAATGCTAGCAGAAATGGGAAAAACCTTCAATCTGCCTGAAGTTGAGGAAACCGAAAAATTAGCCGGAGCTCGGGGTTCAGCGGCCGATGAAGGGATTCGCATTCACAGCATCCGTTTACCCGGTTTAATTGCCCACCAAGAGGTAATTTTTGGCGGCGCAGGTCAAGTTTATACTTTACGACACGATACGAGCGATCGAGCTTGTTATATGCCCGGAGTCTTGCTGTCTATACGCAAAGTTCTGGAACTGCGATCGCTCGTTTACGGGCTGGAAAAGATCTTGTAGTCATTCGTCATTCGTCATTCGTCATTGGTAATGTGGAATCAATCTCACTTCTAACTTCTGACTTCTAACTTCTGATATCAACTCCGCGCTTCATCGGAATTGTAAAATCGAATCAACAGTCAATACTCAACTATCATTCAGTTTTTCGACCCCTCCTTCAACAGTCAACAGTCAACAGTCAACAATAATTCCGGTGCCACCGGAATTGATATGATTTCTGACTTCAACCTCAAGCCGTAAAATCCGTTCAAACCCTTATATAATTCGCTGCCGAACAGACATCCGTTGCATCCGTTACAAAATCTGTTGCCGAACTTCCTATGCTAATTCCCTTAACCCGCCAAACCTTTAAAGAATTAATTCCCCCCGTCGCCACGGGAGCTCAATACAAATATTTCTGGGGGAAACCGCCCGATTTCTTGAGGAGAATGTTAATCTCTGCGGTTATCGTAATTCTCGTGCTGGTTGTCTACAGCTTCGTCGGTTCCGATATCGGGCCGCTAGTTTTAATCACCGGATTGATAGCTGGTTTGTACTGGCTGTGGGGGCCGATTTTGTGGGCGAGTTTGCGGAATGCAGAATGCCGCAAATATCAATACTGCGGTTTTTGGCAAGGACGAGTTTTGGATATTTACATCACAGATGAAGTCACAAGTCAAGAAGAAACAGTCAATCAAAAAGGACAACTCGTAATAATTGACAACCTAGAACCGCGAATTAACTTAGAAGTTGGCGACAAAACCGGATTTACTACTACACTTCGAGCTCCCTTGCGGAAAGAACACCAAGGAATTGTCCCCGGCCAAGCTGCTTTAATGTTAATCATGTCAAATCAAGAAGATTTGAGCACGATTACCAAAGTATCAGATATTTATATTCCCAGCCGCGACGTGTGGGTGAGCGACTATCCTTATTTACGCAGAGATTTGTTTGTCGAGATGAGCCAGCAGATAAAAAAAGGTAGACAGAAAAAAGGGTCCGATCGCACTAATCAAAGTAGAGGAACTAGAAGGCGATCGCCCGCTGATTATTAATATTGATCGTAGTCACAAATTTAAGAGCGATCGCAAGTTATATCAATTCCGGTTGCACCGGGATTATAGTTGACTGTTGACTGTTGAAGGAGGGGTAGAAAAACTGAATGATAGTTGAGTATTGACTGTTGATTCGATTTTACAATTCCGATGAAGCGCGGAGTTGATATTAAACCCTGGCAAAAACTTAATTTCTGGAGATGTCTAATAATAGTTAAGCGTCCTTGCCAGATTTTCAAAAAATACATTAATTTCGAGAAACCGATCGAGCGAGCTTTTTCGTCATAAACACGCTATTCGGGTCATCAATGTATTCCGCGAAGGGGCCTCGGTACTTGAACCCATACCGTATATACAAGGCTCGTGCCGGGGCGAACTCAGGCAAAGCCCCTGTTTCCAAATTCAGGCAATCGTAAGCACGCCGTTCGGCTTCTTTTATGATGTGTTCAAGAATCTTTCCGGCAATACCTTTGCGGCGGTGAGCCTTGGCGGTACGCATTGATTTGATTTCACCACTTCTTGAATCTAGTTCTTTTAGTGCTCCGCATCCGAGTAATTCATCACCCTCCCAAGCCGTCCAGAAAGTAATATCGGGCGATCGCAATGCTTCTAAATCAAGAGCATGAACGCTTTCAGGTGGTGTAATCTCCTTCATATTTTCGAGATGTTCGCACAGAAAGTCAGCGATCTTTCTACCTGTGAGGTCATCTTCGCGAATTTGCAATCGACACATTTCCTTAATTTGCTAGAGAATTCTACTCTATCAAGACTTACCCACTCCCACAAAGAAACCGGGTTTTTTACCGAATCTGTGGCTGCAACCTGCGTATTTTCGTAAAAAAACCCAGTTTCTGGATTCTCATGCGTCAGTCCTATCTATGATGGTTCACAGAATCCCGCATTATAAAAAGTAACTTAATTTGTTCACAAAAATCCGAAAAAACCGATTGTGACGGTAGAGGGTGCCGAAAGCGGGCTCTAAAATCTAAAATCCCATGACTCCTGACAATTAACTTCTGGATCAACTGTTTCGTTCTTGGCCGTAAGCTTGCCAAGCCAAATCGACAAGCCCGTTAACAATAGCGACAGCCACCACCGCAGAACCCTTGCGGCCCTCAATCCGAATGTGAGGAATCATCGAATCGTGCAGCCGCGACTTAGCCACGTCAACCCCCACAAACCCAGAAGGAGTCCCAATCACCAAAGCCGGTCGAATTTCCTCAGATTCAATCAAATCTACGATCGCCGACAAAGCAGTTTGAGCCTGGCCCACCACAAAAATTCCCTCAGGATAGCGTTTTGCCAAAGTTTCAATCCCCCAAGCCGCCCGCGTCCTTTCCTTTTGGGGGCGTGTCAAAGCCTCCATCGAACAGTAAACCGGATTCGCAAAGGTACTTTGGATCAAGGGCGTAATGCCCACCTGCACCATGGGCACATCTACCACGATCGTAGTCCGAGCAGCCAAAGCAGCCGCCCCGGCTTGCAAAGCCTGATCGGAAAAACTAATTAAAGACTTGTACTCAAAATCAGCAGTTGCATAAATCACACGGCGGACTATTTCGTACTCCGCCGCTGAAAAACCGTGGTCGCCAATTTCGCTATCAATTAATCCCAGACTCTGGGCATCGCTTACGTGCCATTCCATTTGTTGGATAGCTGTCGCCAGTGAGTTGTCAGGTATCAGCTTACCAGTTTTTAGTGATTAGTCATTAGTCATTAGTTATTAGTTATTTGTTAGGAGCAGGTTTTTGGGCCCTTTGGGCCACCAACAAATAATCTCAAGACTTGCGCGCGGGACCGATCGCCTTGGTTTTTTTCACAGCAATACTTCGTTACAGCCAGCCTCCAAGGTGAAAAACCCGGTTTCTTTGGACTTGCGCGCGGCGCCCATCACCTTGGTTTTTTCACAGCAATACTTCGTTACAGCCAGCCTCCAAGGTGAAAAACCCTGTTTTTAAGAGTCGCAGCGCGTCCAAGACTGAACCTGAAAACGAGAAGAGCGCAGTGGTTTCTCGGCAGCCAGCGCCCCCGTAAGGGTCGAGCCCTGGGCCAGGGACGATCGCACTGCTAAGTTTCCGACGACGAAGAAGATTTGCCCAGCACCGGAGTCAGGAATGCCGCCAAAGCTCCGATCGCAAAACCGGCCACATTCCGAACCACAGGCAACCAGTCAGAAGTCCGAGTCACCACCGGCCCAAGTCCGAAAGCGAAAAACAGAATGCCCCACAGCGGCGAAAAAATCAGCGCCCACTGCCAAGCCACAACCTGTCCCGGTTTCCGAGGCTGAGCCGCAAACCCGCAGATAACGCCGCCAACCACCGACGTAATTAACGTCAGAACCCACTGTTCCCTCGGCAAACCGGGAACCACGCGACAGCCGCCCTGACGCAAACAGCCTTCTATCGACTCCAAAGATTCAATAATCGCTCGATCTTCGCCATTGTCCCGCACAAAAAATTGATTACCGTAGCGGGTTTGCAGTTCCACCCAAAAAGTGCGCGGCAGCAGCGGATACAGCGAGTCGCCCACATTAAAATTGAGCAAATTGCCTCCTCGGGGGTCAGCAACTAATAACACACTCTTGTCATCTAGCCCCCAATAGCTTTTGACAGCCAAACCAGGCGTGCGATCGTACTGAGTCAGCACTCGCAGTTTCCAGCCGGTTTCGGCTTCAAAGGCGTTTAAATTTTTTGCCAAACCCTCTTCTTCAATATCCGTGAGGGCTTTAGCTAAATCAATGATCGGCGTCTGAGTTGACGGCAACAAATCGGGATTGTTGAAAGCGTGAGCTGCAGGTGCGATCGTCCACACCGACAAAGCCAGAAAAAATGCGGCAACAGAGGCTAGAAATTTTCGCGGGAAAAGCTGTGACATAGGAACTTGTAATCCGGGTCTTAATTGTGAATACTAGCTGGCGGTCTTAACCAGAGGATAAGAGAAAACTCATATTTCTTTACAATTATTTACTTTACAGGAAGGGGAGAGCAAGGGGAAGGAAAAAATAGTTTTTGAGAAAGGGGGAAGGGGGAGGG
>JAUBOM010000017.1:0-85118 GCA_036700245.1 Microcoleus vaginatus BM001213989
AATGACTAATGACTAATGACTAATGACTAATGACTAATGACTAATGACTAATGACCCCGCCCAAAAACGGATACCGTGCCACGTACTCCTGTCGTGGAGAGATGAAAATTTTAGACTTTTGTTCAAGGTTCCCGATTCCTCTGTGGAGTAAATCTCAAATCCTTCGACGGCTCGCGCTCACGCCCCCGTCTAAAATCTCAAATCTCAAATCGACTGACTCATGACTGATGACTGATGACTAACTACTTTAAGGATTGCTATGAAAAAGTGGGAGTATCTATTTGTGGATGCGAATATGTATCCTTTTGGCAACAAGTTGATTAGTTTATATGTAAACGGTGAAGAAATGCGAGATTGGAAACAAGGCTCGCTGCATCTATTTGTCAATCATTTGGGGGAGAATGGATGGGAACTTGTGGCTATGGATCACGACTCGAAGTATGACCAAACTTCTTTGATTTTTAAACGCCCTAAGGCTGTTAAAAAAAAAGTAGGATAATAAAAAATAATGACATTAATAAAGATTGACATTTTCCACCATTCTTAGCAACGGGCTTTTAGCCCGTTCCCCAACAAAGATATTTTATTGTGGAACAGGCTTCATGCCTTTTATTGAAAATGGTGCCAGATTTTAGTTCAACCTAACTTAACAACAAACAACTGTTTTTTGTCATTAGTATTACAAGTTATCCGAGCGATCGATCCTGCGCTGCCATTCGGCATCTATTTTTGCTGACTGTTCTAGTTCTTGTTGGGTTAATTCGGTTTCTGTTGTATAAGCTAAGTCTTCTCCAGTCAGAACGTTTTCTGCTGCAAATTCCCGGGCGTAGGCCAGTTTTTGGAGCAAGTTGGCATCGGGTTCGTTTAATAACATTGCTCGCTGCTGACGCTCTTGATTGCGGGCTTCTATCCGGCTATTTTTCCACTGAATCCAGAAGTAGCGAATTAAAGGAATTGCCAGGAATCCGACGCCGTAAGTCAGGATGATTGGATAAATAGCGCTGACGAAACCGATGAATCCAACTGCGATCGCACTATTGCTTAATAGATTCCCCAAAACTAGGGCACCGACAAGATTGACGGCTCCTAACCCTGCTGCGAGCATGATTTGGCCGGAACTGGCGTTGCTGAAACGCCACAGCATTTCTCGCAAATAAGCTGCTACTGGTTCAGAATTTCTCTCGGTAGCTGTGGTTTGCAATTGCGGAAAATGGTAGACTATTTGCCCTTGGGGACTGACTTCGGGGCGACCGTCAAAACGAGCGAGAGCCGGTAGCATATATTCTTCGTATTCTCGGGCGTATCCCTGTCCGAGATTGTCGAGATATGGGGCAATTTGTTCGGCGACGACGGCGCCTCGGTTGTTGCGAATTGCAGTGGCAACATCGCTCCATTTGCGCTCTTCTAGATTGTGATTTGGGTTGCCGTCTCCAAAGATAAAGGAGAATACTGCTTCCAGAAAACTCATCTGGGGTTTTTGGCCAGTTAAGCGCGATCGCTGCTGGTAGTAAGGTTCGTTATGGTTCCAGTAAAATATCCAGAGTAAGTCGTTCCAGAAGTAGGGAAAAAAGAAAAAGCCGCCGCCTCGGCCGCCGCCCCCGCCGCCACCTTCTCCTCCTCCCCCGTTATTGTCGCTGCCGCTGGAGAGTAAAATCGTGATAGCAACAAAAATTAAGAGGATAGAAGCTACCAGCACTATGCCAAAAGATATCCGAATCAGGTAAAATAGAATCCGCCAAATTTTTTGCCACCATTCCTGCAACTGCAAGCGCAAGAATTTGTTTCGCAAAATATCTCGAAAGTTGTTGGGAAATAGGTAGGCAATGTCGCCGGATTCTGCTACTTGCAGGTTGCCGCCTGCTTCGGAGGCGAGGGTTAACAGTTCTCGCTGGGCAAAATTGACATCTAATCCAGCTTTTGCCGCCACGTCTCCAACCGTAACGCGGTAGCCAAGTTGTTCGACGGCTTGCATAATGGTGGGATTCGGAGCCATAGGTTTCTCTCTGTGAAAATTACCTGGTTATTTTTATTATATATTGCGGGAATTAGAGGTGGTTTTGGCGATCGGGTTTCTGATTTTTTTTGAGGCTGCCCTTGACTTTGGCGCAAAATATTGCTAGTGTTTGGCCGAATAACTTTTAAGGGTTGGCTAAACTCGGATAGCTTAATAAAACTTTGTGATTGAATTTCTCCTCGGCATTTGCTGTTGCTGGTTTGCCAAAAGGGGCAACGGCGGGGGATTGTGGGTACAGTTAGTAGGGTAGGGTGCGCGATCGCCCGTAAGCGTTGCTTGCACAAGAGGATAGCCCCTGCACCCTGCAGCAGAACTTTCCCTTCGGCGCGGTTTTTTTTAAGTTTTGTGTAGAGTGCGAGAGATAGGTTAAAGAAATCTAGTTTTTTTGCAAGTATTGCAAGAGTTCTATAAAATAGATAGAGCTTGCGCGGGTGTTAAACCCAAGGGCGTGTTTTAAGGTTCGCACTTGCGATCGACTAGACTTGTTAGCGCCCTCAACACAACTGCCAACTGAAACAGTTGTGCAATTATTAATAGGAAAACTTTACAGGCTAATTTTACTGATTAGCCACTAACCAAAGAATCGCATATGCCAAGAAGTCAACGCAACGATAACTTTATTGACAAAAGTTTCACGGTAATGGCTGATATCATCCTCAAGATTATGCCGGCGAAAAAGCAGGCGAAGGAAGCTTTTGCTTATTACCGGGATGGTATGTCAGCTCAAGCAGATGGCGAATATGCTGAAGCGCTGGAAAATTATCAGGAAGCGCTGAAGCTGGAGGAAGATCCTTACGATCGCAGTTATGTCTTGTACAATATGGGGCTGATCCATACTAGCAACGGCGAACACGATAAAGGTTTGGAGTATTACAGCCAAGCCCTGGATCTCAATCCGAGAATGCCGCAGGCGCTGAATAATATTGCTGTGATTTACCACTATCAAGGGGAAAAAGAAAAGGAAGCTGGCAATCTTGAAGCGGCGGAAGGGCTGTTTGATAAAGCGGCGGATTATTGGAAGGAGGCTATTCGCTTGGCCCCGAACAATTACATTGAGGTACAAAATTGGCTGAAGACGTCAGGTAGAGCGCAGATTGATGTGTATTTCTAACTAGGATGGGAATGGGGCATAGGGCATGGGGCATGGGGGATGGAGCATAGTTAGTAGTTAGTCGTTTCTCTAATAACAAATAACAAATAACCAATTCCCTAGGCCCAATTCCCCATGCCCAATTCCCCATGCCCAATTCCCAATTCCCAATTACAGATTTTTATGATAGACAGAGAAGAAGTTCGGAAAGTAGCGAATTTAGCTAGATTAGAATTAACCCCTGAAGAAGAAGAGCAGTTTACCAGTCAACTGAACGGTATTTTGGATTATTTTGAGCAGTTGAGCGAACTGGATACGAGTAATGTGGAGCCGACAACGCGGGCGATAGATGTTAGTAATGTGATGCGATCGGACGATTTGCAACCTTTTGCAAATGGAGAAAGTATTTTGCAGGGAGCTCCCGATCGCGATGGGGAGTTTTTTAAAGTGCCTAAGATTATGTAGGATTCCCGCAGGGCACCTAACTGAGGAAAATCTCTTGAGGGGCTGGCTCCCATGCCAACCTTACAACCAAATTAAACTACGTGTGGAACAGGTAATATCGATTCCGGTGGCACTCCTTATCATTGTTGACTGTTGACTGGTGAAGGAAGGGTCAAAAAAATGAAAATTGCGCGAATTATTTGTTGCGAGCTTGATTCGACTTTACGCCGGATGATGAAGCGCGGATTTGATATCATTCCGGCCTGACTGCCAGAATTGATAGAAGAAGTAAGCCCGGCAAAAGCCACCCCACAAGGAGATTAAACTGATAGAAACCCAAAACAATCTCACTCATAGGGATAAATCTGTAACGTTCATTCTTAGGGTGACAAATAGTCATGTACATATTAATTGGTGGAGCAGGAATGATGGGGCTGGGTTTAGCCCAGCAGCTATTAAAACTCGGTCATACGGTTGCAATCATCGATGCCGACCCGCTTGCGTGTCGCTTTGCTCGTGAAAAAATCGGAGTGATGGCATTTGAAGGCAGTGCGGTGAGTACAACGGTTCTTCTGGAAGCGGGAATTAAACAAGCAAACGCAGTCGTTGCAGCACTCAGCGATGATGCACTGAATTTAGCGCTGATCACCCTATCCAGGAGCTATGGCATTTCTCATATTGTGGTGCGAATGCGCGATCGCGAATTCCTGGAAGCCTATCGACTTGCCGGATCCAGCCACATCATCAGCACTATTGATTTGGCAGTTGCATCAATGGCGAATGCGATTGAATATCCCCAAATCGAGTCGATGATGCACTTTGAACACGGGCAAGTCGAGGTATTAAAGCTGCCAGTTCCAGGCGATTGCAAGGTGGCAGGTCGCACCGTTGCTCAAATTGCTCAAGACCCTCGTTTTCCAACAGGTTCGCTGATTATTGGTTATCAATGCCATGCCTGCGCCAATCTGGAGATTCCCAACGGCAATACTGTTCTTGAAGCAGGCTCTACCATCTTGGTCGTCACCCGTCCAGAGCTAGTTCACCAGATGATTGATTACCTCGGCATTCGCGCTAGTCATCTGCCAACGCTAGAAGTTTCTCATCCAAATCTTTGATGTAAGGATGAACTAGATCCTCTGGGACAATTCGCTTGCGGAGGGCATCGCTAACTGCTCCTTTTTCTGCTAGAAGCAATCGCCGTCGAATCGTATCTAGCCCGCTGCGATCGCCCTGTACTTGCCCTGCCCGATGTTGATTGTAGAGATCGCGCAGCACTCGCTCAGAGTGTGCTACTCGTGCTTGATATGATGCCCATAACTCCTCGTAAACTGCCTTCGGCAACACGCCAGATTTCAGCAAACTATCTAGCTCATCTTGAGCCGCTTTGCAAGCAATCAACTGAATCTGTAACTGCCCAGCTTCCTGCATTACATCCGAAACACGGCTAATTTTTAGTCGTTTTACCAGCCAGGGTAAACTTAATCCCTGTCCGACCAGGGAGAATAAAACTGCACCGAAAACCAGCGCAATGATGTTATCTCGTCCTGTCAATCCCAGAGGAATACTAAGCGCTAGTGCCATCGAGAGTGAGCCTTTGATGTTTCCCAGAAACAGAACGTGCTGCCAGCGCAGGGGAATCGGACGATCGAACCACCGCAGCCCCGCTAACAACAGATAGACCGAGAGAATCCGTCCCAGTTGATAGGCCAAAATGACGAACAGGATGGATGGCAAAATTCTCCACAGCGTCAGGGGGTTAATCTCAATGCCGATCAGCAGAAAAATAAATGTATTGACCCCAAAACCAGCGTACTCCCAGAAGCTGAGTAGCGTAATTCGATCCGAGGCTGAGGTACTGCGAGAAAGCCCCAGATTGCCAAAAATGAGTCCGGCGATAACCACAGCCACCGCACCGGATACCCCCAAAAATTGCCCGATTTGGAATGTTCCTAACGCCAGCGCCACGGTCAGCAAGAGACTGCTCAACGGGTCATGTAATCGAACAAATATCGGCAGGCTCAAGTAACCTAAGATGACACCCACGACTCCCCCACCCAAGGCAACCACGAGCAATTCCTTAAGTCCTCCCACGACGGTAAAAGAGCCTGTAGCATAAACGACTAGAATCAAATTGAATGAAACCAGGGCAGCCGCATCATTGAACAGGGTTTCTCCTTCCACGATGGTGGATAGCCGGGAAGGTACACGGATCTCCTTAAAGACCGCGATCATTGAGACAGTATCGGTATTTGCCAGAATGACTGCGATCAGCAATGCCGGAATCCAGTCTAGCCCTAGCCCAAATTTAACCAGAACAGCGATAATTGCTGAGGAAAAGATCGAGCCTGGACCAGCCAGCAGGGCGATCGGCTTAAAGGTGCTGCGGAGACGGCTGATATCCGTGTTGATAGCTGCTTCAAAAATCAGAATGGGTAGGAAAAGATTTAATACTAAAGAGGGGTCTAAACCAATTCGACGCGACAAGAGCTCCGTAATGGGCAAGCCTGCTAACACTAAGCCTGTCACATAGGGAATTCGCAACCGTTGGGTTACGAGTGCAACAAAAGTTGCAATCAGCAGCAGAATGATCAAGATGATGACCAATTCAGGAATGGCTCCTGCCGTTTGGCTATTTGTAGCAGGATCGCTGCCCAAGGGAGGTGCTTGCGCTACAATCGACTCGATCGCCGATACTCCTCTCATAAACTCGTTTTCCTCAAATAAATTGACAGATTAACTACGGTTTTAGTGTACACGAAACGGTTCACTCTGCTGTAGACATAACTGCAATTTATGTGGTGTATTTGGATGAATGCCGATGAAGCTGAAACAGGATTTTTGGGTTGGTTGGGCGATCGGGGCGATCGTCCCGCAGCTCTTGTTGGGACCAAACTACCTCACCAAGACAACAATCTGATATCGCTGCGATCGTCAATACCTCCTGTTGATCCCAAACTGCCTTAGAAAAGCAACAATCTGATACTGAGCGTAAAACTTCACACTGCTCTAGAAGCTAGTTTCCTACTAGAATAGATTGGCTGTCAGATCTACCAATCCTTGCAGGAGTCGTAAATTTTTTACCCCACCCCAACCCTCCCCGCGGCTTCGGGGAGGGAGTAAGAAATTCACAAATGATGCGAGGATTGCTATAGTAATCAGTTTATTCACTTTTAGGAAATAGTTACGACAGCCGATCGCACCACCAAATCTCGCTGGCTTTTCACCCTTTTGCCATTAACGATCGTTTTTTTTGGTAGCTCTGGATGATTTCCCCACCCTTAAAGGATGCTAATTCCTCTTAATTGTGCTGGTTTTTATTTTTTTAACTGTTTCTTCTGAAGGATTGCCGACCCGATCGCGGTTGCCGCTAAGGCGCGTAATAGAAGTTGTCGATCCATCTGTAAGGAGTAGGAGAGCGATCGCCCAAAGCCATCGACAGTAAAAATTTTGAGTGGTTTTGGACGTTCTGATTTGCGGAAATAAATTCCTCAAAGGTAATCGTCTTTCCTGACCTTAAATTTAGGTAGCATCACAGACACGCCACGTCAGAATCTCCCAACGTTTAAGGACAGGTTCAGCAATCACGATCTCATTTTCTCTTGCCTCCAGGACGATCAAATAATCTCCCTGGTTAAATCTGTTATTGTAAATTCTTGCTTGTTCTTCTGGCACCAACCATCCTTGAAGTGCGCCATATAGACCGCCAGCAGTTGCAGCAATCCCACTTCCAAAGAAAGTTGCTAAAATGCTTTCCACCGCTAATACCTGACCGAGACCGGGAATTAGCAGGCTGCTGAGTCCAACAATTAAGGCTAGTGAACCTAGTCGTATGCTGCCTAAGATCGCGCCTAATTGTGCGCCTGCTGCTCTTGTGATTAAAATTTTCTGCACGCCCAGAGAGTCCAAATCATCATTGTCAGAAGGTTTAGCAATCACTGAAATCTTGTGCATGGGGAAGCCCCTGCTTTTTAGCTCCACTAGCGCCTGCTCTGCGTTTCGATGATTAGTAAATAGGCCGCTAGCACGTTTGAGGTTTTGGTAAGTCATGAGAAATATTCAATATTAAACGCTACAAAATTGGTAAATAGTGTGTAAAGCCGCTTTGAATGACCGCATCACAAAAACTACTTAGTTCAGAGGTGCAAAACGCTTTAGCAAAGCTGACAGAGCAATCATTGGCAGTCCGACTCCGATACAAATTAAGCCTTGGATTGCGTTCAAAGCTTCTGTGTCGAATAACTGATTCATAATGCCCCATTGGCTAAACAGGAATTGGAGAATGAAAATAGCCCCAATGCCGATCGCCACAGCATAGCCAACTGATTCATCTTTACCGCGCAGTTTGGCGACGATCGCCGGAACGAAGCGACTAATGCTTAATAGGTAAAAAGCTTCGGCCGCAACCAATGCTTGAATTGCCATCGTCCGGGCTAGAGCTTCATTGCCTGTGGTTTGGACGATCCATTCAAACATCCCAAAGATCGCAATCCAGTTAAATACCGAAACTGCCAGAATCCGAGCGGTCAGCCTGCGAGACAGAAGCGGTTCATTGGCAGGTCGAGGCGGCTGTTGCATGACATTGGGAGAGGGCGGCTCAAATGCCAACGGTAAGCTCAACGCAACTGAACTGACCATATTCAGCCAGAGAATTTGTACTGGCAAAATGGGTAGTGGGCTTCCCAAAAGTACGGCAATCAAGATGGTCATGGACTCTCCACCATTCACGGGCAGGATGAAGGCGATCGCCCGCAGCAGATTCTTATAAACCGTGCGCCCTTCCTTAACTGCTTTCTCGATCGAAGCAAAGTTGTCATCCGTCAGAATCATATCTGCGGCTTCTTTTGTGACTTCAGTGCCCGTGATGCCCATCGCTATCCCAATATCAGCTTGCTTCAGGGCGGGAGCATCGTTAACCCCATCTCCAGTCATCGCCACAATCTCGCCCTTAGACTGAAGTGCTTCGACAATGCGGAGCTTTTGTTCTGGCGCTACACGAGCAAATACACAGCTTTGTTCGACAGTATTGGCTAATTGTTGCGGATTCATTTGAGCGAGTTCTTGACCCGTAAAAACGGGAGCATCTTGGGTTTGATTTAGTCCCATTTGGTGCGCGATCGCTGCTGCTGTTTTGGCATGGTCGCCCGTAATCATCTTGACCTGAATTCCAGCAGACCGACAGGCTTGAATCGCTTGAATCGCTTCGGGGCGAGGCGGGTCGATCATGCCTTGCAGACCCACAAAAGTTAACCCTTCCTCAATATCAGAATGCTCAATTGAAGATTGAGAAGCGGGTACAACTTTCTTGGCAAGTGCCAGAACTCGTAACCCTTTTTTCGCCATTTTGTCCACGGTTTGCTCGATCGGCGCGGGGTTGAGGGCGATCGCCTTTCCCTCTTCATCAAGCATCTGGCGACACCGCTTAAGAATTGCCTCAATTGAACCCTTGACATAAATCAACCGTTCTGGACGATCGTCATGTAAGGTTGCCATGTATTGAAACTGAGATTCAAACGGCAGTGTATCGAGCCGGGAAAGCGCTGCCTCGAGTTTCTCAGTAATTAGCCCCGCTTTTTGGGCTACCGCAACCAGCGCCCCTTCCGTTGGACTACCGACTACAGTCCAGTTCCCGTCTTGCACGTCTAGATAAGAATCGTTGCACAACAGTCCTGCTTGCAGGCATTCATATAAAGCAGGTGCGTTCGCCAAGTCAACGGGGTGTCCATTTACAAAAATTTGCCCGTCTGGTGCATATCCTCCACCGCTAACCCGATATCGCTTTCCACCGGCATCGATCTCTTGAACAGTCATTTGATTCTCTGTCAAGGTTCCGGTTTTGTCGGAACAAATCACAGTGGTGCTGCCGAGGGTCTCAATTGCCGGAAGTTTGCGAATAATGGCGTGCTGCTTTGCCATTTGGGAAACCCCGATCGCCAGTGTCACCGTTAAAATTGCGGGTAAGCCTTCAGGAATTGCGCTGACCGCAAGCGCCACAGATGCCTTGAACACCTCAACCCAAGAAAATCTCTGGGCAATGCCTGCGGCAAAAGTGAAGGCAGCCAAACCTAAAATGACATAGAGCAAGGTTTGGCTAAATTTGTCAATTTTGCGACTCAGTGGGGTTTCCAGTGTGGTACTTTGCTGCATGAGTTGGGAGATGTGTCCGGTCTCGGTCATGTCACCAATGCTGACGACCAGTCCGCGTGCCTGTCCAAACGTTACCAGGCTTCCGGTATACGCCATGTTCGTGCGCTCGGCCAGTGCAGCGTCTGCCTCTAGCGCCTGGGATTGCTTCTGGACCGGGACAGATTCTCCCGTTAACCCTGACTCATCGATCTGTAAGTCACGGACTTCGATCAGCCGCAGATCCGCAGACACTTTATCCCCAGAAGACAGCAAGACGAGATCGCCGGGAACCAGTTCGCTGGATGAAACCACTTGCTTTTGACCGTTGCGGAGAATGGTTGCCTCAGTTGCAACAGATTTTGCTAAGGCGGCGATCGCATTTTCTGCCTTTGACTCTTGAACGAAACCAATGGTGGCATTCGTCAGAGCAACCCCAAAAATTACCCCTGAATCAATCCACTCTTTCAGAAATGCTGTTACTATCCCAGCAGCTAACAAAATGTAGATTAGCGGCTGATTCAGTTGCTGTAAAAATCGCAACCAGACACTTTTCTGCTTCTGAGGCGTTAGCTGATTGGGACCGAGGATCTCGCGCCGTTGGGCTGACACGTCGGAAGATAGACCTATTTCCAGGTCAGTCTCTAAAAGCCGAGCCACTTTCTCGACAGAGAGGTGATGCCAAGAATGTTCTACTAATTTTTCTACATTTGTTGCAGTCATAACGTTTCTTGTCAAGCCAACTGCTTATCTGTTGTTTCGTCTTGTTTCTAGCGTCATTGATGAATGTGAGCCAAAAGTGATGGACTGATTTCTGTTACTCACATTTGGATCACATTTGCTTCCTATACCTAGGCAGAGAACCGATTGAGATAGCTTATGGACTTGCAAACCTTAGTTCACTGGATTTGATTTATTGTTGACTGTTGACTGTAGACTGTAGAAGGAGGGGTCAAAAAAATGAAAATTGCGCGAATTATTTCTTGGCCCCGGGATTAGACTTTACGCCCGACGATTAAGCGCGGATTTGATATCATTCCGGCCTGACTGCCGGAATTGATATAAAAAGCATTACTTTTGATAGATGAACTATCGTACATTCACTTGTTATGTTGAAGTGCTCAAAGACTTCATCCTGAGTTTTATCGGCAAAATTGCGTTTCACAACAAACAAAACAAACAAAGAATATGCAATTATTAAAGCTATTTCTGCAAGGAATCAGCGTCAGCACTGTTGCAATTTTGGGTTTAGGTGCTTGCACCTCCCCCAATACTTCACAGACAACTGTTCCATCTACTTCTGCTCCCACAACTGCCACTGAAAATACGACTGCTCCAACCGCTTCTGCCCCTGCAACCACGACCGCACCGACGCCTCAGAATCAAGACCTTGACGATATTGCCGATCGCGTAGAAGAGGCCTTAGACTCCGATGCCACCCTCAAGCAATTCGATTTGGACGCAGACGATCAAGATAATTCGATTGTGTTAACAGGGCGCGTTCAAACGGCAGAACAAAAAGCATTGGCAGAACAAATTGCTCGGCAAGCTGCACCGAATATTTCGCTCAATAACCAAATCGTCATTCAGTAGTTCCTGATAGTGAAGTGGCAAGAGCATTTGGCGCTTCTTGCTACTTAAAAAATTGCGCGATCGCAGTGAGGAAAACTATGGATTTGGCAATCTTATTTGACTGGATACGATCGCAATCTTGAAAAAATAAACTTATTCCACGATCTCGTAACGGACTAACTGGCGCACATTTTGACGTGATAACTGGAGTTCTTGCGCGATCGCTGCCTCTATCTGGGTTGCGTCAGTCATTGGCAATTCTAATTCCAATCGCTTCAAAATCGGTTCTGCTGTTTCTACCGCAACCTGGGTTGTTCCTTGTTTTCGGTTAATCACCGCGTTGATCAGCAATATATTGACAGACACCGTTGCTTTAAGCTGGGTATCTGCCTGAAGTTTATTCTCTGCAATCTGGGGTTGTTGTAATTCTTGAGCTATTAGGAAACTGGAACCAACCCAAAACGCGATCGCCACAAACGGCAATGGCAACCAAAACTCTGCGCCTGATGCTTTTAGCCAACGTTTAGTAACCTGCCACATAAATTTTTTACCCCACCCCAACCCTCCCCGAACCCGCGGTCCGGGAGTAAGAAATTCACAAATGATTTAGGATTGCTATATTTGCACTTTAGTGGAGTTAGCGCTCTGCTGAAATCCTACTCAAGGGAGATGCGTCAAATGTTTCAGTTCGACAATAACACCGCTCAGCGATGTGGGCTCAACAAAATTACAGCGGTTCCCATCAGGGAAATTGTAACACCAAGCAAGTCCCACTTATCTGGCTTAACTCCTTCAATCAGCCACAACCAAACCAGAGATGCCAGAATGTAAATACCCCCATAGGCAGCATATACTCTTCCAGCGTTTGAGGCATTGACTTGAGTTAGAGAAAGCGCAAAACTGATTAAAGCTAAAATGCCTGGAACAACCCACAAAATGCTCTTTTCAAGTCTCACCCAGGCCCAGAAAGCGTAACACCCAGAGATTTCTCCTAGAGCCGCAAATAGAAAAAAAGCAAGTGTTGGCATTTTGAGATTCATGCTTAAAATAGGTAAATTTTATCAGCAGCTCAATGTTTACAAGCCCAATTAAATAAAAATATGAGAATCTTACTTGTGGAGGACGACCCAAAGCAACTGATGCCACTTCAAACAGTGCTGTCTCAAGCAGGACATAGCGTGGATGGGGTAAAAGATGGAGAGACGGCACAGTGGCTGTTATCAGAAAAAGAATATGATTTGTTGATTTTGGACTGGATGTTGCCGCATATCAGTGGGGTAAATCTCTGTCGTCAATATCGATCGGCAGGGAAAACAGCGCCGATTTTGATGATCACCGCAAGAGACACCACGCCGGAAAAAGTGACCGGGTTAGACGCAGGTGCTGATGATTACCTGGTGAAACCGATCGACTTGGTTGAATTCATGGCACGAGTGCGGGCATTAAGACGGCGATCGCCCCTTTGGCAAGGAGATACGCTCAGCCTTGAGGATCTGCACCTCCACCTCGATACTCTTACTGTTGAGCGACAAGGTGCAACCGTTTCCCTCTCCAGTCGCGAGTTTCAGTTGTTGGAGTATTTTATGCGCCATCCCCGACAGGTTTTGACTCGCAGTCAAATTGAACAAGGTGTGTGGGAATGGGGGACCCAACCAGAGAGCAATGCGATTACTGTTCTAGTTCGCAAACTCCGCCAACGCTTGCAGGCTGTAGGAGCAGCAGACTGGATTGAGAGCATTTACGGTATGGGTTATCGCCTCACTTCCGTTACATAAGACTTACCCAAAGCTACCCATGTCTATACAGATATGGACTTTGACGCTTACTTTCTGCTTCGCTCTGGTAGTGTCGGCACTCTCCAGTCCACAGACTAACACCGCCTAACTGACGGCTTTTTGCAGATTAATTGCGGCGTTCAAATCTCTGTCTTGACGGTGACCGCAACTGTTGCATTCAAACACTCTTTCTGAGAGCAAAAGTGTTTCTTTTTTAGAACCACAATTAGAGCAAAGTTTAGAACTGGGGAACCAGCGTTCGACAATCGCCAGCTTGGCACCGTACAATTGACATTTGTATGTCAATTGTCTGCGAAACTCAAAGAAGCTCATATCAGCAATCGCAGCAGCTAATTTGTGATTTGCCAACATTCCAGATACATTTAAATCCTCAATTACTATTACGCTGTGGTTCTTGGCAAGTAGTGTGGTGACTTTGTGTAGTGTATCGGAGCGGATGTTGGCAATCTTACGATGCAGTGTAGCTATCTTGATTTGTGCTTGTTTCCAGTTCCTCGAACCTCGAATCTTATGACGGTTCAGATATTGCATGCGTGCTAATTTTTCCCCGTATTTGCGATAGGATTTAGCCCCTGATACTACTTCACCCGTGCTGAGAGTAGCCAGGTTTTTGATGCCGAGGTCAACACCGACAACGCTTCTGTTATTAAGGTTTTGTTCGTTGACCTCAAATCTGAAACTGATAAACCACCGCTCGGATTGGCGACTAATTGTTACCGATTTGGGTTGAAGTTGTGGCAACCTTTCGTAAGTTTTAAGCACGCCAATTACAGGCACTTTAATTTGGTTGCTACCAAGTATTTTAACTGTGCCTTCTAAAGTAAACGAATCGCGCTTGCCTTTCTTTTTAAATGTAGGCACACCAGCAGTTTTGTTAAAACAGCGCTTCCACGACTCGCGTAGCGCCATCAGCGCCTGTTGTGGGGTAGATTTGGAACATTCGTAGTACCAGGGATTTTCCGGCTTTACCAACTTCACCAACAACTTATGTAAATCAATTGCAGTTGGAAACTTGATTTTGCTGTCAGGATTTGCTTTGTTGTAGT
The DNA here is from genome assembly GCA_036700245.1 of Microcoleus vaginatus BM001213989. Classification (GTDB taxonomy): domain Bacteria; phylum Cyanobacteriota; class Cyanobacteriia; order Cyanobacteriales; family Microcoleaceae; genus Microcoleus. The sequence continues at coordinate 14,083 of JAUBOM010000017.1, forward strand.
CAAGAACGTTTTTGGTAATAAACAAACCCCAATTCCAAGCGTGACGCGCTACTCCACAATGCCGTGCGAATTGACTACGTTGAGAGTTGTTGGCTTTGAGTTCTGTTTTAAATCCCAGTAACATGGCAATTCTTTAATCCATTATCGCGACATAATTTTTAGCGCTCCAACGGTCTAAATCTAACCAAACATAGACCGTGATACAAGTAAAGAAAACCGTACAGACTTTTAATTAGTTACCCAAAATGTCTAGCAATGGGTAACAATGTTGAGGAATTAGGTTACAGTTACTACCCCCTGAAAAGTAACGATCGTAAAGGCAAGCCGTGTTCAATGAAAGTCGTCGCAATCTGGCTCGTTGGTTCACCCTCTCAATGGGAAGCATTCTTGTGCTGTTTGCTGGGGCGATCTATCAGATTGAGGTAAAAGATAAACTAGAGGCGCTCGATCGACTGCTGTATGACAAAACTAGAGTCATGGCTGCCAGCGTGCATTATGAAGTTCGCCAAAACCAGAACCAGGTCGATCTGAGTCATGTTTCCTTGTTAGGTAGTGGTTCCCATCCCCTTGCTGAAGATCTGATTTACGTGCGCTGGTATAACGCACAAGGGCGGCTAGTTCGTTTTTTTGGGAATTCTCCTCCCCAGCAGTTAAATACGCCCTTTGGTTATCTCACAGTTCGATCGACCGATCCACTTTTGGGAAAAGGAATCTGGCTGCGTCAGGTGACATTACCCGTTGAAGGTAGAACTGGGGTACTCGGTCATCTTCAGGTTGCAACTCCCCTGACAGAAACTCAAAACAGGCTGACTGAGCTTCAGATTGTGCTGACTCTCGCTGTCCCGCTGACACTGGGCTTAATTGCCCTCACAGGTTGGTTTCTCAGCGGGCTGGCCATGCAACCGATTCGGCAAGCCTATCAGCAGCTTCAGCGCTTTACAGCCGATGCCTCTCACGAGTTGCGATCGCCCCTGTCTGCCATTCTCACTAATGCCCAGCTTGGGTTGCTCATCGCGGCTGATGATTCACGTTACCATCCTCCCTTACAAAACATTGTAGATAGCGCAAAATCAATGGGAGCCCTCGTGAATAATTTACTGCTGTTGGCTCGTCATCAGGGGCGACTTGCGCCGGAATCGCTCAGGTTAATCAATCTCAACGAGCTCCTCAGCAATTTAGCCACCCAGTTTCTCGCACTTGCAGAAGCCCAAAATATCAAACTCACCTGCGAATCACCGGAACAACGGATTGAATTATTGGCTGACCCTGATTTGCTGCGGCAAGTAGTCGAAAACTTGCTTTACAACGCCTGTAAATATACTCCCGTTGGCGGAACTGTAAAGATACGCCTAGTTCTTCATTCCAATTTGGCGGTCATTCAGATCATCGATACGGGAATTGGTATTCCAGAAGCGGACTTACCCTATATTTTCGATCGCTTCTATCGAGTAGACACCGAGCGATCGCAGGATAGCGGAGGCTTTGGGCTGGGGTTGGCGATCGTCCAACAAATTGTCAAGGCACACAGCGGACAAATACAGGTGACGAGTGAAGTAGGCAAAGGCTCAACGTTCCAGGTTGAACTGCCGCTCAAAGCTTATCACTAAGCCGTCTTAAACGAGAGAGAAGGTGCACTCTGCTTTAGACGTAACTGTAATGTATAGCGGTTCTCAATAAAATGAGGTACACACCGCTCGCAACTGATGCCCACGGAGGCCTATGCCCTATGCCCTATGCTCTATGCCCTATGTCCTATGCCCTATGCCCGCGAGAGTACCTCATGTTACTGAGAAAGGTTATATGTGGTGTATTTGGATGAATGCCGATGAAGCTGAAACAGGGTTTCTGGGTTGGTTGGGCGATCGCCGCGATCGTCCTGAGCTCTTGTTGGGACCAAACTACCTCACCAAGACAACAACCCGATATAAAACGTGAAATTTCACTGAAAGCAGTCCCGTTAGATAAAACAAAAGTTGTGATGGGACAAACCGTATATGTCCCTATTTACTCACATATTTATCACTACAATAGCCAGGATCAAGTCATGAATTTGTCAGCCACCCTCAGTATCCGCAATACGGATCTGACAAATTCGATTATTATTACTTCCGTGCGTTACTACGATAGTGATGGGAAATTGATTAGGCACGACATTAAGAGTCCAGTAGAACTAAAGCCGCTTGCTTCCACAGAATTTTTTATTGCAGCAGATGATACAAGCGGAGGCTCAGGTGCAAACTTTATTGTGGAGTGGGTTGCAGAAAAAACGGTTTATGAGCCTGTCATTGAAGCTGTCATGATTAGTACCTCTTCTTCTCAGGGCATTTCATTTGTCAGTCCCGCTAAAATTCTCAAGCAACACAGGAGGCAGAAGTGATTTTAGAGAATTAAATTATTTGTCTAGAGGGTAGCTTGCGACTAGCCTAGAAGGGATGGGCGGACTGCTGTCAAAATATTTAATTTGGCAACTCAAACCTCGATATGTTCCGATGTTTATAGTCTAGTTGGTGGGTTTTCCTGTGCGGTGTAGTCGCACAGGAGGGCTTGTGACAGGGGCTTGAGTCCTGACCAACTTGATTGCTAAATTCTCACTGCAAAAGATGCTGCTAATTCCCGTTCTGGTTCCATACCAACTGTAGGCGGCATCGAACGATTTGCTACTTGCTCGATCAGTTGTAAATGTTGGGGCAACATTTTAGCTAAACTATATCGTTCTAATGCTGTTTGACGGGCCTTGACGCGAATTTCTGCCATGCGGGTAGGATGGTCTAAAACTTCATCAATGCGATCGGCTACTTGTTTCGGCGAGAAGTAATCGACTAGCAAACCGTTTTCTCCATCGCGGATAACTTCTCTCACGGGCCCTGTGTCGGAACCGATTACTAAACATCCTGTCGATAAAGATTCAATCATCGACCAAGATAACACGAAAGGTCGGGTTAAATAAACGTGTACGTCTGATGCTTGAATTACTTTTAAATACAGTCCGTAAGGTAGCGCCCCGACAAAGTGAACTCGCGACAAATCTAGCGGCACTTTTTTGAGCATATGGTCTTTGTAAGACTCGCCGTTGGGTAAAGAACGCCCATAACAAACTCTTTCTGACCCAACGATTACGACGTGACAGTTGGGGCGGCGTTCTTGCACATAGGCGATCGACTCAATAAACTCTGGAAAACCCCGGTAAGGTTCCATCCCCCGCGATACGTAGGTGACAATTTCATCAACGCCAGACAGGTCCAAATTAGGCAAAACCAGTTTAGCACCGGGGTGTGGTTTGAAGTAATCGGTATCTACGCCGTCGTGGAGTGTGGATAATTTTTGTTGTAATTCTGGCGGAAATTGCGATCGTTGCCAATAAGTGGGCGACAAACCCCAATCGCAAGAATATAAATCGATCAGAATCGGCGCATTTTTGATTCTAATTCTGGCCATATCGTCAACTGTTAAAGGTTCCGCTGGGTCGAAATCTGCGTCGGAACCGATCGAGTGATAAAACCACTCGAAATAACACAAAAGCGGCGTATTTGGAAAGGCTTCTTTGACAAACAATGTCGGCCCCCAACCAGAATGCCCGCAGATAATATCGGGTACAAAACCGTCTGCTTTGAGTTGTTCAGCCATTCTAAATACGGCTTGTCCGTAGATGACGGCACTTTCTAAAGGGCGGACGTATTGGTGAGTCTGCGCGTGGGGTTCGCGGCTGGGTGTAAATGCTGCTTTGCGAACGCCGGGAATGTTCCATTCGGGACGCTCGTTTTTAGTGCCAAAAACAATTTGATTTTTGGGATCTGCGCCTAAAGCCGTGATAATGTGGCGGTATTGGGCGGGGAAGTTGGGATGAAGAAATAATGCTTTCATTGTCTGTTGTCTGTTGTCTGTTGACTGTTGACTGTTGACTGTTGACTGTTGACTGTTGTTAGTTGGAATAAAATATTTAAGATTTGGCTAAAAAGCTTTGGTTTTATTCATTGGGAATTGGTGCTTTGCATATCCAGACGCAATCTCGCGGTACTGAAGATGTATTTTTCAGGATGATTTCATAGTTTAAATGAGTCAGAAATTTTTCCATAATTGTATCAGTCATAACTGAAAAGGCAGTGCCGTCTCTGCGTCCCAGCAGGTTTTTGTCCCACTCGCTGGCGAATTTTTGCCACCCTAATTCGCTGAGAATATTGCTGTGGTGAAAGACGCAAATTCGATCGCCCCGCAGCAGTTTGGGAATTTGAGTTAGGTAGTTGAATATGTCTACCGGCTCTACGTGTACCATTGTATCGTAACAAAAGCAGGCATCGGCTGAGGACGGGGCGATGCTGTCTAATGTTAAACCGTCGAGTTTGACGTAAGAAACGCGATCGGTTCCCAAGCGCGATTGGGCGGCTTGCAGCATTTGACTGGAAATGTCGGCACAAATTAGTCGATCGCAATATTTCAGCAACAGCGAACCTGTTTTTCCGCCGCCGATACCAATTTCTAAAACCCGATGTTCTTTTTTGATGTAGGGTGCAATAAATTCCTGTTCTATCAAGGACTCATATTCTGATAGCGAGTTAGCCGCACCAGCGCCTTTCCCTATCCATTCATCGCCCAAATAAGCGAGTTCAGGATTATTGTCTTTCCATTCTTGGGCGTAGCTATCCCAAGCTTCTTCGTAGTCTATTTTAGGCCGTATTATTTCCATGGTTTTTGGTTTTTTCTGTCTCAGAATACACAAACAAAAATCGCTTGATAGCCCTCCGGGCACAGCCATTAAGATTTTTTCAATCTCAAGCAATAACTTGACGATCGTTTCACTCTTGGCTTCTCCGTCTGAAAGTTGATAGTGATCTAACAAAGGGTAAAGTTCGTGAAGCAACCCCCCACCGGCTGGATTCAAGACTTCCACATCAAAGTAGAATTCTAAAAACGGAAGTATCAGCTTTGACCGGACTGCTTCTGAAGGGTCTCTCGCCAATACTCTCTCAATACTTGGACTAGTAAATATTTCAGTTGTTCCCGATCTTAGCGTGTAGTGAAAACATTTGTAAATGCGATTAATCACATCCACTTGAGCTTGATTGTATATATTGTAGCAATCTCCTATGTATTCATTTACAATAAAATATCCATCGGGTTTTAAACATTTCCGAACACTTGATAAACATCGTTCTAGTTCTCTGACGTGATGCAGCGAACCCGAGCAAAAAACTAGATCGTATTTTTTATTATCATCAATCGCAAACAAATTAAAGTCATCTTGATAAAAATTAATTTCTACTCCCGCTGCAGCGGCATCTTTTCTAGCAATTTCTAAAGAACGTTCAGAAAAGTCAAAGGCATCAATTTGAGTGACTAATCCTAATTTAGCCATCAAAATCTCGTGATTCCCCACACCGCAACCAATAGACAAAAGACGATCGAACCGCCGATTTCTGAAATAATTTTTGGCTAACCACTTTAGCCAGTAACCATCAGTCTTACCACCCGACAACCGATGGTTTATAGCTTTTTCAATAATCGGATTAGACAACCAGTAACCTTGCTTCGCAATGGCGGCTGTTGGGTTAGCCTCCCAGTAATTTCTAGCTGTTAATTCATTGGAGGTGTTCTCTTCCATACGATCGGAATTTGACTCCATACTTTTTCCCCATTGAATCTTGAACGGTTACTTTTTAGTAAAATAAGCTTCTCGAAAAATTTGACCGTAAGTTTGAGTCATTTCTGCAAAAGTATTCAACGACTCTAACACATATTTAGCATTTTCTGCTAACCGCTGGCGCAAAGATTTATCCTCCAATAGAGTATGCAGTGATGCCGCTAGTTCTTCTGGGCGATCTGGCGTGTAAAACAAACCGTTAATCCCAGGTCTCACTTGTTCTTTAATCCCAAAAACTGGCGTTGTAATAATTGGCAAATCGCAAGCCATCGCTTCCAAAATCACTCTCGGAAAACTTTCTACGCGAGAAGTGCAAACAAAAATATCTGCTGCTTGGTAATATTTCCCAGTCTCCGAAGTTTCCGGGACAACAGTCACCCTTTGCTGTAAACTTTTGGGCAATTCATCAACTAAATCGGCTAATTGATTGCTATAAATACTCGGGCGATCGCCCACAATAAAACACCTAATTTTATTGTGCCATTTGTCAGGCAAAAGTGAAAGTGCTTTAACTAGATCCTGCTGGCCTTTGCGTTCGCATACCGTTCCCAGCAGCAAAATTACCACATCTTTCGCTGCAACACCTAAACTTTTTCTAGCCAATTCAGAATTCTCCGAATTTTCCAGTTTGCTCAAATCTAAGCCATTGTGAATCACTGTAAAATTGTGGTGGCTGTTGAGAGGCAAATACCTATCCCGCGTTGCATCCGCCACAAAAACCACTTTGTAAGGAAAGCGAAAACACTCTAAAGCTCTCGCCGCAATTTCCGAACCAAACCTGTTAAAATAACTTTGCCAAGGTTCGCTTTCGTGCACGTTCCACACCGCCGGAATCCCGATTTGCCGCGCCGCATCAACTACAAAAAAGTTTTCTAAAGTATTGGCATAAATTGCATCTACTTTTAAACTTTCAATTTCCTTACTAAAACTGAGTATAGCTTCATCGTAAGCATCGCGCTGATAGATGTGTTCGAGAGGATTGTCGCGCACAATTACTTCAATTCCCTGCTGTTCGTAAGCTTGACGCAGCGGCCCTTCTGTTGTGCAAAGTACGATCGGCTCAATCACACCTTCCGCCGCCAATTTCACCGCGATTTCATACTGATGCAGCGGCGCCCCCGTAAAATCCAGCGAATTGCTGCACATCAAAACTTTGATAGGATTTACCAAATTATTTGCTGATATCAAAGAGTCCAAATCACCAACTTTTAGTTCTTGCTTCTGGCTTCGGACTTCTTCCTTCTTCCATCTATCCGTTACATCCATTACATTCCGTACATTGCTCGTTGCCGAACTTCCTTCTTCCTTCAGAAAAAACCGTCGGGGTTGAATATGAAAATACTCATCTTCTAAAGACAAGTGAGGACTGTAAAAACTGTCATTTTTCCCTGCGTACTTGCGCCTAAAAGCTGCCACTTCTTGAGGATTGTCGGTAAAACCCCTAGAAGTTCCCTCTTTATGCAACAATTCCGCATCGGGACAATATACGCACCGATAACCCCGTTCTAACAGCCGATATCCGTAATCTGCATCATTGTAAGCAACAGCAAAGTTCTCCTCATCAAAACCGCCCAATTCTAAGAACAATTGACGCGGAGTAATCATGCAAGCCGCTGTTACCGCAGAGTAATTTCGCGCCACCATCGCCTGAGAAAGATAGCCTCGATTTTCGCTGTTCATCAGCTTAAAAGCGTGACCCGCCAAACCGTGATGCAGGCCGTGAATTATGCCCGCGTGCTGAATTCGGCCGTCGGGATATAAAAGCCTCGCGCCGACTGCGCCCACAGCGGGAATTTGAGCGTATCCCACCATTTGACTCAGCCAGCGCGGGTTCATTACTTCTGTATCGTTGTTCAAAAACAACACATATTCGCTGTCAACTTGTTCTACGGCGCGGTTGTTAATTGCTGCAAAACTAAACTTCTCCCCAGGATTTTTTATCCGCAAAACTTGGCCATTTAATTGCTTTAAATATTCCAGAGTTTTCGGGTCGTCGCTTTCGTTGTCGATGATGGCAACTTGATAATTTTTGTAGGTTGTAGTTTCCAGAGAATCTAAACAGGCTTTCAGCAATTTAAGTTGATTTTTAGTAGGAATAATCACCGTTACTGACGGGCCATTATCCGGGAAATCCTGGGCAAATATTCCCAAATTTTCTTTAATCGCCCATGCGTGCTGAGCGACATTGCCCTTAATTTTTCGGCGGTTTAGTGCGTCTTGAATGGCTTTTTGGCCGGCGGCAAAGCTTGCGGGTTTCGCCGCCCCAGATATGGCTGTAGAACCGGGTGCTGTTCGCCAGTGATACAGCACTAGCGGCAGGTGGGCGACGTGGCGAGAAATTTCGGTGGCTCTCAAAGCAAAATCGTAATCTTGCGAGCCTTCCAAACCGATCCGCAAACCGCCTATTTGTTCAAAAATCTGTCTTTTCACGGCGCACAAATGACCGAGATACATATAGGACAGCAGCAGTTCTGGCGACCATTCTGGTTTGAATTGCGGGGCGAACCGGCGGCCTTTGGTGTCGATTTTGTCGTCGTCTGAGTAGAGAAAATCGGTGGCTGGATGCGCTGCAAAATATAGGGCGACTTCGCCTAATGCGTCGGGAGTTAGTTCGTCGTCGTTGTCTAAAAACAGGATGATGTCGCCTGTTGCGAGGGCTGCCGCGCTGTTAGTTGCTGCGCTGATGTTGCCGTTTTCTGTGCGAAATGTGATGCGAATGCGATCGTCCTTTTGGCCCCAGTCTTTCAAATTTTCAGCAACAGTGAAATCGGTGCTGCAATCGTCGGCAATGCAGAGTTCCCAGTTTGGATAAACTTGATTGATTACGCTAGCGATCGCACTTTTGAGAAAATCTATCTGCGGATTGTAAACTGGCATCACCACCGAGATTTTTGGCAGCGGTTCCCGGCAGGATTTTAACCGAGAAATCAAGTAATTGCGCGCGCGATCGTTCCACTGATTCACCTCCAGCCAAGCGTCATACCTATCAATGGGTTGAGGCACCACAAAACCAGCAGGCGGCAGCAAATCTCCAGGGGCAGTAAACTGTTTTTGCTGCCGATAAATCTTCCCCAACTGGCGAATCACCCTGACAATTTCCCAAGGCATCGGCACAATTCTGCCCAGACGCTGTTTTCTCTCCCTCGCCCGCTGCCGGATTGCCTGTATAAAACTCGAAAACTCCTCAAATTTATCAGCACTTCGCTGCCAGATATCGTAGCGCCGCACGTTCAATATTTTCGGTGCTTGAAAATACAAAAATTCCCCATTTTCTAACTCAGCTTGCAGCGAAACGTGCCATTCGCCAGGAGGCAAATCAACAAGGACTTCAAAGCCACTTTCCGAACTGTTAACCCAGTCGGGAAACACCTCGCCGACATCTTTTCGCCGCAAACCGTAGGCGCATTCTACAGAATTATCGCCGCACAAAAAGGTTAATTTAGCAATTTTTTTATCGTGGTGGCAGCACCAACCTGCAAACAAAATTTGACCCGGACGCTGTTCCCACACCGCCGGTACATCTAACGATGCTTGAATCGTTGAAACTACCAGCGGATAAGTTGCCAAAAAATGCCATTTCCCTCGCTCGTCTTGCGCTTCCAGCAGCACTTCGTGCCGTCCTGCCGACGCTTGCACTTCAATTGTAAAACCAAATTTATTCCCCGCAGAAAGAAGCGGTTTAGCGGGGGCTATATCGCTTCTTTCTATGCCGTAAACACCCGCGAAACTCTTGTCCTCTATTCGGGCGCGGACTGCTGTAATCTCTTTTTTTCTGTGAAAAACCCAGCCCACAATTAGCAGGCTGGAATCACAAACTTGCCAAGTAGTGGGTTGGTCTAACGAAAAAACAAAGGTTGGGAAAAACTCGCCGATTCGGCGCTTAAATTCCCACCATTTTTCTTTCACTTGCCACCAGCCTGAAGACTTGATTGCCACCATTTCTGCCTGCAATCTTTCATTTTCCTGGCGCGATTGTTCCAAGTCTTCCCGAGTTTCCTTTAATGTTTCCTGAGTTTGAATTTGTGCTGTTTCCAACCGCAGTAACTCAGCCAACTTTTCCTGCAATCTAAATTCTTTACTTTCAATTTGTACTTGAGTTTGCCCTAATTCTGCTTCTAATTCCAATACTTTCGCTAAAGCTATTTGAAATTGCGATTCTTGACCGGCAAGCTTTACCTGAGTTTGTCCTAATTCTGTTTCTAATCCGAGCAGTTTCGCCACAGCTTCTTGAAATTGCGCTTCTTTGCCGCCAAGCTGTACCTGAGTTTGCCCTAATTCTGCTTCTAATTTCAATACTTTTGTTAAAGCTTCTTGAAATTGTGATTCTTTACCGGCAAGCTGTCCCTGAGTTTGCCCCAATTCTGTTTCTAATCCGAGCAGTTTCGCTAAAGCTTCTTGAAAATTTGATTCTTTTCCTGCAAGCTGTACTTGAGTTGCTCCTAATTCTGTTTCCAATTCCAAGACTTTCGTCTGGGCTTGGTGAAATTGTTCTTGCCACTGTTTGAGTTCGCAATAGCTGGTTTTTTGCTGTTTTTCCAGCAAGCGGATTTTTAGCCAATCTTCAAATGGCCAGACGGGAGATGCTGGAAAATGAATAACTCGATCGATCGCATCTTTCGATTCGCTGCTCAGATTTCCTGCTTGGGTTTCCAAAAGTTCATATAGTTCTAATGCTTCGGGAAAATATTTTTCTATTAAACTTGGTCTGTGACTTTTGACAATATCGTTGACTAATAAAGATTGTTCAAAATTGTCGCCCGGTATCGCACCTAAGTTGACATTAAATTTGTCCTTGACTCCGGAAATGAAAAGTTCGGGAGTGTTACCGATGGGGTAAACGTTTGCTAGCAGACACCGATCGGGGAAACGTTCGTAAAGTTCTAAAACTTTTTGATTGTAGTGAATCCACATTTTCACTGCCATTTCGGGATTTTGCACCAAGCTGACATCGGTTCCCCGGCGGTAAAGGGAATCGGCTACTTCCCAGGGCGATCGATAAACACAGATAAAATTAGCTTCAGGGAGCAAACTCAGCCAAAAATCCCAAAAAAGGGTTGTTCGCGGGTCTTTCCAACCCCAATGTTTGTGAGGAAGTTGATTTTGGTCGATCGCCCTTTTGGCGATTTCGACGTATTCTGCTGCTACCGGAATCGTTTTTTCAAACGTACAGCCGAGTTCATCAATACCGTGCGATCGCAAAACACTTTTGTGAAACTCGACAAAATCAACATTCTCGAAATGACCTTTCACATTTCCGTCGGCCGGGCCCACTAACTTTTTGCCAATATCAACGCCGACTTTCTGAAACAAAGAAGCTGTTAAAGACGTACCGGAACGGTGCATTCCGGTAACAATAAAAACCGACGGTTTGGTGTCATTTGTACTCACAATTTCTCTCCCTTCTCCCTCGCCCTAATTCCGCCACCAATTTTACTCGATCGCTACTCTCCCGCTAAGCCCAGCTTTCGCCTGAGTTTAAACCACGTAGATCTCAGCTTCCAAAACTTGCTGCTTTCCATTGCCAAAACTCGATTCTGCGCTTTCTCTAGTTCTTGCTTGAGATTAATTAGCTGATTTTCTGTTTTCTCCAACTGCGTTTGCACAGAGATTAACTGATTTTGAGTTTTCTCCAACTGCGTGTGAGCTGACATCAATTGATTTTGAGTTTCTTGCAACTGGGTTTGAGTAATCATTAACTTACTTTGACTTTGCTCCCCTTCTATTTTAGCCGCCGCTAACTGAGTCTCGATTAGTTTAATTTTTGTTTGAGTAGACCCCAAAAGAGACTGAGATTTCCTTTTGCTCACCAGCGATTTCACAGTGCAAGTTTCCAGAATCCATTCCGCACCGTAGTTATTAATTGCTTTGACTATTAACACATCCTCTGGCGTCACAGTGTTTTTCGGTAAATAACAGTTCCAACCCGACTGCAAAATCGCATCTTTTTCAAAATATGCAGCCACATCCGGGCGATCGTAAAAAGGTTCGCACCTCTGCACAACCTCATCGTTTACCAGCACTTGCACCTCCTCAATTCGACCGTCGAGATTCACATCAGCCGCCCATCCTTCCAAATATAAACTACCTTTACTCGTAAAAGCAGCGACATCAATATATCCTCCCGGCTGGTGATTAAATTTCAACTCCGAAAAATCTCTCACTAGCTCATTTGTGACAACATACAAATCCTGAAATTTGCAGATGCCTTTTTTGATGCGGTGAACAAAAGCTTTGCCTCCGCTAACTTTTTCGACAAGTTCTATCACAAACTTTTCTGTTACATAAGTTGTACCGTATTCCTCCTTATCTAAAGACTGACTTTCGCTTTCGGGACTAAATAAAATACCCTTTGCAGGCATTTCTATGTCAGACTTTAGCAAACACTGATCGTGAACGCTGAACATCAAAATGCCGTTAGGAGTCAACAAATCATACAAATTTTGGAGCCAATCCGTAAAAGTTCTTTCCGGCATATGGCTGAAAAAAGAATTAGCCAGAATGCAGTCAAACTTTCGGTCAATTAAATAATTTTCTGGTTTTCCCGTCGAGACTATACCGCTAACACCCAAGTATTCTGTTTGAAACTTGACCGCGTTAGCATAAATATCAGAAACCCAAATTTTTTCCGGCGGCATTTCCTGAATCAAAAACCGGGTAAATCGACCGTAACCGCAGGCAAAATCCAGAAAAGACGGTACATTTTCAAAACTGCCAAAATGCCATTCCACCACTTGTTTAACCGTATCCAGGACGCTGCGCCCGATCGCATAATAGCGCACCAAAGCCCGAGTGCCATCGTCTCCATCGTCTGCGATCTTTTTCATGCTAAACAAATACATTTCATCGTCTTCGCAGATCTTCTGTTTAAAATTTTCGGGAAACTTAGCTTGATCTCCAATAAATGCTTTGATTACGGGATTTTCGACTAAATCTAAATTGCTCTCGCTCATGGTTTTCACAGAATTTTAGATAACCTCGGTTGACGGCTCTTTCATCATAGAATCAGCATTAACAATAGTTAAACACGGTTCGATCAGCAAGTCAACGATGCCGTTACCGCAAGACTCTGTACAAGACTGAACTCTAAACATCGCCACATCAACGCAACGATCCAAATAAGTTAAATCTCCATCTACCGTTCCCACAACCCCAGCATTCAGAAAATAAACCCCGGGATTCAGCAAACATTTAAACTGAAACTTCACTACAATTGTCGTTCCCGCTTCCACATACCTAACTGACTGAGTAGATCCCTTCAAAGAAGCACCCGCCAACTCAAAACCGCTAATCGTTTTAATCAACATTCCAAACCTAACTTTGGAAGTTGACCGCGAGAAAGTGACAGAGTAAGTGTAAATATAATCTTGACGACCGAGCAAGTGATTTACCACATTTCCCTTCAGCGTCTCGATGCGGGGGTTGATAATTTCCGCTCCGCGAGACGGATACCTTACCGTATTCGACGGTATCATCCCCGGATCGTAAAATTCCTCGTAATATTCCTTGGGTTTGGAGAGATGTTGCTCGGGTTTAACTTCCGTCTTTGTGCTTTCTAAATTAGCATCCTGAAGGGGGTCTTGACTTTCCTGTTTGGTCAGTTGGTTCAGATCTCGAATATCTGACTTTAACCCCAGAACCTTATCCGGCTCGGCATAAATCAGCTTTTGATACTTAGAAATTACCACCTTTGGCGTGTGAGCAAGCAGCAATTCACCGCTATCCATTAAAATCGCCGACGTACAAAGTTGCACCACAGAAGTAGCAGCGTGAGAAACAAATAAAATCGTTCCGCCACCTTCCTGAATGCTTTGCAAGCGGGCAAAACACTTTCGTTGAAAAGCTTCGTCGCCCACGGAAAGGGCCTCGTCAACCACCAAAATATCCGGCTCGACGCTAGTCGCAACGGCAAAAGCTAGCCTGACAAACATACCGCTAGAATAAGTCTTGACTGGCTGTTCGATGAAATCCCCAATATCAGCAAAAGCAGCTATGTCGTCAAACTTTTCTTCAGTTTGTTTTTGACTGAATCCCAGTAACTGAGCGTTAAAAAACACATTTTGCCGCCCGGTAAATTCCGGGTTAAACCCGCTTCCGAGTTCCAACAAAGCGGAGACTCGCCCTTTAACATCCACTGTTCCTGCGGTAGGCGTCAGCGTCCCCACAATTATTTGCAGGAGAGTGCTTTTTCCCGAACCGTTGCGACCGACGATTCCCAGAGTTTGTCCTTGAGGAATTTCCAGATTGATATCGTGCAGGGCCCAAAATTCGTCAGCGAGTTTTTTGCTGGGGTAAATAATTTCCTTTAAGCGGTCTCCTGGACGATCGTACCGCTTAAAGCATTTGGAAACATTTTTGAGTGAAATTACATTTTCTGTCATGGGCGGCAGTCAATCGATTTTAGATTTTAGATTTTAGATTTTAGATTGACTTGAAATCTCAAACATATTTACAGCACAATCGATTTTAGATTTTAGATTTTAGATTTTAGATGGACTGTAGATATAAAACAAATTTACAGCACGCTCGATTTGAGATTTTAGATGGATTTTCGCTTTCAAAGAAATTTACAGCACGTCAGCAAAAGCGGGGCGCAAACGTCGGTAAACCGCCAAACCTCCCCAAAATATAGCAGCAGAAATCAGGGTGGCGACACCCCATTCGCCCCAATGCTTAACTTCTCCAAGCAGTATGAGGTCTCGATAAACCTCCGAGATGGCGGCCATTGGATTCAGCCAAAATATCCAGGCTCGCCACTCTTGGGGGATTATTGATGCTGGGTAGACGATCGGCGTCAAATAAAACCAAAAATTTAGAATAACACCTAATGTCTGGGGAATGTCTCGCAAAAACACCGTCAAGCCCGCTGTCAAATATCCCAAACCGGCTGTCAGCAGCAACTGAGGGACCCAAACCAGCGGCAGCAAGCATAAAGTAGCGTTGAGCTTTTGCGAGGACACTGCTACTATGACAATCAAAGCTGCTAAACCCAGAGAACTTTCAATAAAAGCTGTAAAAATCGGCACCAGGGGCAGCAAACCGAGGGGAAATACCACTTTTTTCACTAAATTCGGCTGCCCCACCACCGATACTCCCGACTTGATCAAACCGCTGGTGAAGGCACTCCAAGGCAGCAAACCTGCGAACAGCCACACTCCGAATGTAATGTCGCTGTTTTCCGGGAAGCCTGCAAGGCTGAGCTTTACCTTGAGGACGATCGAAAATACATAAGTGTAAATCACTAATTGCGATAGCTGATTCAGCAGCGGCCACAAATTGCCCAGAATCGAGCCTTTGTATTGAGCTTCCAAGTCCCGGCGCACCAATGTTGCCAGCAGATTCAGCTTCGCCCACCGCTGGCGAATTGCGGGCAGCCTGCCGCCCAGCCTTCGGGCCTTTTGGGCAACTCCTTTCACCGTTCTCTGCAATTTTTTCGCCCTCGTTCACTAGCTTCACACCTAAATCAACTCAAGCTACAATTGTGCAGCTTTTGCTAAACCGCAATTATTCCACAGCCCCGTCGCTTTGATCAAGCATATGCCACCCTGGGGAGGTATGTTATTTTAGCCGATCGCCGATCGCACTGCCGAACCGATCGCTAATTTTTGCTCGTTGTCGTAGCCCCACCGCTGGAAAAATTCCTCATACTCGCCCTTGCCATCCTGCAAACTTTCTAGCATTTGCGACGCTAGAGTTTGACAGGCGGGCATTTGCAGGATTTGAATTAAATTGCGCGATCGCTTCTGCACTCTAGCAGAACCGGCCGCCATTTCCTGGCTTTGATGACGCGAATGATACACGACCATTGCCGCCGACATCGCCAAATTTTTCACCAGCAGTTCTGCTACGATCTCAGGAGCCGATCGCAGCGCCTCGACTACTCCGGGTGACGGGTGATCTGCCTCCTGTCGATCGTCCGTTAGATAGGTGACAAAAAAACCCCTAGCACCGTTCTGTGTTTTTACCAGAGATCTAACAGCTTGCTCGATGTCGGCCTCTGAAAGTTGATCGGCCTCAATCAACGACAGTAAAGATTCAGTCAGCTCGATCGCGCCCTCAAAAGTTATGCTTTCCGATGCTAATAAAGAAGATGGAATACTCATCACGAACTCAATAATTGTAAAGATTCTGCTAACAATTGTAAACAATTCCCGCTGCCCGATCGCAGATAAATATGGCTATTATCTCCTCCAAACAACAGCCCCCTGACCCTAATCTACCCGAAGACATAGCCCCAGCCCGTCGCAAAAAAGCCGCCAAACCCCAGGCGGAATCTTTGCTAGAATCGCAAGAACTACCCGAGGAAATCAACAGCAAACAAGACGACAAAATCCGGCCCCAGCGGTTAGCTGAATACATCGGGCAAAAAGACTTGAGAGAAGTTTTGGCGATCGCAATTGCAGCGGCCAAATCCCGCCGCGAACCGATGGATCATTTGTTACTCTACGGGCCGCCAGGGTTGGGAAAAACCACAATGTCGCTAATTTTAGCAGCAGAAATGGAAGTTGAATGCAAAATCACCACAGCCCCGGCTTTAGAAAAACCGCGAGATATTGTCGGATTGCTGATCAACCTCAAAGCAGGCGACGTGCTGTTTATCGACGAAATTCACCGTTTATCTAAAGTTACAGAAGAAATCCTCTATCCGGCGATGGAAGACTGCCGCTTAGATATTACCATCGGTCAAGGCAAAAGCGCCAAAATCCGGAGCATTCCCCTGAAACCCTTTACCTTAGTAGGAGCAACCACAAAAGTTGGGTCGCTGACATCTCCATTGCGCGATCGCTTCGGCTTGATCCAAAGATTACGCTACTACGAAATAGACGAGCTCAGTCTAATTGTCCAAAGAACCGCCCAAGTTCTCGACACTCAAATCACCCCAGAAGGCGCCACAGAAATTGCCCGCCGAGCTCGCGGAACGCCCCGCATCGCTAACCGCTTGCTGCGGCGAGTTAGAGACTACAGCGAAGTCAAAAATTTAAAGCCAATTGATGCCGAAGTTGCCTCACTCGCCCTGGAATTATTCAACGTCGATCCGCTAGGTTTAGATTGGACAGATCGGCGGATTTTGACAGCCATGATTGAGAACTTTAACGGCGGCCCTGTGGGCTTAGAAACCCTTGCAGCTTCTACAGGAGAAGACACTCAAACTATTGAGGATGTATACGAACCTTATTTAATGCAAATCGGATTTTTGCAGCGGACAAATCGCGGGAGAATGGTAACGGTTGCTGCTAGAAAACACTTGGATTTTATTGAATAAAAAATGGGGCATGGGCATTGGTTATTGGTCATATCAATTCCGGTGCAACCGGAATTATAGTTGACTGTTGACTGTTGACTGTTGACTGTTGAAGGAGGGGTCGAACAACTGAATGATAGTTGAGTATTGACTGTTAATTCGATTTTACTACAATTCCGATGCTAGCGGAGTTGATATCATTCACTATTGGAGCTACTCCTAAATAACTAATAACTAATGACTTATAGCTCCTCTTATAAATTAAGTAGGGGGCGCACTCCGCACCTTACCGCTATAAGTAGTGTGAAACCAGTTTTTGGGTTCAGGAATGAACTAATAACCAATAACTAATAACTAATAACTGCTAAGATAAATTATTTTTCCATCTTTTTTACAGCAGTCAAATCAGCTCTTAAATCATGGGAAACCAGGGACAAGTTCCGCAAAACTTTTTCCCGCTCAGCCGCAATTTTTAGAGCTGTTTCCCAAGTAAAAGTAAAAGAATGAAAAGAATCAGCATCGATTCTATCTTTATCCAAATCCCCAATAACTTGCTTAAAAATATCAATTAACTCTTCTTGCAACCGATCTATTTCCTCAAAACTTCCGGCTTTGCGGATTTTTTGAATCAAATTTAGAATAATCAAATTAAACTTGTCAGCTCGATTTTTTTGTTTCTGCAAAAAGCGCGCTCGCAACTGCCAAAGCCAAGAAACAAAAAGAGTAACAAACGAAAAAGACAAACCGATAACATCGGAATTTGCTGCTAAAAAATCAGGCTTTTCGCGATCGTAATAAGCCTGAGCGCCCTCATGTATTGGTAGAGAAAAACTACCGCTTCCGGACGGCTCACTAATCATGGTCGCCAAACGATTAGCAGCCACCAAATTGCGGCGGCGCTCGAACAAAATTCGCGTAATTTCCTGAACTATTTCCGGATCGACATCCTCACGAACCAACAGAGTAGCCTCCACCCCAACGGTAGGCAAATCCGTATCTGGTACTGCTGGAGCGGCCTTGTAAGTACCCTTAGGAATCAAGTTAGCTTCGAGATAAGGCAACTTAATTTTCATCGCCGCCGCTTGGTCGATGGGTACCAACTTGGCCCGCGTATTTTGCAGCAAATAGCTAACCAAATCGCTTCCCGGAGGTAGCACCCGGAAAATAGCATCAGCCTCGCCGCTACCCAACAAGTTGGTACCCTCATTCCAAGAGCCAGGAGTAGACTTAAAATCGCTTGCTTTCAAACCGTAGTGTTCGCTGACCAACCGAAAAGCACTGTAAGATCCGCTGCCTTTAGCCATCAGCGCAATATGTTTTCCTTTTAAATCAGAAACGCTTTGAATTCCCGACTGTTCGGAAACAATTAAATGAAAAACTTCCTTAAACAAAGAAGCTATTACCCGGGCTTCAGGCACTGCCGCCGTATCGTTCTGGACAATAGCTAACTGAGCCTCATTTGCCTGAAGCAGGCGCATATTTTCGTCAGCGCCTTGAGTCTCAACAACTTTAATCCGCAGGCGCGGATTTTGTTGCATAACTACCTCAGCAATTGCTTGTCCGAAAGGATAATAATTGCCTGTCTTGGTTCCTGTCACTAGGGTGAATTCATAGACTCGCTGCTTGTCTTGGTGCAGCTTCGACCCAAAAGCTCCTATCAGGACAACGCTTAATACAGCAACGGGAACCAGAAATTTATTTGGCATAGAGGTTGAGACTCGATCGTTAGAATGGCAAAATCAAAAGTATTCTCGATGAAAATGAAAATTAGAGTCGGGAAATTGGACGCGCCCGATAGTGGAGGAGTCAATAGCCAATTCCCCATGCCCGACGCTTTTAGACCAGATCCAATGGGGGATTTCCCCTAGGGGATTTTAGATTAAGATTACCACTCAATCTAAAATCTACAATCTAAAATCTAAAATTGTCCGATGCTTTTAGGCCCCATGCCCAATTCCCAATTGCCAATTCCCCATGTTACTATCCCTCAGAATTGAAAACTTTGCTCTAATTGACTGCCTGGATCTAGAATTTGGCCCGAGTTTGAACGTATTTACAGGGGAAACCGGCGCCGGTAAATCGATTATCCTAGATGCGATCGATGCAGTTTTGGGCGGGAAAGTCGATCGCCGATCGATTCGCACCGGAGCAGCGCGGGCAATATTGGAAGCTACCTTTGAATTGGACAAAGCTACCGCAACGTGGCTGGGCGAGCAAGAAATCGAACCCATAGACGGAAATTTAGCTGTTTGCAGCCGGGAAATTAACGCATCTAGCGGTACTCTTCGCAGCCGATCGCGCTTGAACGGAATTCTCGTCAACCGCCAGTTAATGGATCAACTGCGCGATCGGCTCGTCGAAATTACCGCCCAAGGCCAAACCGTCCACCTCGGACAAGAAACCCTCCAGCGAGAATGGCTGGATTTATACGGCGGCAAAAAACTTGCTGAAGCGCGATCGAAAATCGGGTCCGCATGGCTCTGTGTCAGCATCGCCAAAACAGCCCTCAAGCGCAGGCGTCAGTCGGAACAGCAGCGGCTGCAAAGACTCGATTTGTTAGAATACCAAGTCCGAGAACTCGGCGAAGCCCACATCGAAGACGCCGACGAACTCGAACAGCTAGAACAAGAATCAATACGCCTCGGCCACGTCGTCGAATTGCAGCAGCAGAGTTACCAAGTTCACCAAGCCCTGTACCAAAACGAGGGCGACAGCGCATCAGCCGCCGACTTGTTGAGCAAAGCCGAAGTAATTTTAAGCGACATGGCAGTTTACGATGTGCAGTTGCAACCAATCCTAGAAATGGTCAGCGATGCTTTAGCTCAAGCCACAGAAGCCAGCAGGCAAATTAGCAGCTACGGCGAACAATTAGAAGCAGATCCCGAAAGACTCGAAGAAGTAGAAGATCGGATTCGCGAACTCAAACAAATTTGCCGCAAATACGGGCCGCTCAAAGAAGCGATCGCCTACTACCAAAGCATCCAAAACGAGCTGAACGAACTTTTAGAAGGAGGCGAGTCAATGGAAGCCTTAGAACTCGCATATCAGAGCGCTTTAGAGCAATTAAAAGACACTTGCACCCACCTCAGCACCCTGCGGCGCGAAGCAGCCCTCAAACTAGAAACCCACCTCGTAGAAGAACTTAAGCCTTTAGCAATGGAAAAAGTGCAATTTCAAGTCGAAATCTTGCCTTGTCCCCCAACCGCCACCGGTGCCGACCAAATCGCCTTTTGTTTCAGCCCCAACCCGGGCGAGCCCCTGCAACCCCTGGGCGCGATCGCCTCCGGGGGAGAAATGAGCCGCTTTCTGCTGGCCATCAAAGCCTGTTTTTCCCAAATAGAAAGTGCCGGTACGCTGATTTTTGACGAAATCGACGCCGGAGTCTCCGGGAGAGTCGCCGGCGCGATCGCCAAAAAACTCTACCAACTCTCCGACAAACACCAAGTTCTCTGCGTCACCCACCAGCCGCTGATTGCCGCGATGGCTGATTTTCATTTTCGCGTCAACAAACAGACGATCGAAGCAGAACCAAGTATCGGCGAACCCGCAGCCTCCTTTGAACCAGTCGAACGCACAGTAGTCAGAGTTGCCGCCCTCAACAGTGACCAGCGGCGCGAAGAACTCGCCCAACTCGCCAGCGGCCGCTCAGCAACAGAAGCCATCGCTTTCGCCGAATCCCTACTCGTTCAAGCCGCCGGATTGCGCCAAACTCAGTCCGCCAAACCCTGAAGACACAACAATTGTTAGCGCAGCGCCAGTCGAAAATAGTCCACGCTGGCCGTTAGAGTCTCCCAAATCGGTTTTCTTAAATCTTTATTGAGGGTTGAAAAAAGTATGGAAGTTAAAAAACCCGGTTTATGCGTCCCTGACGGGAAAAAAAGCTGCAACCGAAATCGACGATCGAACGGCGTCAAACTCAGTCTCTCATACCCTTACACTGCCTTCAAGCCGATCGGGGGGCAAAAAGGCGGAGTTTTTGGGAGCCGGAGGTTACACTAAAAATAGCAAACGTAAGTTTTACAAAAAAAAGCTGAAAGCCCCGTGAGTTTATTTACGGGATGACAGCTCATAGCAGCAAAATTGACAAAAATTCTAGTTAAAAACCACAATTGTGTAGAGAAGGACACACATCACTCGCAACTGGTGGTGTCACAATTGCAGCTAGTCCCACGATGCCCTCCGTCTTTCAGCAGTCCTCCCTGCAGTACGCATTCTTCTGCAGGCGATCGGCCGGGAGACCTGCCGAACTTACTTAAACCAGGCACGCACAATGTCAAAATCAGTTAATAAACCATTTAAACAGGATTCGCATTCTCTAACAAGAGTGCAGCAATGCCACAGCAGCATTACCGTCGCACCAGCAGTTCACTAGCAATCCCAACTGAATTGGCCTTGCTCTGTGGCCGGAGTTCTGTACACTGGGAAATAGTTTCACACATACTTGAGTTTTGTGCGACCTGTGACTCCTTAATGAACTTGCCCGCTCTCCTAGCTTAGAGACTAACCCTTACGCTTAAGATTCTGTAAAGGTCTATGAAATCTGCATCTCCTACCAATTACTCTTCGGACAAAGTGATAGATGTCCCTGTTGTAGGTAAAAATCATCAGGAACAGCATTCTCACCATCCCTCTAACAGTGGTCAACTTGTCAAAAGCCAACCAAACTTCTCCAGTGTTCTGGCACCCCTAAATAAGCAAAGTTTCACAGTAGTAGTTAAGGAAGTAGAAGAGAAACTTAAGGTTGTCAATCAAACCCTGGGAATGCTCGACAATATCCTTGACAGCCAGGGATTCGACGCCATCCTTAACGAAATGTTGCAGTCGATTACCCTGAAAACCGGGGAATTGCTAAATGCCGATCGCAGCACCATATTTTTATTAGACGAAGAAAAAAATGAACTCTGGGCGATCGTCGCTAAAGACGAAAATGGCAAAAGTCTAGAGATCCGAGTTCCGGCCCATGTGGGCATTGCCGGAGAAGTAGCCACGGAAAAAAAAGTGGTGAACATTCCTTATGATTTTTATAACGACCCCCGCTCGGCTAACGCCAAAAAAGTTGAGGAAACTACAGGATATCGCAGTTATACAATGCTGGCGATGCCCCTGATTAACGAAGAAACAGGAGAGTTAGTAGCAGTCGTTCAACTGATTAATAAGCTCAAGCCCAACCACGAAGATTATGGGACTTTAGAAGCACAGATTGATAAGGTAGGTTTTACTCAAGAAGACGAACAAGTTTTTCGAGAATTTGCCCCGTCGATTCGCCTAATTCTAGAGTCTTCTAAATCTTTCTACGCAGCAACTCAAAGACAACGAGCAGCGACAGCGCTGATGAACGCCGTCAACGCTCTTTCTAAGAGCAGTTTAGACTTAGAAGATACCCTAAAAAGCGTGATGGATCAGGCCGCCAAACTGATGAACGCCGATCGCAGCACCCTGTGGCTGATCGATGAAGATAAAGACGAACTATGGACGAAAATCCAGACCCTTGACAGCCTGAAAGAAATTCGCATACCCAGAACAGCCGGTTTTGCAGGTATCGTCGCCCAATCCGGCGAGCCGCTGCTGATTCCCTTTGACGTGTACGACGACCCTCGCGCCGAAACTTCCAAAGAAACCGACAAAAAAACTGGCTACCGCACTTGCAGTATGCTGTGTATGCCAGTATTTAACGCCGACCAAAGATTGATTGGCGTCACCCAATTAATGAATAAAAAACGACAAGGAGAATTCCCCCCCTACAAGCCGGAAGATTGGCCGCACGCCCCCGATCAGTGGAAAGCAAGTTTCAATCGCAACGACCTGGAATTTATGAAGGCGTTTAACATCCAAGCAGGAGTCGCCCTACAAAACGCCAAACTGTTTGCCGAAGTCAAACAGCAAGAACAAAGACAAAAAGATATGCTGCACGCCCTGACTAACGGCGTGATTTCTACAGATAAAAAAGGCAATATAGTAGCGACCAATCCCAGTGCCAAAAACTTACTGGGTGTTAGCGATGCCGAATTAGCCGAAGGTCAATCTTTGCGCGGGTTAATTAAGTTAGAAAAAGGCGATTTTGGCAAGTGGTTTGATGCGTCTTTGTCTCCACAAGACGATAAGGACCGCCAGCAGTATTACCCGGATCAAGTTTTGCTGTCTAGTGAAGCAAAATCGCAGAGTATCAATCTCTCGATTAATTCAATGACCGACGCTACCGACCCCAGCAAGGTCAACGGCGCCTTAGTCGTCATGGAAGATATTAGCAGCGCCAAGCAAGTCAAGAACTTGATGTACCGTTACATGACGCCAGAAGTAGCCGAAGCTTTGTTAGCTTCAGGGGATACTGGATTGGGCGGTAAGCGCAAAAACGTTTCGGTGCTGTTCTCAGACATTCGCAGCTATACCACACTTACGGAAAAATTGCAAGCCGAAGAAGTGGTAGTGATGCTCAATAAATATTTTGAAGTGATGGTAGATGTCGTATTCGAGTACGGAGGGACTCTCGACAAATACATCGGCGACGCTCTGATGGCAGTTTTTGGGTCTCCAGCGCCCCTAGAGGATCATGCTTGGTGCGCCATGCAAACGGCGGTGAAAATGCGGGAAAAACTGGCAGAGTTCAATCAAGAGCGTATGGCGAATGAGGAATTGCCGATCAGCATCGGTATGGGCGTGCATTCGGATGAAGTTGTCAGCGGCAACATCGGTAGTAGCAAACGCATGGAATTGACTTCGATCGGAGACGGCGTAAACCTCGCCTCTCGTTTAGAAGGCGCCAGCAAGCAGTACGGCACCGACTTGATCATCAGCGGCAATACTTACAGAGATTATACCGATCGGCTCTACGTGCGAGAACTAGACTTTATTACTGTCAAAGGCAAAAGCGAACCGGTAATCGTTTACGAACTCGTCGGCATCCGCGAGGGATACTCGCCAGTGGGCAAGCCCCTAACCGAAACACAGCAACAAGTTATAGAACATTACACCAAGGCACGCGAGTATTACAAAGCTCCAGTAACCCAAAGACTCTCAGAAAGTGAGGTGAAAAACATCTTAAATGAGGTCGCCTCCATGCCAGAGACAGAGATTAAGAAACTGCCCAACAATTTTGTAGAGCAACAGTTGGAACACGAGCTCAAGAAGCTGTTATATCAACTGAAAAAGCTGTCAGAATACGACCCCAAAAACCTGTCAGCAGCAGACGAACTCATTGTGCTGTTAGAGCCAGAAATCCAACTGCTGAGATTGGAAGGCCTCAAAAACCTCTCGGAAGACGAAGCCAAAATGCTGCTGCAAGCAAAAATCAAGCCGCTATTAGCAGACGATATTCAATACTTGCACGAAGGGGAAGTCAAAAAACTGTTGGAAGCAGACATCTTAGAACCATCAAATCCCAAAATCAAGAGGCTGAAGCCCTCAGAGATCAGGCGGCTATTGCAGGCGAAAATTAAAAGTCGGGCCTCGGAGACAGTTGCAGAAATGTTAGATGAGGAATTTGAAAATCTGGGACTCGATCGGGTTAAAAAACTGCTGAGCGAGTTTAAGAGAGCCTTAGAACCAAAAGCCAAGCAAGCCTTTAAAGACGCCGAACGGGAATTTGAAGCCGTTCTGAAAGTTGACCCCAAAAACAAGGCAGCTAAATTGCACGTCGATCGCTGTAAGTTATTTCAGCACAGACCTTCAGATGTACTAAACTGGGACGGCGTGTGGAATCTCACAGAAAAATAGCAGTGGCCCCGATCGCAAGTGCGATCGACGGTGGCCCTGTTCGAGGCGGGGGGCGATGGGGATCGCGCTCCCAGGTGCGACCGGCCCTCCGATCCGACCCATTAACATCAATATCCTGTTGGGGCAATTTTAAATAAGCTCCAACAGGTATCATTGTTAGATAACCCGACTGGAACTCGCTAACTTGTTTTCGCCATATGCCCGCGTTTCCCGCTAAAAGCGACCACAAACAAAGCACTTCTACCATTAGGAGAGCTTAAAAAATAGTTAGGACTTGCGCCCGCATTACCCAGTTTCTGAAAAGAATCTTGGGGCTAGCTGACAAAACATCCGCTCAAAAACCGGATTTTTGACCCCGCCCGCGTAAGTCTTAATAGCGTTGGCGGCCCCTAAAAGCAGCTTGCTTTCATCAGATAGTCAACGTTCTAGTCTTAGATATAGAAAACTACTAGCATCAGTTATGGATAATTGGAATTCGCAATCGGGAGATATTGAGTCGGTAGATCAGGTTTACCAACTATTGCTAGAGATTGCTCGCAGTTCGCTGTCAGATATCCCCAGAATCCCTGAAAACATCACTCTAAAGTCTCTTCCCCTGATCCAGAAATTACAAAGCATTCAGCAAAGACGACATGGGCAAGCGTTTAAATCCGATTACTTTTCGGTGAACGATCTCGAATGGGTCGAGCAAGTCCGTCAACTGCTAGAAGAACTGACCGGCGAGTCTTTGTCGGAACGGCCAAAAATGCCGGAAAACCTGGCAGGCAGAGCTTTGGGTCTGGCAGATAAGGCACAAAGTATCAAAGAAACCATAGAAGAAAATGCAGCCCACAGCCCAACAGATGAAGAGGAAAGCTCCTTGCAGCCTCCAGACGCGCTGCTTAACCTTTTGCACCAGAGTTTAAAAAATCAGCGCGCAAAAAGCTACAAACCCGACGCTCCCGAATGGCAGCAAGTCTTGACCCTGCTAGATGTAGTGCAGTCAATTTACAAGCAAATTCAACGTTAAATTCAAGTTTAAATAAGATGGCTTTTTATTGGGCGCGATCGCTAGCTTTTAAAGGCGGTTGCTCTTTGACAGAAAAAGTTTTTTGCCGTAGCCAGAAGATTTCCGATTATTGCACTTTTGTCAACTAAACTAGGTTTAATCGGTTCTAGGGCAGGAGAACATGAGCAGACAAAACATCGGCGATTTGTCAGGAGAAATATTAGCCGATCGCTATCAGTGCGATCGGCGGCTCGGCAAGCAAGCAGGACGGCAAACCTTACTCGCCCGCGACTTAAAAACCCAACAGCAAGTAGTAGTCAAACTCCTCTCATTCAGCAGCGACTTTAACTGGGAAGACTTAAAACTGTTCGAGCGAGAAGTCGAAACCTTAAAATCCCTATCCCATCCCGCAATTCCCCGATATCTCGACTCCTTTGAAATCGACACCCCCAACCGCAAAGGATTCGCCCTAGTTCAGACTTACATCGAAGCCAAATCCCTACAAGAATATCTCTCAGATGGGCGCACCTTCAGCGAAAGCGAAGTCAAACAATTAGCAACAGCATTATTAGACATCCTCGCCTACCTACACCAGCGACAGCCCCCCGTCATTCACCGCGACATTAAACCCAGCAATATTTTACTCAAGAATCGATCGGGTAACAGCGTCGGCGAAGTCTATCTAGTCGATTTCGGTGCAGTTCAAACCCTAGCAACCCAACAAGGGAAAACAGTCACCGTTGTCGGAACTTATGGCTATATGCCGCCAGAACAATTTGGCGGGAGGGCAGTTCCCGCTTCCGACTTGTACGGCTTGGGAGCAACATTAATCGCCTTAATTACCAAACAGCATCCTGCCGACTTGCCGCAGCAAGATTTGCAGATCGAATTCGAGCAATTCACCCAACTGAGTCCGGCTTTTACCAATTGGCTGAAGTGGATGACCCATCCCAGTTTAGAGCGCCGTCCCGCCTCAGTCCAAATCGCAAAAGAAGTTCTCGAAAAACCACAGACAATAAATAAATATTCCCTACCATTGAAACAGGGAAAAACCGTGAACACCTTTAGCTTGTTCAAGAAGGCGATCGGGCGCAGCATTTCGACAGGAACTCTGGCTATAGGAGCTGGTTCAGCAATAATTTGCATCATCCTTTGGGGGTCTTATGAGGCAATTATCGTCGCAGGAATCTGCGGCGTTATTCTCGGCTTGCCTCTGGAATTGGCGAACGGAATAATCGCAGCAATTGTGACGCGCTTGTGGTTTTTTCCCCTAACTAATCCCCAACTTCACCGACAGGTTTTAATTGCAATTAGTATCGTACTCTATACCTCGGCGACCAGCATTTTTTTAGGGTCGCTGATCGAGTATTGGAATGATGAAAAAACGTGGGATATTATTAATGATGGAGAGCTTTCCATGTCTGACATTATCTTTCTGCTTCCAATATCGCTAATTGTAGGACTGTCAATGGGGGCAACTAGCAAGTCTATTGCCCGGTGGTATCAAAAAGCAAGCGGACTCTAATCTCAAATTTACAGTCCTAGACCCACTCAGACTCCTAGAAACCGGGTTTTTACGACAATACTTCGTTGCAACCGCCAGACTCGCTAAAAAACCCGGTTTCTGGGCCACGACGATCGCCTAAAGTTACAATTAAGGTAAAAAACATGACTGGCAAAATATTAGCAGAACGCTACGAAGTGCAGCGGCAACTGGGAAAACAAACTGGTCGCCAAACGCTGCTCGCTCGCGATTTGCCAACTCAAAAATTAGTTGTGATCAAACAGCTATTCCTCGGCAGCGATTTTGAATGGCAAGACCTCAAGCTATTTGAACGGGAAGCGGAAACTTTAAAAACACTTTCTCACCCAGCAATTCCGCGCTACCTCGACTACCTAGAAATTGACGAACCAGACAGCAAAGGATTTGCCCTGGTACAGACTTATGTAGAGGGAAAAACTTTGGAAGAGCATTTAACAGCAGGACGTACTTTTAGCGAAAGTGAGGTGAAAGAATTAGCCAAATCGCTGTTAGCAATTTTGATGTATTTGCACGAGCAAAATCAGCCTGTTATTCACCGCGATATTAAACCTAGCAATATTTTACTGCACAGCAGATCCGGTAACTCGGCGGGACAAGTTTATTTAGTCGATTTTGGTTCTGTGCAGAACCAAGCAGCAAAATTTGGCGGGACAATTACGGTAGTCGGAACTTACGGATATATGGCACCGGAACAATTTGGCGGGCGATCCGTTCCGGCTTCGGATCTCTACGGTTTAGGTGCAACTTTAATTTATTTGGTAACGGGTTTGCATCCCGCGGAACTGCCACAGCAGGATTTGAGAATTCAATTTGCCGATCGGGCCGGGCAGCTCAATCCTAATTTAATTGATTGGCTGGAGTGGATGACAGAACCGAGCTTGGAAAAACGGTTATCTTCGGCTGAGGAAGCATTGCGCTCGCTCGACGAAAATCCCTTTATTATCAACAAAATCAACAAAAGTCCTCTGGCAGTGCAGCCGCCAGAAAGCGATATTAAACTCACAAAAAATTCCGAGTTTATAGAAATTATAATTCCGCCGCAGGGAGTCGGTTCTAGTTTTATTATTGCCCTGTTTTCGGCTGCACTTGCTGCGTATATCTTTTTTATCTTTTTAGCGATAGTTGGTTCCCACTACTTCGGGGACATCGGTATTTCGGTACTTATGCTCTCAGCAATTTTGCTAGCTGCTGTAGTAGTAGCACTTCTCTATGCACTATTTCGGGAATTGCGTCTCAGAATCGATCGGCAGCAAATCACCCATACCAGCAATCTGCTGGGGTTGAGATGGAATCATTCCAAGCCTGCCCGCAGACAGGACATTTGCCAGTTAGAAATTAAACAAATTAGATACAAAGTTTCTCAGATGATTATTCAAGCCGGCAACCAAAAATATCGACTAGGAGTGAAGCAGAAACTAAGTGAATCAGAAATCGAGTGGTTAGCAACAGAACTTAGCCAGTGGTTGGGATTGAAAATTAAAAAAACTTTGAAATATAGTAAAGCAACTGAACCCTAGATAGAAAAATATCTCCCGATCGCCAAAACAAAGCATTGCGCCCTCAACCTGTGGGATGGGCGTCCCGCCCGAAAGCGTGTATTTTCAAAGCAGGCGGGACACTTCACAAGAATCATCCTCAAATTGTGCCACGCCGATCGCACTCGCCCGCTTTCTGTCAATCTCATGCAGCCGTCCGACCCGATCGCCCGTAAAATGCTATCAAAGGGATTTGGCAAGTAGCACTCATCCCAATCATCTGTTAACTTGGAGATATTGTTGTGGACTTATCGCTAATTCCGGCACAGCCGAAACCAGGACTGCTCAACGTCCTGATCGAAATTACCGCCGGTAGCAAAAACAAATACGAGTTTGATAAAGAGATGCAAGCCTTTGCACTCGATCGGGTGCTTTCTTCCTCAGTCCAATATCCGTGCGACTACGGCTTCATACCGAATACCTTAGCCGATGATGGCGATCCCCTCGACGGCATGGTGATGATGGATGAGCCCACATTTCCAGGGTGCATTATCGCGGCTCGCCCGATCGGAATGCTAGAAATGATTGATGGAGGCGACAGGGACGAGAAACTATTGTGCGTTCCCGACAAAGACCCGCGCTACGCTCACTATAAGTCCCTCAAAGACGTAGCCCCCCACCGCTTAGACGAAATAGCCGAATTTTTTAGAACCTACAAAAATTTGGAGAAAAAAGTCACCGAAATTCTGGGTTGGCAAGATGTGGATGAAGTAATGCCGTTAGTGGAAAAATGCATCGCAGCCGATAGCAAATAAGCCCCTAACCCGCACTCCTCGACTGCAACCCGACTAAAAACTCAGCAGGCCGAACTTAAGGCAACCGCTGCACGTCTAGGGATGCAGTCGAGGAACCGGTGGCTAGAATGTCAAATCAGTCGTGAATGCCGAATCACCGGAACGGCATTCCTCAAAACGCCACCCGGGCCCCTATCTTGAAAAAAATACTACTCATAGAGTAAGATGAAGCGCAAATTCTACCCCCAGGGAATGAGTTTTATGTGAGAGGAAATTTTACCCGAACACTCTGGGAAAGGCGCTATCTTAATCTCAGAACACAGAACACGCCGGGCAGCCCGCAGGGTGCAAAAAATAATCTCTCCAGCGTGACATCTCCTAGACCAACCGGTACGGTTTAAACTTCTAATAGCCCAAGTGTTCGGCACTCGGATGCTTTGGGGATAAAGCGCTTTATAGTATGGATTGCTAAAAACTAAAAACTAAAAACTAAAAGCTAAGATTTCAGCTCCCAAGTTCCTGCCTCCAAAGCTAAAAAAGATGCCAGATTCCGCACCCTCTCAACCCAATCCACAGCCTTCCGATCACAAAGCCACTATGGAAAATAGTCCTTTGACCGAGTTTGTCGTTCAGTTTTGGGGCGTGCGGGGCAGCATCGCCACCCCCGGCACCAAAACAATTCGCTATGGAGGGAACACCTCTTGCGTAGAAATGCGCTTGGGCAAAAAACGCCTGATTTTTGACGGCGGCACAGGTCTGCGAGTTCTAGGTCTCAACCTGCTGCGGCAAATGCCCGTGGAAGCCCATATGTTTTTCAGCCACACTCACTGGGATCACATTCAAGGGTTTCCGTTCTTTACTCCTGCCTTTATCCCGGGGAACTGCTTTCACATTTACGGAGCGATCGCCCCCAACGGCACTACAATCAAACAGCGTCTTGCCGACCAAATGCTGCACCCCAATTTTCCCGTCCCCATTCAAGTGATGCAGTCAGACCTCAAATTCAACGATTTGACTCCGGGCGATATTCTCGAACTCGACGATGTGAAAATAGAAACGGCACTGCTCAACCATCCCAACACCGCGATCGGATATCGAGTCACCTGGGGGGGACACACGGCGGTCTACTGCACCGATACAGAACATTTTCCCGATCGTGTGGACGACAATGTGGTACACCTAGCTCGCAACGCCGACGTGCTGATTTACGACGCCAACTACACCAACGAAGAGTATTACAGCTTCAAAAATCCGAAAGTCGGCTGGGGACACTCGACTTGGCAAGCAGGAGTAGAAATAGCGAAAGCTGCAGGAGTCAAAAAGATCGTGATGTTTCACCACGATCCGAGTCACGACGACAATTTTCTCGATGGCGTAGAAGCAGAGGTGCAGGCAGCCTTCGCCAATGGCTGCTTGGCCCGGGAAGGCATGAGCATACCAGTGATTTAGGCAACAAATCGATGCAGGGTCAAAAAAACGGCCGCGAGAAGGCAGAAATTAGCAGCGAGAAGGCAGAAACACCATGAACCACAAAAACCCCCCCAAGCGTCGCTCTCGTAGCTTGCGGGGGCTTTACTCAAGTTTGCTGGTGTTGATAATTGTCTGCTGTACCGGAGGCGGATGGGTGGCAGCCCAAACAGCCGCCGACCACACTCCGGCGCGACTTGCTCAAGTGTCTGGAATTGAGGATAATGGCACGGTCGATCGAATTCCCGATCGCTACCAACTCGGACAGCAACTGTACCTAGAAAACTGCGCCACCTGTCACATCGGTTTACCGCCGCAAGTATTGCCAACAGAAACCTGGCGCAGATTGCTGCAAGATTCCCAACACTACGGGCAAACCATCAAACTGCTAGTAGACCCGTCCCGTCTGCTAGTCTGGAACTACCTGCAAACTTTTTCCCGTCCCCAAGCCAAAGACGAAGAAATCCCCTATCGAGCCGCCAACTCTCGCTATTTCAAAGCTCTACACCCCAAAGTCAAAATGTCACAAGCCGCAAATATCAGCAGTTGCGTTACTTGTCACCCCGGTGCATCTAAATACAATTTCCGCAAGCTTACCGCCGAGTGGGAAAACTCTCCGTAGCGAAGATTAAGTTCATAATTATATCCGAGTGCGAGCGAGACGATCGCACTCCTAAAAAACGCTTTTACAAAATCGGGTAGTGCTCTCGAGGGAAGGATCACAGAATAAGATCGCTGTGATTCTGATGTTGCTTGTTTCTATGTCTATTGCTTTGCCTGCCTGGAAAAACCAGCTACATTGAACGGTTCAACTGTACTTTGCGACAACGCCTGTGGCGACTCGTCAGAAACACCTTGTCATTTTCCCAGAAGTTAGAGAACCACATTGGTGCAATTTGGGCGTTCATCCATCACTACAATGCTACGCAAGCCAGTTAAACTGTCCTTTCCTCTTTACCACTACCGGAAATCTAAGGGCTTTCTGAGGAAATCATGGTGAATTCGGGAGAGACTCTTGTGGATATACCGCGCGATCGCACTGCTAAACCAGAGGCTTATCCAAAGCTTGGGACCGATGCCTGCGGCGGGCTACGCCAACGCACTAACCAGAAAACGGCGATCGCATTTTGAACTAGAGACTTATCCAAAGTGTGGGTGCGATCTTTCAATTCATGCTTACTGGGCATCGCACCTTAGAAATAACCGACCAAACTTGCTAGTCCGTTCTAACCGAGTGGTTAGCTGCTTGGGTGGGATAGAAGTAAAAAATCTGTGCCTTTAACTACTTTTTGACAAATTGTTATGATATCTTAACTTTAGCCGAGGCTAGTTCAGACAATTTAACAAGCCTGGTTATCAAGTAACCTGATTTATGATTGACATTAAAAAAATTCAAGTGAAATGGGAAAGTTATTGGTTTAAAACCTTTGGGAGATGGCGATCGTGTCCATTGACCTGCCCAATAGACAGACCTCATCCTCGGCATATTTTTTGGAGTTTGATTGGCAGTTTTTTGGCAATTACTGCAACGTCCTATCTTGCTCTAAAAACTAATTCTCCTTTACTAATGGCTCCGTTTGGCGCTACAAGCGTTCTGATCTTTGGTGTCCCTGACAGCCCTTTGGCTCAACCCCGGAATGTCATTGGGGGCAATTTCTTAGCTGCTCTCACCAGTTTAATGATTCTGCATTTTTTCGGTTCTTCTCCCTGGGCTATGGGAATGGCTGTTTCTACTGCGATCGGAATTATGCAGATTACCAGAACTCTACATCCGCCTTCGGGAGCAGTTGCGTTAGTCGTAATGATGACCAAACCAGACTGGAAATTTTTGCTAACACCTGCTTTTGAGGGATCAATAATTTTGGTCTTGTGCGCCGTCATCTTTAATAATTTAGCGGCAGAAAGGACGTATCCCAACCACTGGTTATAGCATTATCTCTAATTCTCTCCTCCTTCCCTCGGGAGCACTACCCAAAATCGGGATGCTCCCTCGATTCCGACTTCCATCCGTTACCCCGATCGCGTGCAACGGAAGCCGAACTTCCTGCTGCTAGATCAATCAAAAAATACTGATTTGTCCGGCGTTGGTCGAGAGCCCTTTTGAAAGCGTTCCCAAGACTGCTTTAACTGGGCCGGCGCTGGATATTCGCGATCGTAAACCACCAGCACATTCGTCAAATTCCGTCCCGGCGGCAATAAAATCTCCCCTTGATGAGCCAAACCCACCGAAGCGCCCCCGTCCAAATTCATCGCTTCAAAACAGCCGATCGCCTGCATAACCTTAGCTTCTGCTTCCAAAGACAAACTCTCAAGAAAAGTCACCAAAAATAACTTATCTCTCGAAGCCGGAAAGCCGATCGCCGTTCTCGAACCCACGCCCAAAACATGAGAATCTTTAAAACCTTCCGATAAAGGAGACAGCCAAACTTTCCCCCCTTTAACCAATCTCGGCCCGCAAGTCAGAGAAAACCAATGTTGACTCCAATCCGGCTTACCTTCGATTCTCGCCGTCACCATTTCCAATTGATTTCCCGCTTTAATTCCCAAAGTCGTGCCGTAATTTTCCCATCGACTGTATTTCAGAAACTTACCCGCCGCCACCATATTTCCCAGCACAGATTTCTGCTCATCTTTACCAAAAAAAGTCCCGTTAGCAACAACAGCAGCCCGGTAACGGGCGACCATATTTTCAAAAAGTTCATCGCCCCGCGTTACTTTAGAAGTATTTGCAAAAGCTGCATTATTAGCTAACCCAATTGTGATATAAATTTCGGGGTCTGCGAGGTCAATAGTTGTGAGATAAAAACTTGCGCCAGCTACATTTTTGCGGCCCAGTTGTACGGGTTTTGCTTGCTTAGCGGAACGTCTGATAATTTGAGGTTGAGACGGCTGCGCAGCAGGAGAACTTTCTGGCGTTTTTACAATAGGATTACTCGGCAGAGGTTGATTTGTTTTTCCCGATTTTACAATGGGATTCTTAGGGAGAAGTTGAGGAGTTTGATTTGTTTTTCCCGATTTTACAATGGGA
This sequence comes from Microcoleus vaginatus BM001213989, assembly GCA_036700245.1. Taxonomy (GTDB): domain Bacteria; phylum Cyanobacteriota; class Cyanobacteriia; order Cyanobacteriales; family Microcoleaceae; genus Microcoleus. The sequence goes on from JAUBOM010000017.1 coordinate 47,962, forward strand.
TTCTTAGGGAGAGGTTGAGGAGTTTGACTTGATTGTATTTTTGATAAAAAAGCGAGTGACTTTTGCCACACTTGACCCGCGAGAGTCAAGAAACTATCTCGGTTTTGGGCGATCGCAAAATAGTCAGCCGCAACCCGCGCCAAAGCTATGCCCGTTAAAAATAAAAAAGTGCGCCGCAGCATCGGGCGACAACCTTCAGACTGTTTGCGTTTAGACATAAAAAAATCTCGGCTAGGATAGCGAACAGTTTTCTATGGCTGTGACTACAAGGGGCGATCGCCTGAATTCTGAAACTACCAGTAGCAGGGTGCGCCAAGCGCACCTTACCACTAATTCAAAACTCAAAACTATTTCCCTAGCCGGTATTCCGCATCCCCGCAGCAATACCATTAATCGTCAACAGAGCTCCCCGCAACAATTCACCCTTGCTGTAACGCGAGTGAATCACCCCCGGAATCCCGCTACTACCGTGCTGCCGCAAGCGTTTCAGCAGCGAAACCTGCAACAAACCCAAAGGCACAATCGTCGCATTTCGCAACTGCACCGATCGCTGCAATGCCGGATCTTCGTCCAACAAACGTTGGTGTCCGGTAATAGTTAAAACCAAACCCCGAATCAAGTGAAATTCGGCAGCAATTTGATCGAATAAAGCCTTAAAACGCTCCTTGTCAGCCGGCAAAGCTAACTCCTGCACGTAGTGTTCTGCAATCTGCAAATCCACCTTAGATAAAGTCATTTCCACCTTAGAAATTACCATTCTAAAAAACGGCCATTTCAAGTAGAAATACTGCAAAAGTTTCATGTGTTCTTCCGGTTCCTCCAGCAAAAACTCTTGCAAAGCCGTGCCGACACCGTACCAAGAAGGAAGTAAAAAGCGGCTTTGAGTCCAGCTAAACACCCACGGAATTGCGCGCAAACCGCTGATGTCTTTTTTGCCACCGCGACGGGCGGGGCGAGAACTAATTTGCAACTGGCTGATTTCTTGAATCGGGGTAACTTGGTGGAAGAAATCGACTAAATCCGGCTGTTCGTAGATTAAATGGCGGTAGTGCGATCGCGATCGCGCCGATAATTCCTCCATAATCTCATTCCAAGGGTCGATGCCATCAAAACCAGTGTGCAGCAAACTAGCTTGAATTACCGCCGCCGCCACAGTTTCCAAATTGTAAAGCGCCAACTCCGGCAAAGAATATTTAGAAGCCAAAACCTCGCCTTGTTCGGTAATCTTAATTCGCCCGCTAATACTCTTTCCAGGCTGAGCCAAAATGGCCTTGTAAGCAGGCCCGCCGCCGCGCCCTACAGAACCGCCTCGGCCGTGAAAAATCCGCAACTCTACATTGTATTTTTCCGCAACCACTTGCAAAGCCTTTTGAGCTTTGTGGATTTCCCAATTGCTGCTGAGGAAACCCGAATCTTTATTGCTGTCCGAATAGCCCAGCATCACCTCTTGCAATTTGAGAGTTGGGATTGGGTTTTTGAGATTTTCTTCGCTTTTTTCCGCTAGTTCTTGCGCGTATCCTCCTGTTAGCAAAGCTCGATAAAGAGGCAAATCAAATATTTGCTGCATTACTTCCGGCGCTTTTTTCAAATCTTCCACCGTTTCAAACAGGGGAACTACTTGAAAGCTGCTAATTCCTGTCGCAGGATCGTAAAGTCCTGCTTCTTTTGCTAACAGCAAAACCGCCAGTAAATCGCTGACATCGTGGCTCATGCTGATCACGTAAGTTTGGCAAATTTCCGGACCAAACTCCTGCTGCATTTGCCGCAATATTCGGAAGGTATTAATCGTCTCGCAAGTTTTGGGAGAAAAGGGCAATTCTGCTGGAATTAAAGGGCGGCGAGTTTGCAGTTCAGTTGCGAGCCAAATAATTCGATCGCATTCCGACATTTGATTGTAAGACTTGGGCAAAATTTGCAAGTATTCAGCAATTTCGCTCAAAGCGTCGGAATGTACTGTTGACTCTTGGCGGATATCTAGGTAAGCCAAATTAAATCCGTAAATTTCTACTTGGCAGAGCAGATTTTCCAAGTCCCGACAGCTCAAACCTGTTTCCACTAAATTGTGCTCGATGAGCTGCAGCTCGGTCAAAAACTCAGCGCCCGATCGATAAAGACCGGTCATTCCGGGATTTTCTGACAAAGCTTCTCGTTCCCGCTGCAACTCGTCTCCTTTGTAGAGCCGCCAATTGCGATCGCGCGTATTTTCCAGTCGCTGCTGCACGTAGGCCAGCTTCAACCGATAAGGTTCTTGTCGATAGCGGATCGCCCACTGCTCGTAAACATCCGGAAATTCCGATCTGTCGCGATCGAGAGATTCGAGCAATTCCGGGAGCACGTCGCTCCAGTGCAGCGACAAACTCAAAAGTTCGTTCAGCCGCTTCACCGCGCCGATGTACTTCTCTAGCACCAAGTGGCGCTGATAGCAAGCCGTTTGCCAAGTAACTTTCGGAGTCACAGAAGGGTTGCCATCCCTATCCGATCCCACCCAAGAACCGAACTTGCAAAAATTGTAACTCGGCGGTTTCAGATAAGGATAAGAAGCGTGGAGCGCTTGCTTTAAGCGGTGGTAGAGTTCGGGAATAGCATCAAACAGAACTTCCTCGAAGTAGTGGAGAGTGTATTCCACCTCGTCAAGCACAGTCGGCTTGAATTGGTGCAGTTCGTCAGTGCGCCACCAGAGGCGAATTTCTTCCATCAGTTGCTCTTGGAGAGCGGCCGCTTCCCAGCAAGACACCGGGTAGGGGCTTTGAGAGTTGGTCCCGAGCGCCTGAAATTTCTCGTCTACTTGGTCTAGCTGTTGGAGAATCTTCGCCATTCGCCGCTGCTTGGTGCGGATCGTGTGGCGGACAATTTCCGTTGGGTGAGCGGTGAATACCAAGCGGATGTCCAACTGATCGATCAAGCGCTGGATTTGCTGGCTTGGCACGTTCAAGCGCTGCAGCATCGGGAACAGTTGGTGAAAAGTTCCCGCATCTCGGGCGATCGTCTCGCTGCTGTCTGCCTTGCCCAGAGCCGTTTGGGCGGGACCTGGACCTTCCCTGTGGCGCGGGCGATCGGGGGCATCCGTTGCTTGTCCCGGCAGCTTAGAAAACATCCGCCCACCAGCGTCGTTGCTGCTAGCGTAAGCTAGCTGTTGGTCTCGCTGTTCGTAGTGCTGTTCGACAATGTTGATCAACTGGAAATACAGTGCAAAAGCCCGAGCCGCGCGGATTGCGGCGTTGAGGTCGAGCTTTTCGATTAGCTGTACCACATTCGACTCGCGAAACCCAGTGGCCTGTCCCTCGGCGGAATTGACCGATCGCATTTGTTGGAGCAAATCCACCAATTCCTGCCCGCACTCCTGTCGCAGCACCGATTCCCACAAGTCCTCTACTACTTTGAGGCGATTGCGCAGAAACAGGTCTGATTTTGAGTAAGCGGGAAAATGGGAAATAGATGTTGCTTCAATAGCCTGTTCTGAAGACTGGAGGACTGAACTCATCGGGCTGTTCCTCAATAGCTGCGGGTGTCAAGAAAATTGTATTGTTTAGTTTCGCCTAAAACACTTTTGTTTGCAGTCAAATTTGAGACAACTTATTACAAAGTAGAAAGTAAAAGGGACTTATTTACAAAGTATAAGGAAAGACCAATTCTCACAGCACGGATTGTACCGATTGTCAAGCTTTTAGGTCTGTTGACTGGCACTTTGAGATTTTAGACGATCGGCGTGAGACGTTCGGCGATCGCGTCGAACGATTTGAGATTTACTTCAATGATGAATCTGGGCTCTTGAACTAGCGTCAAAAATTTTGATCTCTCCACGACAGAAGTCGGGGGCTGGTATTTGTTTTTTGGGCGGGGTCAAAAAAATTAACTTATAGCTGCTGCATCCGCACTTGGGCCTTCTATTCCTGTGATTGAGGAAAGTTGAGCACGGGGAGGCGCGATCCCCGAAAGACTTCTTCGCTTTCAACGCCGATCGACGCAACAAACTCAGCAGCAGCTTTAGCCACGACCAACCCGCCCAGCATGGGTAAGGCGACCCAGCTCAATAAAATGTCTGAGGGAACTGGCAATTTTGGACTGTTAGGTGTTTGAGTTTTGAGCAAGTCTTGGTTTTCCGACGGCATAAATTTCTCCTGTGTCAATCCGTAATCCTCAGTTTACCAAAAATTTTGGTAAAAGCCCCGTCCTTCTAGGACGGCTTTAATTTCTAAAGTGTAAATAATTTTCAAATAATTTATTTTATAGGCACAATGCTCTATAACGGTAATACGATAATTGCATGATTGCATTAGAGTTTAAGTTAAAAGGCAAAGCGCAGCAATACCGGGTCATCGACGAAATGATCCGCACAGCTCAATTTGTCAGAAACAAAGCTCTCAGATACTGGATCGACAATCAAGGAGTTAAGCTAGTTGACCTCTACAAACAATGCGCCCTCATGGCAAAAGAGTTTGAATGGGCAGGCAAGCTGAACTCGATGGCACGTCAAGCTACGGCGCGAACGTGCCATTTTTGCTATCCAACTTTTTTTCGTTAATTGCCAAGCTAAGAAGCCAGGGAAAAAAGGATATCCGCAGTTTAAAAAACATACTCGTTCCGTAGAGTATAAGACATCAGGCTGGAAGCTTTCTACCGATAAAAGATGCTTAACATTTAGGGACGGTTTTGCTGCTGGAAATTTCAAATTAATCGGTAGCCGAGACTTGCATTTCTATTCAATTAACGAGATTAAACGAGTTAGGGTCATTCGGCGTCCCGACGGCTACTACGCTCAGTTCTGTATCAACGTTGAGCGGATAGAGGAATCTATTCCCACGGGTAAAGCTATTGGAATAGATGTGGGATTGAATCATTTCTATACCGATAGTAGCGGTGAGACAGTTCCTAACCCTCGTTATCTTAGCAAAAGTGAAAAAGCTTTAAAACGCTTGCGGAAAATAGTTTCAAGGGAAGAAGAAAGGTTCTAGTAATCGTAAAAAAGCAACAAACAAGTTGGGAAGAAAGCATCTGAAAGTCAGCAGGCAGCGCAAAGACTTCGCCATAAAGACGACGCCCGGCGCGGTAAAATAAGCGCGAGTTTTTGGCCCGTGAAGACCTTCAGGTGAGGAATATGGTTAAGAACCGCAAGCTTGCCAAATCAATTAGCAATGCAGCGTGGTATCAGTTTGCTCTTCGGGCTGCAATACTTGGAAAACTGTACGGTAAAACAGTAATTGCCGTTGCTCCTGTGTATACTTCTCAAGATTGCTCAGCCTGTGGCAATACTGTTAAAAAAACGCTGTTAACTCGAACCCATATTTGTAGTTGTGGCGCGGTATTAGATCGCGATCGCAATGCCGCTCGCAATATTTTGGCGAAAGGTTTGAGGTGGACAGGAATCACTTTAAATACGGTGGGGTACACCGAAATTAACGCTTGGGGACAGAAAGAGCTCTACTCATTGGTGGTGACAAAACAGAGATAAGTTCGACTGATTGATCCAAAAATCCTCGCGCCTTCAGGCGCCCGGAGTGTCAAAGGGCAAATAATCATCTTGACTGCTGCTTTCTGGCTAATAACTTCTGAGATCAAATCATGTGACATCCGACGAAAGATATCCTGCAAGCGATCGTCCCGGCGTAGCCAAGTCTATAAATATGTTCTCGCGAGATATTAAGCTCGCACTCGGAAAAAACGTTTTGTATAAAATCGGGATGCTCCCCGAATCAGATCGATCGTGCGACTGTCTCCGCGGAGCATGGCGAAACCACAGCACTACAGTCGGAAAATTATTATTCGGATGCAAACGGAAACGATATGACTAATGACGAATAACTTGTTGCTTGGCTTAATTTGAACCTATCTGTGCCAAAATGTCGAGGTATTATCAAAACAGTGTTCCCCAACGGCTCGAAGCCGAGGGGATACAAAGCCAGACAGTAAGTCCAGCAAGGCTTAAACCTGACCAAAGGCTTAGACTCGGCAAATAAAATAATTGTCTGTAAAATCTGTAACTGTGCTATTTCTAGAAAACACAACCAGCTTTGGCAAAATTTAGAGTTTCATGTTGAAGGCGAACGGGAGCATATTGGCAGACAATCGATCGACCGCCTCGCAGTGGGCCGGGGAAGCTTTAGGGCTTCCCGAAGTTCAAGTACAAGCGCGTTTGCGGGGAAATCACCTGCACATTTTGTGCGAAGCAGCGCAGTGTCCGTCTCAAGAATTGGTGACGGCGAGATTTACTCTTGCGATCGAACAAACTGATTTAACGCGACTGCTGCCCGATCGACCTAAAATTTACCAGTTGTTTCTGTGCGGCCGCAAACTCGGTTCCCGACAAAATGACTGGACAGTCCGACTCGATTGCAGCAATTCTGGGCGACAGCAACAGCCACAGCAACCGCAACCAAAAGTGGCCGTTGTGCCGCCGCCAGCGAGTCCCCCCGACGGCGAACCGCCAGATCGCCCAAAAAGAGGCGGATTATTCGGCAAATTTAATAATGAAAACCGCAAACTCAAACAAACACAAAAACCGGTAGAAACATCGGCCCACGCGCCACAAGTACGAGAAGAACTGGATTTTGACGCCGAAAGTCTGCCCGTCGCCGAACGGATTCAATACCCAGAAGTTTTTGAAACTTCCCCCGTGACGATCGACACTGCGGCTGCTGCGACGGGGTTCGCTGTTAATTCCGCCGTTCCCCCTGGGCCTGTCGCGAACCGCGGCGCGGTGGCTTTGATTGAATCCCCCTGGGCCGACTCAGGCGAGGGCGAGGGCGGCGGAACATTGACGCTTTCGCCGGAAACTTTGGCGCGCCGGGGCTATCCAGACGCGATCGCCAGCTATCTCAGCGAAATCCTCGGGCCGATGGGAGTTTCGGTGAAAGTAAGCATTCGCGAAAAAGAAATCAAAAGCAGCCGGGAAACCCTGCCGCCTCAGGCGCCAGAAAATATCAAGCCCAAGGAACGCCGGCTGCTGGTGGTGTGCGAGTCAGCTTACAGCCCCGACCCCTCCTTGCTAGCAGAACCCATCGCCAGCAGGCTGCGGAAACTACAACTAGAGGATTTCCGGGAAGCCCTGATCTGCAGCCAAGTCAGCGGCGAAGCGAAGGCAGACTGGCTGCTGCGGGTGGATTTGACTTCGCCGGACAAAATTCTCAAGGAATGGGCCAGGTGGGGAGACGTACCTGCGATCGCCAAACTCCTAAACCAACACTTGGCAGCATCGAGAGTCGAAGTGCGGGCCACCCTCAAAGAAGCAACCCTCCACCTGTTTTGCAGCAAAACTGCCAAAAAAGGACAAAAGCCTAAACAGCAAGAATACCCCGATCGGCAGCAAACCACCCACACGATCGCCCCTTTGCTAGCCTCCTTCGCGCCCCAAGGCCTCCGCGCAGCTACTATCTACGGCGTAGAACCAGCCAGCGGCCAAGAGGCTAATCCCCAGTCGCCGGCGTGGATAGACTGGGTGGACTTGCCTGCCGCCCACCACCCGGACTTGGCTGCAAGCGCCAGAACGCTGGCTGCAGAGGGCGACCAATTGGCTCTGACTTTTTTATTGAACAGGTTGCTAAACCCCAGTCTCAGACGCAAGCTGGAAACTGGAGGGATTCGGGCCCTCGTGCTGCAAAAAGCTGACGTGCTGCACGTCATGACAGAAGCTCTGACTTGCCCTTCTCAGTCGAAGGTAGGGCCGCCGGTGGCTAAATTCTTGCGGCAGTTACAAATTTCGGGAGTGGCAGGGGTGCGAGTCTACGGGCGCCGCGCCGGCCAGAAACAGCCCCTGTGGCGCTACGCAATTGACCTGAGAACGGCGGTTGACGAGGAATCAGCGGCACCCGCACCGGCTCCCTCGCAACTGGCTGTCTTGGAAAAGGAACCAGTGCCGGAGTTTGCGCCGGCTGAGGATGGGAGTTTTTCGGGTTTGGGCGAGAATTTGGTGTTCGATGCGCCCGTTCCCAACTCCTGGCGGCCCCGCTTCAAAATCAGACTCCCCGGATACAATCTGGGCGAGCAGTTAGTTCAAGCTGCAGTGCAACCGCTTGTCGCTTCGGGTTTGTTTGTTCCCAACGATGGTTTGTCAACAAATGCTGCCGAGCCCGGGGGCGTGAGAGCCGATCGCGCCGCCAGCATCGCTTTGATTTGGGCGATCGCCGGCTGTCTGCTGACATTCAATACCGATTGGCTCCTGGGTCTATTTCTGCAATCTGCGACGGTCAGTCAAGCTCCTAGCGTCTCGGAAGTTTGCAGCGACCCAAATTGTCAAAATCCCTCCCCCAAGGCTTTTAGCGACGTTCCAGCCCCACGAACGAAGGAAACCCCCAACCCTCTTCCCCCTTCTTCTGAGGTGAATTTGCCTCAAATTCCGTTGCAGCCGTTGCCCGAAGCGAACGGGGGAGAGGCTTTCAATGGCTCAGGGTTTACGAAACCGGGCAATACTAGCGTTCCTGTAGCTGATGTTTCTACTGCACCCGTGTTCCCGACTTTGAGGAGCCAGCAGCTTGACGAGCAGATAGCGCGCTATCAAGAGTACATCCACCTGCACAAAAAACCGCCGGATATTTTAATTGTCGGTAGTTCGAGGGCGCTGCGGGGCATCGACCCGGCGGTTTTGGAAACAGCTTTGGCAGCTTCGGGCTACCCGGGGCTGAGGGCTTACAATTTTGGGGTTAATGGAGCTACTCTCCAGGTTGTAGATTCGCTGATCCGCCGGATTTTGCCGCCGCAACAATTGCCAAAATTGCTGGTGTTGGCGGATGGGGCCAGGGCTCTCAACAGCGGGCGGCCGGATTTGACTTTTAGCGCGATCGCTTCTTCGGAAGGTTACAGGCAATTGTCCCGGGGTAGTTTTCTGATCCGCACCGCTCAATTAGATGCCCAAGAATCGAATCCGAGTGCAAAGAATCCGGTGGCAAATGTCACTGAATTGGTGCAGAATTTGGAACAAGCTCAAGCTAACGTTCAGCAATTGGTGAGTCAAAAGTTGGTGGAGGGTTCTGCAACTTACAAAAAGCGCGATCGGCTCAAAGGATTTTTGCGATCGCTCGCCAATCCATCAGCCCGTGTTGCAACCGAGATCCCTCAAACCGGAGCCCTGGGTCAACAAACCACTGAAAATTCCCAGCCAACTGCTGCGGGTAAACAACCCAGTGAGTTTGAACCAAACGGCTTTTTGCCGATCGATATACGCTTCAATCCCGATACTTACTTTCAGAAGCACCCGAAAGTATCTGGCTACTACGACTCCGACTATCAAGATTTTAAATTGATAGGCGAACAAACTGTAGCACTCAAAAATCTGATCGAATTTACCAAGGTTCGCAACATCAATCTCGTGTTTATCAATATGCCTTTGACTGAAGATTATTTAGACCCGGTGCGGACAGGTTACGAACAAGAATTCCGGAAATATATGCAAGAATTAGCAGCTCAAAGCGGACTAATTTTCCTAGATAAAAGTTTATTGTGGCCCCAGGCGCGGGAATCTTTTTCCGACCCCAGCCACCTCAACCGTTACGGTGCAGTTGCAGTTTCTAAGCGGTTGGCTCAAGATCCCATGATTCCCTGGCCGGCGAAACAATAGTTTTGACTTTTGAGTTTTGAGTTATTTTAGAAGTTAAAGGAGCCCAGCGTTGCGAATGCGGCGCGGCTATCTCGAAACTATTCTTTCCGGCTGGACACAGAAAATGAAAAGATTAATATTTCCTGAGAAGAGTAAAAATACACAGATAAAAAGTGCCAGAAAAAATCTGCCTGTGATATTTTTTATATTATCTTTAGCATTTTTCTGTTGGAGTTTGTATAAAGGTTTATTTTTACCTTTAGCTTTATCATCTCCGGCGCCCAGCAACGAACAAAGTAGCGAACAGCAAACTCTGGCACCCTTTGAACAGGTTGTCCAAGACGCGCAAAAGTTAGAGGGATTATTTACTCTTTACCGCAATCAAACAACTAATAAAGTTTATCTGGAAATTACACCGCAACAACTAGACAAAAAGTTCCTGTGTTTCGTAACATTGGCTTCGGGCTTGGGGGAAGCGGGCATTTTGAGCGGAATGCCGATCGGCGATTTCTTGTTTCAACTGCGCCGATCCCAAAATAACGTGCAGTTTGTGATACCAAATATCAATTTTCGCACCAGTCCGGGCGATCCGCAAGCTGGTTCGGTGGAAAGGGCATTTAGCGAGTCGATTCTCTATTCTTTGCCGCTCAAAAGCATTCATCCGGAAAGAAAAACTCTGCTGATCGATTTAGGCGATTTGCTGATGAGCGAAAAGCGCGATTTACCAGGGGTAAAGGCGGTTTTGCCAATGATTTTGGGCGCTTCTTACTCGATCGATGAAGACAAATCTTATTTTAAAGATGTTAAAGCGTTTCCGCTGAATGTAGAAATTGCTTCTATTTACGGTTTTTCGAGCGATGATGACAGTGCGGTTAACTATTTACCTTCGGTTCCTGACAGTCGGGCTTTTAACCTCCGCATTCACTACAGTTTCTCGGAAGTGCCGCTAAATAACGGCTACCGCCCCAGACTCGCGGACGAGCGAGTGGGCTATTTTCTCACAGCATATAAGGACTTTTCTGACAAGAGCAGCCGGGAGCCTTTTGTGCGCTATATCAATCGCTGGCATTTGCAAAAGCAAATCCCGACGGCGCCGATTTCGCCTCCGGTGCAGCCGATCGTCTTTTGGATTGAAAATAATGTCCCTGTGGAATACCGAAACGCAATTCGCGAGGGCGTTTTGGAGTGGAACAAAGCTTTTGAAAAGGCAGGTTTTACCGAGGCTATTCAGGTCAAACAAATGCCGGACAATGCTAAATGGGACCCCGCTGATGTTCGCTACAATACTATTCGCTGGTCGAGTTCTTTTGAGGCTGAGTTTGCCGGACTCGGGCCGTCTCGTATTAACCCGCTGACGGGGGAAATTTTGGATGCTGACATTCTTTTGGATTCTAATATTGTCCGGCAAATCAAACAGGGCTATCGGTCTTTGGTGGAACAAAATCGATCGGTATCTAAGAGTTTCCAAGGGCGAAACGGTTCTAATACTAATCCCTGTCAGTTCGGGATGTATTCTCGCTATTTGAATGTGCTAGAAAATGGGGATTTAGAAAAAAGCAGCGGGGAAAATGCTCGAGGTGGACTTGCTGATGATTTGCCGACTTTGGTAGAAAGATACCAAGAGCAAAAGCGAGATCCTTTATCGCGGTTGATGTCGAGTTCGGATATGTGTTTTGGGTTGGAATCGAGCCGACAGTTTGCGATCGGGGCAATGTCGATGTCACTGTTGGAAAATGCAGCGCCTAGCAGTGGGGCGATTGACAATTATGTTAATGAATATATCCAATTTTTGACTGCCCACGAAGTAGGTCATACTCTCGGTTTGAGGCACAATTTTCACGGTAGTACGATGCTGCAACCGGAGGATTTGAACAATACTCAGGTAACTCGCACGCAAGGTATGATTTCGTCGGTGATGGATTATGTGCCGATTAATTTGGCACCTCCGGGAACTGTGCAGGGCGACTATTATCCAAGGATTGTAGGGCCTTATGACGATTGGGCGATCGAGTACGGTTACAAGGTAATTGGCGGCGTAAACCCAAACAGCGATTTACCAGCGCTGCAACAAATTGCCAGCCGCGCTGCGGAACCACAATTAGCTTACGCGCCGGATGAGGATTCTGTTGATATTCTCGACCCCGCTGCAAATAGCTTCGATCTCAGCGCCAATATGCTGAGGTATTCGCAATGGCAATTGGATAATGCTAGGGCGATGTGGAAGCGTTTGGAAAAGCGAGTTCCGGTTGGGGGAGATGGTTATAACGAACTGCGGGTGATGTTTGATTCGGTGTTTGGGTATTATCTCAACCAGGTGATGAATGCTACTTTGTACGTCGGGGGACAGTCTTTTAATCGGACTCGCCCCGGTGATGCTAATGCGAAGTTGCCGTTTGTGCCGATCGAACTTTCTCAGCAGCGAGAAGCTTTGGCTACACTGGATAAGTACGTTTTTGCCCCGGATGCGTTTAGTTTTGCGCCGGAATTGCTTAACAAATTGGCGCCTTCGCGCTGGGAACACTGGGGAAGTCCGGCTTTGGTGTTTCCTCTAGATTACCCGATCGGCGATCGAATTACTTTTTTGCAGCGGTTTGTGTTGCGAGTTTTGCTATCTCCGACGCGGTTGGCGAGGCTGCGGGATGCCGAGTTAAAATCGGCGCCGGAAACTTCTTTGAGGTTGCCGGAAGTGTTAAATACTGTGCAAAAGGATATCTGGAAAGAGGTTTTGCAGCCGACAAATAAAAAGATGGAGATTTCGACTTTTAGGCGTTCTTTGCAGCGGGAACATTTGGCGATTTTGATCGGGATGGTGCTGCGAAAAACGAATGTTCCTGAGGATGCGCGGAGTTTGGCTTGGTACGAGTTGCGGCAGTTGCGGGAGGGTTTGAGCAAGAGTATTCGGAATTTGGATCGGGATGCTGATGCTTATACGCGGGCTCATTTGGAGGAAACGCGCGATCGGATTTCTAAGGTTTTGAATTCGCAAATTCAGTCGAATTAATCTTATATAGGGCTTACGCATGGGTGCTCAGAAACCGGGTTTTTTACGATAATATTTCGTTGCAGCCTGCAGATTCGATAAAAAACCCGGTTTCTTTGGTGGAAGTGCGTAATTTCTGACTTATTAATTACCTGTTTCTATCTGCAATCAAAAATTATGACTACAGATACTTCCAACACACATCACCTGCGATTGGCGCTATTTTGGGCATTACTGGGGAGTCTGGCAGCGTTGGCATTATTTCCTTATGCGCTGTCTCTGAATCCAGCAGTCGGGCAAGTGCCTGCACCGTTACCTGTTATAGCTATTGCGTCCGCCCTTCAAACTGGACTTCTTTTGATTCTCCTGAATTGGATTGGACTACGCCTAGGCAACTCAATGGGACTCGATACCCCCCTGAGTCGTGCGCTGGTGTATCGACAGCCTGTTCCCACTCTTTCTAAATCTGCTATCAAAACGGCACTGATAGTCGGTGGCGTTGGTGGAATCGTCTTAATTGGATTGAGTTTAGGGTTTGAACCTTGGATGCCTCCAATGGCTTCAACAACTGCGTTAAAGATTGACCTGTGGAAACGCATATTAGCTTCTTTCTACGGAGGTATTACCGAAGAACTCTTGCTTAGATTATTCGGTATGACATTGATTGCATGGCTACTTTGGAAGATTTTTCAGGGGCGCCGACCGGAACCTAGCGGGTCAATTTTTTGGCTAGCAATTGTGGCGGCGGCGATTCTGTTTGGTGTAGGTCATTTGCCTGCTGCTGCCAATCTTTGGGGACTAACCCCAATCGTCATTTTCCGAACGATTGTGCTCAATGCTATTTTGGGGATTCCCTTTGGATTTTTGTACTGGCGCTGGGGGTTGGAATATGCAATGTTATCTCATTTTTTTGCCGATTTGGTACTGCATGGAATTGGAGGAAGTTAGAAAATTGTTCTTGCTTTCCATCCACCCGAAGTCCGACAGCATACTGGATATGCTCGCGCATAGCTTCTCTTCTTGACCAAGATTTTAGACAATCGCTGGCGATCGCCATTTACTCAGAAAACGGGTAAAGGGGCAAGCTTTGTTATATAAAGCTTAACCCCTCTAACTCGCGCCAGGGATAGGATTAATAGGGCAAAGAGTTTTAATTCTTAGGTCCGACAGTCGATAGATTCAAGCCGCTATCATAGATGTCGTCAGCAATCTGAAGTCCAAGCGGAATACCACCAATATTCTGAGTGAGGTCGGGATTGCCTGTACAATCTGTAGCAAAAGCATCAAATACCCAATGCACTCCTAAAAAGACACGACTGAGGCCATTTTCGATAATCATTTGCCACAGCCCACCAGGGAAACTGCGAACGTGTTTGGGTCGCACAGTTCCCTTATTGTCTCGGTTAATGCCATTGAACTCATCAGAGACGAAGGTAATCCCATCAAACAAGCTGTCATCGCTGCGGCTAGTTACGCCATAAAACCGTCGGGTAATATGCAACGCGGCTGCACCGAACGTAGCGTGTCCAGAAGGATAGGCTGGAAAAGGTGGCGTACCGTTTTTGCCGGTGGAATTCGTATTCGGTGCCCCTAGCGGTAACCAAGAGGGGTCAGCATCCTCAGAGAGGACGTTATTGCCCGTAGCGGCAGGGCCTAATGAGGGATCGTGTTCCCGAATGCCGAGGACAGGTCGCCATAAATCGTGAACGTATTTCTGATCCCAGGCTAAAATACCCGCATCTCCCATTGCAGCATTCACTAGCGCAAAAAGACGAGCATTTTGATCGACAGTATTATTCTGAGCGATCGCCACGGCACGGACAATCTGGTTGTACAACCGAGGGGGTGTCCCTAACTCAACAGCGCCATCATAGCCCCAGTAGATGCCGATGAGTGTTTCATTTGCAGTTCGACGAGAAATATCTGCAGGCAAAGTTCCCATCAATTCAGGTGCAATCCCTTTCCCGCGCACCTGTCTGAGGGCGTTGATATACTCAGGACTCTCTAGCTGAGGTGGAGCATCTAACTCATGACGGTTAGTGACAGCAAAACCTCTTGATTGTGCGCCATAGAAGGGCGCATGAAAACCTTGATTGCTATTATCTGGATCGGGACGGTGTGCGCCACGGGCCACTGATGCAGCATAGCCATCATCGCTAGCGCTAGGATCGTCCTGCCGCTTTTCCAAGATTTTTTGAGCTACCAAAAGACCAAATTCATGACCTTCTTGTAGGCCGTCTCCTTCTAAACCTGCTTGAGTATGTTTCAGATTAAAAAAGGATTTTTGACTGGGATACAAGCTAGACAATGTAGCGTGGGCAGCGGCGGCTACTGCAGCATTGGCTGAGGCATTGGGTTTCGGACTAGGTAAGTTAGGAAGATAAGGAGATAAGTCAACTGTATCGCCTACATTACTCTGTACCCCTGCATAAGCGTCATACATAGCTAAGTGAACGATCGCCAAAGCGCGAGAACTTAGAGTGGGGCCTGGTTGCTCATTCTTTCCGTTAGTAAAACTAACGCGATTGGCTTCGAGTGCGACTTCATTCCAATACAGAATTGGGTCCATTGTGTTTCTCCTAGTAATAGTTAAGTAGGGCTGCTTACCAACGCCCAAACGGTAATATGTTCGGCTATAATAAGGGAGATTTTGCTAATTTTAGAGGCTGCTAATTTCAGCTTGAGTTCACCCTTACCTTCAGTTAGTAAATCTAGCTGACGAGTTTTCCTCATTGCGCTCATTCTCGCTAAAGTTTAAGGCAATTGCCTAGTCACTTTTTTGAGTGACCTCAAATGAGTGTCACTCGTTTGAGTGACATGGCTGCAATTTTGCCCAAATTTTGCGGATTTGGCTGAACTAATACGGCAACCAGCTAGGGAAAATAAGTAATAACTTGGAGGGAAATATTTTCCTAGGGTGTTTAGAATTCGCTGCCGATGAGCGATCGCAACTTGCATTGTATAGGATAAATATAGAGGGAGCCTAAACAAAAAAGCAGAAGCAGGGCAATTGCTGCGGTCAGAACCTGGTTTTTGGGCGATCGTTTTTCACTCTCACAGGGAGGAGATTATCCAATGGCAAGTGCAAATCATGTCAATTCCATTGGAATTTGATAGATACATTCAAGCCACTACCCAACTCAGATTTAGCGGGCTAACGTTGCCCATCACCCGCTGCAGATAACCTCAAACTCCCAACAGATAACCTCTAAACGGTCGGGTGCAAGCGGATTGTTAGCCTGCTGTTGATAGACTTTAAGGTTAGTCTCCGACAGGCAACTTCCACTTTGGATAAAGCCGGTTGAACGTTTCACGCTGCTGCTTGAGGTCAACTTGCGGCAAGTGGTGCTCTACAAGGTCGAACGTTTCCTCCCAGAGTTGTCGCAACTCATGGGTTCCGCTTGCGGCATCAAATTGAAAAACACGCTCCAACCGCGCAAAAAACTCAGGCGGTTTGATGCTCATTACTTCAACCCAGTAACGTGTCCACTTGAAACCGGGATGATATATGCGGTTTAGCCCGAACAGCAAGTTGAGAAGCCATCGCACAATGGTGCATCTGTTTTCATACAGCATCGGAATCTCAAGGCGTTCGGTCAGAATTTGTTGACCATAGAACGGGCGGAATTTCAGATGCTTTTGAATCATGGCAATAGCAAGTTCTTCAGGATAAGGAGAAAGCTGAGTTTGCCAATGTTTGATAATATCTTCGCCGTAAAGAACAACTCCGCGTTGAATATGAAAGGCTGTGGCTTGCTTCTCAAACACAAGCCCGTTTTGCGACACATCGTAACGCTCAATCACATCCATAATGATGTTGTCCATCGTATCTCGCGCCCAATGATTTGCTTCGACTTTCATGCCGTATAGGTAGAATTGCTCCAACCATCCCTGTTTCGCTTCCCCATACGGCTCAATTTCCCACCCTTTGACACCAACCCTTTGTGCTGTGGCTTGTAATTCTTCGGCGGACGGTAGTTGTGACCAGATAAAGCCTAAATCAAGGTCAGAATACTGATCTGAAATACCTAATGCTGCCGAGCCAAATACAAAACACGCTGCAACTTTGGAGTTAGCAGTGAAAGCAGGAGCGATTTTGTGAGCCAAAGAAGTCCGCCATGCACTATGTTCAGTCATGTTGAGAGTCATAGTTCCTCCGCCGAAACAATAACAATGCAGTGCGCTGCAGGCTAATTGATAATTGTATCGCAGTTATTGTCTTGGATTCACTGTGATTCTGTCAAACAGATAAGCAACGGATGCTGGCATTGGTTAAAATTGTCTGAAATCTTTGTCTATAGTTTACTTCATTTATCACCCCAAACTCACACCGCGATATAATTCCTCGATCGCCATAACTGCAACAGCTATTGTTATTTCAATAACTACGGTAGCGGGCGTTGACGAATTCGATCGCCCTCCACCACCGTAAACCGTTCCTCAAATTACAATCCTTCGGTCTGTAATAAATTTAAGAATATTGATGCTGGTTCTTCGGGCGTGTGAGGACGAAACCGCAAATAAATGACACCTCTTGGCATCGCAGCCGCCAGCAATAAATGAGTTTGCCTGCATCGCGATCGAACGTCAAAATCACCCGTTCCTCATCGGCATTAACTTGCCTCAGCAAACGGACAGCTTGTCTGTATAACACCGCTATTTCCTTGAATAAAATGAACCACACAAAGATGTGGGTATCTAGCAGAATCTTCATTGACCCTCGAATGCACTGAGCATATCTTCGGGTAAAGGAGCATCGAAATCATCTGGAACAGTAAACTCACCTGCACACAAACCAAAGGGTCGCAATTTCTTACTGCTAGGAATAGGTCAGAGTTCAGCGATCGGCTTATCTGCTTGTAGGATGATAAAAGTTTCACCCGCTTCTACTCGGCGCAGATACTTTGAAGGATGGCGCTGAATTTCGTCTAATGTCACATTCAATATAAAAATGGCTTAGCCCATAAAGATAGGAGTGCGATCGCTCTCAGGATAACTTAAAAATATCTGATGCAAAGCGTGTTTAGAATTCCGTGGCGAATCAGCTTGGTAGCGAATATTCACGATCGCTTATCACTTGACAAGACCTCCGTTATCTCTGACTTTAACCAAGGGGATGGTGGATTGCTATCGTAATCGATTAAATAATTGTATCCCAATTGCTCGTACAGTTCGTCAACCCACGATTGCAAGTCTAATAATTTGCAAACACTAAACTTGTGTCATCGCAACGATTTGAGCGGTGGTTAATACCAACTGAGGAAACGTTGGAGAAACAATAATGGCTTCTCCTTGATATCGCTGTGCCTGATATTCACCATCGATTAAGCGGTTGATGGTCACCGTAGACTGTTTTGGAGAACCAATATACTGAACGCCTCCCAACCCTGCATAATCAACGATCCAATACTCCAGGATTCCTAAAGTTTCATACTCATTCAATTTGATGCG
The DNA here is from genome assembly GCA_036700245.1 of Microcoleus vaginatus BM001213989. Classification (GTDB taxonomy): domain Bacteria; phylum Cyanobacteriota; class Cyanobacteriia; order Cyanobacteriales; family Microcoleaceae; genus Microcoleus. The sequence goes on from JAUBOM010000017.1 coordinate 65,919, forward strand.
GTAATCATCCCGCCAATTCGTACTGACAACTTCGATCGCCAAGGGAGGTGGAATATAGGCAGCAGCAGAGGCAGAACTTTGACGCATTCTGACCCATTCTTCCTTGGCAAACACCACAATGTCGGCTTTACGACTCGATTCACTTTCGCCCGGGGCAGCGTTCAATCTGACTTGTTTACTTTGTCGAGGAACGTAGGGAAGGTTCAAGGATTGGCAATGATCTACCAAGAGACGACATAAACCATCGACGACATCCTCATGTTTGGCTGTGGGTTCACTCAGGGGCATGGCAACTCCATTGACTAGCTCGAATGACCTACCGGAGTCGTCATCCCAGTTGAGAAATTCCTCGAAGGAAAAGGTTTTTTGGGCGATCGCAACCATTGATATTAACCTTTTGCGTAGGTTGGCTCTCTGTTGTCTGTTTCTAGCTTAACGCTTTCGATATCCATTTTAGTGTGCATCAAAGGGGTAGCTTAGCAATACGATCGACCCATTCCTCTGCACTAGATGCTGCCCAAATCAAGAGTAGTTCTTCGATGACAACTTCCATCGGTATTTTTCGGGAAACAATAATGACTCCAGCACTCTGATTCGTAGTAATGAACTCAGCAAATTCGGAGGGCATTGTTTTGCGATCGTGGCTGACGAGAACACGTCTTTGCTGTGCTGCAATTGCCAGCACGTCGGAATCTTTAACACCTTCTAACCCAGCAGCAAAAGCAGTTTGAAAGTCGATTGTAGATTCTCGTCGCAGTAATCCTGTGACGATCGCCTGATTTAAGTCAGCATCAGCTTGATAGCGCACATTCACGATCGCACCTGCTGTGTTGCTGCTTTAGCTGCAATCAGTTTGTTGTACAAAGCTGGATCGCTGGTTTGTAGAGGTTGAGGCATGGCATCAAATGCGGCTTCTTCGGCGGCTAGGTAAGCGTCGATTTCAGCGCGGTTGCCTAGATAAAAGGCGATCGCACCATAAACCTGTTCCAGTGTCAGTAGTGGGAAAGACTGAACAATAGTTTCGGGCGATAATCCTTGTTGGAAAGCATAGGCGATCGAGTCAAGAGAAATCCGAGTTCCTTCAACCCAATAGGCATCATTCCGATACTCTATGTAAGTTTTAACTGCTACAACTGGCATACATTTTTTTGATTCTAACTACTTATTATCATAGACGGAAGAACCCAAGGCTTGAATGCGGGCAACATTGAGTTGTTCAAGGCGATCGCTCATTTGGATCAGTTGCTTGTGTTCTTCGGGAGTCAGGGTTTCGGCATGACGCTTGGCGATCAGGGCATGGTATTCTTCCCAGGTTTGTGCACTAAAGCCGATGTTAATTTGTTGCAGCAAGTCGGCTTCAGTAGGTTGGGTGGTTGGAAGTCTAGGCTGGAGGCGTTCTTGCAGGGCGTTGAGGATGTAGCGATCGGGTTCAACGCCCTGTCGAGATGCTTCAGTGCGGATCTGGTGTTCGAGTTCGGGAGAGAGGTTGAGGGTGATGGTGGTCATGGTTATCTTGGCAGCAAGATCTATTCATCATTTTAGCGATCGGGCTTTCACCTTATCTCGAACTTCATCGCCTGGGACTTCTCGATTTTACTGCCCGCGTCCTGGTTTGCAATCTACGAAACCTAATGCTTCTGTGTCGAGAAAATTGGCGATCGAAATGGCGATCGCACTTCTCGGTTGCGATACTTCCGACGCGGAATTGAGCCGTCTCCGGGGCGATCGTACAAACTCTGATAATCTTGCCCGGTTGCAGGTAAGCGCCCGACAGAACCCGCAGCCCATTGAATTTTTTATGGTGAGATGAGGGCAAGCATGGTCTAAGCTGACTTTTGCAGCCATTGGTTTTCATGATAACAAGAGTGGTGTGGGCGATCTGCCTGTGACTTCTCCCAAGCGATAATGCGACCCATCGAAGGGCGCGATTGAGTTTTATCTATTGCTCCACACAGGGTCACGGAATAGAAAAAATGTAACGTTCGTGTTCAGCAGCGACGAGTAACCTTTGCCTATTTACATTTCAACAGGATAAATTTGGGCAGATTTACCTGGCGATACTTTACTGACGGTTTTCTAGAGGAATTTTATCCAAAAAAGGTTGTGTAATATCTTGAACTTCATCCGGAAATGTACGCGCCCAGATACTAATGAATGCCTCTATCACCCGTGCTTCTCGAATCCCCCCAAGTTTCTGGGCTACCTGGGAATAGAGTACATGAGCCTCTCGGTTTGTGTTGCGAACACTCCGAACAATCTCTGCAACTTTTGCCCCTTGTCCGAGATGCAATAAAGCAGTAGCTAGTTCTCCTGATATTTCATCCAGTTTTTCAATCACCTTATCGTAGATGTAAGATTCTGGGCTTTTTCCTGGAAGACGATATATAGAGTCTTCAACAGACTCGCGCTGGCTAGAATCACCATCAATTAAGCAAACCGAAGGTTGAGATCTACTAGGATCGAGTTGACGACCTCGATGCACTGTTACGGCTGTTACATCGCCTCCCATTGGATGGATGCTAACAGCATCCATCGCTACTCCAGGTAAAGAACGCAAAATTTCTTCTACCCATGTTTGGGCAAAACTGTCTTCAACAAATACAACAAACTGAGAGTCTATTTGACCACTGATCGCACGAAGAGAACGAATGTCTAACTTACCCTGATATAAACTGCCCTTTACGGCTGCCCATATTGCTTGGTCGGGCAATGGCTTGAGCGCATCATTTGAATGCGTAGTAAAAATTACCTGAATTTTTCTTCGTATAGCTAAATCAATTAAGTATTCAACCATGCGGATAGTTGCAACAGGATGAAGCCCATTTTCTATCTCTTCAATAAGTACGAGTGAATATTCCGGTATAGTCTCCAATTGGATAGCCATACGAATGATACTGGATTCCCCAGCACCAAAATGAAATTCAGAATATGAGTCTCCCCCTGAAGTTTGTCCCGCAAGTAGCTTAACTTTACCGCGAGAATCCACACGCAGATCTGAGAATGCGGATATGTCCTTGTCAAGGATACTAGCTACTGCTTTAGCAACGACTAAACTAATTTTCTCAATAAATTCTGGAGCTACATCAAAAGTATTGGATGCACATTTCTTGAGTTCTGGACGTTCATTTGCTGGTACAGTTCGAGATACACCAAATACCTCTACTAATCTTTCCTTATCTCCTTCAAGCTTCCAGTTGCGTGACCATTTAGAACTAGAAAATTTTGCAATACGTCGAATGATATCTACTTTTTTTATTTGTTTGTCTATCAATTCATATTCAAATTTCCAGTTCTGCATAGAGTCAAACTTACCACTTTTTGCAAAAAATAATGATGGCTTAACTGTTTTATAGGCACAGGCTGCTGCACCTAATACTGTTGTCTTTCCACCACCATTTACTCCTACAATCGCTGTTACAGGAAAATCAAAGGTTATTGATTTTCCTTGAAAACCTCGTGCTTTTTCAATAGACATTTTAAGTAAATACTTATCATAAGTCTTCTTTTGAACTTTCTCAAGAAGCTGCTTAACCTGGGACTTTCTAATTTCACTTTTAAATTCCACTCTTAAGAAAACCTCTATGCTTTTTAATACTACTCAAATAGTAACTTAATCCAATCACTATTGCCTAACATTAACCTTACAACTCTATGCTAATGATAACCTTGCAGTGATTTAACTCCCAACATCAACAGGTGTAGTGAAACTAGGCCTCAACCGATAGCCTGAGCCGCATAACTATTAATTAGACCGACTTTCTCTATGTATCTACGGAATTATACCCGATGAACTGACAAGTTACGAGTGATTTTCCCAGTTTCAGTAAATATACGGACAGCTTGTCTGTATGACACGGCGATTTCTTTGAATACACGGAAACTTTCCGTGATTCTGCCAAACAGATGAGGAACGGGTGTCGGCACTGGTTAAAATTCTTTGAAACCTTTGTCTCTAGCTTACTTTTTTTCTCGCCCCAAACTCACACCGCGAGATAATTCCTCGATCGCCACTTCAAGCTCAATACTCTGAAAGATCCTCCCCCAAAGCCTGCCTCAATCAACACAACTACTTGCTTCCAATAACTACGGTAGGGGGCGTTGACGAATTTGATCGCGCTCCACCACCGTAAACCGTTCCTCAAATTGCAATCCTTCGGTCTGTAATAAATTTAACAATATTGATGCTGGTTCTTCCGGCGTGTGAGGACGAAACCGCAAATAAATGACACCTCTTGGCGATCGCAGCCGCAAGCGATAAATGAGTTCCCCGTAATCGCGATCGAACGTCAAAATCACCCGTTCCTCATCCGCTGCACGAGCCAAAACCTCGGCATCCTCAATACCTGGAGAATCCTCGGTAACAGAAGCGACTTCCAGCTCCGCTTGCCGTAGAATTCGTACACTCAGGAGTGGAAAATTTTCATTTGCCAGAAACCGCATTAACTTGCCTCAGGAAACAGTAAAGGCGTGTAAAATACGTCTTCTTTGAGGCACTCCGCCGCGAAAGCAAAAACAGCTTGTAGAGATTCAGCATTAAGCGTTGGGTAGTTTTCTAGAACTTGTTGCTGTGTCCAACCTTCTGAAAATAGCCCTAGAATAAACTCCACTGATATTCGTGTTCCCTTAATTACAGGCTTGCCAAGCAGAATTTTAGGATTTGAGTGAATGTGTGCTTTCCAGTGCATTATCGGTTCGCCTCTATGGAATTTTCACCTATTAAATCACGACCACTATTTTACCATAAACAAAACCCGCAAGATGCGGGCTTCATTTTAATAAGGGCAATTTAACTGATTACTACATCACAACTGCACTAATCAAAGTTTGCACATTTTGTACAACAGCAGTAGTAAAATTATGAGTCACAGGCAAACTGTCAACCACTATTCCGGCGCACAAAAGCATCAGGTACAGAATAGAGTATTTAAAGAGCGATCGCGCAACAATCTTATCCTCTGGAGTCTGCAACAGCAACCAAGCTTTTTGGGCAAAAATAGCACCCAGGAAAATAGCTGTTCCCGCATACACCGCGCCCGCTAAATGCAGGGGATAAACTAGCAGCAAAGTTGCAGGAATCATCAATAGCGTGTAAATCCAAATTTGGCGGGCTGTCTCTTCGTCGCCCTCAATTACGGGTAACATCGGGACACCTACTTCCTTGTATTCATCGCGAATCATCATTGCTAATGCCCAAAAATGCGGCGGTGTCCACAGGAATATAATCCCAAACAGCAGCCACGCACCCCAACTCAAATCTCCCGTCACCGCAGCCCACCCAACTAGCGGGGGAATCGCCCCTGCTGCACCGCCGATGACGATGTTTTGCACGCTGTGACGCTTCAGCCAGTGGGTGTAAATTAGGACATAGAAAAGGATGCCTGACATTGCTAGCAATGCGGCTAATAAGTTGGCAACAACTGTCAGCAATGTAAAGGATATTGTAGCTAGGGCGATCGCAAATATCAAAGCATCCCGCTTCTTGACACGCCCGGAAGGAATCGGCCGCCACCGGGTGCGCTCCATAATATAATCGATGTCACTGTCGTAGACACAATTAATCGTATTCGCCGACGCGGAAGCTAAAGCACCTCCAGTAATAGTTGATACCAGCAATAGCGGGTCTACTTCTCCTTTAGCCGCCATCCACATTCCTGCTGAGGTAGTGATTAGCAGCAGTAAAATAATTCTAGGTTTTGTTAGTTGATAGTAACTTTTCACGACTTGCGAAAAGTTTTCGTGGAGGCGGGGCCTGTCGTTGGTAAGGATTTCTTGCATCGGTTGTAAGCTGTTAGTAATTATTTGCGAATTCGTCATTAGTCATTAGGTTCTAGGGGCGGGTTTTACGAGAAATATTTGCTGTAGCTACAAGGATTAATAAACCCGCCCCATCTTACACTCAAGAGGTAGGGTGCATCAGAACAGAAAAACCTGTTGAAGTCGAAATAATCAATGTCTGACGCACCCTACTGGGCTTTAGTCTGATTTCTCAAGCTGATAAAACTCGATCGCGCCAAGCTAAAACACTAAAAGCTATCAGGGTTCCCAGCAAAGCAGCACCGACAGCTTGGTGGGCGACAGTCAGCGGTTCTACCTGAAGGTGCAGCCGGAAAGTTGCTAATCCCAGAACTAATTGAGCAATGAGGCAAACACTCGCCCAATTAGCCAGTTTTCGCAAATTGGGGCTCAGTGCAGGCTGCCGCCAAGCCATGACTGCTACGGCTAAAGTCGCTGCTGTAGCTGGTACGATACCGGCGATGTGGCTGTTCATTACCGAGCACAATTCTGAGGAGTTCAAACATTGGTGCAGTGCCCATCTCGAGCCTACTAATGCTCCTAACAAACTTTGCAGGTAAACTAACAATGCAGCGATCGAACTTACCCAAGCCAATTTGCCGACATTTCCTGTAGCTTGGTAGGGAGTCAGCATGAAACCGATGACTAGCAGGGCGCCAAAAAACAGTAAAGCTGTTCCCAAGTGAGCGGTAACGATGTCAAATCTGAGCAGTTGTGTTACTGTCAAGCCGCCCAATACGCCCTGAAAAACGATTAAAAATACTGCCCCAGCGCTCGCCCAAGGCAGCCATTTTGGCAGGCGGCTGCGGTAAAACAAAGATAGTCCTAAAAGTGCGATCGCGCTCAAGCCAATTGCCGCTGCGTCCAATCGGTGAAACCACTCCAGAAATACCTGCAAATTCATTTGCGCTGCGGGTATTAATTGACCGTAGCACAGCGGCCAGTCGGGGCAAGCGAGCCCCGCATTCATGACTCGCGTGGCGCTGCCTACTGCCATTAACAGCCAGGTTGCGATCGCAATTTTCCACACTAGGCCGCGGATAATATTTTGTGGCTGCCACTGCACTCCTGCTGCTGCGTTTGGCTGATTTAAAACTGAGTTTGCCATGAACTTTACCTTAGCCTTTGTTATCGATCGAACTTAATGAAATAGCGAGCTTTTACTTTTGCTGAGCTTAGCCGAGCTTAACACTCTTTTTCTGTGACAAACCGTCATATCTACTACCTTAGCGACATCGCAATCCAATTAGTTTGTCTTTAGATATTTTTCAACTTTCCTCTTTACATTACAAAGTATTGCAGCTATTTTTATAAATTTCAACAAACTTTAATTATTTTACCGAACCCTTTGCTGTTACAGCCTCCCTCCCAGTCCCCCTCGCGGAGAAAAATAAAGATATGATTAAGAAAAGCTTTTTTTCAAATGTTTATGATATACACCAAACTTTAACGTAAAAATTTGTAACTAAATACAGGACTGAAGAGTTACCCCCTAGGTGTTTCTCAAGATAGTTCTTAGGTTTACTCACCTCAGATTGTATAATGTTGGTTTACTATCTGTGACTCAAGTGACAGATCAACCTGTGAATTAAATCTCTTTCTGAGAGGGCTAGTAATTCCTGTTGGCGATCGCTTATTAAATCTAGAGCATGAGCAACCCGCCATCCCAACTCACGGGCTTCTGTCAGGGACGCAATATGCTCTGCATAAAAGTAAGGATACTCCACATGGATGGAATTGGTAAGTTTGATTGCTGCATAGTCTGCAAAAAGACGCTTCAACTCGTCAATGGATTCTAGATCGGCAGGCACAAAAGTTGGATTATAAGGTTCAACCTCTGCCCAAAAAATCTCATTGCGTTTAAACACGCGCTTCAACTCAACCAACCGGATTGCTACTACACCGATTCAAGTGTTCCAGCGGCAAATTCTTTAAAAATGGCAAAGTCAGAGCTCCACCAATTCTGAGGATCTGCCCGATGATGTGCCATATCGTGCTGATGAAAGAGAAACCAAGCTGCCACATCATTTCCCACACTCAGCGTTTTATCTAATCCACCAATTATCATTTCTTGCCTGCTTAAATAAATTTGAAATGGAGGAAGTGGCGCTCTTGCAGGGTAGGGTTCACTAATCTTTGAAGCAGTAACTTATAAAAATTCCTGCACTTTTCTGGTGGAACCACCTTAAAAGCATTCAGACTAAACAGTGCGATCGCTATTTTGACTAGGCCAATGTTACTGAATTATATCATGTCCGGGCGATCGCATATAATAAGGGAGTAGTGGCTACTGGATTTTAGGCTGGCATGGTGCCTCAGCTCCGAGATCATCAATTGATAGATAAAATCACTCTATTTGACGCACCTTACATCAATTCGGGATCGCCAGGTTACAATTACTTTTTCTCCTTGGTCAATGTTTTTTACTCGATCCTAATAACTAATGACTAATGACTAATGGCTTCGTTATTTCAAAAATCTAAAAATGTAAAAATATGTCACAAAAAAATGAAACTGCGGTTCTCATCTTATCACTCCTAATTACGATCGGGCTAGCCGGTGCTGGTATTTGGTGGCTGACAAACCGTAGCGGCACGAATTTCAAAGGTTTGTCTCCCGACAATCAAGCATTATCCAATAAATCCCCGCAGTCTGAACAGTCAATTGAGCAGCGTTTGAGCGCAGGGAACAAACTGTTAATTGCCGGGGGAGCAACAGCAAAAAAACAAGAATCTGTAGGGGCGATCGCCTCTGGCAACTACAGCGCCGCTATTGCCAACCTGGAAACTTCCCTGCAAGCTAATCGCAACGATCCCGAAGCCTTAATTTACCTCAACAACGCCCGCATCGGCAACCAAAAATCCTACACAATTGCCGCCGCAGTTCCCATTGGTGGCGATATCAATGCTGCTCTAGAAATTATGCGGGGCGTAGCTCAAGCTCAAAATGAAATCAACCAAGGCGGCGGCATTAGCGGTACTCCATTAAAAGTGCTAATTGCTAACGATGACAACAACCCAGAAATTGCCGCACAAATTGCCAGTGCTTTAGCAAATAACTCGGAAATTTTAGGAGTAATCGGGCATTTTGGTTCAGATACAACCCTAGCAGCCAGCAAGATTTACCAGCAAAAACAATTAGTAGCAATTTCTCCCACAAGTACGTCGGTGCAGCTTTCAGGAGTTGGCAAAAATATATTTCGGACAGTGCCGAGCGATCGGTTTGCGGCTAATGCTATTTCCCGCTATATGCTGGGAAAATTGCAAAAGCAAAAAGCTGCTGTATTTTTCAATTCTGCCAGCAGTTACAGCAAATCTTTAAAAGATGAATTCACTACGGCTCTTTACGGAGATGGAGGACAAATAGTAGACGAGTTTGACTTTGCTAATGGCAATTTTAATGCGGCCGAGAGCGTTAAAAGTGCGATCGCCCAAGGAGCAGAAGTAATTATGTTAGCATCCAATTCAGCCACGATCGACCAAGCTTTGCAAGTAGTGCAAGTAAACGCCAAACGGCTGCCAATACTAGCAGGAGACGGTGCTTATACTGCTAAAACACTGCAAATCGGTGGCGCAGGAGCAACAGATATGGTGCTAGCTGTTCCTTGGCACATTCTCGGAGATCCGCAGTCAAACTTTCCCCAAACATCCAAACAACTTTGGAATGCTGAAGTAAGTTGGCGCACAGCTTTAGCCTACGATGCGGCGATGGCGTTAATTGCCGGTTTAAGGCGCAATCCGACTCGTACAGGCATTCAACAAGCTTTATCGACCTCAGATTTTTCGGCACAAGGAGCATCCGGCCCGATTCGGTTTTTACCTTCGGGCGATCGCAATCGAGTAGTTCAATTAGTAACTGTTAAACCCGGAAATCGCACCAGTTACGGTTACGAATTTGTGCCGATTAATTAAAAAATTACGTTTTGTTCATTGGTCCATGTAAAATCTACAATTGTGCAGTTATATCTCAAAAAAATAAAGCCCAGGTTGTTATTTTGTCTCTAATAATTACGCTCTGGATGTTAGGTACTGGTATTTGGTGGTTTGCAAGTAGCAGTGGCGCAAATCTCCCCAATCCTTCGCTACAAACTCCCAGTCTTCCCAATGCTCCGACACCGCCAAGGTAATATATTTATACCGATCGCCCATACCAATAGAGATTTACCAACATCTTGTAGGGGCGGGTTTTACCACCAATATCTAACTCCAACAAACAATCTATATAAACCCGCCCCACCCCACAAATAACCTAGATCAACCAGACTTTTCATCCACTCCCAAAAATGTAAATTCTGATTGTTCGTTGGGCGGGGGAGGGTTGATGGGATTGTTTGTTATTCGGCATAAATGGTTGGTGAAACCCGCCCCTACCGGGAATGTATGTTCTGATTGTTTGTTGGGTGGGGGCGGGTTGATGGGATTGTTTGTTTTCGGTATAAATGGTTCGTGAAACCGGCCCCTACGGGAAATTATATATATCTAAAGTTGCGAAACTGCGATCGGTCGAACTTGTCTGTGTCTCTCAAAAACAGCCCTCGGTTTCAAAGCAATTCTCAACAACAGCCACAGCGATCTCCATTCTCCCGGAGTTTCCTGCCGCTTCCACTGGCCCGGGCGACAGTACAGCATTTCGATCAAACAGCGGTGCTGGCTAATGTTGAGGCGATCGAAGGCAATTCGCACAGTGGGAAATTCCGCAAAACTGCACCCGGCTGCATCCCCAAAACTCCACTCCAACTGAGATTTATCGCTCACCAACTTAATCTTAGCCACAGGAATAAAACATTTCTCTTCCATAATTTCCAGAGTCGCCGAATCGCAATCAATCAAACCTTTGGCTAAAGGGCCTTCAGTGCCCAACTCAAGAACAGAGGGTGCTAGCGAGATCGTCCCTTTGACTGCCGCCTGGGGAGGGAGGGCTTTGATTTTACCCTGCGATAAACTTGTCTGAACTGCATATTTTGGCAAAATCTCGGCTGCGGTAAAACTCTCTTTACTGCCTTTATTTTTCACCGCAAAACTTGGCCACTGTGTCAGAGCAACTTCAGCGCCACTTTCCGAAATTACAGTAGTTATACCCCAAAAACTTTGACCGCCAATCTTCAGTTGTACAACCCTGCGTAAATTGAACCATTCGTAAATGTCCGGCTTAGGAATATCCACCAAAATCAGTAGTGCAATCCCCAGCATCAGCAGGTTATAAGCGCTCCAAATCCATCCCAAACTTATGCCTTTTAACAAATCTGCACTTTCTGATATTACCTGTAAGCTGCCAACATTTTTAACTAAATGAATGTAAACATTCTGCCACAAACTGAATGCTGTAGCTGCGAACAAGACAATCAGAGGCCATCCCAAATTCCAGTTAAAACGAAAGCGATCGCTCGCAATTCCTTTCGGCGTCACCTGAAACCTTTTCGCAAAGGGCTTCAGCATGGCACTCACCACCGTCACCGCTAAAGGTATACACTGGACAAATGAATAAACATCGGAAAGCAAAGCCGATCGCGATCTGCGGTTCAGCCAAGAAAAAACCGTAACTTGCACCAAATAGTAAGGCAGAAAAAAGTATAGTAATTCCCGCGGACTTGCCCGCAAAGGAAGTACGCCGAGAAACGAATAAGCTAAAGGCATCAACAGAAAGAAAACCCTGGTTAAACTGGTAAACCAGTGCAGCAATCCTTCGAGGTGACACAGCCTTTGTACTAATCTGAGGCCGCGAATCGTTAAAGGATTGGAATCAATAAAAAATGCCTGAAGCGTGCCTCGCGCCCAGCGCAACCTTTGAGTTAGATGAGCTTCTATATTTTCAGCCGCCAAACCAGCACTCAATTTTTCATCTAAATAAACTAAGCGATACCCGGTTGCTGACAGCCGAATTCCGGTAAAATAATCTTCGCAGATTGAATCTGTGACGAAGCCTCCCGCTGTTTCTAAAGCACTGCGCCTAACTACAAAAGATGTACCGCAACAAATCACGCTGTCGGCGCTGTCTTTGATCGTTTCAATTTGCCGATAAAATACTTCTTCTTCCGGCGCGAGTACATTTTCTAAACCTAAATTGCGGGCGATGGGGTCGTGGTTGTAAAAGCTTTGCGGTGTTTGGACGAGGGCGATTTCGATATTTTGAAAAAATCCCACTGTTCTAGTTAAAAAGTTTTTAGTAGGAATAAAATCTGCATCGAAAACTACAATTAGTTCTCCATTAGTTAGGGCTGTGGCGTGATTGATGTTTCCAGCTTTGGCGTGAATATTATCGGACCTGGTTATATACTCGCATCCCAGTTCTTTCGCCAGCAATTTGATTTCAGGGCGCTTGGTATCGTCGAGCAAATATACTTTTTTGTTGGCATAATCTAAAGCTTGACAGCCGATGACAGTGCGCCGTAAAATAAAAGCGGGTTCGTTGTAAGTTGGGATAAAAATATCGACGGACGGGGCAAAGTTTCCAGATTCAACTGCAACTGCCATGCGATCGGCTTCTCGACGCCGGTCTTTCACTCTCAGCATTAAATACAGTTGAATGCTGGTGGTGAACACCATTAATATTTCTAGGAAAAACAGCCCCAAACTAAAGATACCGTTGAGGGGGTCGCTTAAATTGAGAGTAGCGAGCGATCGCCACAAAACGTAGCGAATCGTTAAAGCCAGAACTATTGCAACTACCACAGCGCGCGATAGTTTCTGCGGTTGAGGCGAAATTTTAATTACAGCTAAAGCAACTGAGACAAGCACGACAGTCGGCACTAACAAATACATCTTGCTCGTAGGAGGCACTTGCAGCCACACAGGCGGGTTTTGCTGCCAAGTGTTGATTGTGGCAAAAATACCGCTGACTGTACCTTCACCTGCAAACCATGCCCCGGCGATCGCACCTGCGAAAGCAACCGCCCCCAACACCACTAGCGTTGCCGCCGGCACCCGCGAAATCCGCAAAAAGCGGCGTTTCAACTCTTGAAGGTCAAATCTTGAAGTTGTCATAAAATGTGAAATTCCCGATCGTACCTGCAACAGTCACGGTTTCCTGCTGTCGGCTTTTTAATCCAGTTGAAAATTCCGACACACCCCACTTAACTATATTTACCTTTTTTAACATTTTGACAATTGTATGATAGTTCATCTTGCTTCCTGCTGCCAAACCGCTGAGCCTGTCAAATCCCGGCAAGGTATAGCAGATGTTGAAGGAAGAAGGAAGAAGGCTTGAGTTATTGAGGAGAGAGGGAAGAAGCAATAGATTTATTGGATAAATCTTTGATTGATAGGGAAACCACAGATGCAACGTAGATGCAACGCAGAGGCATTTCAAGATAGGAGAGCGAATCTATGCAATTTTCTCTAATATAACAACTCATATTTGTGCAACTAAGAACGTCCTCACCGTCTGCCGCGGTTGGTATCGTTCAACAACAAATTATTGTGTCAAAAATCAAATAGGATTGCTAGATCAAACTATAGCAATCCATAGAGATTAATAATTAGACGAACTTCACATCTAGTTAAAGGTAGGTATATTTTATTTTAATTAAAAACTTTTACCGCGATCGCAGCACAAAAAGCCAGTCATAAAACAACTAATCAGAGATTTCTAATTGCGAGATTGCATAGCGGGCGACAGCCAAACTAACTCTCGCCTGTTCTATTTCCGACAATTGGGCCCAAGGTTTTCTAGTCGCCATGACCAATTGGGCCCCTTCCGAATCAACCTCTCGCATTGCATAAGCCAAAGGACGCGCCAACACCTGCAAATCTTCCTCAGCCCACTGAGGCAAAATATCTAACACGCACTCTACCATTTGGTCAGCTAAAGATTGATACTTAACAGTTGCGTTTTGAACGCTTTGAGCGATGCGGGCTAGAAAATCTTGAGGAACGCGAGCAAATTTCTCACGCAAAGACTTTTGCAGAGCAGTCGTCAGCCAAACTTGTTCTAATTGCCCGAATAGAACTTGCGACTTCTGGGCAATATCGCTGTCGCTGAAGGCATCAGAAAGTGCAAATTCCTGCTCTAGCGCAGTCAAATAAGATTCTGATTCAAGCTGTGCGGGATTCCAGGGATAAGCAACATCAGTCTGAACAATTGTGGCGAGAAGTTCCATCTGGGCCTGAGTTTGCGAGTCGCGAAAATATTGAGAATCAGGAGATTGGCTAGCCATGATGTAATACCTAAGTGGGAAAAAGAAAATACAGAACCGGGACGAGAGCAAAACGCCAGTTGCGATTTGTGAATAACTCTTTTAACTTCAGACTTTCGACTCAACGCCCAGAACTTTGCTGTCTCGATCGCCGATTGCCTTCATTAGCTACACCCGCAGCTTAATTCGTTCCGCAATCAGTCCCACTTTAGCCCGAAGTTTTTGGAACCTCAATAGTGAACTCAAAAATCTGACCTTGAGAACTGCCAAATTTTAGCTGAGTGCCCGATCGCAGCAGCAATTCTTGGTGGTGAACTCTCTGCCATCCCTCAGGCCCCAAAACTAGAGTCCCATAACGAGAAAAATCGCGCAAGAAGTAGCTAGGTTCGCCCTGGGTATCTCCGATACTGTTGCGGCAGAAAATCTCGGCGTGTTTTTGAGAAACCCACTGTTCTCGAATCACTACGTCGTTTTCTTCCCAGCGGCCGACTCGAACTATACCAGCGCGAATCGGCCAAACCTGCGATTCGGTGGATTTGACATCGGGTCGATCGCGCCCCCGCAAGTAAGCAGAAGACGGCAAGCGTCCCAGCCAAGTAGAAGAATTTAAAGGCAATTCAGTTTTGAGGTCATCTACCGGCTCAGTCAGTTGACCGTCAAACTCAGGGTGCATATACAGCACCGGCAGCGTCCAAGCCGGTTGATTGAACTTGTAGAGCGTTAGTAGCTGCTGTCTGGCGACGGCGACGGCCCGATCGACCGACATCCGCCCGGCCAAAGCTTGAGCAAAACTTTGGATAAAACTCAGGGCCTCGCGATCTGCGATCGAGTCTCGCATCCCCAACACCGCAGGCACCCCGTGATGGATCAGTACCTCAGCCAAACTGCTGCGGGCGATCGCCTGTTGCTGGTCGTTAGTTGAGTGCAACCTCTCCACCGCCGGCTGAGCTCCCCAGCAGGCATTAAACACCGCCAGAGTCACGCGGCACCGAACTAAAACCTGAGCCAGTTCAGTGCCATTAATCGCCGTGTCCGGCCCCAAAAACAGCAAGCCGCCGTCGGGGCCCGGTATCCCGTGGCCGGCGTAGAACAGAATGTTGTAAGATTGCGTTTCCAGCCGAGAAATTAGTTCCGCCGCAGTAGGTTCGATCAGAGTATCGACGCGAGTCGGAACGCTGATGTCAGAATATTTGCCGCTGTCGTCGGTTGGAAAAGCACTTTCTAGAATGCCAGCTAGGGCGACTGCTTCTTCTCCCAACTGCAAATGACCGTTATTGCTGCTGGAAAATGGAGAATTAGCACCGCGGCCGGGTTCTGCTTGTCCCAAAACTAGCAAAATGTTGAGCGACTCTGCAGGATGCAGAGGCGGCAAAGGTTCAACATTGCTGGTAGTGCGGCTGAAAAGCAGTTGCTGCGACAGAGAAATTGCCGGTTGACCGGCTTGAGGCTGCATAATTTCCCAAGGTAAAGCAATTAAATACGGTTCGCGCAAGTCTATGCGTACTCGCAGGGGTAGATTTTGCCCGATCGCGATACCTTTACTTTCCTGGAGACTACCCTGAATCGGCCCTTCAAACAGCCACTGCCAAAGATTAATCCCCATATGCTGCATCAGGCGACTGCTGTAGCTCGCCGGTGGCGGCGGATTCTGCTTCCCTCTGTCCCCCCACCCCCCTTGACCGAGGTGGAGCGGCACAGAGGGCGTCGGTGGAGCGAGGTGGAGCGAGTGAGGGGTTCGTTGTTCAGTTTCTGCCTGTATATTCTGGCCCAATTCCGGCGAGACGAAACTGCCATCTGGATTTAAGGGCAATTCGTGAATTGTCCCGGAGGGCGAAAACATTTCCTGCCAAGCTTTCCATGATTGGGATAGGGTATGTGGCCACATACAGTCGTGGTGAACGTACCCGCTGGGATAGGGAGCTTGTAGAACCCAAGTGGCAAAATGGTTTGCCCCAGCGGTTCTCAGGCGAGCGATCGCTATACTGAGGCAAGGACTTTGAGGGCGCGCCATTCACAACTACCGACTCTGGATATAGGGTTGGATTGAGTTTATCTATTCGTAGTTTATCGGGTTTAGGGCGCGATCGAGTGCGAGAGATTGCTTTGTGAGTTTTTACTTTTACCTGCCGCCCAAAAACTTATCTAAATTCGGTACATCTACCCAAGTTCCCGTAGCATTCGACTCCTGGGTCAAATCCATCAACAACTGCGAGTAAACCCCTTCTCTGAGCGACGGTATCAACGATTTACCTGCATCTATCGCTTCTACCCACCTATCTACTACTCGAATAAACGGTGCAATCCTCCCGTCTGGATAAACTTGAGGAAACTCCAATCTTTGAGGAATCTTGATTTCAGCTAAAGGTGTTCCACCTTGGGAACCCCACAAGCGAAATCCGTGGACGTAATCTTGCTGGTTGTCGCTTCCCAACACCAACGTACCCTTACTCCCGTATATTTCCACCCAGTGTCCCCGCCCTTGATAAGCAACCGAACTCAAACAAACTTGACAAGGCGTTCCCCCGGCTAGTTCCAACATCAACGTGCAAGAATCATCGGCATCAACTAATTTTAAATTTCCCGAATCATTGGGATCTGGGCGCGCCGAAATTCCTGTAATCAATTGCCCAGAAAGCCTCTGCAGCGGGCCGAACAGCCAGCTAATATAATCAAAAGCGTGAGAACCTGTCGCGCCCAAAACTCCGCCGCCTCGATCTTTTTGCGCGTACCAATTCCAAGGGCGAGTAGCATCAGCACGGCTCGACACCAGCCAATCAACCTTAATTAAACGCTTTTCTCCCACATATCCTGCTGCCAATAATTCTGCTAGCATTTGCCATGCGGGGATGAAGCGAAACTCAAAGTCCATTGTGGCAATTGCTCTGGCACCACCCTTTTTTAAATCGGTTTGAGATTCGTTGTTTGCCAATCGGTAAAGTTCCCTGGCTTCATTGGCTGTCAGGGCTGTGGGTTTTTCTAATAATAAATGCTTGCCTGCTTCCAAGACGGTTTTTGCCATTTCAAAATGCAAAAATGGCGGCGTGGAAATGCTGGCGCCCGCTACTTCTGGGATGGCTACTATATCGGCGATCGAGTCGCAAGCGTAGGGGATATTGTGGGTAGAGGCGATCGCCTTTGCTTTGTCTAAATTCCGGTGGTAAACAGCCACAACCTCTGTCCGGTGATGTGCCTGGAATCCGGGAAGGTGCACTTTTTGACCGAAACCTGTACCGACTACTGCCACGCCAATTTTTGACATAATAAATTAATAATTGGGAATTGGAAATTGGGAATTGGGAATTGGGAATTGGGAATTGGGAATTGGGCATCGGGCATCGGGCATTGGTCATTGCTAATTAGTAGTAAATAACCAATAACTAATAACGACTAACCAATGATTAATGACTAATGACTAATGACTAACTACCCATTCAATTACTTGTTTGCCCAAACTAACCCCGTCAAATAAGTCAATTTCTCTGATCCCTGTAGGGCTGGTGACATTAACTTCCGTGAGATAACCACCAATGATATCAATGCCAACAAAGTACAGTCCGTCCCGTTGCAGCACTGGTTCTAACTGAGTGCAAATTTGCAGTTCGCGATCGGTAATTTCTGTTTTTGCGACTCGGCCGCCGACGGCCATATTGCCGCGAAATTCATTGCCGGTGGGAATACGGTTGATAGCACCGATCGGCTTGCCATTCAACAGCACTATCCGCTTGTCTCCCTCTTTTGCTTCCGGCAGATAAGTCTGAACCATCACTGGAATTTGCCCTTGTTGAGTGCTAATTTCGACCAGGGAGTTGAGATTGCGATCGCCCGCTTCCAAAAACAAAATCCCCTCGCCAGCTTTGCCACCCAAGGGTTTAAGAACTGCCGCTCCTTTTTTCTCAACAAATTGCCTAATTACCTGCTTGTTTTGAGAAACAATTGTCTCGGGGATGGCTTCCTCAAATTGCAAAGCATACATCTTTTCATTCGCCGCCCGCAATCCTTTGGGACTGTTAACTACCAAAGTTTTAGCCGGATCGATCCCGTCTAGAAGGTAAGTAGCGTAGAGGTAAGGAACGTTGACTGGGGGGTCTGTCCGCATAAATACTGCGTCCATTGCTTCGAGAGGCTGCAAAGTAGACTGTTCCACCTCGTACCAAGCCGAAGCCGCCTCCCAGCGTCCATCTACCAGTTTTACTGGGGTGAGCGCTACCCGACTGAGCATTGCCCAAGTTTTCCCGCCGATGACGCTTAATTCGTTGGCTTGAGTCGCCCAGACTTCGTGACCCAACTCTTGAGCTGCCTCCATCAGCGCTACGCTGGTATCGTGTCCTGGAATTAGTCGCGCGAGGGGATCGATGATGAATGCAAATTTCATTGTCAGTTAAAATTAAGAATTGGTCGCCGAAAAATTTGGGCTAACTGAAAATTCCACAGGGAATGCCTCATTTTGCTGCTAGCAGCGGATCGAGGAGGCCTTGAGTATCGAGTTGGTGGATGTCGTCGCAGCCGCCTATGTGTTGGTCGTCAATAAATATCTGGGGCAGGGTACGACCTCCGTGGGCTCGATCGGTCATTCGATCTCGTGCTGCTTCATCTCCATCGATCGCGTACTCTGTAAAATCCACCCCTTTTCGCTTCAGCAATGCTTTGGCACGAATGCAAAACGGGCAGGTTCTCCAAGTGTAAATTTCTACTTTAGGGGTCATTGGACGCTCAAACAATAACAATATTTTTTTATTTTAATCTTAACCAATCTTATTTTAATTTTTATATAATTGCAGCCAGCAAGCTGTACAGTTATTATTTATACAATTTTCTTTATTTTTGTTCCATAAGTAAAAATGCACCCACGCTTCAAGAAACGCAGAGATTTTCAAAACAAGCAGCAAATTAAGCCTGCCTACCGTTGCTGACGAACCTGCTTGTTTCGTTTTCTGGCCGAACAGAGGATTCCTGCGCCTGTCACCAGGAGTGCTACCACAGTACCCGGTTCTGGGATAGCTGTTGGCTTCACGCCGTTGGCTCTGTTGTATCGGTCTATCCAGTGCTGTGGCCACCCGGTCATGTCGGGTACGGTTGCGGGCGGTGGTACCGGGTCTGCTATTGGTGCTGGTGATTCAACTACCGGCACTTCCTGTACCGGGTTTGGTATGACTGATGATGGTGATTCAATTACCGGCACTTCCTGTACCGGGTCTGGTATGACTGATGATGGTGATTCAACTACCGGCACTTCCTGTACCGGGTCTGGTATGACTGATGATGGTGATTCAACTACC
>JAUBOM010000017.1:85218-89666 GCA_036700245.1 Microcoleus vaginatus BM001213989
GGCACTTCCTGTACCGGGTCTGGTATGACTGGTGATGGTGATTCAACTACCGGCACTTCCTGTACTGGGTTTCTTATGACTCGTGGTGGTTGGGTTGTTGGTGATGGCGCGCTTCCGCTGCAGGCACTCGAAAAATTTCCTGGCCCGCACACCAATTGTGCTGAAGCCGGAGGGGCAGCAGCTAGATAGTAAAACGCTGTTGCCATTGTGGCAGAGAGTCCAATTGCTAGTTTTGCCAGTGGCGTAAACATAACTATTTAGTTAAACAGTGGTAAGATCGGAAAATACAAATAGTCCTAGAGAGTAGCGCTGCACGACGGGCAAGGATTTTAGAGTTATTACAAATGGATGTTGTCTCTCGCGGACGCCTGTAAAAGATAGTATAGCGCTTGAGCCGATCGCCCAAACACTTTAATCACCTTATTCTTCTCTTTCAGCTTGACGTCGCGTACCGTAGTTTGTACCAGGTAGTGGTTTGCACCGAGTGAAGCAACATTTTTTTGCAACCTCTCCACCAACAGCCGTTACAGCCATTAACTCTGAGTGTTTTTATCTTTAGCGCCGCCTCCTGAAATTAATTCTTCAACCGAGCGCAAAGTAGAGCTACTGTATTGTACTTGGCAATGCACTATCTGACTACTATCTTATGGTCTCATAGTTCGACGAGATCTGTCCTCAGTATATTTGCGTGTATTCCCGAATGTCAACTACTTAAAAAAATACTTAAGTATTTACCGAGGGTAGAGGGCGTATTGAATGAGCTGAGCTAGTCTGTTGCGGAGAGTTTCCATCCCAAGACCTTTGGCCGCTGAAATAAATACGGCTTGAGGAAACTCTTCTCGGGCGAGGGCGAGAGTCTCTCCATCTACGGCATCGATTTTGTTAAAAGCGACAAGGGCTGGTCCGGGAGTTACGGGCATATCTGTCAAAATATTCATGACCGATCGAATTTGGCTCTGCCACGCGGGATGGGAGAGATCGACAAGGTGCAGCAAAGCATCGGCGTCAGTCACTTCTTCGAGGGTAGCTCGAAAAGCGTCGATCAAGGCGGGCGGCAGTTCGCGAATAAAGCCCACTGTATCTGTCAGGACGATCGACACCGGTTCGCCGGTGACATCGCTAGGAATGGTCAACCGTCGGGTTGTGGGGTCGAGGGTGGCAAATAACTGGTCGGCGGCATAGACCTCGGAATTCGTGAGCAGGTTGAGCAGAGTGGATTTACCCGCGTTGGTGTAGCCGACGATCGCGACTGAGGGTACCTCGTGATGATGCCGGTTCTGCCGCAGCCGGAAGCGGTGGGCCAGCAGTTGGTTTACTTCTTGCTGCAATCGAGAAATGCGTTTGGCGATCGTCCGCCGTTCGGTTTCTAGTTTGGTTTCCCCGGGGCCTCTGGTACCGATGCCGGCACCCTGTCTTGACATTGCCTGACCGCGACCTCTGAGCCGGGGCAGGGCGTACTCTAGCTGAGCGAGTTCGACTTGCAATTTACCCTCGCTCGATCGAGCTCTTTGGGCAAAGATGTCGAGAATTACCTCTGTTCGATCGACTACCCGGATACCTATCTGAGTTTCCAAGTTCCGTATTTGTGCGGGGGCCAGGTCGCGATCGAATACCACGAGGTTAGCGCTAACCGTCTGAGCGGCGAGGGAAATTTCCTGAACTTTGCCTTCCCCGACGACTGTCTGCGGATGGGGGCGCGATCGTTTTTGGCGCACTGTTTGCAGTACCTGACCCCCAGCGCTTTCAACCAGCCGCGTGATTTCTGCGAGCCCGTCTTCAAACTCCAACTGAGTCATGTGCTGAGTCATTACACCTACCAACAGCACTTTGTCTTGGTCTGCATCGACCTGCTTAGCGACAAACTCTGCTTCAAACTCTGCTTCGAGTCCTTCCACCAAATCCAGAAAGTCTTGGTCGGCGAGTTCGTCCAAATTCAGCGGTTCTGATATTTTCCAGGGAAAGTGTGGAGTTTGAATTAGTGACTTTTGAATTGAAGACTCTTCTATTTCATCAGTTGCATCTGGTTCTAAGTGAGCGCTCAAAACAGAGAACTCAAAATTTGGCCGATCTCCCTGGGGTATCAGGTGAGCGAGATAAGTTTCTTGGATGTAACCTGTCGCACCGCCGCCGCGACGCTGAAATCCTCCGCCGGTCAGTGTCAGCCAAACGAGGGCGTCGAGGCGCTGAATTGCCATTGCTGTGAGGGCTGCTTCGCTTGGGGTTTCTGGCTTGAGGTGGGTGGCGATGCAGCGAATGCCGCTGAGGCGACCTCCCCCGTAGCGGGGCAATTCTAAGGGCGCAATCTGCGTTTGGCGGGGTGTACCCACGCCGACGCGAATTACTTGTCCGCGGCGGTTGATGTAGGTGCAGATTGGTTTGTCTATTTCTGTGCTGATGGCGGCGACGCGCTGGGCAAATTCTGCAGTGGTGATGCGATCGCCCGGTAGTCGCTGGTGGTAAAGCTTTTCGAGTTGCTTGAGCTGGCTGGACTTTAAACCTTGAAGATTGCCGTAGATGGTTTCGATAACTGTTTCTCCCGATCGATCTGTTTATCTCCTATTTTAGTTAACTCAAGGGCGATCGTGTTCCGGTTTTAAGTTGAAATTTACTAAATTTTCTTGTTTCTAGTAGAGCGCGGATTCCCTCTTGTCGAGTCACCAACGCCGTTGTTTGTCGCAAAGCTGCGATCGAGCCTTTCACAGCGGCCCTCTCAAGTTGCAGTTGTATTTAGTATTTATAGATACAGGCTCTCGCCGAGAATATCTTGAGCAATAAAACTTAACACTTTATTTTTGGTTTCATAATCCTCCTTTAGACTTGTGTGTATTTTGAGCCTACAGGCAGATAGCAAAGGAGAAATTACGCCGCTACCATGAGAAGCGAAACATTGTTAAGGAATGTAAAAACATGGAAACTCGTCCTACTAACTTACCCCCAACCACTAATGCTTACAACGGCAAAGATCGGAATGCCTTTCTGTTTGGCTTCAACCCGCAAGCAGAACTTTGGAACGGTCGCTTAGCGATGATCGGTTTCTTAGCTTATTTGCTTTGGGATGCTGCTGGATATAGCGTTCTGCGCGACATCCTTCACCTTCTGCCTACCTACATTGCTCCCTAATGACGAGCAGTCTTTCCTGTCTGGCAGCGTGAGGAAATGCCGCCAGGGTCAGACAGACTAAAAGTTACAAATGGCAGCGAGTATGGTTGTGTCAATTTGTATCTTACCTTACTTTTGAACGGCATTAAAAGAATTCTTGCTGTGATTCCACGATTTGGGGTGGGGGCGCTCCGCTGGCGCGGTGAATATTGAGAGCAAAACAGATATTTATTGCGTAAAGCCGATCGCCCCTGCTATATTTTTGGCAAGAAACCTTATCGAGCATTTCTGATACTTTATTAAAAATAGGAGCATCCACGATGATTAACTCAAATTTACTGGCAGTAGTAGAATCGGCTCTGACTGACACAGCATCAGGAAATTGGCAAAAGCCTCTGGTGATGTTTGTTTGCAATATCTTAGCGTTGCTAGTTATCAGTCGCAGAATTTGGTATCCCCACGTCGGGCCGAAAATGCCTTTGCCCTTCCCCTCTCTGTTCAACAATGTTAGCGTACCGGCATTTCTGGCTTGCATGAGCGCAGGTCATTTGCTGGGAGTATTCGCGATTTTGACCCTCCACATCGACAAGTCTTTTTAGGAGCAATTGCGTCGCTTGTGTGGCGAATTATTCCTACAATCGGTAGGTTAAAAGACAGACAAAAAATGGCAGGGGTAAGTGAAAACCACTCACCCCTGCCATTTTAATTTTCTCTAGAAGTGCATGAATAACTGCATCTAAACAAGCAATCGAGAAGCTGGTAAAACAAGCAATCTCACTCACAGATTCTCCTTGATGAATTAGGCTTTATAGTCCTAGGAGATAAGCATCCCCTACTTGCTCATAGGTTGTCTGAGAAAACACGAACGTTGCATAGACGTTAATACGATCGCAAATTAGTTGTTCAATCACCCGCAGCATGATTTGAGTAGCTGGAATTCTGAGCATTAAATTACGCCAGCCGACTGAATCCCAAAGGATTTGAGCTTCAGCGATCGCACTTTGGGCCTGCAATAGCGAGTGAGGAGGGAGATCAACTTGAACCTAACCATCTCGACCGCGAGTCTGAGAATGGGTTTGTTTCAGCCAGTCGGCTGCTAATTCTAGGTCTCGTATGATTAAATAATCGTATTTATGCCCAGCGGATCGCTTGAGATTTTGATGGGCTAGTGTACTGAAGTCGATCGCGTATTCCTTCGCTTCAATTGCAGCTTGCAAGCTTTGAAAGTTTGACAGCACCCCTCATAGTCCCTCATCAGAAAATTGGGTAGAAACCTCGTCCTTTTAGGAGGGCTTTATATTACAATATAATTGGTCAACGACCCACCCGAGACGATGGATCAAACAGCC
>JAUBOM010000179.1:0-10680 GCA_036700245.1 Microcoleus vaginatus BM001213989
CCCGAACCCGCGGGGAGGGAGTAAGAAATTCACAAATGATTTAGGATTGCTATATGATTAATCAACCGGAGTTAATATTAGCAGCAATACAGATATTCTGATTTTGACACAACAATGTTGTGTTTGTAATGTATTGTAGGCAATTATTAGCTGGGCGGGGGCGGGTTTTTAGTTCATTTTAGTTGCAGTCAATATTGTTGGTAAAACCCGCCCCTAGGGATGAAGAGTTTCTAACTAATGACTAATGACTAATAACTGATGACTCTTTCAATCTTGTTCGTGGTTGGCGAGGGCGAAGGTGGGCTGTTTTTGGTAGGTTGCTCTGGCTTAGCTTTCGGGTCTGGTTTTGGTGGTGCCGGCGGAGGGAAAGTCGCCGCGCGTCTGGGTATTTGTAGCGCTGTTCGGAATGCAGAAAACGGGAAGAAATCGCTAAATTGAGAAAGTCGATCGGCGATGGGTTCGGGCGCATATTCCCACAAGCTTTCGTAGTAGAAGAAAGCGACGCCTAAGCCGTATTCTTGGACTGCTCGCACCTGAGATTTTATTTGCTCAATCGGTACGGGACTATTTCTCAAACCTGTCATAATCCCAACTCCGGTGGGGATCTTTTGCTGTGCTTCTTGCATTTCTGGACGGTTAATTTTGTCCACAAATGATTCTAGATTGGGACGGTACACTTGCACGATTAGCTCGTCGGCAATATCCAAACGAACCCAAGCCAGCCAATCTTGTAGGTGATGTTTGTAAGCAAAATCGTAGTAATTGGGAGAAATTGAGAAAATTGCATTGGGTTTGGCTGCTTTGACGGCTTGATTTAGCTGGGACATAAAAGCGGTAATTTTATTGGCTCGCCACTGCACCCATGCTGGATTTTGAAAATCTTTTGGTGGAGGTTGTTTTGTTTCTTTGGTATACAAAGCAACTGTGTAGTCATCGTATCCAAATTCCGACGGCAAACTCATGTGGTCGTCAAATTGAATGCCGTCTGCGTTATATTGAGTGGTGATTTCTAGTACGAGTTGGGTAATGAATTGCTGCACTTCTGGATGAAAGGGATTGAGCCAAACTACTTCGCCACCTGCGCCGTTTGATGTTTGGCTGCCGTCCTGTTTTTGTGTCAGCCAATCGGGATTGTTTAAGGCTAATTCTGAGGTGGGTGGAGCCATAAAACCAAACTCAAACCAAGGAATTACTAGCAGGCCTTGGCGGTGAGCTTGAGCGATTAAATCGGCGATCATATCTTGTCCGTCTAACCCTCTGTAAACAAAGGGTTGAATGTCTCTTTGCTGCGCTATATAGCTGGGATACATTGCATAGCCAGAATTCCAGACAACGGGATAGATTGTGTTGAAATTTAACCGTTTTAGTTTGCTGACAGCATCTCCTAGTTTGCGGCGATCTCTGAGGATGTCTTTGTCGTTTGTAGTCATCCAAACCCCGCGAATTTCCTGGCGGGGTTGCTGGGCGATCGCCGGAATGAAGTTGTTCGCCAGCAATACTATAATGAATGAGAGGGCAAACAGAAGCGGGAAAAGAGTTTTAATCGATCGCTGCCAACTGCGCGGAATGATGCGTAATGTCATAGTTTTGAATGGTGAGTTAGCTATGGAAACACACCCCAGCATAATTTGGTGATAAAATTTGATCGCTCTACAGTCTACAGCCATTTGCGCTGATTTTGGAATCGGTTAAGTGAAATGGGTGGATTGATGTGCTCCGATCGCAACTGAGCCAAGTATAATCTCTGATACAGAGGGTAAGTCAGAGCATTCTGTCTAACTGCTGGGAAATCATTAATTACGCACTGCAAGCTCTCCTTACCGGACTGTGCGGCCTGCCGGAGTGCGAGTGCTGTACAATATCGGTGCTGGAACATTTCGATCGAACATCTGTAATTGTGAAACATTTAGTGTTAATTGGCGGCGGTCACAGTCATGCTATCGTCTTAAAAATGTTCGGTATCCAACCTCTGCCGTCCGTGCGTTTGACTCTGATTAGCGACGTGCTGCACGCGCCTTATTCGGGGATGCTGCCGGGACACGTTGCCGGGTTTTACGGTTATGATGAATGTCACATCGATTTGCGATCGCTCGCTAAATTTGCCGGGTGTCAAATATTAATCGATCGGGCGATCGCGATCGACATTAACAAAAATTTAGTTATTTGTCAAACTCGCCCTCCAGTTAATTTTGATTTGCTTTCTGTGGATATCGGCAGCACTCCTGCGACTTTATCTGTACCGGGCGCTGCAGAATATGCAATTGCAGCTAAACCCGTACCGCAGTTTTTAGCTAGCTGGAATCAGTTAATTTCCGAAAGGCCAAACTATCCCCAAAAACCGCTGCGGATAGCCATTGTAGGCGGCGGTGCAGGTGGCGTAGAATTAGCATTAAATATGCAATCTCGATTGGGAAAGGAAGAGGGAAGAAGGAAGAGGGAAGAAGGAAGAAGGAAGAAGGAAGAGGGAAGAAGGAAGAGGGAAGAAAATTTAGAAAATTTATCATCAGAAATTCATTTGTTTCACAGCGGTGCTGAATTGATGCAGGGACACAATCAGCGGGTGCGCCGACGCCTTCAAGAAATTCTCATCAGTAGCGGCATTCAATTGCATTTAAAGGAAAAAGTCTGTGCTGTAAAAAAGATTGAGAGGGAAACCAATCCTCAATCCCCTACCAATTACCAAATTTCCTGTAAATCAGGTTTAGAATTAGAGTGCGATCGCATTTTTTGGGTAACACAAGCATCGGCAGCTAATTGGATAAGAGAATCCGGTTTAGCAGCCGACTCAAAGGGCTTTATGCAAGTCAACGATTGCTTGCAATCAGTCTCTCACCCCAACGTATTTGGGGCTGGCGATATCGCTGCAATGGTTAATTATCCCCGTCCCAAAGCAGGCGTGTTTGCGGTGCGTCAGGGCAAACCGCTGTTTGAAAATTTGCAGCAGTTTTTATTGGAAAAACCTCTGAAACCCTTTGCACCGCAGGAACAATACTTAGGGTTAATTGGTACTGGGAATAAAAGGGCGATCGCATCTCGCGGATCTTTCATGTGGGAATCGGCGCTGCTGTGGTACTGGAAAGATTGGATCGATCGCCAATTTATGCAAAAATTTAGCAATCTGCCCAAAACCCGCAATACCAAATAGCAAGACATTCAGATATTCTCCTTTCTTCCTCTGCCTCAACAGCGTCAATAGCGGTAAATAAAAAAAGTCTTATTCAAAAATTCTTTAAGCTTGCTATAGTAATATCAGAAGTAAAAAAAACTAACGATGTTCAGAAAAATTGGATTTTGGCTGATTTGGATTGCATTTACCACCTACGCCTTTGTATTTGCACCACCCGACAGCCCAGAAAAAACCATCACACTAATTACCAATCTTTCCACAGGCAAAATAGCAGACATCAACCCTTTAATTGTAGCGTTGTTCTACATCATGGGAGTCTGGCCGCTCATCTACAGTTGCGTCTTATTTGCTGACGGTAGGGGGCAGAAAATACCTGCATGGCTATTTGCCACTTTATCCTTTGGTGTCGGCGCCTTTGCTTTGCTGCCTTATTTAGCCCTGCGCGAACCGAATCCTGAATTTCCCGGTCATAAAAATATCTTTTTAAAGATATTAGACTCCCGTTTTACTGCCATTGTCATAACATTGGGTGCTGCTGCTTTAGTTGCTTTTGGCTTGACAAAAGGCGATTGGTCTGATTTTATTGGACAGTGGCAAACCAGCCGTTTTATCCACGTAATGAGTTTAGATTTTTGTATGCTTTGCCTGCTATTTCCTGCCTTATTGGCAGACGACATGGCGCGCCGAGGAATGCAGAATGTCGCAGCATTTTGGGCAGTAACATTAGTGCCGCTGTTCGGGTCTCTGGCTTATCTGTGCACGCGCAAACCGCTGCCGGAAACTAATACTACTGAAACTGTTACAAATTAGACAGCCGTGCAGGGAATGCTAAGTTTAATCTAGGAATCAATCACAAGTAATCAGACCAGAAACAGGCAAGATGCCTGTTCCACAATAAGTAAGTAAGTTTTATTGTGGGGTGGGCTTCTAGCCCGCCCATGAAACACTGATTACAAATAGTGCCAAATCTGAGTATTAATCTAATTAATTATCTCCCAGTCTCTAGAAAATGAAAAAATTTCCGATTGTTGGCATCACAACATACAACCGCTGTCCAGCAGGCGAATATCGCTTAAATGGAGCTTATATTGATGCGGTGCAAGCAGCAGGAGGAATCCCGATTTTGCTGCCGCCCAATCAATTAGATCCGGCTAGTATTTTTGATGCAGTAGATGGTTTGATTTTTTCCGGGGGCGGAGATATCAACCCAGAACTTTATGGCGGTTATGTCGATCGCACAGTTTACTCGGTTAATGCAGAACGCGACAATTTTGAATTAAACTTAGCAAAGCTAGCTTTGAAGGCTGACATACCTGTGTTGGGGATTTGCCGGGGAATGCAAATCCTGAACGTAGCCAGCGGTGGCAGTTTGGTGATTCACGTACCGGATGCTTACGGAGACGAGGTTAATCACGGATCGGGAATTCCCCCGCGTGCGATCGAGCATACCATTGAAATTGAGCCAAACAGTCGGCTAGCAAAAATTATGGGAAAAACTTCAACAACAGTTGTTTCCTGGCATCATCAAGCAGTGAGGAAGGTAACATCCGATTGGCGAATTGTAGCCGATGCACCTGACACTTTGGTAGAAGCAATTGAACACTGCTATCACCCTTGGATGATAGGAATTCAATGGCACCCGGAAATGTCGCCAAACTGTTCGGTAAACTCTCGAATTTTTCGGGCTTTCGTAGAAGCAGCCGTTTCAAGATTTATGAATTCTACCAAGTCAGCCTCAAAGGCAATTCCTACATTTTTATAGTAACTTATTCTTGATAGTCAGTATCTATTTCAATATCGAGAGTATCTTCATCTATTCTGACATAAAGAACATTCGGGCGACAGCAAACCTGACAATCTTCGATATAAGATTGCTCCATACCCCCGCTGATATCAACAAAAGTTGTACTCGGTTCGCCGCAGAAAGCACAGTAATATTCAGCCGTTGTTTGCATCTTTCTCGCACTCTCTTTTTGTGACTTCGTGGCGGTAGCGAAACATATCTGTTAACCGCATTTCCACCCACCAACCTAACAACAAATCGACAATCGGGCCGCCCGGTATCGAAAATGCGATCGCATCTGTCAATCTAGTCTCGCCATTTTCTGAGGTAAACTCGTGTCGGTGAAACCAACGTGCCATCGGCCCCTCAGTTTGTTCATCAACAAACAAGCGATATTGTTCGCACTCAGTGTGAGTCGCCACCCATTTTACAGGAATCGGCCCCAATAACAGGCGAAATTCTGATACAGCACCCACATCGAGTCCCCCTTCGCGGCGAATGATTTTCACCGGTTGCCAAGGCGGAGTCAAAAGTTGCAGAATGTCGGGCCTTTCGTGAAAGTTCCAGACTGCTTCAACGGTGGCATTAATCAGCGACGAATATTTAAAATTGGGCATTGTATCGTTGGGCTAGAGAGTTAAGTGCGATCGGGTTTCAGTATTTGCAGTATTATCCTCTGTATCAGTACAAACAGCAACTGTTAGTTTCAATCCCAAAGCATTCAGCCAAGTTCCCAGATTATAAATCGCATCACTTCCTTGCTGCGACAGCAATTCATCCAGTTTTTTTAAGTGCATTTCATATTGTTCGGGAGTCATTTTTGGTTGACCGAGAGCTTCGGCTACATTGCTAAGTACCATTTTTAGCAGTTCTGCCTCCGGGTTTTCTTCTTCAAAAAAAGCCTCTAGATACATCGCAGAATCTATTGGATTTTTGATAGATTCTATTATAAAGGGATGGTTAGGTAAACTTTTAGACATTATCTTCACTCCTGTAATCAGTCCAGTATTCTATTGCTTGGCGAATGTCTCGGTCTTGAGTGCTTTTATCCCCCCCGCACATAATAATTATAATTGTTGTTCCTACTTGCCCAAAATAGATTCGGAAACCAGAGTGCTAGTCTATCCTTAATTCAAAGACTCGATTTCAAACTGATTGACAATCGCCCAAATTCCCCAAAATAATTTCGAGTTTGCCAAAAGTGAACTTAGGATGGGTCAGTAGGACAGTTACTAGCTACTTTGGATTTTGTGGGGATGAGTTGAGGCAATTTAGTAAGAATACGTTCTATTTTTTGTTTGGGATTTTCTTCAAAAGATGTTAAGCGAACTTTGAAAAACCGCCCTTGAAGTACAGTCAAGGTAATTACAGATTCTCCCTGTCTTCCAGAACGTAAAATTTTTATAGGTACAAATAAAAACTTGACTTCACCGAATTCCCGAGTGGAAGTGACTCCAATATCTGCTTTTTGGTATATTCCCTTTTGAAGAGCGTATCTAACTCCTCCTATAGCTGAATTAAGTGCTTCTTGTACAAAAGGAGAATCCAAAGAATTTCCAATATTTTGATAATTAAGATCGTACAGATATAAATCGAGAGTATTGTCTTTATTTTTCCATTTTGCTCCGTAGCCCTGTCCTTCATCTCTACTGAGAGCCTTATAGTCAACTATAGTAACAAATTCTAAGTCCTCGATTTTCCTAAACGATTGGGCAATATAGCAAAGTGCCAACTTATCTGGTTCTCTATTCTCTTGGGCTATGAATATTGTGTTTCCATAGGAAGCAGAGATCTTATGAAAAGTACCTGACACTGGCAAAATAATTAGGAGTGTAAGGATTAATTTTTTCCATTTCATAAGAGTACACCCTCAATTTTTTTTTATATCCAATGAATTTGAGCTTTGAAATATAGAACCCATTTGATATCTATTGCTGTTACCGTGAGCCTTATGCCAGATGGATTTCGGCTATGACGGCTAATAACACGCATGAGGCTATTATAATCTTATTTACTAAACGCGACTTAGTGAATTCTCACATTCTTGATTTGGCTGTCGTGTTGTATGGCTCATCGCCTCCGCTAAATGCTTCTTCAAAGTCGCCTCCGGTAGCGGCCCTTTTAAATGACTCCAAGGCAACACCCGATCCAATTCCCACTCTTGAAAAACATAAAAATCCATCTCCGGCAACTGTCCCCGCAACTCCTTAAAAGCCCGTCGATAACTGCCCAAAGTATCGCCGTAATGCCGCACTAATTCCAACAGCCGAGACAACCGCCGATCGCCCCTGGAGAGCAACCCCTGAATCACAGACCAGTTATAGCTTTCAGGTCTAAATTCTAAACCCAACTTACGCAATTCTTTATCTAAAAACTTCAGTCTTTTCTCCGCATCTTTATTCACTCCAAACCACTGAAAAGGAGTGTGAGATTTCGGGACAAAACTGCTGCATCCCAGAGTCAACCGCAAACCGGGAACAGCTTTTCTAATCGCCCGCATCATCGCCACCGTTTCCTCTAAATCCTCCATTTTTTCGCCGGGAATTCCCGCCATCCCGTAAAGTTTAATTCCCTTTAATCCGCCAGCCTTAGCATTGATAGCAGCTTGAATAATTTCGTCATTTGTGAGTTTTTTGTTAACGATTTTGCGGAGGCGATCGCTCCCGCTTTCCACCGCAATAGTCACAGATTTGCTGTCTCTGTTTGTCAAAATTTCTGCCAATTTAACTGTCACCGTATTCGTCCTTACCGAAGAAAGACTCAGCCGCACGCCGTCGTATTTCGGATGATTTAAATGATCCAGCAACGCTTCAAATTCCGGGTGCTGAGTGACCGAAGCACCCAACAAACCCAAACGATTAGTCACAGCTAAACCGCGATCGATCGCCGGAATTAGCGAACCCTCCAAACTCGCAGTTCTAAACGGCAAAGTCAGATAACTTGCCAAACAAAAACGGCACATTTCGGGACAACTCCGAACCACTTCCACCATGTAAATATTTTCCCAAGCCGCTTTTTCTGTCACCACCGTGGAAGCAGATAAAGTATTGCCCCGATAAGTCTGTTTTTCAACCATACTGGGAATGCCCGAATCGACAGGCTGAATCGATTTAATACCCTCAGCCGCATCCAGATAAGTTACTTCGTACAAACTGGGGACGTAAACTCCCGGAACTTGGGCTAAATGCCGCAATTTAGTTTGTCTGTCGGCGGTGCGGACTTGTTTACAAGCATCAATAAAATTGTCTATGAGATGTTCGCCATCTCCCAGCAAAATCACATCAAAAAAATCTGCAAAAGGTTCTGGATTAGCAGTAAAAACCGGACCCCCGCCGAAGACGATCGGATGATTATCAGTTCGTTTTGACGCCCAAATAGGGATTTCTAGAGATTCCAATAAATTTAGAATATTTACATAGTCTAGTTCCCAAGAAAGCGAAAATCCCAGTAATTCTGGATGTCGGGGAAGTTGTTCGCGGATATCAGTAAATAAACGGCTGACTTCAATATCCGATCGCACAGCCAAAGTTGCCCACACTATCTGATAGCCGAGACTGGTAATACCCACCGTGTACTCGTTGGGAAAAGCAAAAATAGTCGGGATAGCATCAGCATCGGGGGTTGCTGGGGCAAATAGTAAGCGTTCTTGAGCAAATGGATTAGGAGTCATCCGATTTTAGATTTTAGATTTTAGATTTTAGATTAGGGAATTTTTCCCACGGATAAATCCGGGGGTTTGTGACCAAATTGCTTTTGATCGCGGGCAAGTTTAGCCTTAGCAATAAAGAATCTAATTATAGCTCATAAATGACTCTAATCTTAAGTTGACACCTATACCTTCTGGTAACAGACAACTGACAAATGACCGAAAGCAATTGGTTGCGAGGTCGCCGGATTCATCAGTGGATAAGCAAAAAAAAGCTCGGCCTCCGATAAACCTGAGAACGGTACAGCCCGTGGGTGGTTAATCTAAAATCTAAAATCTAAAATCTAAAATCGATTGACTTGTTGAAAGTTAGTCTGAAAAAGAATTGCGATCGTCTTGGCTTTTCGGCGGCGGTGGACTGTAAAAAGTTGCAATCAGCAAACAGATAATCCCAGCATTAATAAACACATCGGCTAGATTAAATACGGGGAACCGAATTATCCGAAAATCGATAAAATCTACAACATGGCCCGAAATAAATCGATCGATCCCGTTCCCCAGTGCTCCCCCCAAAATCAAACCGTAGCCAGCTTGTTCCCAGCGGTTAATTCGCGGTCCGAACCAAGCCAGCACAATCAATCCGACACTAACGCCCAAAGACAGCCAGCGCAACCAAATCGCCCCGCCATTGCTGAACAGACTAAAAGCGGCACCAGTATTAACAACATAAGTGAAGTGAAACACCCCAGGTAACAGCGGCTGCGTCTGCGGAGGAACCGTCAAGTCAAAATTTTGCACCACCCAAAACTTAGTCAGGTGGTCTAAAACTAAACTGATAACAGCAGCCACCCAGAACAAGGGATTTCTTTTAAAACGCATGAATTAAGCAATAGAAAATGGGGCATCGGGCATGAGAGAATTTACTCCAATCTCACTTGTCATTGCGAGCAGAATGCAGTGCAGCAAAGCAATCCCAGCCGCAGCGAGATGACTCTCCCGTTGGGCAATGTATAGTATAACCTTATTTGACACAACAACCAATCCCCGATTACCCATTCCCAATTACCAATTCCCAATTCCCCAATTAATAAAACATCAAGCGGCGCAAAGTAAATGACAGCACTGCGATCGCACAAACTACCGCCAATTGTCCCGGCAGAGGATAAACCGAATATTTAAGAATCTCATCGAATAAAGGTATTTTTTTTGCCGGAGGCAGCAAGTAAGTAAAAACTAGATAAATTAAGCCGATCGCGTGAACAGTGAACAAACCGCACAAACAGCTAAAAGCCATAGATTCCAGCCGCGAAGCCACCTTAAAAGCTACCCAGCCGCACACCCAAGCACCAGGCACAAAACCCAGCAAATACCCAAAACGCGCTTGTGTGAGATAGCCGATGCCGCCGCCTTCAGAAAAAACTGGCCACCCCGTTAATCCTAATGCCAAATAAGCAATTTGCGAGAGAGCTGCTGCATTTTTCCCCCCCATGCAGCCTACTAGCAAAACGGCTCCAATTTGAGAGGTAACACCTAAAGAGTACGCCTGAAGTCCTCGATCGTCCCACAAACCAATAGGAATTGTGACAGATGCAGGCAAAAAATTGCCTGCTATCGTCAGCAGCAAACCAATAACAGCCCAGATTAATTCAATAAGAGCAGGCATTATCATCAAACGGCATTCGTCACAAGGTATAAGGCAGAAGGCTTTTGTCAGATGCAAGCTTCAAGGCCGGCAGCTTTTAACTCAATTGGCGTAAGTCCCGCGCTGTAATTCTACCCTATTGGGCGCCGGGATATAAGCCAAGCAAAGTTCAAGGAATAATCGAAAACTTCCCAATATTTTCAGTAAAACGTGTAAAATGTAGATAGTTGCGACCCGCCCCATCGACTGCAAACAAGAGGCTACAGTAGCAGTAATATGCTTGCTTTCGGACAACAGACCGCGAGAAAGGGGGAAAGAACAGGCCGCTGGTTGGGTTTGGCACGTCCCACCCTAAAATACAATCCAAGTTTGTTGTACGAAAATATTTTTTGCCTAGGGAAACAAGGCGAATGCCTGGGTTCCCTAGGAAGGGATAAAGGGTGTAAAAGCCCAGAGATGGTGTGTAAGACTCGGATCGTCTT
>JAUBOM010000180.1:0-10642 GCA_036700245.1 Microcoleus vaginatus BM001213989
GCAAACGAGACACGAAGCCTATACTGTACCGAAAGGTCAGTGTTAGGTATTTCACTAAAGGACGCTAGCGAAAGCACAGTCATGGCACCTCCCACTAATCCAAATCCGGCGGATTCATCTGCAAAACAGTCTCTAGAGGCTGGGCTAGCAGCTTTGAAACAGCAGGATTACCCCACCGCGATCGCCCTTTTAGAATCCCTTACCCAAACCGCAGCCAATGGGCCGTCGGGAATCCGCGCGCAGATGGGGTTAGTGGCTGCGTACAAAGCCACCGGTAATCTGAAAAAGGCGATCGCCCTGTGCTCTTCCCTCGCCAAAAGTCCCAACACTCAAGTCAAAACTTGGGCCGATCGCGTCTTAACAGAATTAACCCCCCCTCCCCCCCCAAAACCACCGGCAAATAAACCAAAATCCGCAGCAACTCCCCCCGAAACAGGCTTTGTCGCCTTTGATGCCGGAACAAAATCGCCGAAAAAATCGATTGGGGGCGATCGACAAACCGCAGAGCAAAAAACAGGTTTTTTACCTTTTGAGCCGCCCGCCGCGCCTGTAAACGCCAAATCGCAACCGATTTCCCCGCCGCCTCCACCCCCAAAACAGCCCACAGGTCAGACTTCTGAACCGGAAAACTCCACAGAAACCGCACCCGATACAGAAATTAGCGGCGAAAATAGTTCCGCTTTCCCAACAGATATCCCCGGATTCCCCAGCCCAGATACTTACCAACTCACTTGGCGCCAAGCAGGGCGCGCCAAAAGCCCGCGCCGGCTAAAACCGCTGAAGTTGCTGGAGTTTCGGCTGCAAGCCGTTGCAAGTACGATCGCCCTATTTTTTCTAGCCCGGTTTGTCCTGCAATTCCTGCTGACAAACACTAATTCTCTGTTGGTTCAGCTTTACATATTCAGTAGACTGCCTATTTTCGCACCGATTCAGCTTTTTTACCGCGATCCAACTCCGTTTGTTCAGATGGTTTTTGGATTGCTTTTAGCCTCGTCTCCCTGGCTGATAGACGCGCTGCTGAAACTGTTTTGCGGCATCGAAACCCTGCGCGGGTCGGTTTTATCCAAGCACAGCAAGGAAGCTAGTCGGGTACTGCGAAGTTATTGTACCAAGCAAAATATGCCGACGCCGGTGCTGAAACTCTTGCCGCTGAATGTTCCTGTAGCTTTCAGTTACGGCTGTTTGCCCCGTTTTGCTCGGATTGCTGTGAGTCGCGGGCTGTTGGAACAGTTGACGGATGATGAAATTGCTACTATTTTCGCGCGGGAGTTGGGCCATATCTCTCACTGGGATTTTGCGCCGATGTCGCTGGCGCTGCTGGTGATTCAGATTCCTTACCTGATTTATTGGCAGGTGGTGC
Organism: Microcoleus vaginatus BM001213989; assembly: GCA_036700245.1. Lineage (GTDB taxonomy): Bacteria > Cyanobacteriota > Cyanobacteriia > Cyanobacteriales > Microcoleaceae > Microcoleus. The sequence goes on from JAUBOM010000180.1 coordinate 1,361, forward strand.
ACTGGCAAGAGCGGTTGTGTGATTTAATGACGATCGAGTTTTTTCGATCGGCTGTCAAATTTGTCGCCGCTGCAATTTCTGCTACCAGTTACGGGATTTATAAATTGTTGCGCTGGCCGATGTTGTGGGTGTCGCGCCGCAGAGTATATTTTAGCGATCGCACAGCAGCGGAAATTACGGGCAATCCTAACGGTTTGACCCGGGCACTGGCTAAAATTGCGATCGGCATTGCGGATAATATCCAGCAGCAAAAACAAACTAGCTTTTTCCTCGAAAGTTTCGATCTATTGTTACCTGTAGGGGTTGGACAAGCTGTAACCCTTGGTTCTGCTGCATTGCACGCGCCCCTGGAACAGATTTTGCTGTGGGATGTCAGCAATCGGGAGCGCAATTGGTTGACGGTTAACAGCGCGCATCCTTTGCTGGGAGAGCGTTTGAAGCTGTTGGCTCTTTATGCTCAATTCTGGAAGCTGGAGACAGAGTTAGATTTGGCAAACGCGGGAGTGCAAGAACAACCCAAGAAAGGAAAATTGTCTCTGTTTAAGTCAATACTCGAATTTAAAGACTCAAAACTATTTTTACAGGGTGCGCCGTTTTTTGGGATTCCGATGAGTTTGGGGATAGTGGCCGTGCTTTGGCTGATTGGGGGGATTTTTTCGAGGACGAGTATCTGGCTGCTGGATTGGCTGTGGGGCGATCGATCGATTATTTGGGGCTGTTTGCCGATCGGGTTTTCTCTCGGTACTTTGATACGGATCAATTATTTCTTCCCGGACATTACACCGCGAGAAACCGCTTCGCCGAGTGTGCCGGAAATTTTGTCAAATCCCCAGACTTTACCGCTGGATGCTCAACCGGTGCGAGTCTCCGGGCAACTTTTGGGTCGATCGGGTATCGGTAATTGGCTGGGACAAGATTTGATTTTGCAAACGGAGACGGGTTTGGTGAGGTTGCACTATGTTTCGAGGTTTGGCTACATTGGCTCTTTGTGGCCGAAACCTACTCGCCCTAGCGATTTGATCGGAAAATCTGTTGTGGCGACTGGTTGGCTGCGCCGGGGTGCTACTGTGGCGATCGACCTTGAAAGTCTCCGCAGTCAAGGAGGGAGAGTCAGTGACAGCGGACATCCGATTTGGTCTGCGGTTTTGGCCTTTGCTGCTGCTTTCTGGGGCGCATACATCATTATGCAGGGCCCAAGATGAGGAATAGCGATCGGATTGCTGCACGAGTCCCCAACAACGCGCAGCCTCGATCGGTTTTGAGTTAAACAGCGGATGGGCGATCGTCTACGAGGGCTTCGCTAACGATGTTCTCCGTGCTGGTGGCCCACCCTACACTCTTCTTCCTTCTTCCGACGGACATCGGGCTTCTTCCTTCGTAAAGAAAAGTTGCTTTTTTGCCGACATTCTGTTACATTTATTTACATGACTTGGATTAAAGCAAATAGCGCGATAACTTCAGTTGGCTAAAATCGATAAGGCATTGCGTAAAAATTGTCAACATCCCAACACAGCAAGTACAGCCAGCCGCTTGTCGGCTGTTTTTTTTTCTACCGGTATTACTGCTGTGCGGGATGAATTCTCAAAAGTGATTCAGATGTAGTTTCCGTTAAATTCACCCTGAAATCTTCCTAAATAACTAGCTCTGTTACCAAGGCTGTGATACCTTTAAAGAATGGTCGGACGCTGCCGGGCCCAAATTAAGGGATACCGGGTAAGTGAGTAGTTCTCAGCATTAGGAGCGAGATTAGGAGCGGGGTAAGATTACTGGCTAAAAAAATGTTAGCGATTTTACCCATCACTGTATTAAACTGAATACTGGCATTCCGATCGCTGGCAATTGACACATCCTTGGACATAAATTTCTACACGGCCCTGGCTATAAACATTCTGAATCAAAACCGGAAGCAAGTAATACAGAATAGCCAATAGCCTCAACATTTGAGTGATGACTAAAAGTTTACACAACAACCTGAGATTTAAAAGCTCTCTGCATCGGCGGCTAAGTTCCTGCCTTATCAGAGTAAATCATCTTTTTGTTCTAAAAGGTGGGGGGATCTGTCAAGGTTGGTGGGAGGAATGTGCAAAATCTCCGGTTATGTGGTGTTTCCCTGCGGTCAATACTCAGTTGACTTCAGCTAATTCTGTTCGAGCAAATTAATTAAAATCCAAGTCTGGAGGAATTTTTCATGTCTATTCGTCTTTATGTTGGCAATCTACCCAAGGAACTCGATCGCCAAGAATTGCAAGAAGTTTTTGCGCCGGAGGGCGAATCTGTTACCACAAAGGTAATTACAGACCGCAAAACTGGTAAATGCAGAGGCTTCGGTTTTGTGACGGTGCTAACCGACGAACAAGCCGACCAAGTTATTGAGAAATACAACGGCTTGATGTTCAAAGAAAACCCGCTGAAAATAGAGAAGGCACTGCCGCGCTCTAAGGGTAAATCTGAGAAGGGCGAAGAAGATCAGCAGCAGTCGTCGCCACAGTCACCGCAGTTGGTGTCGGCATCGGCGTCGCCGTCGCTGCCTGTACCTGTGCCGCAGCAACAGCAACGCGAGGCTTCCCCTACCCAAGGTGGAGGAGGTCCTAGTAAAAGCAATCGCCGTCGGGGTGACAACAACAAGTCTCGCCGCAATCAGTCAGCAACAACTGTGTCGAACGCCGATTCCGGCTCGGTGCAGCCAGATCCGCGCTGGGCGAGCGCTCTGGAAGAACTCAAGCAAAGATTGGTGGAAGCTCAGACTACTAATTAGTCGAAAATGGCGGCTAATTGCTGCTGTCTCTAGACTGTGGTTGACTAGAATGTATGTGGAAGTGCGATCGAGAACCGCTCAAAAAAGCCTGTTCTCGATCGCACTATTTTATTGTAAAAAACCTCTACTATCTAGCAGTGCGGTAAAATAACGGCGATCGGGCAAGTAGCGAGGACTTGAGTCCTCAGTTTTAGGAGGCCTCAAGTCCTCACTAAAAACCAGTTTGATTTTGGTCGATCGACCGGGCACGATGTAATATCCTGAGGATGCAACGCAAAAAAACCCAGTTTCTCTGAAAATATGGAGTCCGGCAGCAAGACATCTAAAAAGAAACCGGGTTTTTAGCCCCTAGATAAGTCCTGTTTATTCCATTTCCGAGAATTCGATAGTCTCAATAAACTCGAAAATCTTGTTCAAAATTCCCTCAACTTCAGACTCAAGGGAACCCAATTCGTCCCCCTCCTGATAAATTCGCTGACAGCTTACCGTGTAGCAAAAATCGTCAGCGATAAAAGCCATAAGTCCCCGGTAAGCATCCAGCCGAGTAACAGAGCCCTGGTTTTTCTGCACACTCATAGTTGCACCGGCAGGCAAATCGACAACCGCGAAATAAGCTTCTTCATCTTCTAAATATTCCGCGTGAAGTAACTTAGAGTTGGCAATATTAGTAAGAATTGCCTCAGAAACAAAACTGTCTAAAAAAGACTTGAGATAAGCCTCCTCGCCAACCGACTCGATTGTTTCTTCCACTTCACCAGCGATAGGGAAATAATCAATTTTCAGCAACACACCAAAGTCGTCAGAAAATGCCACAGAGCCTTCTTCCTCGTCAATTCTACCCCCTCGTTGCTCGTCAACTGGAATGGGAACGCTAAAATTGCCTTCAGGAGATACGTACAATTCCCCATCTACATCAAACTCTTCGCCCTCTACTTCCGAGTAAGCAGCAATTACCTCCTCGATAATTTCCGCAGCTTCCTCGTCTTCCACCCCTAATGCTTGCTGGAATTCCTGGAGAAAAGGCTGGTGCTTCTGAGATATTTCTCCATTTACGACAAACATTGCTGCGGTTATTGCAAAAGTATCCAACACAAACTCATCTGGCATGGATTCCCAAGCAGTATTAAATAATGCTGCTAAACCGTCTTGGGCGACAAGACCGTCGAATCTTTCAAACATTGCTAACATATCATCTTCGGAGTATTCAGCAAATATTTCTGATTCCAAAAGTATGCTTTCTAAGATATCAGCATTCGTATCAGGGAAATTTGCCTCCGCTGCGACAAGTGCTACCGCTGCTAGCGATTCCTCTGGAGTAAAGCTTGCTTCGGATTTGTCTTCTGAATTGAATATTTTATCAAAAGTGCCCACTGGTTTTGCTCCACTAGAGTTGAGTTGTACTCTTCATAGCAAATTTATGGCATAAAAAGATAGTAGTGGTTGTTACTCTTGGCGTTGGAGACTGCGCCGTGCCGTTTCCCTACAGATATCGTCTATTACCAAGGACTGCCAATTATTGTAAATCCGGCCCAAAACTTGGGGTGAGAGAAATCAGAATTTGCTACTTGTGCCGATTGAGTAAGGTCGATCGCGCTTTCAGTTCCCCGCAATTGACCGTCTTTTACTAGAATTTGTTTGTGGATCATTGCCAGTTGAGCTTTTCTGAGCGCTTCAGCTTTAATTGGCTGCGATCGCAAATGGCGGTAAAATTCGGTCATCAGTCCCAAAGTGCCGATATCATTAACTTTCCACAAACTCGCTAGGGCTGATTTTACACCACTGCGGACGGCCAGTCCAGCAAATCCCATTTCTGCTGTGTTATCGCCGATCGCCGTTTCGCAAGCACTCAGCACTAATAACTCTACTTGTCTGCGATCGTACCACTTCGCCAGCCTAAATTCATCCAGCGCCAAAGAACGGTTCCACAAATCAATCTCAGCTTCCTTGCGTCCGTTTGCGCCTTGCGGAAAGCTAGCGTGAGTAGCTAAGTGAACAATGTCAAAAGCCTGTTGCTGTCGCTGTCTGCTGAGATTTTCCAGGGTAAAGTCTTGATTGAGAAAAAAGCGGCCAGACCACAACGGAAATTCGGCTGCAGGATTGACAAAACTTTCATTTCTGCTAAAGCCAGCTTGCTTTTTCCTGTCGCTTGTGGTACCGACGATCGCAGATAATTCGATCGGCACTCCCGGCAATTTAGGTTTATCCGTGTGGGGAAACTCTGACGCACCCATTGCTAAAACTTGAGCGTTTTGCAAACTTTGATAATTGGTGTTAGTCAAGCTGACACTGGGAATTGAGCCGAGGCTGTACTTTTCTACTAGAAATTGGTTGCCATCCTGCAAAGCTGCTAGCGGTAATTGGCGCAAATCGGCATCGAATGAAAACACTAGCGTATCGATATTTAATCCTTCTAAATCTCGACTAATAGGCGCAATTAACCACTGGTAAAGTTTCTGAGAACTTTCCAAATATTCTCGGTCTTCCGAATCATTTGATTTAGCTAAGTAGCGGTGAAATTCTGCCACTTTTTCCAGCAAAACTGCGCTGCTGACAGGGATGTTTCTGAGAATCGGAGGGCCGTCGGGAACTACTAACACTAGCAACAATTGTTCGAGACGGACGATGGCGTAAATAATGACTGCTTGTTTTCCGGTTTCTTCCTTAATCTTTTTCAGAGTTTATCTCAAATATTGAACGTTTATTTTTTTATCCGTGAAATTTTCCCCATAATTATTTTCGTAATCTTGTTCAAACAGTTGGTCAATTAGGGAAACAGCATCATTAGCATTGTTTTGGTCGAGAGTTTTTTCTACGAGCGATCGAGTTATTTGAGAGGGAATCTGATTGAGAATATTTGGGATATTTGGCGTTTCTGCTGCGGGAGTTGGTGCAGGAGTCGGAATTGGTGCGGGTGCGGGAATTGGTGCGGGTGCGGGTACTGGTGCGGGTGCGGGTACTGGTGCGGGTGCGGGCACTGGTGCGGGTGCTGGAGTAATAGTCGGTGAATCTTGAACTGGCGCTGTATTTATTGCAGCAATTGTCTCCCACAAGTTAGAAAAATTGAGGTCAAATGTTTCAGTATTAGGAATCGGTAAACTAGGAGTTTGAACAATTATTTCCGGCGGAGTTTCGGTGCTGAAACAGTTAAATTGTCAGCCGATGGTTGTGGATAAATCAGGTTATCTGCTTCGGCTCCAGCAATCGTGTTAACTGACGGGGTGTAAGGAACTTCTAGGGACATAATTGTTTCGTTGTTACGCTCCCAATTTAATTGGGTATTTCCCGTTACAGCATTTTGGCTAATAGAGGTTTTAGCTCCCAATAAATCGCCAATTAAAAAAGCTAACTCTTGTTGGGGAGTTTGGCTTTGGCTGACAGCAGGCGGGGGAACGATCGCACTTGCAGGCGCGGGAACGATCGCACTTGCAGGCGCGGGAACGATCGCACTTGCAGGCGCGGGCTGAATTTGAGATACAGGCTGGGTTACAGAGGCAAGAGGGGCTGTGGGCGGGAGATTTGGCGCGTTTGAAGGTTGGGGGGCGATCGCAGGTTGAGTGGCGATCGAGGAGCTGAGTTGGGAAACACAGGGAATTGTCGGCGCCGAAGGTATGCGGGCAGAAGCGTTTGGCGTTGTGGGTGTTGAGGGCTGTGTGGGGCGCGGGCGGAGTGGCAGTAGGAATAAATCGGGCAATTCAGGTGGTTGGAAGTTGATCGCATCAGGTGTTGGATCGGGTGTTGGGGAAGGTGCGATCGAAGCTTCGGGAGTTGGAGATGGTGCGATCGAGCTTTCGGGAATTGGTGCGATCGAGCTTTCGGGAGTTGCCGATGGTGCGATCGAGCTTTCGGGAGTTGCCGAAGGTGCGATCGAGCTTTCGGGATTTGCCGATACTTATCAGGATGAGTTGGGGGAATTTATGCGAAATTCTGAAAGTTTTTTGAACGGATGGTTGAAAGTCTTGCTGTGCGCTGGATTTTGCTGTTAAATTAGATATGAATTTTTGTTAAGACGCATCAAAACCTGCATAAACCGGGTTTTACTCATTACCAGGCTCCAGCCTGGTAACGTAGATCCGGAGGCTCTGCCTCCATCTTCCCAAACGAGGTCAAGAGTGATATCGGTTCCCAAGCCTGAGCCTGGGAACCAGTGAAGATATCATTCTTAGGGAGACAACAATGTTGTCTCCTTTGGCTGTGGCTTAACTTACCTTCCCGGCGGCGTAGTGTGGCCCGATCGCACTTTACGACGAATCAGCACACTCATCACGTGCCCAGCAGTTGCCGCGCGCTGTAGGGGACTCCAATCACCAACTTGTGCAAATCCCAATCGGTACAAAGTAAGAATGGTTTCCCGGACACCCTGGGGCGAACCCACAACCGTTACCAGCAGCACATCCTGTTCGGATATGGCTGCTGAGTCGGAATTTTGACAATCCTCTTCGAGGGCTTCGCTAACAGATTCGTTTTCGTCGGACACGAATTCCTGTGACATATTATTTTCTCCTGACTTTGGGTTTTCTAAGGAAACCCAAAAATCCAGCCGCCCCGCATTTCAACAGATAGCAGGGCGGCCACAGAGGATGTTACAATCTTCTGTTAGCCTCCAGACTGCTTTTTCCAGTTTGGCGGTTATGCTGTCCATTGCTGTTACCAGCAGCTTTGGGCAGTGCAACTAAATTTTTGGGTGACGCGGGTTGCCTCCTATGCAAGCAAAGCAACCTCTCAATTCACAGCGTAGCCGCATAAGGTACCCGCCGTCAACCAATTTTAGATATTAGATTTTGGATTTGAGATTGGATAGTCGATCGCACGATCGATCTGTTGCCAGCAACGACAGTGGTAGGGTGCGTCAGTTGCGAGATTCTGAATCGCCACAAAAAGTCGAGTTTTGACGCACCGGTTGGGTTCGGTGCCTCAGTCATGAGATTATTAATTTAAATCGAAAATAATCGTAGCTGACGCACCCTACAGATCAAAACTAGCATCTATTTATTCTACTTAGAAGCTTGCTTTAACAAAGAACTTGACTGTAGTAACTTCTACAACTAACACTTGTCTAACGGTGAAGTTGTGCGGCGGCAAGTAACTTGAGTTGCCCACTGATAGACTATATTCCGTCCGCACCAACGCATTTTTAGGCCATAACTGAAGGCGGATTAAAGGTCGGGATAAGTAATAGCTACTAATGCTACAGGTAGTGGCAGAAAATATTTTTGCTGACCAAGCTTAGGCAGTATTCTAGATGTACCCAGCCACTCTTTTGATATTTTCTTTCCTGCTTGTATAGCTTGCTCAAGTAGTAAATTATCCAATTCACCTAAATTAGGTTGAGTAGCTTCTATTTCAAGTATTTTAATCACTTTATTGACGTAATCAGCAGAATAGCCTTTAGGTTGAATTGGTGTACTTAAATCATCACCAAAAGCATAGAAAGTTAAATAGGAAGCCCCATTTTGACTAAAATGTTCTTCTACTTCAAGCATAGGGTGAGTAGCAAACAGTAAGTATCGACTACCTTCCAGGCTTGGAATCTCTTCAAACAAAGCGATGCTAGAAATAATCGTAAAATCTGCCTGACGCTGCCTAGATAAGGAGCCAGCTAAATCCCCTATTGAGTCATAACGTTTAAGAGGACGATGTTTCCAAATATCCTCTCCACCTGAACTTCTTTTTTCATTTTTAACCCAAGGACGTAAACCTGCTAACGAGTAAGTATCACTACCACCACCGAAAAGATTAAATTCTGGATCAAACGTAATTTTACGAACTTTCCAGTTTTCATCTTTTCGTTTAATAGTTGCAACTTTGGCTTGTGCTGACTCGCTAAGGGTAGCTTGATTCACTGAAAATATTGGGCGTTGCCATTCAACTGTATCAAAATTTAGTTTGAACTCCGCTTGATCTCGTGGCGGCAATCCTAACTTCACCCAGTATTCTAATCTTTGAGCAAGCATTGACCTATCAATTACTGCTTTTGCAGTTAAATCTTTTTGAATTTTTCCAATATTTTCATTCATTCTTTGATTCTGCTCGTCTGCTTTTTTCAGCAGTGCATCAATAATTATTGGTTGATTCGCTTCAACCGCTTTTTCTACCTCATCTTCATCTAATGAGCCAAGAATTCTTAATCTTAACTGCTCATCTTCTATACCTAATTGTTTGAACTTTTCATGCAAAATCTCTTCTCTTCTGGCTTCATGAGTTTCTGTCATCATTAGATAATAGGCAACTACATCAGATACTTGCCCAAGTCTTGCCACTCTTCCATTTCTTTGCATAAGAACGGCTGGAGAAGAACTTAAGTCCCAGTGAACAACACGGTTTGCGACCTGAAAATCAAAACCTTCATCAGCCACAGATGTTACAACTAAAACTCGAATTGCGGATTTTTTTTCGCTCCGAAATCTTCGCACTACCTTTTCTCTTTCACCATCACCCATACTTCCAGTTAACTTATCGGAATCTTTTGGAAGAGCTTTAGTGGGACTTAAACAAAAATCAAGCCCAAACAAAGCCCAAACTCTTTTTGT
>JAUBOM010000361.1:0-1525 GCA_036700245.1 Microcoleus vaginatus BM001213989
GTAAGGATTCAGGTCTTTGATTGGGGAATAAGAGAAGGCATAAATAAGTCACAAGAATGGGCAGATATAGCATCACGGAAAAAAGCCATTGCGCGAATACCTTGAAACCGACAAGTCTGAATCACAGATAACAAATCAGCAGTTTGTTCAAACCGAGACATTGACCGGGAGCCCCCAGATACCTTACGCTTCGTCACGGCTAATCGGAGAGAACGTTCTGCCAAATTATTATCAGGAGGAATGGAAGGATGGTCTAAAAAGTACCACCATTGATGTGCTTTCTCACGCAACGAGCGTAATAACAGTCCAGCAGCATGACCAACATGACCTTGCCAAGTATTTAACAATTCTGCCAACCTGGTTTTAAAGTCCCTCGCCCAAGTCTGATAATCAATCTCTTCAGGGTGTTCCCGCCATTTCCGATGTTGTCGAAATGCCTCATCAATTAATTCCAAGAACGCAGAGGCGACGACTGTATTGTTACCGTAACTAAGAAGCAGAACTTTCTTAAAATGTCGCCGTAGATGGGCTAAACATTTTTGTTGCGCTCCCACAATCACACCGTTGTAGACGCTAAAATCATCAGAGCTCAACACTCCAGCAAATTCATGCCCCAGCATCGTCTCTAATTCGGCTCTACTCCGAGTATCCGCAGCATGAAACAGGCAAAAATCTTGACCCGTAGCTGTCCATAACCATTCTTTGACTCCCTTGACACACCAAGGGGTTTCATCGACATGAACGTTGGCTTGTAATGCTGCCCATTCCCATAAGTCGGCAACGGCGGGTTTTACAGCATCGGCTACCCGCGCATTTGTCGCTTGTAATGTCCCTATCCCTATTTCGATTCCACCTAGTTCGCGCAGGAATTCTTGTTGCTTTTCATAGGATATGTGCCCATAATTACCTAACCATACCAATAATGCTTGTAGGTCGATGCTTAAGTCTTGTCCTGGAACTATCCCGGACGCTGGTGAGCCCATCACCATTGCTCCACATTCTAGGCATTGACATTTGACTCGTTGATATTCGACTACTTCAATTGGTCTGGCTGCTAAACACGCTACCTGCTGCTTGCTATAACCAATCATCTCACTTAATTCTCTGCTGCCACAATGTTGACAAGAGTCAGGAGTGCTGATTTGATATCTATCTACTCGCCCAAATCCTTTTCGGGTTTTGCCGATATGTCCCCGCTGTCCTCCTGGTTTTGGCTTTGGCTCTTTTTCTGATTCTTTTGAGTTATCAACTTTGGGGAGCTCTGATTTCTGTATCAGATCGCTTGATGGGGGTTTCGATGATGTTGTGCTATTGCTGGGCTGTCTCTCTTTGAGCTTTTCGAGTTCTTGTTCTAATTTTTCAATGAGCTTCTGTTGTCTGAGCACAATTTTGACCAGTTCATCACGGCTTAACTGCTCAACTATTTCTAATTTTAGTGCTGCTGATAACTCTGATTTTTCGCTCATCTGACTACATTACCATATTTTTCGGCTCTCACTCAACTATTTTTGACCTGAATCCGTAC
>JAUBOM010000181.1:0-10626 GCA_036700245.1 Microcoleus vaginatus BM001213989
TTTTTTCTGCTGATTTGATCTCTTTCGTTTCAGCCATCCTCCCAAGCATAGACCTATAGCTGAACCAAAAATTGTGGTCGGTTCAGGCACAGTAGCATCGGCGGTTTCAATTATCAGACTGGGGGGAGAATAATACCTTCGCAAGGTAGCTGCACCATAGTCAAAATAAAAGTCCTCGACACGAATGCCAAACCCTGCAAAATCATCGTGGCTGTTAACTCGTTCGTTAATAAAGGATGTCACATCAAAGTCAATATTATTATAGGTAATACTAGGGTATGAGTAGTTGTCCACCGCCACCCCCGTACCTAGTCTTACTCCAGCATCAAAATCTGATAGGTCAGCACTTCCGTTTCCTACATAGCCGAAGAGGCCCAGAACCAAATAACGGTAGTTGGCACGAGTATTCGTAAGAGGAGTCTTCAAAATAGCACGTCTAATAACTGTATCTGGGGCAAGAGACAAATTGCCAATATCGAATTCGTAGAAAGCTCTTCTTTCATAATCAGAAGAGCCATCATAGCCGTCATATATTTTCTCCACAGAGAAAGTCTCGAATCCCAGATCAGACCCGCTACCCAGCAAAGTGTTGTATGCTGGTTCATTCTCGTACCCTTCGATGAAAAAAACTTCGGGGTCTGTCAGGGTAAATATAGCTGCTTTAGCTTCTTTGTTTGCTCCCAAAGTAAAACCTAAAGCTATACCAACAGAGGCAACTGCAACTTTACGATAGAGATTGTTCATAAAAACTAAATTTCTTTTTATGCTAAACACTTTGAGTAGAAAACCTATTCAACAATCAGATTACCTAAATACCAACTAGCCTACTTAAAAAAACATAATTCTTTATTTAACTTATTTAATCTTAACTAGAAAGCTACCTACCTAAATGCTGGAGAGAGCAAATAATGATCGCCATTATCCCAACAGGATCAATGGGATTATCACCTCAAACCGAATCATTGATTGATTCACAAGCCCAACAATCACAATGCAGCCCAAGCATTTCATACTGGGGATAAGCCTATTCCCATCTACGACTTAAAACTGCTACAAATTCATCAGAATATTTGTATCTTCTGACCCAACTCCCCAACCCCCAGAGCTTCCGTACATCTGCATTATTACTCATTGCCGTTTCCATAAATGGCTGATGTCTCTATATAGCCATTTCCATAAACGGGTAGCCGCGACCGGAACTGCTACAGCTCCCTGAGATCAAAGGCAAATCAGGCTAGGTATCGGGATCGATTTTCGAGAGTAGGGTGCAATGTAAAACAGTTCGTAAAACGAGTAAGACAAATGTAAGACGCAGTTGCACAAGCCGTAGGACACAGTTGCACAAGCAGTTCCATAAATTGAAGAACTGCTTGCCAGCCATTTCCATAAACGGATGTAGTTCCTTCGTTTGAAAAACGTCTTACACTTAAAAATAGGTTAAAATATTAGAATGAATACTAACGAAAATCACAGAACAGTTATTTATTTTGTATAGAAAGGTTTTAAAATGATGCCAACTGAATTTTTAGATAGAAAAGTTAGAATTGACTGGCTTCGATTTCAGTTCAAAAGTGAATTTTTAAATTGCATTCCTGACCTAATAAAAACTTTAGATTTGCCATTTCAGCGTAAAAATGAATCTTTACCTGATGCCAAAAATAGCGATATGCTAGCTTTAAATAAAGTCTGGCATGAGGTCTACGAATATGAAGGCTCGTTGATGGGTGTTAATTATGCCCCTTCTGCGGGTGTTGAGAATTTCCATTGTTATTTTGTAGATTTAAGCGGTAAAACCTTGGCAAAATTGGAGTTCCACAAAATCCAATCTCTTCTTTATTGGACACAAAGCCATTATGAATTTACAGCTAATCGAATTGACGTAGCCTTAGATTTTCCCGTTGGTTCTCCCAGGCTTTCCATGCGTTTTTGGGAGGGTTTCGTTCAGGATGGGTTATTAAGTCATTACCGCAGCGTCCGCCGGATAATGAATGTAGGTAGTCGGCACGGTACTACTGTATACCTGGGTTCTCGCGAATCCGATCGCTTTATTCGCATTTATGATAAAAATATTGATGGCGTTGACTTTGACCGTATTGAGCTTGAATTAAAAAGATTTCGAGCCCTAACTGTGATGCGTCAACTTGCGGATTTAGAGCTGTCGCAAACCTCTAAGTATTTAGATGATGTTGTTTGCGGACAAATACACTTTGTGCGGTCGCATCCCGATATTGAGTTTTTTAAAACTTACAAGCGAGGTGCGGTTACTTTGGCGGCACCAGTCCTGCACTGTGATATTGAAAGATCGATCGCTTTTATCCAGCGACACAGCCCGACCCTTGCTATGCTTCACGAATTTATGGGTGAGAGAAAATATCAAGAATTTATGGATAATAATGTGCGATCGGGCAAACTAGCCATGAAATCTCGCCATCGCCGACTGATTCAAAATGCTCAGTCTTTACTGGGAGTAGAGAAGATTCGATGAGAATCGTGGGCCGGGGGGGGGAGCTACGGCTGGCCCGCCCCCCCCGGCCGCGCCCTCAGAATTTCAGGCGCCGCAGGCAACCGGGTGGGGTGATACCCGGTAATCATAAAAAAGAAAAATAAAAAATATATAATAACTATCTCGGAAAAAAGAACGAAAAATAGAAAAACCCCCAAATACAGGCACAGCAAGTAGTTTGAGTTTTTTGACAAACAATTAATTTTCAGCGGGATTTTTGTCAGAGGCCGCTAAGATTCTGCCGAAGTGACAAAATCTCGTTTCGGGCTCTGCAAAAATTCCGCACGCCTCCCCGGCTGAGGGGGCAGAGATTTAGCCACAAACAAAAAATCTCTATCCTACCCTCGGGTTGCACATATTGTTGGGTAACTGGTTACTTAATCTTTGGCAGGCAGCTTCATTAAATCTCTGGCTGAGATTTCAGTTCTCAGGCTGCCACGTACCGCTTTATCAAACTGTACTTGACATTCCTGACCTTCCCGGCTCCAGCACACATTTATTACTTCACCGCTAGCACCCTTGTAAATACCTGCTGGTCTTGCAACAACTACCTTATCGCCAACCTTGAACTCCCTCGGCGATCGCTTTTCTGCTGGCGATGAAACGCGCTGGGAGTTTGCGGGGTTTGACGGGGGTTGTGGGAAAGTTGCCGAATCGTCTGCCTTACATACCTTACTGACCTTACACCCCTCATCGACAGGCTCAAAAGTGGGTGTAAGCCTTGACTTACATACCTTACTTCCACTCTCATCCGAAACCTTATTCTCTTCTATGCAATCTCCGTTCATCTCGTGAGAAATTTTTGCATTGTGTAGACTTTGGGTATGTAAGGTATGTAAGGTATGTAAGTCAATGGTTTCAGCGTTTTTTTCCGGTGTAAGGGTCTGTAAGGTGGTTGTAAGGTCTGTAAGTCCGCCATCCTGGCACTTTTCTTTCACACAAATCCAGTTTGGAATATGTGGGCGACCGCTTGGTTGGTTATCGTCATCTTCATTTAGTGCCAAGTCCAAGAAACACGGCAAAACTCGAAGCCCTTCCCAGGAAGCTGATTGACGCTTAGCTTTGCCATCCGTCCAGATAACCTCGCTAGGTCGCCACTGCTTTGACAAAACTCGCTGCAACCTCTGAATAAATTTTTGGTAAGACAGCGGATTGAGTGTGTGAGCTTTGCAGTAAGCCTGATACCAGCTATGCAAGTCGCTACCGTAATAAGTCTCTGTGCCTGGTACAAAGCAGCGATCGACAAAAGATTTAACGCCATCGCCGATAATTGCTCCTTCTTGTTTGAGGGAAAGTAACACGGGATTAGATATGGGTTCGGTAAGGATGCTGTCGCGCTCTGTTTTGTCCATGCTCAGCGCCCATCCGGCAATTTCCCCTAATTCCTCAGAGAGTTTTTGCCCTAAATTTGGATTAACCTCGTTTGTGGATTTTATTGTGGGAATGGGGTAGCACCGTCTGTCCCATCCGTCGCCCGCGTGTTCGATGGGGAGATGCTCGACCGACGCGACCGCGAACCGCACGTTCCACTTTATCTGAGTGCCTTTGGGCATATATAGAGCGCGGCCAAACATCGGACCGTTATCCACCAACTCGTAAAAAGCCTTAAGACCTGACTGGAATCCTCCCGTGTCGGGAACGTAGAAAAAGCTTTTGCCAAGTAGCAACTGATAGCGGCCTTCGGGTTTTCCAAGCTCCGAGAAATCTTGAGAAGAGGATGAGGACTCGCTGCCCACTAAGTTTTCCATCAGTCGCAATATCGTACCCTTGCCGTCGCCACTATTTCCGATAAAGTGAGGGAACCGACCGTAAGGAGCCGTCGGGTCTAGCAGTGCAGACATGAATGCTCGGATAGTTGGAATTTGTGACTCCCCGAAAGATGAAAGCAGAAATTGCTTGAGAGTTGGTGGCAATGGAGCATTCTCAACGTAGTTATAGGGCGAACACTCCAGTAAATAATGCTCTTTGTTGTGGGGTTCTAACTTCCCAGTCCTGGTGTCAACCGTCCCGTTTAAGAAAGCTTTGAGATGGCGGTTAGCGGGCTTGTCTTTTCTGTGAAGAGTCCGCCGACAGTATTTGAGCGTAGCTTCTAGATTTTTGCTCGTCCCAAATTTAAAGTTTTTGCCGACCTCTGCCAACTGGTAACATTCTTCCGCAAAATCTCCGATCGCTTTTGCAACATCGGCATCTTCTCTCAGTTGCCAGTGAGTGCCACAATCTTGGAAAAACGCGCCACCATTTGAGACAAACCAATCTGAGCCAAATAAACTTTTCCGGCAGTGCACCTCAAAAGTTGTGTTTTTGCGGACAAGAAATTTATCAGGCCCGTCTCCGCCACCTTCATCAAAAGTTTTAGATTCCCAGCTTTTGAAATCTGTCGCAGCCGAAAGCGCTTTCCTGAAAGCTTCTATCCCTTTTTTCTGGATCAAGTCATCCATACCATTAGTTTCCTTTTCTATCCCCATCTCCCAGTTTCCCGTGGCGACGTAAACAGGAACGTTAAATTTCAGGAGTTGGCGGCCTAATTTTCGTTGTGCCGAATTGACGAAAGGATTAACAGCAGCGTCCGCATCGAACGCGATAATAAACCCAAATCCAGCGCGGGCATATTTCTCAAGAGTCGGGATTAAGTAGCGCTTGCCTTGCACGTCATCCTTTTGCCCGGTCAACCCATTCTCGACTCCAGTTAGTCCGATTGTCGGAATATCGTTACTGCAACCTGCTATTGGTTTGAAGTCACCCTCGGTAATGACGAGACAAGGATGCCCGTTAATTTGGTAACAAGTTTTTTCTAAATTAATCTTGTCCCAGTAATCCGGGGTGTAGGGACTGGTGGGAAGAAGTGCATCGCAGCCGTGGTCGGTTAAAGGTATGCGACATTTTGGAGCTTTCTTATTCTTGTCGTCCGTTTCAGACTTCCAAGGCCTGTCAGGGCGAAATTGCATTTGGGTTGTTTGCCCACAAAATAGAATGCCGCCAGACTTAGCCTCATATCCTAAATAGAAGGTCGCTTCTTCCTTTACCACGCTCCGAAATGTGGCCCGCGTCCAGTCGTTAAGAAGGTCACGTTTTTGGATACGGGATTGATGCTCGGCTGTAAGGAAAAAGACTACAGAATTTTTATCAGTGGCTTGGCAAGTTTGAGTAACTTTAGATAGTTCTTGACAAGTCTGAGGGGACTCGGGTAGGATGGAGTCACTTGAGGCGTGGTTGCCGATCGAGTTATTATTGTTAGACATGATTTTTGCCCGCACCTGGCGGGTCGAATTGTGAATTGAATTCCAAAAGCCGTTGCGGTTCAGGTTCCAATTGAAAGCAGCGGTTTTTGGCGTTTGTAGTTAAAAAAATTGAGCACAGGCTGGAACCGCTCGCTAGAAAATAAGCGAACAGATAGTTAAATCACTGCGAGCGCAGCCATTTGACGATTCAATCTTGGGAAGTGGAATAAAAATTGGTGGCGGGTCGCGTGTTGTTTCAATCTGTCGAGTCTCAGTGCCTACAGCCACGGTATCTATTTCAAACCCTCTAGGCGGTAATAAGGTTGCTGCGACGTAGTAAAAAGCATGGGTTACCAATCTTGTAACGTATGCTGCTAGCCAAGTATGGGTAATAGGAGCTTTTAGAATCAGCTCCATTTCCTTTTTGAGCGCATAGATAACTGCACGCCAAAAGGTCCAGTTTTTTGCCTTAGCCAGCCTAGTCCGTCGCCACAACGATTCCCATGTGTCATCGGGGCGAGCTTGGCACAAACCTTGGCGAACTAATTCTATGTAAACAGCTACATCCATTTTTTTAGAGTATCAAGTTTCGCCCTTTATTAAACGCTCGTACAAAGTTTCAGCATCTTTATATTTTTGGCTCCCCCCTTTAGAGACTCCCCAAACTTCAAGAATGATTTTAGCTTTGCCCCATCCCTTCGCTTTGAGTTCTAGTACCTGTTCAGCGCGCCGTTCTTCCGCGTCCTCAGCTTGTATTTCGTTCTGAACGTTCGGTCTACCGTCTTCATCTTCACAACTTAAGGCTAGTGAGCGTTCGAGGCGTTCCACAGGATTGAGAATCGCTTCTGCTTCCTGTTGGCGCTGTGCTTGTGAAACATAGACCTCTGTCGCAATCTCGTCCTCAACGTCAGCTTTGATGGCGCGTGTCTTGAGTTCCTGGATTTCAGACTCATCAGCTAATTGTCGGGCAATATTGCCAGCAGACACAGCACACGCAACAGCAGCGCACAAACTCGCGCCCTGTATGCCTTTATGCCAGCCTACCTTTTTGTCCAGCCCGACCAAGGGAACCAACCACAGCGTCAAGGATGCGCTC
Source organism: Microcoleus vaginatus BM001213989 (assembly GCA_036700245.1). Lineage (GTDB taxonomy): Bacteria > Cyanobacteriota > Cyanobacteriia > Cyanobacteriales > Microcoleaceae > Microcoleus. Next base: position 6,818 of record JAUBOM010000181.1, read on the forward strand.
GACAGAACTATCAGCTTTAAGAGCATAAAAACACCCCCAAACCAATAATCAAAAAAGCTAGAACGCTTACCAGCACTGCCTGCAACTGTTGAATTGATATCTTTAAAAACTGGCTTAAAGAGTAGTCCAGGAGCCACGCCACTGTCCAGACAATTCCGAGTGCTACCAGCAAAAATGCGATCGCTCTAAATGCCATCGGATGCAAACTCGCTACCCATCCCAGAAAGGAGGAAGCGATGCACCCAGCAACGAAATAGTTAGCTAAGTACATCGCTCGCATTAATTTGAGCCTCCTGTCAGCTTGGCTTTAATCGCATCAATCCGAATCCTGGCGTCGGAGTCAGCTTTGTCGATGCCCAGTCCTAAGCGGGCATAGCCGGGGCGCATAGAGTGCAGTTTTTTAGCCAGCCCAGCATCAGAACGCTTCTTGCCCAGTTCATTTTCGGCAACCGCGCCCTCATATTTGCGGTGTTCCTTGTGCACAGTTTTGTCGGCCACTTCAATTTTCGCCAGAGATTTGTAAGCGCGTTTAGATTGCCTCGCGCCGTCAGTTTTTTCCTTTGCTAAACCCTTCATTGCGTCCGCTTCTTCCTTGGTAAAGTAGCGTGGGTCTGGCACAACGGGAACCGAGCGGATGCTTGAAAAATTACCAGGAGTGTTCGGGGTAATTACAAGGGCGTCAGTCTGTGCCAAAACTTTTGATTTGTCGATCGCGTGGTTGCCGTCGTTGCTGGCGTTAATTTTTCCAGCAGCAGTTTGACCGCCGCCAAATAGACGCAGTTGTAAGCTCATAGTTTTGTCCCGATTTGAATGTTGATGCGGACTGGGGGAAATAGATTAAGAGGATTGATTTGCCGCCACATAGACATGGCCAGCACAAAGACTGCTGCCGATGCGAGCACGAGTGCAATCAGTTGACCAAAATCAACCCAGCCTAAAAAATTGGTTGAGTTTTGAGGAGTGAAATTGCACACCGGGAAGGAGGCATCGTTAGTCCAATCACTTGTGTCAAGCGATTGAGCTTTTTTGTCTACACTTTTGTCTACAGTGTCTACAGGGTGCAAAGAAATGCTGTAAGTTTCCAGCAGCGCTTCCCATGTAGCAGTTTTACTCAGCTTCCCGAACTGTTTGGCGTCTTCGTTGGTAAATCCTTGTTCGATCGCCAGGGCTTTGAGTCGGTCGATACGGCGGCGGTTAGTGACAGTTTCAGCCATAAAACTATCTCCACAAAGAAATATGGGATACTCTATCGAACCAGTCCTGCCTTTCTACATAAAAACTGCCGCGGGGTGGAGGAAATTCGCCTTCATAAGTAAACAATCTCACCCATGCCTCGAAGCAAGTTTGGCGACCGAAATGCTGAATGTAAGGATACAATTTGCGCTCTTTTGCTTCTGCCAAACATTCGCTCAGCCTTTCTTCTTCAATCCTTTCGCACTCAATTTCGACGTGTTGGCTGGAGGTATAGTGCCAATCAGCAGGGGTGGATTCGTGCAACTTTTCAGCCAGCACGTAATCCCAGAAAGCATTCACCGTCGCTGCCACGGCAGGTACAGGACGTAAATACAAGCACAAGTTCAAAACCGCTCGCGGTGGCAGCAAAACAAAGCCCTGCTGTATTCCAGCAGTGTGTCCCATGAGGCGAGCGGACTCTAACGCAGCGCCCCGCAATATCAGCATCCCGCTTTCAAACAGCCCCCCCGCATAAGTAATTTTTCTGCGAATGTGGTGTTCAAGCTCGGATACATTTAAGCCGTAATAATTTGCCGCTGCACTTAGAGACATTACGGGCAATCCGAAGTATTCGCGCCATTGGTGTTCGGAAACTGCTGTGTGAGGTGATTCAAAGCGACAGGCAGCCGATGCTCTGGAGAGTATTTCCAGTGCCGTGCCGTGCTTGATGCGATCGAACACGTAGACCTTAGCGACGTGATTTTTAAAAAATACTCCGCGCGTTAAGTGTTGCGATCGTCCCGCAGGACAATCGTTTGTTTGTGACATAATTTTTAGGCTCCAAACGTTGCTGTATAACGGCTTGGGGAAGTCGTGACTTGTTAAGCGGGGTCAATCGCTTAGCAGTCGCGCGTCAATCTTCCTCAATTACCCACGATCGCAGGTTCCTGGCGATTTTGTCAACCTGGAATTGTTAAGATTTTGCCCAGAAAAGCCCCGGAATGAACCGGGGTTTATGCCCAAAGTCCCTGGGATGTGTCGTCTCAGGACTCCTCAAGTATCTCCAAAATTGCATCTACGTCAGCAAGCGAAGCGGTTGATTTTTTACGCTTAGCTTTCAATTTGTTTAACAGGACGGAAGCCTCTGGTAACTCAAGTGCCGATCGCAACCTGTCTACTTCGTCTCGGAGCTTAGTCGTGATGCGAGCGCTGGTTTCTAAAAGCGCGTCATAGTTAGCGCGGATGGACTCTAACTCAGCCTGTATTTTTGCTGTGTCACGCGGTTCAGTAACGATATTGTCCACTTTATTATGAGTTGGACTATCAGACTGTACCATTGTGTCACGCGGTTCAACGATAACCGTATCAGTTCCATTGTCAAACATTTCTGCTGTGTCATGCGGTTCGATACCTTTGTCAAGTTGCCGAGCATATTCTAAGGTAACTTCAGCAAGGGCGATCGGAACCCGGATAGTGCGGGTAGGGCCACTCTGCCACGCAGCCTTAAATCGAGAATCTTTGATGGAGTCTTCGTGTCCTTTGGGATTTGGCATAATGATAAGTAAGATACGTGTATTACCGTGTGTCAGGCGTTTCAACTACTATGACGGTGTTAGTAGATAGTGTCAAGCGCGTGACACACGGTTTTTTTCTTATTTTGCTACACTTACCATTGCCCCTCACCGTTTGCATAAATGGTAGACGTGTTTGTCTAACCATTTCTATAAACGGGTAGCCGCGACCGGAACTGCTAAGGTAATTAAATAGCCTCAAGCGCGTGACACAATGAATTCAGAATTTAAGTTGATTATTTTTAAAAACCGCTGAAACGCAAACCAGGGCAAGCACGGAATTCATTTTTAAAAACCGAGCTATACGATGTTCGCAGCTAAAAAAGTTTCGGAGCGCAACGAAGATTGTAGATTTCAGGCGACGCATCCAAGCACAAGCTTATACAATGTTCGCGGGAAAATTTCCCAGCGATCGTGACCAAGATTGTACATTTGAGCGCTATCGATGTGAGATTAGGTATCTCAAAGTGGCCTTATAAATACTAAACTTCCCGCCCCTGTCACGGTGGAACTCTTAAAAGCAGGCGCAAGTGCTTGTAAGGGTTCCGGCTGTGCACAAAATGTGATGGAGTATTTGCGGGCAGAAACTAGAGAGTCCGATTTTCCTTGGTTCCTTCCCTGACCAGGGGAGCTTTCTGTAAATTTTGACCTCAAGTTGCCAGATTGCAGTCGTTATTTTGAGTTTTTAGGTTAAAAAAGGCGATCGTCTTAGGGTGCAACCCGAGGGGGTGTGGGTTGCAGGGTGAGATTAGGCGGGGATACCCAACTTTTCCCGCCTAGGACTCAAAACTGGTACGGCTCAGTCAAAATATCCCAATAAGATCATCCTAGGTTCAAAAGCCAAAAAAATAACAAAAGGGAAAAGTAGAGACACAGGCACAGCGAGAACGTATGCTGCATCACAGCCTAAGGTATGATTTAAGCCGTCTAACGCAGATAGGAAGTGTTATGAGGTTGATTTATTGGTAACGTAAATTCTGTTAAATGATAACTCAATGTTGTGGTATTGTTTTTTTCTGCTGATTTGATCTCTTTCGTTTCAGCCATCCTCCCAAGCATAGACCT
>JAUBOM010000182.1:0-10337 GCA_036700245.1 Microcoleus vaginatus BM001213989
TCTAATTGGCGCTCTGTCTTTTGGGCTAGCAGACTAGCAATTGATAGCATTGAGTCATAAATTGCGATCGCAGCCTTCCAAGCTTGTCAAACCTCCGGCATCCAAGTGAAAACGATCGCAGGCGATCGCATCGCTACGGCTAAGGCGAGCGAATTTCAGCCCTTAAATCAATTCTTAGCAGTAAAGGACGATCGAACTAACACCGCAATTAGCTTCATTCTCCCAGTCAACGGCCCAGAATCGATGACAATTCGGTGTGGGAATTGTCGTGGCGGTGATTTTGCAGACGATCTTTGCTAATTCTCCGTTTATCGATCGCATATTTGAGACGGCTCCGATGCATCTGGATCGGTGGCTGATTTGTTTCGGCGTAGCGCTACGGGCGATCGGTGTTGCTTTGTCTGTCAACCGCTTTGACCCGCCCAACTAATCGAACTTGTAGGTACGGCCACCATTAGTAATTTCGGTTGTTCAGAAACCCGGTTTCTTGAAGAAACCGGGTTTCTTTGTTTTACAGAAACTCTAAAGTTTTAGGATTTAACATCAGTCTGCCTTCCCAATTATTTCTGCGTTCCCAATTACAGATAGACTCTCGCTTGAGAGGGCAAGTTTCGGGAGCGATCGGATTTCCGCCGAGATAGAGATCAAGCAGGTTAGTCAAAGATGCTAGCGGTTTGATGTCGCTGATTTGATTGTCGTAGAGACCGAGCGTAGTCAGGTTAGTCAAGGATTGCAATGGTTTGATGTCGTTGATTTGATTAATGTCGAGCCAGAGATATCCCAGTTTAGTCAAGGATTCTAGCGGCTTGATGTCGCCCAGAAGATTGCCGCTGAGGTTGAGCCAAGTCAGGTTAGTCAAAGATTCTAGCGGTTTGATGTCGTTGATTTGATTGTTTTCGAGGGAGAGCAAAGTCAGGTTAGTCAAAGATTCTAGCGGTTTGATGTCGTTGATTTGATTCTTGTCGAGATTCAACACAGTTAGTTTAGTCAAGGATGCTAACAGTTTGATGTCGGTGATTTGATTGTTTTCGAGGTGGAGCCAAGCCAGGTTAGTCAAGGATGCTAGCACTTTGAGGTCGCTGATTTGAAAGCCGCTGAGGTCGAGCTCCGTCAGGTTAGTCAAGGATGCTAGCGGTTTGATGTCGCTGATTTTATTGTTGTAGAGACCCAGCTCAGTCAGGTTAGTCAAAGATGCTAGCGGTTTGATGTCGCTGATTTTATTGTTGTAGAGCTCCAGCCGAGTCAGGTTAGTCAAAGATGCTAGCGGTTTGATGTCGCTGATTTTATTGTTGCTGAGACCTAGCCGAGTCAGGTTAGTCAAAGATGCTAGCGGTTTGATGTCGTTGATTTCATTGAAGGTGAGACCGAGCCGAGTCAGTTTAGTCAAGGATTGCAATGGTTTGATGTCGTTGATTTCATTGCTCCTGAGGAAGAGCAAGGTCAGGTTAGTCAAGGATGCTAGCGGTTTGATGTCGCTGATTTTATTGTTGTAGAGACCCAGCCCAGTCAGGTTAGTCAAAGATACTAGCGGTTTGATGTCGCTGATTTGATTGTCGGAGAGATCCAGCACAGTCAGCTTAGTCAAAGATACTAGCGGTTTGATGTCACTGATTTCATTGTTGGTGAGGAGGAGCACAGTCAGGTTAGTCAAGGATGCTAGCGGTTTGATGTCGCTGATTTCATTGAAGTTGAGCTTTAGTGCCCTGAGACTCGAAAGTGTCCGATCTGCCGCATCGCACTCATTAGTCCTCGCTTCCTCCAACAGCACCTCAACAGTATCTTTAGCTTCAGGACTCAAAGAATCTTTTTCGCGACACCAATCCGCAAATGTTCGTCTACTGTTTTCCGATCGCGTTTCGGCGGCATCAGCAGACAGTCCACTTCCAGATAATGCTAGGGCGATCGCGCTACAAGTAACTGCGATCGACTTTTGTAAATTTATATGTTTCTGTGCAACTATAAGTGTCATAATCTTGTACCTCTAATTTTTTGAACTGTAAAGTTTTAGCATTTAATATCTAGTCCGGTAAATCACTTACATTTAAGCGCCTATTTTAGACCAATGAAAATCGGTTAACCCTTGAATCAAATCTTGCTGTGCTGTGTAAATCCTGTTCTACTCGTTACCAGGCTCTGCCTGGTAACGCAGATAGGCGAGGAAGATCCTCCAATTTTCCTGCTAGAAGAGCGAGGCTCGGACTCTGGACATCGGTGAGCGGGATCTTCCTGGAAGTGAAAAACATTGTTCGATATACCGATCGCAATTCGCCAACCCTATCCGTATCCCGGCAATACCTGTATACCCACTGGCAGATGTGTTCACTCACCTTTATGACGAAATGTTAAAACTCTGTGCATTAATGCAGTAGGTGTGATTTAATTTAAATCGTTGAAAGTTAATGATTAATCTGCAATTAATATTTTTTAGCTATGTATTCATCTTCTATAGACTCTTACTACAATAACCCTTTTCCCTTTCATCTTCGCATGATGGATTTAATATCACAACTCCAATTGCGAGGCGACGAAAAAATTCTAGACGTAGGATGTGGAGACGGGAGAATAACGGCAGAAATTTCCAAATTATTGCCCCAAAGTTATGTTGTTGGTAGTGATGTATTTCCGGAAGTTATAGAGTTTGCTAAAAATAAGTTCGATCGCCAAAATTACCCGAATTTAGAATTTCAAGTAGGCGATGTGAGAAGCCTTGAATTTGAAAATTCATTTGACGTGATTGTTTCTTGTGGAGCTCTTCATTATATCCACAATCATATCCCCGTGCTGACAAGGTTTAAAGAAGCGCTCAAGCCTTCAGGGAAAATTTTACTATCATTTTTAGGTGAAGGATCTAACAATTCTTTTCATTTTGTGTTGCAAGAATTACTCCTGGATAGTAAATGGAAAGAATTAAATAACCTTAGTTATCAGTTTTATTCGACTGCCGAATATAGAGAAATGTTAAAAGCTGTGGGATTTACTACAGATAGCGTAGAAATCTTTTCCTACCCGTTAAAGGATAATAATAGCAAAACAGAAATAAAGCAACGAGTTCAAAAAGATTGGTTTTCTTTGAGTACGAGGATACCTCCAGAAATTTACGATACTTTTCTTGAGGAGTTAGTAAGTATTTATATGGAACGCAATCCTCCCAACCAGAGCGGTTTAATTGAAAGTAAAGCAGAATGGTTAGAAATTCAAGCAACTGCAATACCGTAACAAAAAATTATTTCTGTATTGTAGACTACCATTAACCGCCACCTTAAAAAAGTAGACATATATTAATAAACTAAATGTACGGTGGCTCAGATGCTTGTCGCTTATTGACAATAGATTTGAAGGCCCCCCGATCGCCATTCGCTACAACCTTTACCCAGCAAGTCTTGGTTTGAACCAGTTTTGATAAGCAAACCCGATCGCCCTTCCCAACGGTTCGTTATCGATAGCGTTATCCTAAAAGATTTACTTATCAATCAAATTTAATAATTGTTTTAGAATTGTGGCACGAGTACGGTAGAGTTAATTATCAAGCCAAGAAAACGTGCGGCTCGCAAAAAGTGAGTTCACAGAACTCGGCCGATCGAAATATCGATATTAATCAAAAAAGCCAAATCAGCAGGGATAGTTTAAAGACTTATGTTAGCAATAAATCTTTAGCTCCCTTCTGCCAAGGAGCGCTCAAAACAGTTCGCTAAATTCCATTAGCGAACAGAAAAAAAGCGCCTTGATAAACTTCAGTGATGTCGTTACAGAAGATTATGAATTGCAGCGAGGCTAGACTATGACAAAATTTTCAGAGCAATTTTCTCGGCGTAAATTTATCGTTACAGCAGGTGCATCTGCAGTCAGTTCAATACTGCTCAAAGCCTGTTCGATAAATCCCCCAGAACCCGGTGCAACTGCCAGTGCTGACGGCACAATACCCGCGGCTACATCAGTAGTGGCTGTTGCCAACGAGAAAAGAGTCGAAGGAATTGAAAGCACTAAAATCTCATTGGGATACATCCCGATCGTGGAAGCAGCACCTTTAATCATTGCCCAAGAAAAAGGCTTTTTTGCCAAATACGGCATGACTGAGGTAACAATTGCTAAGCAAGCCAACTGGGGCTCGGCCAGAGATAACGTAGAAATCGGCTCTGCCGGCGGCGGCATTGACGGCGGCCAGTGGCAAATGCCGATGCCTTATCTAATTAGTAAAGGTCTGATTACCAAAAACAGCGTCCAAATCCCGATGTATGTTCTAGCCCAATTGAACACTCATGGAAATGGAATTGCGATCGCGACCAAACACCAAGGCAAAGGCCTCGGACTTAAACTAGACCAAGCGGCCCAAGACTACATCAAAGGCCTCAAAAAAGCAGGCACGCGCTTCAAAGCAGCCTACACTTTTCCCAAAGTTAACCAAGACTTGTGGATTCGCTATTGGCTAGCAGCTAACGGCATCAATCCCGACGATGATGTCGAACTGCTAACAGTACCGGCCGCCCAAACCGTGGCTAACATGAAAACCGGAAGCATGGACGGTTTCAGCACCGGCGACCCCTGGCCGCTGCGGATTGTCCAAGAAAACATCGGCTTCATGTCCGCCCTCACCTCCGAAATCTGGAAAGATCACCCAGAGGAATATCTAGCTATTCGCAGCGACTGGGTAGAAAAACACCCCAAAGCCACCGAAGCATTACTCGCAGGACTAATTGAGGCCCAGCAGTGGTGCGACAAGCCCGAACATCGAGCCGAATTGGTCGCCATTGTTTCTGGAAGAAACTTCTTTGACGTATCTCCGACGGTTTTGACGGCTCCTTATGAAGGCAAGTATGTCATGGGCGACGGCAAACCAGACATCAACGACTTCAAGAGCAGTCCGCTGTACTGGAAAGACGACCTAGGCAACGTTTCCTATCCCTACAAGAGTCACGATTTGTGGTTCTTAACCGAAAGCGTGCGCTGGGGTTTCCTGCCGACAAAAACCTTGGCAGACAAAAAGACACTCATCGATAAAGTCAACCGCGCAGATATCTGGAAGAAAGCAGCTAAATTAGCCGGAGTTGCTGATGCTGACATTCCGAAAAGTACGTCTCGCGGCATTGAGAAGTTCTTTGACGGCAAAGAATTTAACCCAGAAAATCCCGAAGCTTACCTTAAGAGTTTGGCAATCAAAAAAGTGTGATCGGGTCTTAGCTTCGCATAATTGAGTCTCGAAAAAAACAGCAGCAACATAGGAGATTAACAAGATGGCTGTCAGCGCAAATCGGAGAGTCGATGCCCAAGGATCCTTGGGCGAGTTTTGGAAGAAGAATTCCCCGAATATCTTGCCGCCAATTTTGGGAGTAATTGGATTTCTGCTAATTTGGCAATTCCTGTCGAGTTTGGGAATTATCAAATTGCCCGGGCCGCTCAGTGTTTGGACTGACGAACGGACGCGGATCTTATTGATGTATCCTTTTATGAACTCCAAAACCTACGGAGTCGGCTTATTTTGGCAGACTATGGCTAGTTTGCAACGGGTGGCAAAAGGCTACACTCTCGCGGCGGCTGTGGGAATCAGCATGGGAGTTGTGGTAGGTACGAATCCCTTCTTGAACAAGGCTTTAGATCCGATTTTCCAGTTTTTGCGGATGGTGGCGCCTTTGGCTTGGGTGCCGATCGCCCTGGCTGCACTGCAACAAAACGAACCTTCTGCTTTGTTCGTGATTTTTATCACTTCAGTTTGGCCAATTTTAATCAACACGGCTGAAGGTGTTCGCCAAATTCCCGACGATTACAACAACGTGGCGAAAGTGCTGCAGCTTTCTCGTCAGGAGTATTACATGAATATTTTGTTTCCGTCGGCGCTTCCTTATATCTTCACAGGATTGAGAATTGCGATCGGTTTGGCTTGGCTGGCGATTATTGCTGCGGAAATTGTGATGTCTGGGATTACGGGTATCGGCTTCTTTATTTGGAATGCTTACCAGCAAAACTACATCAGCGAAATTCTGTTAGCGGTGTTCTACATTGGGGCTGTTGGTTTGTTGCTCGATCGCATGATGGCTTGGTTGCAAGAAAAAATTGCTCCCCCTCAAGGAAAGTAGCTAATTCGATGGGTTAACGGTTGACGGTTGACGGTTGACGGTTGACGGTTGACGGTTGACGGTTGACTCTTACAGGAATTACGAACTCAGAGGCTCAGAAACCAGTTTTTTAAACTATTGTTGAGGGATTCAACAAAGTATTTTGGTTAGTTTAAAGACCAGTTTTATGCATCCAGGAATGTATTAACTATTAGCTGTTATATATCAACAGCGAACAGCGAACAGTCAACAGTCAACCGTCAACAATCAATATCTAGCGAAATAACGAACCTACAAAAAAGGCAAAAAAATCATGTCTGTTTTGATTGCAGTAGAACAAGTCGAAAAAGTTTTTAATTTATCAGACGGTGGCACATACATAGCCCTCAAAGGCATAGATCTGGAAATTAAAAAAGGCGAATTTATCTCATTAATTGGACACTCCGGCTGCGGCAAATCTACGCTGCTCAATATGGTGGCAGGTTTGGATTTGCCGACATCCGGATTGGTGACAATTGACGGGCAAAGAATCACCCAGCCAGGCCCCGATCGCATGGTAGTATTCCAAAACTATTCGCTGCTACCTTGGCGGACGGTCAGAGAAAACATTACTCTAGCTGTAGATTCGGTGATGAACGGCTTACCCAAGGCCGAACGCCTCGAAATCATTCAAAAACACATCGATATGGTGGGCTTGACGCCCCACGCCGAGAAGCAACCGGCACTACTGTCGGGCGGACAAAAACAGCGCGTGGCGATCGCCCGTGCTCTGGCCCTGCGCCCCAAACTGTTACTCTTAGACGAACCCTTCGGCGCTTTGGATGCTTTGACTCGCGGCAACTTGCAAGAAAAGTTGATGGAAATTTGCCAAGAGTACGAAATCAGCGCCCTGATGGTAACGCACGATGTGGATGAAGCCGTGTTGCTGAGCGATCGCATTGTCATGCTCACCAACGGCCCAGAATCGAAGATTGGCGGGATTCTCGAAGTAGACATCCCCCGCCCCCGCCAGCGGATGGAAGTCGTCTCGCACCCGAGCTACTACGCTCTACGTAGCGAAATGATTTACTTCCTCAACCAGCAGAAGCGCGTCAAAAAACTGCGGGCGCGGAAAGTACCCGCGATCGCCCGCCACGGCCTGGAAAAAGTCAACCTCGAACTCGGCTTTATTCCCCTGGCAGCCTGCGCTCCCCTCGCTGTCGCCAAAGAAAAAGGCTTTTTTGCCAAGCACGGCCTCGATGAAGTCCACCTCGTGCGGGAAACAAGCTGGCGCGGCATCGTAGACGGCATCGCCGCAGGTTACTTAGACGCCGCTCAAATGCCCTCTGGGATGGCGGTGTGGTTGAGCTTGGGAGGCCACCAAGAGAAGCCGATTCCGACGGTTACAGCCCTCACCATGAGCCGCAATGGCAACGGAATTACCCTCGCGAGGCGCTTTTACGACCAAGGGATCTACACTCTGGGAGACTTTAAAGAAATGCTCCAGAGAACGCCCGCGCAAACGCACCGTATGGCGATCGTCCACCCTTCTTCGATGCACAACCTGTTGCTGCGTTACTGGCTGGCTTCCGGCGGCATTGACCCGGATCGCGATGTGGTGCTGAAAAATATCCCACCGGCTCAGATGATCGTTGACTTGCAGGGCGGCACTATTGACGGTTTCTGCGTCGGCGAACCTTGGAACTTGCGGGCATCGATGGAAGGAGTCGGCTTTACGGTGGCGACAGATTTGGAACTGTGGCCCGGACACCCCGCGAAAATTCTCGGAGTTCGGGAAGACTGGGCAAATGCTTATCCCAACACTCACATTGCTCTAGTCAAAGCTTTGCTGGAAGCTTGCAACTATTGCGCCGATCCAAATCACGCCGCCGAGGTTTCGGAAATTGTCGCGGGAAGGGAGTACGTCGCTACTGATAAGAGTTACATCCAACTCGGCGACCCGAAATCTGTTGCTTGCAACCTCGATACTCCGATGCGGGAATACGCCCACCACTTGTTTTCTGGGGAGGGGGTGAATCGCCCAAGCCGCACCGAACAACTCTGGCACATGGTGCAGATGGCACGCTGGGGCGATACTGTGTTCCCGCGCAACTGGGTGGAAATTCTGGAGCGGGTGGTGCGAGTCGGTGCGTTCAGCACGGCGGCGCGAGAGCTGGGGATGGCTGATATTAATTACACTCGCGGTTCTCTCAGCTTGTTTGACGGCTCGGTGTTTAATGCTGACGATCCGATCGGCTATCTCAACAATCTGGCGATTAAACGCGATTTCACGATGGCTGAAGTTATACTCGATTCCGGCCGCCGAGCTGCTTAGAGCGGTTTTTATTTCGATAAAAACAGGGTAATTGCTAATGGTTAGTTATTAGTTTTTAAGTGCTAATTGCTAGTGAGCAATTCCCTCTTCATGACATCCGTTACATCCGTTACATCCGTTACATAATCCGTTGCCGAACTTCTTCCTTCGCCAATCACCCACTCACAAATTCCCAAACCTATGATTAATACTTCTCTAAACCAGACGAATACCAAAACCCAAATTAAGTCTAAGAAAGATCGCCAGCAGCCTTTTTTGGTGATGGAAAATGTTTACAAAGAATATCCAAACGGTTACAGGGCTTTAGAAAACGTCAATCTGAATGTAGCTGAGGGAGAGTTTATTACTCTGATCGGACACTCGGGCTGCGGCAAATCAACACTGTTAAATATGGTGTCGGGTTTTAGCCACCCGAGCCAGGGCACTGTGTCGATTAACGGGCAGCGGATTACGAAGCCGGGCCCCGATCGCATGGTGGTGTTTCAGGGTTACGCTTTGTTGCCTTGGCGGACGGTGTTTGAAAATGTTTATTTGGCGGTTAATTCTGTATTTCCGAATAAGTCGAAGGTCGAAAAAAATGCGATCGTCAATGAGCATTTGGCGATGGTGGGATTGACAGAAGCTGCTCAGAAAAGACCGCCGCAAATTTCGGGGGGGATGAAGCAGCGGGTTTCGATCGCCCGCGCTTTGGCAATTCGCCCGAAAGTGCTGATTTTAGACGAACCTTTTGGTGCTCTGGACGCAATTACTAAGGAGGAATTGCAAGAAGAGTTGCTGAAAATCTGGAACGATCACCGCTGTACGGTGTTGATGATTACTCACGATATTGACGAAGCGCTGTTTTTGGCCGATCGACTGGTGATGATGACTAACGGCCCGTCCGCGACAATTGGTGAGGTTCTGGAGATTCCTTTTCCGCGTCCGCGCGATCGGGTTCAAATGATGGAAGATCCGGAATACTACAATTTGCGGAACTACGCCCTAGATTTCCTGTTCCGTCGCTTTGCACACGATCACGATGCTTGATCGGTTGGGAAATCAAAGTTAAAGAGGAGAGTATGAGACTTATGGAACAAGTTTAATTCTTGTGGGCAGTAGGGGTTAGGTATCCTGCCGACCCAAGACGAGCTTTTTTGCAGAAGTCTCTTGAAAAGTTTAAGCCCCAGTGTTCCCCGATGTCAGGGGAACATCGCAGCAGGGGCAATTTTCCCGATCCGGTTGGGTAAGCTGAGGCTTTTTGGTGGGCCAGAAGTTTTTTTGAAGGTTCGGATCTTTTTCCCAGCTTTTACGTCTAGCAGCGAAGAGACCCGATTGCCTAGCTGTCGGTAAGCTGGCATGAACAGAGCCCACCTTCGATCCGAGGGTGGGCTTCTTCTTCATGTTATTAACGGTTTGTGGGCGATCGAGGGTGTGTGCATTCCACCCTTTGAACTGGCACACGGCGGGAACGTTATTAGTGTTTGATGAATTAATGTTTGTGTCAATATAGCGGTTTTCAGTTGAGTGAACTACAGATGCTCGGCTAGGGAAACGGCCGATCCTAAGTCCGGCGCGGGTATCTGTGACTTTTAACAATTGGTATAAGACTGATGATTGTAGCAAGACTTTTTTAAATTGGTATTACTCAGGTTTGCACGGAAAACTCCTCTGGGTCAATATCCCAATTTACCCAGCGAATTGCTTCTTGAGCCGTTAGCGAAGCCCTCGAAGAGGATCGCACATCAGGCGGCACTCGCAAAGCGTGAATGAATCCCGTGCTCGGACAAGTCATTTTTAACAAATAAATCGGCTTTGGATTACCATCGTCATCAAAATCATCGTCAAACTCGATGCTTAATAAAGTGTATTCCTGCCAACTATCTAATTCTGTCACCTCTAATTCTTGAATTATGCGAGGGTAACCAATTCTCTGAATTAACAATCGACGCAGTTCGGCATTTTCTTCCGATAGAAGCCATTGTGCTTGCCACAAATCG
>JAUBOM010000362.1:0-1519 GCA_036700245.1 Microcoleus vaginatus BM001213989
TCGGTGTTGTTGTAGGAGTCGGTGTTGTTGTAGGAGTCGGTGTTGTTGTAGGAGTTGGTGTTGTTGTAGGAGTCGGTGTTACTGTGGGAGTCGGAGTTGGCGTGGGAGTGGGTGTTGGCGGGGCAATGTTAACAGTAAAACTGCCTAAATTGCTAGCTACAAATTGATTGCCCAAATTATTTTTTACTTGGGATGCTTGCAAATTAACAGCGTAACTGCCATTATCTGTATTATCCCAACTTCCCCCAGGCGGAGTCAGCGAATAAATAGCCGTGCGAGTGGTACCGTTACTATTAGTATCGACGCCCACAAACCTAGCACCAATAGCACCACCTGACCAAATTACTACCAAGTCAGAATCATCTAAACTGTTAACATCAATTCCACTACTATCACTGAAAGTAACTGTAAATGTCTGACTTTCACCACCCGAATTAGCAACATTAGAAACGGCACCCAAGCTAGCAGTAGGTACGGTGATATTAGCAGCATTACGAATCAGTTGAGTTGCAGCGGTATTGTTATTACTGGCAGTATCATTCGCAACAGCCGCAAGTACATCAACTGTCACGGGGCCATCAGCATTCGGTGTGATAGTAAAATTATAAGTCGTGCCGCTACCTGTAAAGCCACTAACCGTACCGTTAGTAACATTAATGCCGCTTGGAATAAATCCAGTCACATTTTCACTAAAAGTTGCTGTGACTAAAAATGGCCCATTTATTGTTGTCGGTGAAGTTGATGTTAAGGCAACAGTTGGCGGTGTAACATCAGCAGTACGGATCAGTTGAGTTGCTGCGGTATTGTTATTACCCGCAGTATCCCAAGCTGTTGCCGCAAGTACATCAACTGTGACAGCGCCATCAGCATTCGGTGTGACATCAAAGGTGTAAGTTTTGGCATCAAGTGTGACAAAGTTACCGACAGTGGCATTGGCTACGGTAATATCAGTATTATCAAATCCAGCGACATTTTCACTAAATGTTGCTATGACGCTAAATGCTGCGTTGACTGTTGTTGCTGAATTTGAGTTTAAGGTGACCGACGGTGAGGTAATATTAGCGGTACGAGTTAACCCAGTCGCCGCCGTATTGTTATTACCCGCAGTATCCCAAGCTGTTGCCGCAAGTACATCAACTGTGACAGCGCCATCAGCATTCGGTGTGACATCAAAGGTGTAAGTTTTGGCATCAAGTGTGACAAAGTTACCGACAGTCGCATTGGCAACGGTAATATCAGTATTATCAAATCCAGTGACATCTTCGCTGAATGTTGCTGTGACTAAAAATGCGGTTTTTGTGGTTGTTGGTGATTCAGAGGTTAAGGCCACTGTTGGCGCTGTAGCATCATAAGTGCGAGTCAGTTGAGTGGCGCCGGTATTATTATTGTTAGCAATATCAGTAGCTGTAGCTGCTGGGACATCAACAGTGACAGGACCATCCGCATTAGGTGTAACGGTAAAAGTATAAGTTGTGCCGCTACCCGTGAAACCGCTAATCGTACTGTTAGTAAGATTAAC
>JAUBOM010000363.1:0-1517 GCA_036700245.1 Microcoleus vaginatus BM001213989
CTTCTCCAATATACCAGATTATGTTAACATAAAGTTTAGATGCGTTCGCCCTGGGCTATCTGGGGTTTGCTTAGGTAACTATCCTTTAGTTTAAGTCGTTCTTTAGGTTTATAAATTTCAAATATTAATGGGAAAGTTAACCCATCTACTAGACCATAACTTACCACAGCCACTATGCCATTGTCAATTTTTCCAAGTCGCCCTAAATATTGTCTAGCTACATAATCAGTAGCTTTTCCATTCTTTGGATCTCCTGTTTTATCAATAATGATAACGATTTTTCTATCTTTAACAATTCTTAAAATTAATTCTAGCCTTTGCCTTCTCAAGGCTTGAGCCTCCCAGGGTGATTTGGTAAGAAAGTGATGCAGCCCTTGAGCATTTTCTAGCCCCATTATCTCTGCAATGGCTGGTAGTGTCTTACGTTTAATATCAGAAATTATACCCGCATGAAGGTGTGTAAAAGCTTCAAAGCTTCTGACTTCTGAAAACAGATTTCTGTAATAGCTACAATACTCATCAATCAATTTCAAGGTTGAATCAGCTTGGCGAGGCTTAACCATAGACCCAGCTTAGGTTTGAGAGGTTTTGTTCTATTATACTCTGCTTAGGGTGACAGAAGAGGAGTATAATTCCCGCCGCACGACCCAGACCGACCTACGCCAGCCAGTGTAAGGTTTTAACTCAGGCTAGAGCAACTATACCAGCACTGAATGCAGTTCAAGTACAGGTTTTACAACAAACTCTCAAACGGCTTGAACGCGCATTTGTAAATATGTGGGAACAAAAACACGGATTTTCTCGCTAATACCATTTTTTTAAAGATGTGATAGACTTCCGTGAAAAGTAAAGGAGAGAATTACAATGTCTGGTCGTCCTCATATAAAGATTACCGAATCTGAAGAAAATTTGCGAGAAATCCTCGAACAAGAAAAAATAATCCTAGCTTATAACAAAGTCCAAATGCTTTATTTATTTCAGTCTAAACAAGTAGAAACGGTGCGGGGAGTATCGGCAGTTTTAGGTAAAAGTGAGGCAACAATTCATCGCTGGCTCTCTCAATATAAAAAGGGCGGTCGGAAAAATTTGTTAAAAAATCGGCAGGTTTTTGGTCGCCCAAAAAAGTTCTCAGTTGAAATAGCAGCGACCTTGCAACAAGAGTTGAGAGACACCGAAGGATTGCACAGTTATCAAGAGGTTCATCTCTGGCTCTGGTTGATTAAAGGAATAGCCAGTAGTTACTCGGCTGTATATTCTTTAGTTAGAGGGGAATTAAAAAGTAAATTAAAAGTTCCCAGACCTCGCAGTATTTCTCAGAAATCTACGGCAATTAATGAATTTCAAAATAACTTGCATTAACAGATAAAAACTTTACTACACAAAGCTTTGCCTCAAGTAAACAAATATAAAAAACTCACTTATTGGTGTAGTGATGAACGATAGTCTAGGGCTGCATACAATCCGTCGGCGCCTGACGCTTTCAGGCGTAAAGCCCCGAGGAAAGCATCAATGGAAAT
>JAUBOM010000183.1:0-10329 GCA_036700245.1 Microcoleus vaginatus BM001213989
TTACAAAAAGAGTTTGGGCTTTGTTTGGGCTTGATTTTTGTTTAAGTCCCACTAATTTCCCAACCTAGAGCTTGGAACTGATACCAGCAATGTGGGTTAAAAAATCAAGTCTCTCTTCAATTACTTCTTCAACAAGTAAAAACAGAAAAACCCGGAGTGACATTATATAGGCTATCCGGGCTTTCCTATTTAATTAGTTTCCCCAGCGAGGGAAGAGCTGATTACTACGAAGCAATTGGCGGTCAATGGGGAAAGTACGAGTTTCCATTCAATTAGTTCCCCCAGCGAGTGGGGAGTAACAATATCGCGTATGGCGGTGCAGGGATAGATAAAGTGTTTCCATTCAATTAGTTTCCCCAGCGAGTGGGGAGGAGTGACCTCAAAGATAGCGGCGACATCGAGCAAGATGCGTTTCCATTCAATTAGCTTCCCCAACGAGTGGGGAGGGTAAGAATTGCAAATAAAGCTTAGGGAGTCGGTGGACTAAAGGGGTTTCCATTCAATTAGTTTCCCCAGCGAGCGGGGAGCCAATAAAAATCCTGCTGAAATTGCAGAGATGGGAGCAAGTTATGAGGCACTTGTCGAGTTTCCATTCAATTAGTTTCCCCAGCGAGTAGGGAGGTTGAGTATCGCTTCTTGAGACTATCTACTAACCTACTAGCTTTTCCATTCAATTAGTTTCCCCAGCGAGTGGGGAGAGAAGTACGTCCAGGACTTCAAGAACGGCCTATAGTTTCCATTCAATTAGTTTCCCCAACGAGTGGGGAGGTTAACGCAGAAGTAACAAGCTCATTCGCAGCCAAGTTTCCATTTAATTAGTTTCCCCAACGAGTGGGGAGTTGACACCAAGTTTGGGCAACATAATTATTTCATTGTAAGCGTTTCCATTCAATTAGTTTCCCCAGCGAGTGGGGAGGGCCATACTCGACAGTGGAGGCTACACTAGCCTTGTCAAGTTTCCATTCAATTAGTTTCCCCAGCGAGTGGGGAGAGTTCGCCCTAAAAACCATATCCAGAGCGGGATTCAGCCGTCAAATCGACGCACCGCTAAAATATAGCACAGGTAAACGAGAAAAAGCACTGAACTATAAGCCTCAAACTCAATCCCTGCAAAGCATCGACGCACCTCAACCAAACCATAAGGATTACACAAACCAAGCGAGGTGCGTCGATATTGGCTAGATTAGTCTGCCTAAAGGCAATAGTGTTTTCTTGCCCAAAACTTGAACCCCTATAATCATCAGGATATTAACTAATTCTCATATATTGCTGGAAAATAAATGTGTCGCTACTAAACCTACTGCGTTATCAGTTTTGCTGACTTCACCGATAGATTGTCTGCCAACGGACGCTGTACTTTGACATGAGAGTCTTACGTACACGGGATTAGAGCCTTCTTAACAATGATTTGTTGTTTAAGTCATGTTAGCTGTATCGATCGACTAAATCTCTCGCTGCTTGTCCGTGTTTTTCTACCAAACTCGGCGGGGAAAGCACTTGGGCGCTATCCATATATCTGTTCACCCAAAGACTAAATTCGTTCAGAGAGCGAGCTGGCAAATCGATCTGATAATCCACATAAAGCACTTTGCCAAAACTATCCCTTGGGCCTTCCTTAATCTTTTTTTGTCGCGGATGCCGCCGATCGCCCTCTAAAATAAATCCAACTACTTTCTCAAAAAACCGCACCTTCACTTTTTCCAACTTCAGCGTACCCTGCAATTCAGCCTGCTGTTGATCTGGCTTGCCCAAAAACAGTCCCCAGCCATTTTTTAACAACTTTTGAGCTATTTTCAAACGTTGTTCCTGCACGGCTAAACCACGCCCCTCTGGAGCGATAATTTCGCAGTAGTCACTAAAGCGATTTACCCGTTCTACGCTTAAGTGTCCGTTGTCGCAAGATTCGCAAATCATGTACCAGGCGATGTCGTGATAGATCAGTTGCAGAGGCCAAATTCGCCGGAAACCGACATTGCCTTTACCATAATAATCGCTTTGGCGGTAAAGTTCGATCGCCTGACCCCGAACAATTGCTGTTTCTACGATGTCTAGTTTGTGAAATAGGGTACTGCGATATTCTTGGCGATCGAGCATTTCTACAGGATCGGTGTAAATAATCGCACGATTTAAGTGTTCGCGAACGGGATAGAACAATTGACCTTTGAGCTCGATATCTAATCCGCGCAACAGTTTAGTGAGTTTTTCACAAATTTGGCGGGCTTGCGGATTTCCCTGATATTTGGCTTGAGATGCTATTGCTTGAAATGCGAATAGTAGTTCTTCTCGATTCATTGCACCGGTGCCGAGATAATATCCGAAGCGATACATTCGTTTTTCCAGGATTCCGTAGCGGCGCAAAGTTTCTAAATCTTTGCGAATGGTAGCAGTTGCGGGATAGTTTTCTGGGAAATCGATGCTGCTGGACTCGGCGGCAACTTTCTGTAATTGAGATTGAACTTCTAGTAAAGCATCGTGATATTTACTGTCGGAGGCTTCTGTGTCGGAGTGTCCGATTCCGGGATGGTTTACTAATGTGGCGATGAGGAGCATGATGCGATCGAACGTTAGTTTGTCGGCATAGGGGTGAGGGGTTGGTTTTTTGGCCATGGGGGATAGATGCGGGTAAGTTGCTGAAAAGTCAAGTAAAAGACAATATTGACACAAAAATATAGAAAAACCTCAAAGCCGTTATTTAGATAGCTGTAGGTTTTCCAAGAAATCTGATAAATATTGTAAATTACGAGACTCGAAGCTGGCTCGACTGATATATTGAGTTGAGTCGTTAGCGGAAGGCAGTAATGTCAGAATTTTGGAGAGCTAAGATTTGGGGACTGCTGCACGACCCCGTGCTAAAAGCGTTACATTTCAATACAGGTCAGGACTTGAACAGCTTTTGGAGAGACTTTGCTCTCATGCAGCAATGGCGAGAGAATGATTGGAATCCTGAAGAATCTACAGGGACGGCTTTAAAACACATTCACTTAGCCGATCATATTACTTCGGCGAGCGATCGGGCGGCAATCGGCAGTCTTTCAGAAAGTATTAACTACGCTCCTAGAAACAATTTAGATAAAGGTTTAGAACTTTTTCACCTTTTATCAAGCGAGCCCCTTGACTTTAAGTTATCCCAGCACGAAAACCTGATTCAAGCCTCCAATCGAGCAAATTATTTAAACGAAATCGAACAAGCATTATTTCAGCAACAAATCACTGATCCTAATGACAAGCAACAGAAGCCGATCGTAGAAATTTCCCACCCGCCAAAAGTTTTTTGGTGGCTGTGGCGCTGTTTGCCTGTAGAAGTTTGTCGCCAATTTGGTAACGATGAATCTTTGCTGTTAATGCCAGCAGAAACTCGCATTCCCGATGCTTCCATCTGGAGTCACGGGAGTTTAACAGCCACATTAGCAGGTGCTTTAGCTGGATATGACTTAACAAGCGACCAAATTAAAACATGGCCTGATAATAAAAATGCCTCACGACCTTACATAGCCATTTTCAGTTTTACTCCCATCCAAGAACTGATTAAAGCCAGCCGTAAGATGCGCGACTTTTGGGCTGGTTCTTGGATTTTGCATTACCTATCTGCTAAAATTTGCTGGAAATTAGCTCAGCTTTACGGGCCGGATAGTTTAGTTTATCCCTGTTTGTTTCAACAGCCTTTAATTGACCATTGGCTCTTAAAACAATGGCCTGATTTTGAAAAGTGGATAAAACAGCCGAGTTCGCAACAAATATTAACGGCTGGCTTTCCGAATGTTTTGGTATTAGTTTTGCCCGAAGATCGAGTCAAGGAGGCTATGCAAGAAGCCAAGCAAATTTTATTGCAAGAATGGCACAATTTAGGTCATTTAGTTTTTGAGGAACTGAAAGGTAACAGAGAGTGGATGCCTGACTTGCAGGAAAACAGCAAAACTTGGAAAGATTGGCTGGGTGCTCAGTGGCAAACTTACTGGAGTGCTGTTCCCCTTGGCGACCTTGAAAAAGACCTCAAAAGCAGCGAGATTTTTCAAGATAATCAGCCAGAAAATCAAGAGTGGAGAAATGCTCAAAATCGGCTGTGCAATTTAGTAGATAAAAAAGATAAAAAACGCGAACTTTTTTTGACCGAAGAGTTAAACTTTTTGCAAGCAGCGGCTAAATGGCGCCAGGAAAAGCAAAATAGGTCTTCTTTTAGCGCGAATGTCGGTTCTTGGTGGCCATATTTATTTGATCAAACGAGATTTGTTCTCAGTTCCATTAAAAGTGCTAGAACTTGGAAAATACCGACAGCTTTTGGCGATCGATCGACTATTTCCGGTTTAGGTCCCGCCGTACATCCCGATAATTTCGGAGGTCACAACGACTGGGTAACTGAAGGGCAAACAAAAGCTTTATGGCAGCGTCGAGTCGGCTTCTTTGACGGTAATGAAAAATTAAATTCTGCCGAAACAGTCAAACGCTGCTTGCATAAAATTTTACCTAAGCTTTTCGAGATGAGTGAGGATGAAATTGCGGCATCTTATCCTGATTTAACTGCTGGTGTTGCCGGATATCTTAAAGTTCATCCTGAAGGAAAGCAGTATTTTGAAGAGGCTTGTGCCGCTATTCTCACAAAATACTATTGGGCGGAAGAAGTCATTGGGCAAATGCGGGGGAAATGGGGTATTCCTTGGGCTGATGCTGGTTCTCAAAAATATCACCCCCGCTTGCTGAATGCTGGGTGGTTAATTGAAGATGCAGAAGCTGCAAATCGGGAGCAGTTGCGGGCTGAGGTGGAAAACGTAATTGACTATTATCCCAATAATAATCCTGCTGATTGGTATGTGATTGCTGCGGGAGACGGAGATGGCATGAGCGACTGGCTCAAAGGTAAAAACTTGGGTAATTACGGTGATTTTATCCCGCAAGAATTGCATGAAAAACCCAATGAATCTGTTGAGGATAAAAATTTAGCAGAGTTGGAAAGGGAAATCCGCCAAACTTTCCAAACATTCCTCGAACAGCCGAAACGAATGGGCCCATCTACTCACATCGCTTTGAGTCGCGCTTTATTGGACTTTTCTAATCAATTAGTCCCCTATTTAACAGAAGAACGATATGCTGGGCGTTTGATTTACGGTGGTGGCGATGATGTTTTAGCCTATACAAATCTTTGGGAATGGGATAAGTGGCTGTGGGATATTCGCCAGTGTTTCCGAGGGGATAAAGACGAGCAAAAGGGAGAATTCGATAACGAAGGAGATTATTGGCGCTGGAATGGTGGTCAATTACCTAAAAATTTATCCTGTCGCCCTTTATTTACAATGGGAAAAAAGGCGACGATTAGCTTTGGCATTGTCATCGCTCATCATTCAGTACCTTTGGCGATCGCACTTGAAAATATCTGGGAAGCTGAGGCGGAAGCTAAAGAACACATCTCGCGCGATCGCCGCAAAAAAGATGCTGTGCAAGTCCGGGTTTTGTACAGTAACGGCAACATTTTAAAAGCCACCTGTAAATTCGAGGTGTTTCGTCAGTGGCAATTATTGACGGCTCTCCCCGATTTAGATAGCGCAATTTTTGAACAAGCAGCAACGGTTTGGAGCCAACATCCTGCACCAAAAGAAGGGGCGATCGCACCTTGGAGCCAAGCTTTTTGTTCACGACGAGAACAACTGGTTAATGACAGCGAGGGACAGTTTCAGCAACAATTAACTGAGTTTCTTCAAGCTTTGTGGCGAACAACCGCAGAAGACAAGTTAGCTCAAGAAATTTATAACTGGTTGAAGTTAGCAGCTTTTGTCATCCGCAAACGTCAAATAAACTGAGGTAATGTTGAATGTATTGGTACACTTTGACACCGTTGGATATCTTGTTGTTTCGAGATGCAAAACCATTTACACCGGGAGAAAGAGCTTTGGCTGGAAGCGTGTTTCCGCCGAACGGACACGCGATTGCAGGTGCTTTAAGTGCTTTTTTAAATCGCCTAAAAAACGAAAAATTAGAACTCAAAGGACCGTTTTTCTGTTATGATTATCAAAACCTTTACTTTCCTCGACCTTTGGGTTTTGACAAGAAAACGGCGCTGGTTCCTTTAGCTTGGGTGAATCATCCGTTAAAGAATCAAGTGATGTACGATCGCACATTACCTTGTCCTTTAGTCAGGCCGAGCGACGCTCCTCCCGATGATGATGATGAGGACGAGGCAGAATCCCAGGCTGGTTGTCCCAGTAGCGCTCCGAAAAAATATCGCCAGTTCCTACCTTTTGAGGTGGTAAAGACGTATCTGGACAAGAGCATAATTTCACCGGCATCTTGGGAAACTAACGCTGATATTGCAGGAGAGGACAAACCTTGGATAGTTGAAACTCGATCGCATAATGCCTTGGAGCCAGGGACAAGGCAAGTCAAATCAGAAGATGGCTATTTTGTTGAAAATGCAATTAGGATGAAGGCTGGTTGGAGTTTGGCGATCGCCCTAAATAGAAAAATCGAAAATCCCGTCACTTTCCGACTTGGCGGCGAAGGACACCGAGTAATTTTAGAACCCCAACCTCACCTCGGTTTGCAATGGGAGGCACTGCAAGAAATTTCACAAAAGAACTATCAAACAGGTGGCAAAAGCCTCGCCTATTTAGTCACGCCCGGAGCCTTTGAACGCAAGCACAGCAGCGGTCAAGTATTGTGCAGAGCGTGGCCTTGGGAGTGGGATTTAGCAGAACCTGAAAATCCGCAAGCAAGGCGGGGGGAATTAGTCAGTGTGGCGACTGATAAAGCAGTTCCCATTAGCTGTAGATTTCGCGATGAGGGAAATAACAGCATTCCCGCACCGCAGGTTTTTACTGCACCTCCGGGGAGTGTTTATTACTTGAATAAACCGCAGCCACTGTTTCAGAATAATCCTGTTTTGAATAAAAAGGGGGAACCGCATAAAATAAAAGTTTGGCGAGAGCTAGGTTATTCAGAATTACTTTGGATTTGTTACAAAGGAGACACAAACCATGATTAACTACGTCTATTTATATTTAGTTTCACCCCTCCATACAGGTGGCACTACTCAAGAGGGTAACTTATTGGGAATTGCCCGTGAATCTCATACTACTCTGCCCTATATTCCCTCTAGTACAATTCGAGGTAGGATTCGGGCAAGTGTTAGCGATCGCGTCCAGCGCATCCAGTTGTTTGGCCCGGAATTAGATGATATTAAGAATTTCGCAAAAGACTACCAAGCAGCAACTGAAAAAGAACTCAAACAACTCGAACAAGGCGATATTTGGGTTGGCGACGGGTCTATTCTCTGGCTACCAGTTCCATCTCTCAGTCACGGTATCGTCTGGATTAGTTGTCCAATGCTACTGGAACGCTGGAAAAGGTTTTGCTCGATCGAGGATGCTAAAGTTCCTGTGGATTACAGCACCAATATCTCTAACAAAGGTCACGTCTATCTCAAGGATGCTATTCTCGAAAATTTATCAGATTGGCCAGAATGGAAATCTTTTGTTCCGCAAACACCCGAAACCACCAGTATCAAACAGTTACTTGTGCTGCCGAACCAACACTGTACTACTTTGATTCAGATGAGTTTGTGGCGACAAGTAAAAATTAAATTGGATGACCATAAATCTGTACAAGGTGGATTTAGGTACGAAGAGGCTATCCCCCCAGATACTTTGATGTATTTTCCTTGGGGGATAACATCTCAAGCAAATGGAACGGCACAGGCATCTCAGACTAAATTTGAAGATTTACTGTCAAACAATCAAATTCTACAAATAGGTGGACAGGAAAGTCTGGGACGCGGTTTTGTACAGCAGTGGTTGGGCAACAACACATCTAATCAAGGAGTATAAATTATGACATTTGATCCTAGAACGCTCGCCACACCTGTTTATGAAGCTTTGTCGCAGTTGCGATCGCCTTATGACGAGGCATGGAATCAAATGCAGTCGCCTTCAGAAAAGAAGGTTTACTACGATCACATGAAAGAGCAAAAAAATCAAGCGGTAGAATTGTATACCTATCTTTCTACTTGGGGAATGATGCGCTTGAGAGCTGAGGAAATGGCTTTAGATAAATCAAATAAAGCAAAGCCCGGAGAGCCCCCACCAACTTTGAAGAAAAAGGCAGAAACGAGCCAAGAAGGGAAACGAGAAGTGATTCAAGCTTATTTTAAATGCTTAGGAACACTGGCAAAGTCTGAAGCAACTAAAAATCTTGGTGGCAAGGATGGGTTAGAAGTGCTCAAAAGATTAAGCACTGATGAATATCTTGGTATAACTGGTTTGGGATTAGCATTAGCGCAAGAATTTAGTTTTTGGGCAACTGCTGTCTATCACGATATTTCTGGAGAAGATGAATATGTCGCCTAATCCTTGGGAACGCCCTAAACACTCGGGACAAGCAAAGCCTAAAGTATCGGGAACACCCAACCCTGCTACTCAAAAAGCTAGCACGGGTAAACAAAAGAAAATCATTACGGTTGGTGGTGGCAGCGGTGGCGGTGGCGGTGGACGCGACTCTAATACGCCTGATGAACCGTCACCTTGGCTTGACCCCGAAAATGAACCGCAGCCTGATGGAACTGCCAGTTTTGTTGAGTATTTGCGCTGGATGCGATCGCCCGATCGCCCTTACAAAGATGCTACCAAAATGCAAATCCTGCAAATGGCAGAGGAAAAGGCAGATTATCGCGATCGCCTCACTCAATTAACCCACAGAACTAAGTTAATTGCTGGGGAAGGCAACTATTTTTCGGCTCTCTGTCCTTGGCGAATTCGTACTGGCGGACATCGCGGGCCCGAAAGCATTTTACTGCCAGCATTTGATGCTTTAGGAATGCCTTACATCCCGTCTTCTACCGTGCGGGGAGTTGCTAGAAATCAAGCCATTCGCGAAATCGTAGCTAAGGACAAAGTGGATTGGAAAGAAGCCGAAAAACTGGTAGCACCTTGGTTTGGTTCTTTGGAATCGAAAGGAGGCGATCGGGCTGGCAAAGTCGTCTTTCTTGATGCCTATCCCTCGCCCATTCAAAAAGCGGGAGGGCTAGCAGTAGACATGGCAAATAATATCTGGAGTTGGGATGGAAACTCGCTCAAATATAGCCCCAATCCCAACCCATTTTTCTCCCTCAAAGAAGCTACTTTTGTCATTGGGTTGCGCCTCGCCAGCGGTTGCAATGATCCAAGTGTATTGCAGCGTGTCAGGGATTGGTTAATTCGAGGGTTGCAAGCAGGTATTGGCTCGCAAGTTAACACCGGTTATGGAGAAATGTTAGTCGCAGGTGAAGGTCGCCCGAATGATGAATTTTTCCGAGTAAAGTTTAGTTTAGAAGGGCAGTTAATTTACGGGCGGCAAAAGTTTACTCCTTGGAACTGGAATGACCGCCGAAATGAATGGCAAATGCGAGGTCAGGCTGAGGCTGAAGTCCGTCCCGTTGCTTTCAAGTCTATGCTTCGTTATTGGTTCCGCGTCTTAGCTTTAGGCGTGTTAGAATCCACCCTTGTAAAACAATGGGAAGCCACTCTATTCGGTGGGATTAACCCCAAAAAACTAGGATGGGTTAAATTTAGGATTTTAGAAGGTAAAGTTACCCAAAAAGAACCTCGACCTAACCGAGATGGAAAAAACGACCCTTGCGGTGAACAAGAAGGCACTTTAACCCTAGCTTATTCTTTGGAAGTGCCAGCGAGTAGTCAGTCTGCTATTAGTGAATTATTCAAAAATCTTACTTGGTTAATGTTTCATCTTGGCGGGATTGGTCAAGGTGCAAGGCGTCCTTGCTATTCTCGCAAAAGTCGTCAAGCTGCACCTTGGTATCGGGGGTCAGATTTAATCCCTGAAGGCGATGATTCTTTATGGGATTTACCAGATAATTTCAAAGAATTTAAAAAGTTATTTCGTCAGCGGATGCAAGAATTTCACACAGCGCTAGCTGTACTGACAGGGGATCGGGTTAACTATCTAAATCCGAGAGAAAGCGATGTAGTGCGTCGCGATAAGTGGACTGAAGCTGTTGATAAGAATTGTCGGATAATCGTTTGTGCTGGCGATGAAGATTTTGGCAAACCTTACCCTTTAGCAGTCCTGCACAGTGACAACTTGAAAATCCCCGGCAAGGATAATACAGGAAAACAGGTAATAGAGCAAGATTCAGTTAAAAAAATCTATGATCCTGATCTTTGTGGCAAAGTTAGTCGTGACGTGAAACCTTCTCCTGTTTGGATTGCTGATTTAGGTGATTATCAAATTGTGACAGTATTTGGGGCTACTCAAAACCCGCGCCAAAAATATTTAGCAACTTTACAGCAAGAGACTAAGCTGTTCGACATCTAAATTGCATTAACTAAGTTACCTTTATTTTGTATTTTT
>JAUBOM010000364.1:0-1511 GCA_036700245.1 Microcoleus vaginatus BM001213989
CATGTTGTCCACTGATGCTGACCCATCCTTCGGAGTAATTTAAAATCGCTAGGGTGAGACTTTTCTCAGATTTCATGCGCTGCACGTTTTTATACAGGGTGCGGTTGATCGCATCTAGAAACCGCACCGGATCAGTTTCGCGGATTTCCTTGAGGGTACGGACTGCGGTTTGCGCCATCAGCATCAGGATGCCGCTTTCGAGTCCATGTCCAGTGACATCCCCGATCCCCAGAGTAACAACGCCATCGGTGTTCAAGACATCATAGTAGTCGCCACCGACTTCATCGGCAGCATCCATGTATCCGGCAATATCTAACCCTTCAATTTCTAGTTCCTCAGCGTTAGGTAGAATCATCTGCTGCATCTGACGCACAATATCCAATTCAGCCCCCATGCGGACAATTTCGGTTTCTGATACCGCTAACCGAGTCCGTGTTTGCTGGAGTTCCAGAATCGTGAATAATAATTCTCGCTTTTGATCGTTGAGCGATGCCAGAATGGCAATTCCGAGAATAAGTATGGAAACTACCCCAGTCATGTATTCTAAGGTAGAATTTTCCAGTATCGGCAACGAAGCCATCGCATGGTGAATTTCAGTAAAAGTGGCTGCTGCCATGCCAGTATAGTGCATTCCACTGATTACCCCTCCCATTAACGCCGCGCCGCCTAATTTCAGCAATTCCCGCTCTGGGTTTTTTTGCAGGTACTCTACGATCAGTAAGGCTGCAATCGAACCAGTAAGTGCAACTAAGACAGACAGTCCCACAATCGAGTAATTAAAGTGCATTTTTGCAGGTACTCGCATAGCTGCCATGCCAATATAATGCATACTTCCAATCCCAGACCCCATGAGGATACCGGAGATTAACAACGAGAACCCCTGTGTAAAACCTCGATACAAGCTGTAGAAGGCAATACCAGATGCAATAACTGCAGCCACCCAAGAGAGAATCACAATGGGGAAATCGTAGCCGATTGATACTGGCAGGTGATAAGCCAGCATTGCTATAAAGTGCATTGCCCAAATGCCTGTTCCCATTGTCAAGGAACCACCAATTAACCAACAACAGCGAATATTTTTACCGTTTTTCGGAGTCATTCTCCCGGTTAATTCTAAGGTGGTATAGGAGGCAAAGATGGCAATAAGGATGGAAAAGAGGGCAAGCAAAAAATCGTATTTAACAACCATCAATAGATTACCCTCATAGAAATTTAGACAATGGCTACGGCTTTGAAGTTCTCTTGAGATTCAGCCTCTTTCGTGGTCCTGCGTTTGAGATATCCTATCGTACCACCTCCTCGTAAATTTGACAGCTAATACCGAATCCGGGTTAACTACCCCTTTTTTGGTGGGGACGAGGCAGAAGGCACCGGAGATGAGAGTGAGGAGGCAGAAGGCATAAGGAAAAAAATACTTAAGTCGAAAAGGGGGTTATCAAGGCGGATTTTGTATAACGCGATCGCCCTGACGACCATTTCCAGTTTGATGTCATAAGTTTATTTTTTCGAGG
>JAUBOM010000184.1:0-10277 GCA_036700245.1 Microcoleus vaginatus BM001213989
CCCTCACGAGTGAGTGTCAGTAACATGATACCTCATCTTTCTGATAAAGGCTATAGTATAATTCAATAATTGAGCAATCGCTCAATATTAGGCATAAACTCAACAATTTAGTCATCTGATTTTTTAATATCAAAGGAGTTATGCGATGCGTATCCCCCGCTTCGCTAAAGCGCTGGTTGCATTCCTTGCTGGAGTGATGCTGGTGCAAGTCTTGCATGGCTGTGCGACTTCCCAAGCAGCAGGGAAAACCAGACTGACGATCGCTACTGTCAATAATGGCGATATGGTCGTCATGCAAGGGCTTTCAAGCAAGTTTGAACAAGCCAACCCAGACATTCAACTGAGGTGGGTTGTCCTAGAAGAAAACGTGTTGCGCCAACGCACCACCACAGACGTTGCTAGCCAGGGTGGGCAATTCGATGTCCTGACAATTGGGTCTTATGAAACACCGATTTGGGCGAGACGAGATTGGTTAAAACCATTAGATCTACCCGCCAGCTACGACGTAAATGACCTGATAAAACCCATCAGAGAAGGTCTTTCCAACAACGGCAAACTTTATGCTGTGCCGTTCTATGGGGAAAGTTCCATGCTTTATTACCGAAAAGACTTGTTTGAAAAAGCAGGGATTACCGTTCCCGAACAGCCAACCTATTCCCAACTCACAGAATGGGCGAGTAAGGTTCACGATCCGGCCAATGGAGTCTACGGTGTTTGTCTGCGTGGAAAACCCGGTTGGGGCGAAAACATGGGATTTTTGTCCACATTGGTCAACACGTTTGGCGGACAGTGGTTTGACATGAAGTGGCAACCCACTATAAATACTCCAGCCTGGAAAGAAGCGATCGCCTTCTATGTCGATTTGCTCCAGAAATATGGTCCGCCCGGTGCCAGTTCCAATGGATTTAATGAGAATCTAGCGCTATTCTCGACTGGTAAGTGCGGGATGTGGGTAGATGCAACCGTTGCAGCAGGACTGTTATCCAATCCAAAAGAATCTCAAGTTTATGACAAAGTTGGCTTTGCCCGTGCGCCAATTGAAAGATATCCAAACGGCTCGAATTGGCTCTGGACCTGGGCACTAGCGGTTCCAAAAACCTCAAAATCCCCCGAAGCTGCTCAAAGGTTCCTGGCCTGGGCAACCTCAAAAGAATACATCCAATTAGTGGCCGACCAAAGTGGCTGGGTTGCTGTACCACCAGGTACGCGGACTTCCACCTATAACAATCCCAACTATCAAAAAGCAGCACCGTTTGCTTCGATCGTACTCAGGTCGATCCAATCTGCTGATATTACCCGTCCAGCCGCAAACCCAACCCCTTACAAGGGAATTCAATATGTGGATATTCCAGAATTTCAGGCGATCGGTTCTTCGGTTGGGCAAACTATGGCAGCAGCGCTGACGAATCGCCTTTCAGTCGATCGGGCGTTGGAACAATCGCAGAATTCAACTGAACGGTTTATGAAACACACGGGTTACATCGAGTGAAAAGAGCGGCTAGGTTATGTTCTTAACCCGGATATCCCCCCCAGCCCCCCTTTTTAAGAGGGGGGAGAATGAGCGTCAAAGTCCCCCTTTTTAAGGGGGATGCGAGGGGGTTCTTCAAGGAATACCTGCCTTGATAAGTAATTTGAGAACACAGCCTGTCGGCAACCAAAGCCAATGCCCGCCCATAAAACTTTCACAATTTAAAATCCAAAATCAAAAATCAAAATTCTATTAAGCTATGTCTTCTTCAGTAGCTGTAAAACATCACCACGAAACGCCACCCGCCCAGCAACGAACCAAGCGACAGGCATCAACATTACCCCTGGTTGCGCCTTCCGTCATTGCCTTGCTGCTGTGGATGATTGTGCCTCTGGTGATGACGGTATGGTTTTCCTTTCAGCGGTATAACCTGCTCAATCCAGACGCACGCAAATTCATCGGAATTGAAAATTTCACGTTCATATTGAGCGATCCAGCCTTATGGACTTCGATCGGCATCACAATAATTCTGGTCGTGTCTGTTCTGGCGATCACGATTGGTCTAGGCACACTTCTGGCAATTCTCTTTGACCAAGACTTTTATGGTCGGGGAATTGCGCGGGTACTGGCGATTTCTCCCTTTTTTGTCATGCCCACAGTCAGCGCCCTAATCTGGAAAAATATGCTGATGCATCCAGTGAATGGGCTGTTTGCTCAATTCACAAGAGGTTTGGGTTTGGGGGCGATCGATTGGTTTGCAGATTTTCCACTGCTTGCCATCATTATCATTGTTTCGTGGGAATGGCTTCCTTTTGCCCTGCTGATTTTGCTGACAGCAATTCAATCACTAGACCACGATCAGATAGAAGCAGCCCGGATGGATGGAGCAAATGCTCTAGCCTTATTCCGTTTCGTCATGCTACCGCATCTGAGCCGCGCTATTGCCGTAGTCGCCATGATCGAGACGATTTTCTTTTTGACTATCTTTGCAGAAATCTTTGTTACCACAGGTGGCGGACCCGGAGTGGCAACCACTAACCTTGCCTATTACATCTTCCTGAGAGCATTGCTGGAATTTGATGTAGGCGGTGCCTCAGCGGGTGGATTAATCGCGGTAATTCTTGCCAACATCGCGGCAATTTTTCTGATGCGTAGTGTTGCTCGTAATTTGGATACCTAACAATGGCACAAAAAACTTCTCGCCGCTGGTTATTTACATTGCTCGGCTGGTTTGTCGCTTGCAGCTTGTTTTTCCCAATTTTCTGGATGTTTCTCACCAGTTTCAAAACAGAGGTGGCGGCGGTTGCAACTCCCCCTCAGTTATTTTTCCAGCCGACATTAGAAAATTATGTAGCGATACAAGATCGGGCAAACTATTTCAACTATGCGCTCAACAGTGTGGCGGTTTCGCTCGGATCGACCCTACTCGCGCTGCTGCTTGCCGTACCTGCCGCTTATGCCATGTCTTTCTTCCCAACCAAACGTACTAAGAGTACCTTGCTGTGGATGCTTTCCACTAGAATGCTGCCACCCGTTGGCGTGCTGGTGCCGATCTACATCTTGTGTCGCAACGCTGGTTTGCTGGATACCCGCATCGGTTTGATTATTATTTACACCCTGATCAATTTGCCCATTGTTGTGTGGATGATTTACAGCTTTTTCAAAGAAGTACCCAAAGATATCCTAGAAGCCGATCGCATGGATGGGGCAAACACACAGCAAGAACTGATTCATGTGTTGCTGCCACTGGCATTACCTGGAATTGCTTCCACCGCATTGCTCTCGATTATTTTATCCTGGAATGAAGCCTTTTGGAGCCTCAACCTAACAACTGCTAATGCCGCTCCTTTAACCGCATTTATTGCGTCTTTTTCCAGTCCTCAAGGATTGTTTTGGGCAAAACTTTCGGCAGCATCAACTCTGGCGATCGCACCCATTTTAATTTTCGGTTGGTTGAGTCAACGGCAATTAGTACGCGGTCTCACCTTTGGTGCCGTGAAATAATCATTTGATTTTTAATGCATTAATAGGAGTCTTTCATGTCCACAGTTGCTTTAAGAGATATTCACAAAACATATGCCGATACAGAGATCATCAAAGGCGTCGATCTTGACGTTGGCGATCGCGAATTTGTTGTATTTGTTGGTCCATCCGGTTGTGGAAAATCAACCTTGTTACGCATGATTGCCGGACTAGAGGAAATTACCTCCGGCAAGTTGATGATTGATGGAGAGGTAGTGAATGATGTACCTCCAGATAAACGCGGGTTGGCAATGGTATTTCAAACCTACGCCTTGTATCCTCACATGACCGTAGCGGAGAATATGGCGTTTAGCCTCCGCCTTGCGGGTGTTCCAAAAGCCAAGCGTTATGAAAGGGCGCGTGAAGTCGCTCATGTCCTCCAACTGGAACCACTGTTAAACCGCAAGCCCAAAGAGTTATCCGGAGGACAGCGCCAACGAGTAGCAATTGGTCGTGCCTTGGTTCGTAATCCCAAAGTGTTTTTGTTTGACGAACCACTGTCAAACCTGGATGCTTCCTTGCGCGTACAGATGCGGATCGAACTCGCCAGCTTACATGACAGCCTGCAAGCCACCATGATTTATGTGACACACGATCAGGTTGAGGCAATGACACTTGCCAACAAGATTGTAGTGTTGCAGGGCGGCATTGTAGAACAAGTGGGTTCGCCTTTGGATCTCTACCACCATCCCCGGAATCTATTCGTCGCCGGATTTATTGGTTCACCTAAGATGAACTTTGTCTCGGTTACAGTGACAGCCGTCAATGATTCTGGTATAACTCTCAAACTTCCTGGTGATGCCAGTGTGACTATTCCAGTGAAGCCTGGAAAGCTGTCGGTTGGGGAGAGAGCAACGTTGGGGATTCGCCCCGAACACCTACGACTCGATCGCAATAACGCAACAGTGAAGGGCGAAGTGTTAGTTGTAGAACGACTGGGCGGACAAACCTATGTCTATGTCAAGATTGCGGGTGGAGACACGCTAGTGGTGCAAACAGATGGAGATAATTCCAGCCAGTTGCGCGATCTTGTTCCTGTCCACATTAGCGGCGACCTTTGCCATCTGTTTGACTTACAGGGTGAAGCCGTTTTAAAAACTCGTCGTCACCACCTAGCATAAGTAAATCGGCACGATTAAACTTAACTCGTAAGGCTCGTCATTAGAGGCTGTTTCTAAATAAATGTAAAGGTGAGGGAAGCGATCGAGTAAATCATTAGAGGATGAGAAAGATCAAGCAGTCGCAACGAGCATTAACTGTTAACTCTGACGAGGATTTCTAGTAATCTGCCTGCTGCTTACCCACGTCTTAATTCACAACACAAAAATATGCCAGCATTCGCCAACCAGCAAACCTACGATCTCTTTGCACCCGAAGCTTTGGCCAATTCCTATCCACTCTACAAACGGATGCGTTCAGAAGACCCCGTTCACTATTGTGAGTCTGCTGGTTACTGGATTTTGACACGCTATAGAGATGTTGAGGCGGCTTTACACGATGAGCGTTTGAGTTCAGACCGCACAGCGTTGTATATCAATCAGTTAGGTTCTTTGGATGTCAAAGAGCTTCAGAATTTCCTCGCTTTCACATCAAACATGATGGTTGATAAAGATCCACCCGAGCACACCCGACTGCGGAAGTTAGCCAAGCAGGGATTTACAACTCGTGCGATAGAAAGCTGGCGCTCTATTATCGAGAACACCACGGATCGATTGTTGGATCAGGTTCAAAATCACGGCGGCATGGATGTTGTATCCGATTTGTCGGTACCACTACCAGGGTTCATTCTTCCTGAGATATTTGGTGTGCCAGAAACCGACAGAGTGCACCTGCTGGAATGGGCAATGGATATAGTCAAAATATTTGGCGCACCGGGCGGCTCAAATATTGAAATTGAAGAATTGGCACGCAAGGCAGACAAGGCAGCCGCACAGGTTTCTGCACTAATCAGGCAACTGGTTGAACAACGGCGTCGGCAACCGGGAACTGACATGATTAGCCTGCTGAGTGTGGCCTACCAAGAGCAGGGATTTAATTTTGAGGAACTCCCATCTGTATGCATTCAGATCTTAAATGCAGGTATGTTGACCACCACAGACCTGATTGCCAATGCGGTGAATGCACTGCTGTCTCATCCGGACCAACTGCAAAAACTGAAAAAAAATCCGACTCTGATCAATAGCGCTGTCGAAGAAATCCTCCGTTTCGATACCTCCGTTCCTTTTTTCTTTCGGATTGCCAAACAAGACCTGACGATTGGCGGTAAGGAGATCGTGGCGGGTAGCGTCATCGCACTGGGGCTTGGGGCGGCCAATCACGACCCCGAGAAGTTTGAGGAACCGGAGGTTTTCGATATTACACGCACGCCCAACGAACACCTTGGGTTTAGTTCAGGCATTCACTTTTGTCTGGGAGCGGTTTTAGCTCGCATGGAGTTAACTATTTGCTTGACTACATTACTTAGAAGACTACCGAATCTCAGCTTCGATCCGGATCAGCAAGCTATTCCAACAAAACATTCAATTCTGATCTTTAAGGGGTTCGATTCGCTACCCGTAAAGTTCTAGTCTCGTCTTAAGTGATACCATCATCTTACAAATGAATTCACAACACAAAAATATGCCAGCATTCGCCAACCAGCAAACCTACGATCTGTTTGCGCCCGAAGCTTTGGCTAATTCCTATCCACTCTTCAAACGGATGCGTTCAGAAGACCCGGTTCACTATTGTGAGTCTGGAGGCTACTGGATTTTGACACGCTATAGAGATGTTGAGGTGGCTCTACGGGATGAGCGTTTGAGTTCAGACAAAAAACCGTTGCATATCAATCAGTTAGGTTCTTTGGATGTCAAAGAGATTCAGAATTTCCTCGCTCTGACATCAAAAATGATAAGTGAGAAAGATCCACCGGAGCACACCCGAATGCGGAAGTTAGCCAACCCGGGATTTACAACTCGTGCGATAGAAAGCTGGCGCTCGATTATCCAGAACACCACGGATCGATTGTTGGATCGGGTTCAAAATCACGGCGGCATGGATGTTGTATCGGATTTGTCGTTACCACTACCAGGGTTCATTATTCCTGAGATTATGGGTGTGCCAGAAACCGACAGAGCGAACCTGCTGGAATGGGCAATGGATATAACCCTAATATTTGGCACATCGGGCGGCTCAAATATTGATATTGAAGAATTGGCACGCAAGGCAGACAAGGCAGCCGTAAAGTTTTCTGCACTAATCAGGCAACTGGTTGAACAACGGCGTCGGCAACCGGGAACTGACATGATTAGCCTGCTGAGTGTGGCCTACCAAGAGCAGGGAGTTAATTTTGAGGAACTCCCATCTGTATGCATTCAGATATTAATTGCAGGTCTGTTGACCACCACAGACATGATTGCCAATGGGGTGAATGCACTGCTGTCTCATCCGGACCAACTGCAAAAACTGAAAAAAAATCCTTCTCTGATCGATAGCGCTGTCGAAGAAATGATCCGTTTCGATACCTCCACTCCTTTTTTCCTTCGGATTGCCAAACAAGACCTGACGATTGGCGGTAAGGAGATCGCGGCGGGTAGCGTCATCGCACTGGGGTTTGGGGCGGCCAATCATGACCCCGAGAAGTTTGAGGAACCGGAGGTTTTCGATATTACACGCACCCCCAACGAACACCTTGGGTTTAGTTCAGGAATTCACTTTTGTCTGGGAGCGGCTTTAGCTCGCATGGAGTTAACTATTTGCTTCACCACATTACTTAGAAGACTACCGAATCTCAGCTTCGATCCGGATCAGCAAGCTATTCCAACAAAACATTCAATGCTGCTTTTGAAGGGCTTCGATTCGCTACCCGTAAAGTTCTAGTCTCGTCTTAATTGATACCATCATCCTTAAATAAGAATGAACAGCAATATCAGCACAGGCTCAACAATCAAGGTGAATGAAGCATCCCTATCTCGTTTACCTGAAAACGTTCGCATACCCAAGTACGATCGCCATCAAATTTCTAATGGAATTGTGCATATTGGAGTTGGTGGATTTCATCGATCGCACCAAGCGCTTTATCTCGATGATTATTTCCATCAGAATCCTGGTAGTGACTGGGGAATCTGTGGTGTTGGATTGCTGGACTATGACTTTGACAGGCGGATGCGGGATGCGCTTCAATCCCAAGATTGTTTGTATACTTTAGTTGAGCGATCGCCAGAGTCCGATCGCGCTCGAATCATCGGTTCAATCACTCGATACCTGTTTGCACCAGACAATCGTCAAGCAGTTATTGAAGCATTAGCAGATCCCAAATGCCGAATCGTTACTCTAACGATCACTGAAAGCGGCTACTACTACATTGAAGGAAGTGGCAATTTCGATGTAAACCACCCGACGATGCAGCACGATTTGCAACATCCTGACCAACCAATTGGGACATACGGTTTTTTGACAGCAGCACTCGAAAAGCGCCGCAAACAGGGGTTAGCACCCTTTACTGTCTTGTCCTGCGACAATATCCAGGGCAACGGCAACATGGTGCGGAAAATGCTAACGACATTTGCCCAAATGCGCGATCCAGAGTTAGGAAGTTGGATTGCTGAACACGTTGCGTTTCCCAACTGCATGGTCGATCGCATTACTCCGCTGACAACCCCAGCAGATATCGAAATGGTGGCCCAACAGTTTGGTATTGATGATGCGTTTCCATGCGTCGCGGAGCCTTTCACCCAGTGGGTAATCGAAGATACATTTTGTGCAGGCAGACCCGATTGGGAATCCGTTGGCGTACAGATGACTAACGAGGTTCATCCCTACGAAATGATGAAGCTTCGGCTGCTCAATGCCAGTCATATGTTGATTGGCTATCTCGGCTCTCTGGCAGGTTATACCTACGTTTATGAAGTCATGGCAGACCCGTTATTCCGGCAAGCCGTTGCTAACCTGATGGACGAGGTGACACCAACGCTCCAACCTGTTCCTGGGATTGATTTAGACGAGTATAAAAAGACTCTAATTGAACGGTTTTCCAATCCTAAAATTCGCGATCAGCTTCCGCGCCTGTGTCTGAATGGATCGGCCAAAATTCCTAAGTTTGTTTTAGGGTCGCTCCGCGATAAATTACAACTTGGAGGTGCGATCGATTACCTAAGTTTAACGATCGCTGCTTGGTGTCAGTATCTCAATGGTTATGACGACCAGAACCGTCCTATCCCCATTGATGACCCCTTAGCTGATATCCTCACTCAACAAGCCCGCTCAGGTAAAACCGATCCCAGACCTTTCCTCAGCCTGTTTGAGATTTTTGGCGATTTAGTACAGTCGCCACGTTTCGTCGAGACTGTTGCTGAAAAGTTGCGTAGTTTGCATGAATTTGGTGCTCGAGGAACGCTTGTCCGATCCTCGCAGGCACAGTAATGGCATTATCAACTTAAGCTGCGATTTTTAGCTTGATAGCTGTTGGCAGTTTCATTAGGAAATAGACTATACAGTAGTAGTCTCCCCGCAACCTCTGATGGCAAAACCTTACAGTTATTACTTGGGGCAGAAAGTGATGCAAGCAATTGAAGTCCATAGTCTCCAGAAAAGCCTGTGTCAGTAATTCACGTCAACGGAATTGATTTGTACTACAACATTCAAGGTTCCAGCGAAAACGAGCCATTACTGCTGATAGCCGGGTTTGACAGTGACAGTTCAACTTGGGCTGCAATGATGCGATCGCTTGTTAAGCAGTATCAGGTGCTTCGCTTTGATAACCGAGGAGTTGGGCAAAGTGAAGCGCCAGACAGTCCTTACAGCATCAAACAAATGGCGGCTGATGCAGCCGCGCTGTTGGATTACTTGAGCATTTCTCAAGTCCATGTGGCAGGTCATTCAATGGGTGGACAGATTGCTCAAGAACTGGCTTTGACATATCCAGAAAAAATCCAAAGTTTGATACTTCTCTCATCTTGGGCAAAGGGAGATGAAAAGTTTAATTCACTCATCAAATTGTTTGGCGACTTGACACAGAAATTAGAGGGAACGCTTTATCAGAGGGTTATCTTGCCTTGGCTGTTTACCGATGCGTTTTACTCGATTCCAGGGGTAATGGAACAACTCATCACCTTGATTGAGAATCAACCATTTGGGCCGACACCTCATGGACTATATCACCAAAGCCGAGCTATTCTTGGCAGTGACAGGCGCGATCGCCTTGCAAACATTCATTGCCCTACACTCGTTATGGTTGGCAAAGAAGACCTTCTTACTCCGGTCAGATTTTCGGAGGAACTAGCTCAAGGTATCCCCAATGCTGAACTAGCTATCCTCGAGCAAGGTGGTCACGCCTTTGTGGTAGAGTCGGCGGATACTGTAGCGAAAGTCATGCTTGATTTTCTGGCGAAGCATAGACAACGCATCCTACAATCCCCACAGGAATAACTACTGCCCAGTTGCTTGAAGCGGATGGTGCCCAAGTAGTCTATCTGCCCCCTATTCGCCTGAGTTCAACCGCATAGAGAAATGCTCGGCTTGGTTGAAAAGTCGAATTCGCAAACAGCTACACCACTCCCATACTTGGCGCGATGCGACGGAAACGGAAGCCCTTCTTAAGACAGTGTCCTAATGTCTATGGCGACGGCTATATTTGGCAACAAATCTAATTTTGAATTCTGAACTTTTAAGTATGTGAGGACTAGCCTAATGTTGCTTGGCCTAGATTTAGGGACAGGCTCTGCTAAGGCATTGCTCCTAGCGACAGACGGAACCGCTATAGGTGAAGCATCAAGCTCTTATCCTGTTCATGCACCCCACCCTGGATGGG